>CAMKUA010000097.1:0-3054 GCA_946415825.1 uncultured Prevotella sp. | reverse complement strand
CAAGCGCAAAAGCGTGTAAACAACCACATGTTCAATCCCGACCCGGCTCCTGTAGTATCGGGTGACCGTCTCTATGTGTTCACAGGTCACGACCTGGACACGGCGACTTATTTCCGTATGCCCGACTGGCAGGTGTTTTCCACTACCGACATGGAACATTGGACGGATCACGGTATTGTGTTGACCACCGCCAACTTCAAGTGGGCCAAACAGGGCGACAATGCCTGGGCTTCGCAGGCCATAGAACGTAACGGCAAGTGGTACTGGTATGTAGCTGCAGAGGACACCACCAAGCACCTGCATGGAATCGGCGTGGCTGTAGCTGACCGTCCGGAAGGCCCTTGGACAGATGCTCTCGGCAAACCGCTCATCCCCGGCGACTGGGGCTTCATCGATCCCACTGTATTTGTCGATGATGACGGACAGGCCTGGCTCTTCTGGGGCAACAACGGCTGCTGGTATGCCAAGTTGAACGAAGATATGATCAGCATAGACAAGAGTTTTGCCAACAACGGCATCTGCGATATGCGCCCTATGCTTGATGACGAGGCACAGTTCGGACCCAAATGTTTGAAGATGGACTACCAGCTGCACAAGAAAGTGATGAAGACTGGCTTTGAGGAAGCGCCGTGGATCTATAAGATTGGCGATACCTATTTCCTGGAATATGCTGCTGGCGGTGTACCCGAACATTGGGCTTACTCGACATCGAAGAGCATTCACGGCCCTTGGCACTACGAGGGGCGCATCACCGACGAGTCGCCCGGTTCTTTTACGATTCATGGCGGCACCATCGATTTCAAAGGAAAGTCGTATTTTTTCTATCACGATGGAATCCCATCAGGCGGCAACGGCTTCCGTCGCACCACGGCATATCGCGAGTTCCAGCGCATGAAGGACGGACGCATACCCAAGATTGACATCAAATGAGAATTAAGAAACAGCAATGAACATGAAGAGACTACCATTAGCACTCTTTTTTGTCTGTTGTACGCTGGTCATAGCGGCACAGGAGGTTACTGAAAATCGCGGATTCAAGGCTGTCATGAACGGAAAGTATGCCGTTGAGGTGTTTTTCCAGACAGCACATAACGATGGCGACTGGCAGACGGCGGGCTACATCTATTACCCCAAAGCTAAAATACCCACTCCCATACTGATAGCAGAGAACTGGGGTAATGAAGATCCCATTGTCTCTGATGAGGACAATGTGTTCGACAGGCGTTTTGTGGAGTACCAGCCTGATGGAGAGATGACAGGCATAATCTATCTGACGTATGCAGAGGTGGAGGGTGTCTTCCAGATGCTGAAAGGTTCATGGAAGAATCCCACAACTGGCAAGGTGATGAGCCTGTCTGACTTTCAAGAGATGCGAGAGTTGCCCAGCTGGTGGCCAGGATCTCCAGATGTATTCGGAGCACCCAACCGCGATGCATGGAAATTCCTGTATAAGCTGGAAAACAAGTACGACGAAAGCGGAGACAGCGAGTGGATGGACAACATCCATGTGACCTTTGAGGTGAATGGCGTGGAGCATCCTCTGAGCTTTGACGAGCCTCTGAACGGAACTGTCAACAGCGAAATGGAGGAGACGCTGAATTGGATTGATGAAAAGGACATCAACTTCGACGGCATACCAGACTTGATGGTCTATCTCGGTGTGACTCACAATGCACAGTCGCTCTACAAGGCATTTGTATGTAATCCCATTACCCGCCAGTTCTACGATGTCAAGGAATTCCAGGAAATTCAGGAGCCTGAGTTCGACAGCGAAGCGAAGACCATTACCAGTCGTGCCCGCGATGCAGGCATTCTCTACACAGACACTTTCAAATGGAAAAACGGCAAACTGACAAAGATAGCCAGCAAAAAGGATTCATTATATTAAATTAATATGCATATGAAAAGACTATCATTAGCAATCATTTTTGCCTGCTGTACGATGGCCATAGCGGCACAGGAAGATGGCTTTCGTGTAAACTATCAGGGAGCGAAACCTACTATCAAAGACTTTGCCTTGGCCTATATCACCTCTCTCATTTCTGAGGCTGAAGAGTGTGATGAAGAGGGAATGTCTCTGTACGAGAACTTGCAAGACGCCATCAAGTGTCAAGCCAAGGGACTGCCACTCGAAGCAAACAGAACACTTACCATCGACCAGAAGAACGGCTTCCTCGTCTATGAGCATAAATATATTGAACACCTCGGCAGGATAGAGATGTGCTACTGGAACGAAGCCGACGGAAAACACAAATTGTTTGCCTGTAACAGATGGAGTTTCGAGAATGGAAAGCCTATGATGGGGCAATACGACTATCTCGGCTTCTATCGCTACGATAATGCTACGAAGAAGATGAGCTGGTGTGAATCGCCAGGCTTCGACGTTGAGTACTTGAATAAATCCTACGCTCTGCCACGAACTGGAAAGAATATCACTGTCACTACGTGGGAAGAAAATGGAGAGAAGACCCAAAAGACGCTGAAGTGGAACGGTCACGGATTCAGTTACTGAACGCTTGCAATTTACGGCTCACCTTCGGGTATGGCTAATAACTGATTATGAAAGTTCTTTCCCAAAAGGTGAAATACCATCAAATTCATGGTGCAAAATTACAAAAAAAGCGATAATAGCAATGATGCTATGATTACATTTGTGTTACATTTCACAAAATCAACAGCAAAGTGGGGTCACCAGAGCGACACCCCCACTTGCTGATTATAATGTGAATGTCATCAACTAAACAAGTTGTGTGATAGACTCTACATCCTTGCCCTCATAGAAGCGCGGCTCGAAGACTGGCTTGTACTGAAAGTCGCCGAAGCGGAACAACTGAAGGCCACAGAACTGATGATCGTCGCTCAGGCAGAGTTCCAAGCGGAAGTTGCCGTTGGCCCCAGCCACAGGCTTGCCTTTCTGCACGATGTCAGCAGCCATCTTGTCAAAGGGCATCTCCAGTAGACGCTCCACACGCTCTCCCTCAGAAGGACTATATTCCAGTATGTAGGCCTTAACCTGACTCTGAGTAGGCGTATAGATGGCCTTGGTTGAAAACA
>CAMKUA010000096.1:0-3541 GCA_946415825.1 uncultured Prevotella sp. | reverse complement strand
CGACCAGATTATCCGCGACGGCATCTACGAGGGCGGTCGCAAGGTCATCTCCTTCACTGGCGTGCTCCAGCACGGCGTCTTCCCCCTGCCCGAGATCCTGCAGATGGTACAGAAGCTAGGTGCCGACGAGATGAAGCGCCCCGTGGAGATCGAGTTTGCCTGCAACCTCAACGACGACCGTACCGGCGAGTTCTATCTCCTGCAGATCCGCCCCATCGTCGATTCCAAGCAGGTGCTCGACGAAGACCTCAAGGCCATCCCCGACGAGCAGTGCCTCTTGCGCTCCCACAACTCCCTCGGTCATGGCATCTCAGAGGATGTGGTCGATGTGGTCTATGTGAAAGCCGGCGACGATTTCACGGCCGTCAACAACCCCACCATTGCCACCCAGATCGAGGAGATCAACCGCAAGTTCCTCGACGAGAACAAGAACTACGTCCTCATCGGTCCGGGCCGTTGGGGATCCAGCGACTACTGGCTGGGCATCCCCGTTAAGTGGCCCCATATCAGTGCCGCCCGTGTCATCGTCGAGACAGGTCTGAAGAACTACCATGTCGATCCCTCCCAGGGCACCCACTTCTTCCAGAACCTCACCTCGTTCGGCGTGGGCTATTTCACCATCAACACCTATACAGGCGACGGCATCTTCCAGAAGGAGGTGCTCGATGCGATGCCCGCTGTCGAGGAGACCGACTTCGTGCGCCATGTGCGCTTCGAGCAACCTCTGAAGATCATGATGGACGGCAAGAAACAAGAGGGAGTCGTCCTGACTCCAAGAATAATCCCCAACTAAGTGTTGGGGATTTCCTTGTTCTTGTACTCACACTCACAAAACTCACAAAAAGGAAATGAAAAAACACAAAAAAACCGATAATAATCGTATAAATTATAAATAATATATATATTATTTATAATTTAATTAATATATTAATATTTTTACTATTGTTTGTTGTGAGTTTCGGTAGATGCTTTTGTGAGTTTTGTGAGTGTGAGTGACAATTGGTTTGTAATGTATTGCTCAAGATAAGCTGCCAGTAAGGAGGAATAAGCTCTCCTTATTAAACAGAAAGCGGTACTCCTCGTGAAAAGAGTACCGCCCTACTGATGATTGTTTTTGGCTCTATGCCAGGTGGTGATCGTCGGGGGTGATGGCGGGGGCGTAAACGCTCCAGCCAGCCTTATATATGTCCACGCTGCCACTGGACACGTAGATCTTGCGACCGGAGGCATTATTCGCAAAAGTACGATAAAATTCTGATTAAACGAAGAGAAAAAGAAAAAAAACTTGGAGGTTTCGGATATTTGCACTATCTTTGCATTGTAATTCAAAAACCTGACATTATGAACCTGAACTTAACATCTACAATCAAGATGCCCGACCATACGCTACGCAGGCAGGTGATTGACCTCTGTAAAAAGGTGGGCAAACCATTACTGAAACTCTCTACCAAGGACTATGTGGACAACGGCCTCGGACACCTCGTCGAGCAATTCGACGGTCAGGCGGGACTGGTGAACATCGAGGTGTTCAACGAGCTGCAGCACACCATCACGGGATGGCCTGGGGGCAAACCTGACGTTGACGACTCCACGCGCCCTGAGCGCGCCACGCCTTACCCGAAGCGGGTGGTGGTGTTCTCGCCACACCCCGACGACGACGTCATCTCCATGGGTGGCACCATACGCCGACTGATGCAACAGCACCA
Source organism: uncultured Prevotella sp. (assembly GCA_946415825.1). GTDB lineage: Bacteria > Bacteroidota > Bacteroidia > Bacteroidales > Bacteroidaceae > Prevotella. The sequence goes on along the minus strand of CAMKUA010000096.1, from coordinate 1,835 downwards.
CGACGTACACGTGGCCTACGAGACATCGGGCGACATTGCCGTGGGCGACGAGGAGGTGAGACGGTTCATGCACTTCATCAACGGCTTTAACACCATCTTCGCCAATGGCTCCGACGAGGTGATCAAGCACAGCTATCAGTGGGTGAAGAACTTCCTGAAGAACAAGAAGGAGGGCGACCTGGACAACGAACAGATACTGCGGCTGAAAGGGCTCATACGTCGTGGAGAGGCCCGGCTGGCGTGCGAATACAACGGCATCGACAGCAAGCATATCCACTTTCTCGACCTGCCCTTCTACGAGAGTGGCAAGATAGAGAAGCTGCCGATGGCGGAGCGCGACGTGACGCCCATTCAGCAACTGCTCAATGAGATTCAGCCCCACCAGATCTATGTGGCCGCCGACCTGGCCGACCCCCACGGCACCCACCGCAAGTGTACGGACGCCGTGCTGGCTGCTATCGACGAGGAGAAGAAGGCGGGCGGAGAGTGGCTCAAGGACTGCAGGGTGTGGATGTATCGCGGGGCCTGGGCCGAGTGGGAAGTGGCCGACATCGAGATGTGCGTGCCTATGAGTCCTGAGGAACTGCGCGAGAAGCGTAATGCCATCCTGCGCCACCAGAGTCAGATGGAGAGTGCACCCTTCCTGGGCAACGACGAGCGCCTGTTCTGGCAGCGTGCCGAGGATCGCAACCGCGACACGGCCAAGCGTTACGACGAACTGGGACTGGCCTGCTACGAGGCCATGGAAGCGTTTGTGGAATACAAATTCTAAATGAAGGAGACAGGGAGATGAAGGAAATGAGGAGACAGGGAGACAAGGAGACAAGGAGTTCAGGACAAAACCTGATTCCGCTGTTTAATCCCCATGATGAGACATTTGGAGTGGACAGACATATGTCTTGAACTCCCTGAACTCCTTGAACTCCTTGTCTCCTAAAAATTAAAAAACCAAAAGAATATGAGAAAGATTAGCATTTTGCTCATTGGGCTGTTGATGAGCAGCATCATGAGAGCTGGCGAGGCCGCCAATTACGAAGTTGTTCCCCGTCCGCAGAGCATCGTTGAGCAGAAGGGGGCGCCCTTCATTCTCGAAGAGGGTGTCGAGATTCTGGCTCCTGCCGGGTTGCAGGGCGAGGCCCAGTTTCTCAAACAGTATATCAAGGAGGTAACGTGGAACGACCTGCCCATCGCCGGCAAGCGCGACAAGAAGGTGCGCTACATCGAACTGGCCGTGTCGCCCACGGTGAAGGAGCAGGAGGGCTATGTGATGACCGTCAGCTCGAAGGGTGTCACCATCACGGGCGGTTCTGCGGCGGGTGTGTTCTACGGCATACAGACATTGCGCAAGGCCGTCGGCGAGGGGGTGATTATGAACCCCGTGGTCATCACCGACGCCCCGCGATTCGGGTGGCGGGGCATGCATCTGGACTGCTCGCGCCACTTCTTCCCCGTGGCGTTTGTCAAGAAGTTCATCGACCTGCTGGCGCTCCACAACATGAACCGTTTCCACTGGCACCTCACCGACGACCAGGGGTGGCGCATAGAGATTAAGAAATGGCCGAAACTGCTCTCGGTGGGTTCTCAGCGCTCGGGCACCATCATCGGCACAAACTCCGACATCGACGACGGCATCCCCTATGGCGGATGCTACACCCAGGAGGAGGCGCGCGAGATAGTGGCCTACGCTGCTGCCCGCCATATCACCGTGGTTCCCGAGATCGACATGCCCGGCCATATGCTCGCCGCCCTGGCCAGCTACCCCGAACTGGGATGTACGGGCGGTCCCTATCAGGTGGGCCACTACTGGGGCGTGTATAAGGATGTGCTCTGCGTGG
>CAMKUA010000095.1:0-3694 GCA_946415825.1 uncultured Prevotella sp. | reverse complement strand
AGAAAACACGAAGCCGTAGCCACCGCCTGGACATCTCTATCCGTTACACCTTCAATGCTCAGAAGAGCAAGTATAAGGGAACAGGTGCAGGTAAAGCAGAGCGTCAGCGAATAAGTAATTAATCATCGTTACATTTTACCCCTTTTTATCCCTAAAATTTGGTTATATCTGCAACTATTTATATCTTTGCAGACGAAAACAAATAATAAGATGAAGCAGGAAATCGATCCCAAAGATACCAATCGTGCCATCGCCTTCGAGTTGTGGATGAAGTCGCCCATGCCGATGGTGACGCTCACCAAGACGTTCGATGTGACACGGCTCCGTAAGGTAAGTCGGCGACGGGGGCTGAAATTCAACATGCTACTCTGCTGGTGCATCGGCAAGGCGGCATCAAAGATAGATGAGTTCTATATGTTGCCCCATAACGGGAAGCTGTATAAATACGACCGTATGGCTATCAATATGATAGTGGATAATGTAAAGGGGGGACTCAGTTTTTGCGACGTTGCCGTCTGCGATGATCTGGAGCAGTTTAATGCCAATTACATGCATCTGACAGAGACCATCAGACAAACCTGTCAGGACATATTAGACGATGAGGCTGTGATAGTAGGCACGTCGGCAGTGACTGGCACGGAACTCGACAGCATCGTCAATCAGTACAGCGGCATCTTCACCAATCCCTTCCTCGCCTGGGGTCGCTATCGTAAAGGCTGGCTGAAGACTACCTTACCCATCTCCTTCCAATTCCATCACGCCCAGATGGACGGCTCACACGCTGCCCGATTCTTGGAAGAATTGCAGAATACAATCAATACGATATAAATAAGAAAATGTATAAAACCCGCAATTTACCCAATACGCGAATCGATGTGGCCGATGCCCTGAGAGGTATCGCGGTGGCAGGCATCATCCTGTATCACTCTGTAGAGCACTTCGACATCTTCACCGAGGATCCGATAGTCCATACATTGGCGAGTGACCAGACGGTGGCCGATGTGCTGGCCTGGCTGCTCTCAGGCAAGATGTACGGTATCTTTGCCATGCTCTTTGGATTGAGTTTCTTCATCATGAACGATAACCAGCAGCAGAAAGGCAAGAATTTCTCTGGGCGCTTTGCCTGGCGTATGTGTCTGCTGTTCCTCTTCGGTGTTGTCAATGTGGCCTTCTACGACGGAGACATCCTGATGCTCTATGCATGCTACGGTCTGCTGCTCATCCCAGTCAGCTATCTGCCATCGAAGTGGGTGTGGTGTATCATCGCCTTGCTGGCCATACAGCCCGTAGAACTTTATTGTCTGCTGACAGGTACCACGATCGACCACAGCACCTTGTGGGAAATTTATGGCAAGGTCATCAGTACACACGAGCATGGTACATTCTGGGAGAACACCCTCACCAACCTGCGATACGGTTTTGAGTTGAATCTGCGCTATAATGTCTTTAGCGGACGTCTGACACAGTTGCTTTGTCTTTTTATCCTCGGTATGCAGTTGGGCAGACAGAGGCTTTTCTACAATGAGGAACGCCATCTGAAGATTTGGCACAGCATCCTTATTTACTCTGCCATTGTAGCCCTTGCATTGAGTTTCGTGGATTTCGGTAATCTCGACCCATGGCTTAAGCCTATCTACAACCTCTTCATCCTATTAATGATAGTTTCTGCAGTAGTCTCAGCCTGGTATGCTTTCGTGGGTGTTCGTCGAGTGCTTCATCATCTCTGTATCTTTGGACGTATGAGTCTTACCAACTATCTGCTCCAGTCCATCATCGGCTGCTTCATCTTCTGCGGCTATGGTCTTGCCTGTTATCGCTATTTAGGTGTTACCTATGCCGTTATGGTTGGATGTGGAATGGTTGTTTGCCAGTATCTTTTTGCACATTATTGGTTTGCCAGCCATTCTCGGGGACCGTTAGAAGGCCTTTGGAGAAGACTGACATGGATTTAACTTCGGGTATTGACTTGAGTTGTTAGCTATTATTGCGGTAAGAATTGGTCGTACATTCTCAGACGCTCCTCAGAAACTGGAGCCTTTCCGTCTCTGATTTTGCTTACGATGAAAGCCAACTTCGTTGCAATGAAGGGATAGAGTTTGCGTACCTCGGCCTCCAACACCTCCTTTGAGTCAGTACCATAGTACACTGGTGCAAAAGCATTCCAGTGAGCCTTCAACGAGTCGTTGTCCAAATGGAAGATGTTGTCGGCTCGATCAGGACTGAGGAAGTGCGATGAAAAGTACATCATACACAGGTCCCACTGTGGTACGCCATAGGCAAAGTCGCCCACGTCAATCCAGAGGTCACGCTGTCCGTCGGTGATGATGTTGCCGATGTGCAGGTCGCCATGCAGACAGGTTGGCGTGGAAGGAACGGTATCGAGAAAGCGATGGAAACGCTCTTTGTAGGCATCGGGCAGATTCTCGAATTTGTCAATCCACTCACCCACCAACTCTTTCGTGTCTGGAAGACGTTTTGTGTCAGCAGGTGTCTCGTGAATCTTCCGTGCAAGCCTGGCAAAACGTTCCGACAGCGGCACTAACTGGTCAGGCTCCTGTGAGATGATTCGGGTGAATGAGCGCTTAGGACTTATCAGTTCATACTCTGCGCCAAAACGCTCTCCGTCAGTAATCAGACGTATGGGTTTCGGTGTGGGCAGTCCTGATTCATAGACCACCTGATTGATGTGGAACTCGCGCGCAGCATTGTCGGCAGCAACACTTGACATGAACAGCTTAGCCAGTGTCTTGCCGTCCTTGTGGTTGTAGGTAAGGGCCGTTCCGCCTTCACCGGTTTGGATGTAGTCATCCAAGTTGATTCTCTGTACGTCGTTGTCTATCATATCGCAGATTTATTGTTTTAGAGTAATATACGCCACAAAGATACGATTTCTTTTGCAATTATTCGCCTATTCGTCACAAATTCGTGCAGATTATATCAGAAATTTTGTGTTTTACGCAATAATTCGTAATTTTGCAGTATCAAACAAATAACAACATGAAACAAGATATATATTCCATAGATGGTATTCACACATGTCCAGAACTGATGGAGTGTGTAAAACAGGTGGGATTCCTGCCGCTGTTAGAGAGTGGCATACAGGGATTTGCTGCAGAGAGTCTGATGGCTGAGGAGTGCCGTTTTACACAGTTTGAGGATGGAACTTGGGAGTGGCCCCTTTGGCAATGGAAAGGTTCGGTGGTGCGTGAGGGCGACTGCGTCTATGGAAAGTTCTTTGCTGGCAAGGCAGGCTTTATCAGTCGAGAGTGGTGGCCCGATTTCTACAATTGGCGACGCAACAAGAATCCCGTACCTGAGGAGGGCAGTATCGAGGACATTATCCTGACCACATTACGCGAACATGGCAGTATGATAAACCGCGAACTGCGAGCCGCCTGCGACTTCACGGGAAAGAACATGCGCTCGAAGTTTGACGCCTATATCGGCCGCCTGCAGATGGGGACATTCATTATCACCGAGGACTTTGTCTATCCCGTTGATAAACACGGACGGGAATACGGCTTTGGCTGGTCACTGCTAACTACCCCTGAGCATTTGTTAGGCATCGAGGCTTGTCAAGTTTCCAAACGAACACCCGAGGAATCTTATCAGCGCATGGTGGAACATTTGTCGCAGCTGTTACCTGGTGCCACGGAAAAACAAATCAGGAAGTTGTTAAAATAACAAATACCTT
>CAMKUA010000094.1:0-3846 GCA_946415825.1 uncultured Prevotella sp. | reverse complement strand
TCGTTGGCAATGACGATAGCGGCGGGCTTAAACTTATGGGCTTGCTGTGCCAGTAGTTCTACTTTATTGTTAGCTGTCAGGCAATAGACCTCATAGAGGTCAGAATGCTCCTCGATCACTTCGAGCGCCTGTGTTCCTATCGACCCCGTAGAGCCGAGTATGGCTATTTGTTTCTTCATAATTCTAAGATGCCCTCAGGCAGTTTGATTTCTATTTGATGTTTCTTGGTGTCAATCGCTTGGATGAGTTCTTCCGAGGCGGGTATCAGCCGTCCGTCCTCCAATTCGAAGAGGGTGTTCATCGTCGAGTCATCTACCGTGGCTATGGTGCCTGCTACAGTCTTGGTCTCAGCGTCCACTAACAGGTAGCCAACAATCTCTGCCCAGGAGATGTGCCCGTTGTCATCGTCGGATAACTCACGAGGGAAATAGACATCGCAGCCAGTTAGTTCTTTGGCTCGTTCCACTGTGTCGATGCCGTCAAACTTCACCAAAGCATTGGCGTCGCTCTTGAAGCGGTATTCCTCCATAAAGAACGGCACGAGGATGCCGTCGATGTCGAGGACAAGATAGTCGGCCTCTACTCTGTCAAATACATCGTCATCAAAGAGAAAGGAAACCTCTCCTCTGATGCCGTGCACCTTACCCAGACGGCCTATCTTATATACCTCTTCTTTCTTAATCACTACTCACTTCTCATTATCTTGGCGCCCAGAGCGTTCAGGCGTTCCTCAATATGCTCGTAGCCACGGTCAATCTGCTGGATGTTGTCAATGCGGCTCATGCCTTCAGCACTCATGGCGGCTATCAGCAGGGCTATGCCGGCACGGATGTCAGGACTCGACATACGACCGCCACGGAGCCTGATCTTCCGGTCGTGGCCTACGACAACGGCGCGGTGAGGATCGCAGAGAATGATCTGTGCGCCCATATCAATAAGCTTATCGACGAAGAACAGTCTGCTCTCGAACATCTTCTGATGGAAGAGCACGCTGCCCCGGGCCTGGGTGGCCACAACGATGAGTACCGATAGGAGGTCGGGTGTCAGTCCTGGCCAGGGGGCATCGGCCAGCGTCATGATGGTGCCGTCGATGAACGACTGTATCTCGTAATGCTTCTGTCGGGGGATGAACAGGTCGTCACCCTCTACCTTGATCTTCACGCCCAGTCGGCGGAAAGCATTGGGGATGATACCCAGGTCTTTCACGCTGACGTTCTTGATGCGGATGCCATCACCGCACATGGCTGCCATACCTATGAACGAGCCCACCTCAATCATGTCGGGCAGAATCTGGTGCTCAGCTCCGTGCAGGCTCTTCACGCCGACAATGGTCAGCAGGTTGGAGCCGATGCCCGTAATCTTAGCACCCATCTCGTTCAGCAGATGACAGAGCTGCTGGATGTAGGGCTCACAGGCCGCATTATAGATGGTGGTGGTGCCCTTGGCAAAGACTGCGGCCATGACGATGTTGGCCGTACCGGTTACGGAGGCCTCGTCGAGCAGCATATAGGTGCCTTTGAGCTGTTTGGCGGCAATCTCATAGACGTTACGCCCTTCGATGAGGTTGAATTTGGCACCCAACTTCTCAAATCCAAGGAAATGGGTGTCGAGCCTGCGGCGCCCGATCTTGTCACCTCCTGGTTGGGTGATAACGGCTTTGCCCATGCGTGATAACAGCGGACCGATCATCATGACACTGCCTCTTAGTTCTGCACATTTCTGTACAAACTCGTCACTTTCCAGGTAACTGAGGTTTAGCGACTCAGCCTGAAAGGCATAGTCGTTTGTTGCCAGCCGCCTCACCTTTACGCCGATGTCTTGCAACAGCAGGATGAGATTGTTGACGTCGCGGATATCAGGGATATTCCGGATAATCACCTCGTCCTCTGTCAACAGCGTCGCACAAATCACCTGCAGAGCCTCGTTCTTTGCGCCCTGCGGTGTGATTGTTCCTTGCAGCAGATGTCCGCCTTCGATGATGAATGATGCCATCGCAGCCTTTATTTCTTTTTCTTGGATTTCTTGCCTTCCTCAGTCGGGGTGAACTTCTCAAACCTGAAGTTGTTCAGGTCCAGTTGTATGATGCCGTCCGTGTAGTAGGCCAGGTCGTTGGCCACCTTCTCGTCGTCCATCGAACCGTGGCCCCATGTCGTCAGATCACGCTTCATCTGGTTGGCAGTATAGTAGGTCAGCGCGTCACGCTCCTCACCGGCCGGCATGGTCTTCAGCTTCTCAAACAGCTCCTCCATCAGTTTGCCATAGTGGCGGAGTCTGATATGATCCTTGGGCAGCGGCACGGGCTGCGGTTTGTTGTGGATCTTCTCGGCTGCCGATACGTCGAAAGGCCAGTCGATGTCGAGTTCCTTGCGGCTCATCATATAAAGATGGTCCCACAGCATCTGACGGTAGTCGGCATTGTCCCTCTGCTGGGGAACCTTGGTCTCCATCATCTTGACGATGGCTTGTGCACACTTCTGGCGCTCTTCCTTCGTGGGAAGGCCGATGGCATGGTCCACCATCTTCTGAATCTCACGGCCGTATTCCGGCATCACGAGCTTCTCACGCTGTGTGTTGTAGTCTAATCCTTTGATATTCATATCTATTATTCAATCTTCAATGTTCAATATTCAATAAGTCTTTCGGTTTCTTGGCCACAAAGTCCTTAAGGTAGAAAGGCACGAAGTAGGCCACGTCTTCAAACTGTTCGTTCAGGAACCGCTTCTCTGCCAGTGGCTGCATCCATTTGGCCAAAGGCTCGATGCCCTCTATCAGGTGGGCATTCGGGTGAGCGATGGCTGATGTCTTATCGCCAGCCACACCATTTCCTTCAAAGCACTTCTTGGCTCCGTTGCCGAAGAAATAGACGGGATGACTGTCAAGGTATTCCTTGTAGGTGTCGCCGTTCACGACGTCGGCCCTGATTTCTCTGACGGGTTTCAGTCCACGGGTATAGATGCCTGCATACACTTCCATCCTTCGGGCGTCGATCATCGGGCACAGCAAGGCATCCTCTTCTGGAATCTCCCTGAGCAGCACAGGCACACAGAGCAGTTCCAGTGTCGGCACGGCAACCAGTTTGAGATTTCGCCCATAACAGATGCCCTTGGCCATCGACACACCGATGCGCAGTCCTGTGTAGGAACCGGGGCCGCAACTAACCGCCACTCCATCGAATGGAATGGCATGGCTGTCGGTAAACGAGAGGGCCTCGTCAACCATTGATCCCAGTTGCTCCGCATGGTTCTTGCCGCTGTGGTCTTCCTGCTGGAAGATCACCTGACCGTCCTCCGAGACTGCCACGGAGCACACATCCGTGCTGGTTTCTATATGCAGTATTGTTGCCATCTTTCCCTATGTCTTACTATTAATAAGGTGCAAAGGTACGGCAATTTGTCCGAAATCCAAAGTATTTATGAGAAATTAACTGAAAACAAAGCCTCCTCGTGCCTTATTTCATACCCTTTTCAGACTTTCCTGACGTATCTCTAAAAGTAAAACAAGTTGTTTTACCTTCGTTCGGACTATCTTTTCGGGTCGTTAAGATGCCTTCTTCGACAGTAAAACAACTTGTTTTACTTTTAAGGGAACGCCATGCTCCATGCGCAGGCGTCAACAGCAATTGTATGGCGGCGCATATATAATATAATAAGGTGTAGGGCCTGTTTGTATCTTGATATTTGTCAAGAGGCGTATTTTTTTATGCATAAAAACCTAAAATTTCCTTAGAAAAGTTTTGTAGTATCGGAAAAAGTGTGTACCTTTGCACCCGCTTTCGAGGAATCGGGAGCGCAGAAAGAGTTCTTTGAGAGATTTACATAGACAGAAGTAGTACAAGAAGCGAGTGCT
>CAMKUA010000093.1:0-3906 GCA_946415825.1 uncultured Prevotella sp. | reverse complement strand
CACGAGCCATCTTAGTGATGGTCTCACGATAAGGAATCTTTGGCTCGATATACTCAATCTGGATCTTCTCGTTGTTCTCCATACGCCACTTCAGCGTGCGCAGGTGGAACTCACCCTGACCGTGAACGATAATCTGGCGCAACTCCTTAGACTGCTCTACCACCCATGTGGGATCCTCCTGACGCATCTTGGCCAGGGCAGCCATCATCTTCTCGGTCTCTGCCTCGTTGACGGCCTTGATGGCACGAGAGAACTTAGAGTTAGGATACTTGATGAAGTCGAACTTGTTCTCGCAGTCCTTGCCGTTGAGGGTATTGCCCGTCTTCACGTCCTTCAGCTTAACGGTACAACCGATATCACCAGCCTTCAGCTCGTCAACCTGAATACGGTTGGCACCAGCGCAGGCAAACAGTGTACCCATGCGCTCCTTGGAGCCACGATCGGCATTGGTCAGGTCGTCGCCGCTCTTCACCGAACCGCTCATCACCTTGAAGTAGCTCACCTCACCGATGTGGGGCTCAACACCCGTCTTGAAGAAGTAGAGCGATGTGGGAGCACTGGCGTCGGCAGGAACGTCCTTACCGGCAGCGTTCTTGATAACAGGCATCTCGCTGACGAAGGGAACCACGTTGCCGAGGAACTCCATCAGACGGCGGACACCCATGTCACGACCTGCACATACACAGAATACGGGGAATATAGAGCGCGTTACCAGACCCTTGCGGATACCCTCACGCATCTCGTCCTCACTCAGGTCCTCGGTCTCGAAGAACTTCTCCATCAGCGTATCGTCGCCAGCAGCGGCGGCCTCAACGAGGGCAGCCTTCATCTCCTTGGCCTTGTCGAGCTGATCGGCAGGAATATCCTCGATGATGGGAGCACCACCCTCGGGCTTCCAGGAGTACTTCTTCATCAGCAACACGTCGATCACGCTGTTAAAGCCGGCACCTGTGCTAATAGGATACTGTACAGGCACGCAGTTAGGACCGTACACATCCTTCAACTGGTTCAGGATCTGGTCGAAGTCGCAGTTATCACGATCGAGCTGGTTGACGAGGAAGATGACGGGCTTCTTCAGCTTCTCTGTATTACGGAAGGCGTTCATCGTTCCCACCTCGGGGCCATACTGTCCGTTGACGAGAATAACGGCCTGATCGGTGACGTTAAGGGCTGTGATAGCACCACCCACGAAGTCGTCACTTCCCGGACAGTCGATGATGTTCAGCTTCTTGTTGTTCCACTCTACATGGAAAACGGTCGAGAAAACCGAATAGCCATACTCCTGCTCTACGGGGAAGTAGTCGCTCATCGTGTTCTTACCCTCTACGGTGCCACGGCGCTTGATGATGCCTGCCTCATAGACCATTGATTCGGCAAGAGTAGTCTTGCCGCTACCCGCACTGCCAAGCAGCGCAATGTTTTTGATTTCGTTAGTTTGATATACCTTCATATCTTTAAGTTTTTAGGTGAATTGTTCATTTTGCGGGCACTAAATTAGACATTTCCCCACAAATCACCAAAAAAAACTTTTAAATATTAAACTTTCTTAGTAATTTTACAGCCGAAATGGCAGGTTTATACGTTCATATTCCATTTTGCAGGTCGCGATGTATCTATTGCGCCTTTTATTCCTCCACCGCTCTCACCCTCCGTCAGAGCTATGTCGATGCGGTGGTCAGGGAGATACAGATGAGGGGCGCGTCGGATATCGGCACCATCTACCTCGGTGGCGGAACACCCTCCCAGCTGTCGCCTGGACAGCTCCGCCAGATCTTCGATGCCATCTATATATATAATAAGGTAATGCCTGATGCCGAAGTCACCATGGAGGTGAACCCTGACGACGTCACCCCCGAATTTGCTGCCGTCCTCAACGAACTGCCCGTCAATCGTGTCAGCATGGGCGTCCAGACCTTCAGCGACGACCGCCTGAGCTGGCTCCACCGCCGCCACACTGCCCGTCAGGCCGCCAGAGCCGTCGGATGGCTGCGACAGGCAGGCATCCACAACCTCAGCATCGACCTGATGTACGGTTTCCCCAACGAGACCTTAGAGGACTGGGAGGATGACATCGCCGCCGCCCTCTCACTCAACGTGGAGCACCTCTCTGCCTACTGTCTGACCGTCGAGGAGGGTACAGCCCTTTACCAGATGCATCTGCCGCCGCTCGATGAAGAGACGGAGCGCCAGATGTACTACACGCTCATCGAACGCCTGGAAGCAGCAGGCTACGACCATTACGAACTCTCGAACTTTGCCCGTCAGGGCTTCCGTTCGCATCATAACTCCAGCTATTGGACAGGCATACCTTACATCGGCATCGGAGCTGCAGCCCACTCTTACGACATCGGTACACGATCGTGGAACGTCAGCGACATCCGCCAGTATATCGATGCCGTCATGAAAGGCCGGCGCCCCTACGAAGAAGAAGTGCTTGACGACGATACCAGATACAACGATATGGTAACAGTGGCCCTTCGCACCAGCGAAGGTCTATCATTATCTTTACTCTCTGAGCATCACCGTACCTACTGTCTCAACGCTGCCCGCCCCTACCTCGCCAAGGGCCAACTCGTACTGGAAGGTCAGCGCCTCAGACTATCGAAAGACGCCCTCTTCGTCAGCGACATGATTATGAGCGAACTGATGCTCGTCTGAGTTATTTTCTTTTCCTGACAATCACAATGATAAGAGCCAGAAGAAGCAGGATTATGACAACGCCTGCGGCTATGAGGATTGTGTTGGAACAATTCTGGGCAGCGTCTCTGCTCTTCTTGACGACATTGATAATAGAACCAAACTGATAGGCTCGCAAGTTGGGTGAAAAACTCGTGTTGCACTCCCTGGCAAACTCCATGTAACGCTCGGCACGGTCCACATCACCGTCGCTGGCAAGATGCTCTGCCAAGAACAGAAGCGAAGCCTGATCCATCACGGCACATTGGATATCGTCGAGGGCCGACTTGCCTAGCCAGTAGCGCGACAAATCGTGATTGTTGAGATGATCATAGACCACCGAACGGTAGAAGGCAGCGTACGCACTCTCGTGGGTACCGTCGGAAACTATCTTCAGCCATCTGTTGCTCACGTGCAGGGCTTCCTGGAACTGGCGCAGGGCACTGAGGATATCCATCTTCAGGTGGAGCCATTCCTCACTGCCTTCCGAGGCTACCATCATCACCGAGTCGCGATAAAGGTCCTGCCTGTCTAAATAAGCACGATGCTTTGACTCACGCTGGGTGTAAGAAGCCATCTTACCGCATACGTGCATCCACGCATGGTAATAATCCACGAGCCCCTTCTGGTCGAGCGCCGAACGGTTGACAAGGTGGAGCTGCTCCAGAGCCTCTGCCTCCATATCGGTATTGGAGCACTGGAAGGCAAGCATGGAACGGAAGCGCCCCGTAAGGTCAGGACGACGGATGGATTCCGAGAGACTGATACATAGTTCGGCATAATGAAGCGCTGAGTCGTTCCTATAGGGCCGATAGAGCCTGAAGAGCCGCTCAGCCTTCACGATACGCTTTTCAGGATCGTTCTCATTGAGCAGACTGTCTCGGCAGTCTGAAATATGCTTTTCTCGCACAGAAACATAAGTAGGCGACTGGCTGATGGCTTCGTCGATCTGCTGATAAAGAGACTCGAGATCCACCGACTCCTCTTCGAAACGAATGCCCTGAGCCTGACTATTCAAGGCAGAAAACATCAAAAGGACAAAGAAGCACTTCTTCATATATCTTGGTACTTGGTAAATAGTTATTTATAGGTGCAAAGATAAGAACTATTTTTGAATTTTGCAATTAATTTAAGAAAAAGTTGTGGAAAAGTTTGGCAGTTTGATAGATTTTCCCTACCTTTGCACCCGCAAAACCAACATGGTGCCCGTAGTTCAGTTGGTTAGAGCGT
>CAMKUA010000092.1:0-3944 GCA_946415825.1 uncultured Prevotella sp. | reverse complement strand
TCTCCTTATCTACAAAAAGAAATAAGCGCCTGCTCCCGCAGACGCCCATTCTTTTAAATTCACTACAATAACTAATAACTACTAACTAATATAAACCAAATTAACTAACCATAAAACGTTTCTTTGTGCAAAGATACAACGATTTCTGCCCCAAAACAAGGGCATATATATAAAGAAGTGGATAGTTTTTAGGATACAAAAATGCAACTGCCTTAAAATAAAGCAGTTGCATTATCATTGAATCAGATTAAATGTGGATTAGATATAGAAGTGTGATAAACACACAAAACCTTATTTCTCCTCAGAATCAATCAGTTTCCAGATACCCGCAGCACAAGCGCCACCCACGAACGGACCTACGATGAAGATCCAGAGATTAGCCAGTGCAGTACCACCCTGGAAGATGGCGGGAGCGATAGAACGGGCGGGGTTCACTGATGTACCAGTGTAACGGATACATACCAGGTGGACAAGGATCAGAGAAAGACCGATAGCCAGACCTGCGAAATTGTTGGTAGCACCATTGGTCTTTGACGTAGCACCCAGAACCACCAGCACAAAAACACAAGTGAAGATAATCTCAGCGAGCAGACCGCCCAGCATCGAGACATTCACCTGCAGGTCGTTGGCACCAGTACCCTCAAGTCCGGGCACATTCTCAGTCAGGATGTAGAGCAGCAAGCTACCGATAAAGGCACCAATCACCTGGAAGAGCATATACATGCCACAGTCCTTGGCACTCATACGACCACTGAGGAACACGCCGAGGGTAATGGCTGGATTGATGTGGCAACCACTGATGCCGCCAATCGTATAAGCCATCGCTACTACGGCCAGACCGAAGGCAAATGCCGTACCCACCACAGCGGGGATATTGTTCACTGGGTCACAACCCAAACTAACTGCGACGCCGCAGCCCATCAACACGAGCACCATGGTGCCCACCATCTCTGCTAAATACTTTTTCATAATCTTTACTGTTTAATGGTTTTATTAATAACGGTTATTATTTTTGATTTATTGCTCTTGATAGTCAAAATAGTCGAACAGCGCGAACGATCGTCCGTAAGCCTCCGAGAAGTTGTTCTCTACAGCATACAGTCCGATGACAGCTCCAGTAAAACCACCCACCACCTCTGTGCTCAGCAGCGAGCAGTCGAGGGTCGCCAATGTCTTATAGGCCTTCCCGTCAACAGAGTAGTCGAACATATAATGAAGACCATCACTCCTGATACGCAGGTAGGCCGCACTGCAGTCTATCTCGGCAGTAGCCATCACACTCTCCACACTCTTCAGCTTGCATTTTACCGCCACCTGAGTCTTATTGTTTGTGGGCCGCATGAAAATCTCCGCATGACCGTCGTGAATCTGATAAATCGTCATGCCAGCCTCATCCCTTGGCAATCCTTCCTCAAAATTAACGTATGTCTCAGCCACCATGTTGGCACTCTCCTGTCGGCGCCCGATAAACGTAGGACGGTCGTTCTTCGACAAGTGTCCTCGCGAACTGATTAGCTGAAGCCTTCCCATGCGAACCTTATAATTATTAGAGTCCGGATTCTGGATATACACCCACTCCTTACCGAGAGGCTTGTCAAATGTCGTGCGTATATGGCGCTTCTGCGATTTCTGTTCCACGCCCAGAGGCTTTCCGCTCATCAGCGTGTCTATAGGCTCACCGCCGTTGACCACCGGCCACTGGCCTTTCTTCCATTCCACAGGTGCCAGAAAGGTCTCTCGCCCCAGGTGATGGTAGTTGCCACCGAACTGGCGTTGGGCCAGAAACACCACCCACCACGAATCGTCCTGAGCCTGGACGAAGTCGCCATGCCCTACGGCCTGTATCTGACTCTGCTGCCCTTTGACGTTGCAATGGGTGAAGATAGGGTTCTTCGAGTACCCCTCGTAGGGCCCATAGATGTTTTTGCTGCGGGCGATGGTCATGCAATGGGCTATCTCCGTCCCGCCTTCCGATATCAGCAGATAATACCACCCGTCTTTCTTATAGATATGTGGTGCCTCGGGGTAGCGCATGCCCATCCCCTGCCACAGGGGCTTGCCGGGCGCCAGCTGCTTACCCGTCTTCACGTCGATTTCACTGAGCACGATGGTATTGTCGGGATTGCTCACCAGATAGCACTTGCCGTTCTCAAACCACAGCGAGGGGTCGATACCCTCCTGCTTCAACCAGATCGGCTCACTCCAAGGGCCATTAGGATCTTTGGCCGTTACCAGAAAGTTGCCACCATTGCCCACATTGGTAGCTACCAGATAAAACAATCCGTCATGATAACGGATAGTGGGGGCGAAGATACCCGTCCACGAAGCAGCTCCCTTCAAGGGCAACTGCGACTCACGGTCGAGCACATTGCCTATCTGCTCCCAGTTCACCAGGTCCTTCGAGTGGTAGATGGGCACCCCGGGGAAATACTGGAACGAGGCATTCACCAGGTAGAAATCATCGCCCACACGGCAGATGCTGGGCGAGGGATGGAAGCCTGGAATAATGGGATTACGATATTGCGCCGATGCAGTCAGCGTAACGAGAATCAAGCAAACAAAGCACAACAGCTTCTTCATATTTATAGTCTATTTGGGTGCAAAGTTAAGAATAATTATTGAAAAACGACGAACTTTTAATAATTTTTTTTTGCATTTCGCTCACTTATTCGTAACTTTGCAGCAGATATGGAAGAAGTCAGCAAAATACCACAGGAGTGGAACAAGTTCTACCTGAAGGACGTGTCGTTTGTCAATCTGATGACGCGCCGCATCTTCAACGTCCTCATCGTGGCCAATCCCTACGACGCCTTCATGCTGGAGGACGACGGGCGTATCGATGAGAAGATCTTCGACGAGTATATGGAACTGGGCATGCGCTACCCGCCCACCTTCACGCAGGTATCCACCACCGAGGAGGCCAACGAGGTGCTCCACACCACCGACATCGACCTGGTGATCTGTATGCCCGGTAATGCCGACAACGATGCCTTCACCGTGGCCCGCGAGGTAAAGGCAGCCCACCCTAACATCCCCTGCGTGGTGCTCACGCCGTTCTCGCACGGCATCACCAAACGTATCGAGAACGAGGACATGTCTGTGTTCGACTATGTCTTCTGCTGGCTTGGCAACACCAATCTCATCATGTCGATCATCAAGCTGTTGGAAGACAAGATGAACATCGACCACGACATCCGTGAGGCCGGTGTGCAGATGATCCTGCTTGTCGAGGACAACATCCGCTTCTATTCCAGCGTGCTGCCCAACCTCTATAATTACATCCTCGCCCAGTCGAAGCGCTTCTCCACCGAGGCGCTCAATCCCCATGCCGCCGCCCAGCGCAAGCGCGGACGCCCAAAGGTGGTGCTGGCCACGAACTACGAAGAGGCGATAGCCATCTACGAGAAGTACCACGACAACACCCTGGGAGTCATCTCCGACACCCGTTTCCCGATGAAGATTGTTCCCGGGCGCCTCTCCCATGTCGAGGAGGGCGACCCAGAGGCCGGACTGAAGCTCCTCCGCGAGATCCGTCGCCAGGACGAGTATGTACCGCTGATCCTCGAGTCCAAGGAGACGCTCAACGCCGCCAAGGCCAAGGCCGAGGGCTTCCATTTCATCGACAAGAACTCCACGAAGATGAACGTCGATCTCCACCACCTGATGGAGGAGCACATGGGCTTCGGCGACTTTATCTTCCGCGATCCCAAGACCAAGGAAGAGGTGGCCCGCGTGTCGTCGCTCAAGGAGCTGCAGGATATTATCTTCAAGATCCCCAACGACTCGATGCTCTACCACATCTCGCGCAACCACATGAGCCGCTGGCTCTGCGCTCGTGCCATCTTCCCCGTTTCAGCCTTTCTGAAACATGTCACCTGGCACAAGCTCCAGGATGTCGATGCCCACCGTCAGATTATCTTCGACGCCATCGTCCAGTACCGCCG
>CAMKUA010000091.1:0-4147 GCA_946415825.1 uncultured Prevotella sp. | reverse complement strand
ACCTGCTTCACTCTGGTGAGCCAGATGGTACCCGTTGACTTATCATAACCCGTTGCCACGTAGGCCTTCAGCTCGGGCAGATTCATGAAGTCGAGATTTTTGTCACTATAATAGGGTACTTGCTTGGCATCGCTGATGGTAATCGATTCCGTCTCACCAGTGAACACACTCAGGGAACAAGACTGGTCATCAAAAACGCTGCTAATTCCGTCGGGGTCAACAAACACCTGCATCTCCAACTGGGCTTCCACCTCACCGCCAAGGCCTTCATCTGCTGCCAAGGTGATGTTAACCAACTCGCCGTCTGTTCCGGATATCTCGGCATTGGTCATCGAATATGCCAGGAAACGGTATGTGTTGGCTCCCACTTCGGCAGAATAAAGCTGATGATCCGTAACGCGACTTGCATTTAGGCGCGCTTTCAGCCCGTCGCTCTCATTTTTCTCCAGTCTCACACCGTCAGGCAGTTTCAAATCAAACTGGAAAGCAGTGTACCTGACTGAACCGTTGGTCAGTTTTATACTTACCTTCTGAGGCTTGCCCGGTATCAGTGTGGCATTCGGGATGGTCAGATTATCTGCCAAAACTCCCCAACACGACAAAGCCAAAAGTGCGCTCATCAACAGTCTCTTTCTCATCTGCATAGACCTATCTTTATGAAGCATTTCGGGATCTTTTTTCTATATCCAGATTCTTCTTATTCATATCTGAATACAAAGATAGTGCAAATCGAATAAAACACCAAATTAATTAGGACATTTTTGAGATACAGCCTATCTAGGAGCTAAGCTCAAAGATGAACAAAAATCCCGAAACGACCAAGCGTTTCGGGATTTTTATAATTAAAAGGAATAAGCGTTACTTTATCACGACCTTGAGCGTAGCTCGAGCTCGCGCACGCTCGATAAAGCATGAGCGAGCTCTGCTTTATGCTCACTTAATCACGACCTTGCGACCATTCTTGATGAAGACACCCTTACCTGGGTTCTCAACACGCTGGCCCTGGAGATTGTAATAAGCGTCGGGTTCAGCATCCTGGAACTGAGTGCTGATGCCAGTTGCACCGTCATCCTCACCGTTCATGCCGCCAAAGACTGGGATAGCAATCACATCATCGTCATTATCAGAGATGACCATGTTGCAGAAGGAATCCTCAGCGTTCTTACCACGAGCGCCCGATGCAGAGTCGCGCTTTGGAATCGGCAGGTAGCAGCGGTTGGCACCCATCTTCACACCGGCCTCATCCGTCACCTTGTAGAAGCCAACGCCAGCGGTACCCTTCGACAAGTAATAGTTCACGTAATCAACACCGTCGATCGTCTCGTTGGTGTAGATGGTCTGAGCCGTCTCAGAGCCTCTGAACATGTTCTCATAATACAATTCTACCTGAACTGTAGGCACCTCATATTCTCCAGCCTCTTCGGCCATCACCAGGATACCTGTATTACCAGGCACCTTCTTCACACGGCTCAGCCAGATGGTACCAGTCTTATAGTTGTAACCAGTTGCCGTGTAGGCCTTCACGCCCTGAGCCTCAAGACTTGTAAAGTCGAGTGCAGACCATGAGTTAGTATAGTAAGGAACCTGCTTGGCTGCACTTACCGTGATGGTCTCAGTGCTACCTTCTACACCACTTGCCCATATATCCATAGGTATAGGCAGATAAGCACGGTTGGCACCAATACTCTGACCCTCAGGGTTCGTAACCTTGTAGAAGCCAACACCTGAGGTACCCTTTGACAGGTAGTAGTTGGTGTATCCGCGGCCAGTCCACTCGTTCTCATAGATAGTAGTACCCTCAAGCGTACCCTTGAACATATTCTTATAATATACATCAGCAGCACTCAGAGAGATAGGAATATTATAATCACCTGCCGCACCAATCAACAGGAAGCCTGTCTCAGCAGGAACCTGCTTTACGCGAGTCAGCCAGATGGTACCCTTAGCCTTGTCATAGCCTGTTGCCACGTAGGCCTTCAGCTCGGGTTTATCTGTGAAGTCCAGATCGAAGCTACTGCAGAATGGAACCTGCCCGGCAGCGCTGATTCTGATAAACTCAGTTTCGCCAGTTTCGCCTTCTTCCTGAGACTCTCCAGAGAACTTCACAACCAGTTTAGCATCCTCCTTGTCGGCAGTAGCCGTATAGACACCATCTACGATGGAAGACGTGATGTCCTCGCCGTCGAGGAATGCAGATACCAGCATCTCACCTTCAGCAGGGATGATGAGGAAGTTCACCTGTCCGTTCTTAGGAACATAGACCGACGAACCATTGTTGGCGTAGGCCAGTTCAGACTCAGTCTCTCCTGAAGCGCCACGGGTATTAGCACGACGAGCGGCAGTAAAGCGCTGTACGCGTGCTTTCGCTCTAGCCATCGATGCTTCCTCTTCTCCTTCCACCACTGCTTCGAAGGCAATCTGGCCATTACCCTCAGTTTCCACAGAGATATCGTTGCGCATCTCCACAAACTGTCCCCAGTATTCGGCCTTCACATACTTTCGGAAAGACTCCGTAGGTATGGAAATGATACACAAGTCGGTGTTGACACCAATAAATGAAGTTCTTTCTGCGGTAGGTGGCTCGATGGCATCTATACTCAGGTTACGCAGACCGCTACAGCCGTAAAGGGCTTCGGCACCTACGGTCTTCAGATAAGCGGGCAATACCAGCGACTCAAGGTTCTTGCTGTTCTTGAGCACACCCTGAGAGAGCACTTTCACCTTCGAAGGCACCTTGATGTATTCCACATTCGTATTCTGGAGTGCATATTCGCCCATAGAGGTCAAATTGGCCGACAGGCGTATGTTCTTCAGGGCACTGCAGCCATCAAAGGCATAGCCATACATACTGGTTACGTTATCGGGGATATAGAGAGCCTCGTCGAGGTTAGAACAACCCTGGAATACACTCCAATTGAGCGACGTAATACCAGTGGGCAGGAACATAGAAGTGATTTGCGTATTTCTGAAGGCACCGTCACCAAGTTTCTCAACACCATCGGGAATCGTGAGATGGTCATAGACGTATGTATCGGCAAATGCATAAGCGCCAATACTGGTCATACCGTCAGGAATCATCAGCTTCTGCTTGATGGGCAATTTGTAAAAAGCAGAGTCACCGATGCTCTTGAGAGAGCGTGGCAGGGCAATAGAAGTATAGTATGTGCCTTCGAATGCAGAATTACCGATAGAGGTAACGCCTGCCGGCAGATCGAGCCTGCCTGTCAGATAAGGACAGCCCTGGAAAGCGCTCCGTCCGATGGTCTGGAGCTTGGTTGGCAGGGTGAGCTTCTGCAACTGAGTCTTGCCCTTCATGGCCCCATCAGGAATCTCCGTGATGTCGCATTCTGAGAGGTCAAGACGGAGGAGCGACTTAAAGTTCGACCGCAACTGCATAAAGTCATCGGCATTGATGGCACCTTTTACTTTCAAGCCAACCACCTTGGGAGCCGAAATTCTACACTTCTCACGCACCTCGTTACCTAAATCACCCGGTACGTCAACCGTCACCTCGACATCGGTTTCCATATTGGCATACGTCATCTCCCTCCAAACAGCAACATTCTTGTAGTCAGCTTCAGCTGCTGCATCAGGTACAATTACGTTGATAACGGTCAGATCAATATTGGGGAATGCGTCTTTGGCAATGCTCGGAGGAGTCGATGTAGCAATCTCTATCACGACGTTCGTTTCCTCACCCATGAGCTGGCTGCCAAAGGCATTCTTACCGATGCTCTTCACGTTATTGCCCAACTTGATATACTCTAAGTCATTATTCTTGAAAAGATTAGCAGGAATGGCAGTGAATGCATCTGGAAGATCGATTGATTTAATTGGGCAACCATCAAATACATTTTCTGCCATCGTAGTCAGAGATTGGGGCATTCTGACAGAAGAGAGTTGATAACACCATTTAAATGCATTTACACCAATGCTTGTCACTCCATCTGGAATAGTAACAAAGGTAAGGGCACCACAGTTGTAGAATGTTTCGTCTTTAATCTCTGTGACTGCATCCCCCAGAATGGCGGTTGCAAGTTTATAGTTATTTGCAAAAGCGCCACCACCGATTGTTGTCACACTGTTGGGAATGGTGATAGAAGTGAAGGAACACTCACTGAAAGCATAAGCTCCGATATTGGTAAGG
>CAMKUA010000090.1:0-4255 GCA_946415825.1 uncultured Prevotella sp. | reverse complement strand
ATTCCGAAGCGCGATGCCGCCTCCGGTGCCCGTGGTAAGGGAGAGTCATCCTTCTGCAATATGATCCTCTCTGACGAGAGTAATGACGACGTCATCGCCATCCCCGTCTTTGGTGGCATGAATGGTGAGGATGACGGCACAACGGGAATCGAAGTTCAATCTTCAATTTTCAATTCTCAATTTGAAGAAGTGTATTACAACCTCCAGGGCCAACGCGTGGACAACCCAGGCAAGGGCCTCTACATTAAGAATGGTAAAAAGGTAATTGTAAAGTAACCTCTACACCTTATTAATATTAAAAATCCCGAAATGCTTGGCCGTTTCGGGATTTTTAATTATCTTTGTCGGCATATTAACTGAAAACAATTATTTAGTATGAGAAGACTATTACTATCCCTATTAGGGGCAATCGTATCTTTTGCCATTGCACATGCCGGTAAGGTAACAGAGCATCAGGCTTTGCAGAAAGCCAGACAGTTTATAACCGAAAAACAGTTCATTAAGGCTAAGGCTAAGGCCCGTGGCCAGGAAGTGAAGATGCAAACCCTGGTAAAAGACGGCTATTACATCTTTAACGTAGATAACAATGGTGGTTTCGTTATCATCGCAGGTGATGATCGCATGCCTGAGGTTCTGGGATATGCCCATAAGGGTGCCTTGGATGTTAGCAACGCTCCCGATGGTCTTAAGTGGTTGCTTGGCTATTATGAGGAAATAGCACAGCATTTAGATAAAAGTCAGCAGCCAACACATCACTCAACGCGGACAGAAAGGGCTGCTATTTCTCCTCTAATGGCAACAGAATGGGGACAAGACTATCCTTATAATGCCCAGTGTCCCACTGTTAATGGTAAAAAGACCGTTACGGGCTGTGTCGCCACGGCTATGGCCCAGATTATGAACTACTGCAGGTGGCCTGAAGATGCTACATCGGTCATCCCGTCATATACGACAGCATCAGCTCAGGTGACGCTGCCACAGCTTGAACCTGCACAGTTTAACTGGACGTTCCTTGGCTCAAGACAGCTGGCTCAGTTGATGCGCTATTGCGGTCAGGCCACAAAGATGGACTATGGCGTGGGAGAGTCGGGTGCATTTATGGGTTATGCCACAGAAGCTCTTGTCAATAATTTCGGCTATGATTCGTCTGTCAAGTCTGTTAATCGCAGCGACTATGGTGATGACGAGTGGGAAAAACTGATATATGATGAACTATGTGAACGTCGGGCGGTAATGTATAGTGGTTATGGTTCTGGTGACCTGTACACTGGAGGGCATGCCTTTGTGGTTCACGGCTATGACTCCGGGCGATTCTACATTGACTGGGGTTGGGATGGGTCTAACAATGGCTATTTCATGCTGACAGGCCTCAACGTGCCAGGTATGTCGTTCAACGAGGAGCAGGATGCGGTGATTGGCATTCAGCCTCCAGGGGGAGTGAAAACTGTGGCGCAAAAGCAGCCAGAGGCGGCAGTTGTCTCTATCATCCCTCTGACGGGGTATATACTGAGGGAAGAGAGTGGTACTTTTCCGGAGATAAACATCGATATCCAACTGAAATCGGCAACAGATGCCGAAGTGACGGTACAAACAGGCTATGGTCTTTACGACAGCAATGGTATGGTAAAGGTCTATGATACTGGACAATGTACGCTTGCTGCTGGTGGCACCTATGTGAGCCATCAGGTGGTAATCGGCAGCGACATCCACGATGGTGACTATTATCTTATACCCGTTTATCGCAGCAGCGGCACTGCCGACTGGCAGCCCGTTAAGCGGGCCGAAGTGAGCCATCTCATTCTCTCTATCCACGATGACCTGATGAAAAAGCAGGTGGTCATGAATCAGCCAGGAACGATATGGCAGCAAAGGAATTTGGAATACGTAGGCATCAGTCAGGTTGATGGCGTCAACTATGATTTCTACACCGAAAAAGGAATACGGCGTGCCATCGTACTTCCGAAAAAAGGCGGCTATTCAGGCGAACTAAGCATCCCTGATAAAGTCATTTTCCAGGGAGACGACTATCAGGTGTACGAAGTGGCCGACCAGGCTTTTCGTGGCTGTATGGGTCTGACCTCCCTGTCTGTCGGTATGCCCAATGGACCTGATATAAGTAATTGCCATGATTTGTCGAAACTTGAAATGAGAGAGGGCGTTGTCAGTATGGGGGGTATTTATGATTGTCCAAAAATTGAGCAACTCGACTATCCAGCCTCGGTCGGAAAGGCGTCAGCTTTCATTTTTGACTGTACGAACCTGAAGACCATACGGTTCAGGAATCCCAACCAACTGATGTTGGCCAACCTCCATATGGCATGGATGGGATGTCCGCTGACTGACATCTTCTTCCACCAATCAGAGCCGCCGAGAGACGATAATCCAGATCACGAACTCAATACTATTGAGGGCGTGACAGTTCACATACCTCGTGGAACATTGAAGGCCTATCAGTCTTCGATATGGAAAGATTTCACTTTGAAAGACGACATTGTGAATACAGGTAGCGGTAATACGATTCGCTGGGGATGGTGCCAAAGCTCACAGATTCCTAACGGTATTGCCATGGAGACCACCAGTCGAGCTGATGATGTGACCAACGAGAACTATCGCGAAGCGGCAATCCGCCTGCCTTCAGAGTTGATAGCAGCTTATAAGGGCTGTCGGATAACCGGCATCGAATTCTATGTTGACCAGATGGAAATTCAGGAGGCCGACTATGTGTTTGTGACAACGCCGGAACAGGACTATCTGACGAAGCAAGGAATTACGGTGATGCACAAATCGTGGAACACCATCAGCCTTGACGAGCCAGTGAACATTACAGGCGAAGACCTCTTTGTAGGACTGGGGCGCTATTCGCGCCTGTGTGTGACGGCTTCAGCCGATGAGTTCAGGGTTCCTGAGGATGCCTTCTGGGTGCGAGACATGGGACATGACACCACAAACGGAGCAGAGCCGGGTGTCTGGAAGAAACGTGGCGAGACGATGCCTATCACTATTCGCTGTATTATCGAAGGCGACAACTTGCCCCAAGACATGAGGCTTTGCAGAATGTATGTGAAGGATGACAAACTCTATGCCAACATCGGCAGCAGGACACCCGCATACGCAGAGTCGTTCACCATCGAATGGGAACTAGACGGCCAACCGCCGGTGCAGCAGGTTGTGAACGACGGTGTCTTGCCCAATGCCCCAACCGACGTGGAGATTCAGTTGCCGGAATCGTTGAGCGGCTATTACCACACGATAAAGGCTAAGATTACCACCATTGACGGACATGAAGATGCTATCCCGGCCAATAGTGAATACACGCTCGACTTCAAGTTGTTACCCAGACTGCGATACGCCCGCAAGGCATTGTTGGAGGAATTCACGGGTACTTGGTGCGGATTTAGTACACGGGGAGCTGTTGGTCTCAAAATGGTGAACGATGCCTTTGGCAGCGATGCCATCACGCTGGCCATTCACGGAGCAGTGGAGGGGGGCAACGAGCCAATGGCGCTGGCTGAGTATGCCGAGATGCTTGAATCAGTCACCGACTATCCTACTTGCATAGTCAACAGAGGCGAGAAGATCGATCCCTACCGAGGCTCTTTGGAAAGCCAGAACATAACGGAAGATGTGGCTGAGGCCTTGAAGGAAGACGCCCCTGCTGCCATTGCCCTGCAGACGGAGTGGGCTGACGCAGAGAAAACGGTCATCAACATCACTACCTCTACGGTCATAGGGTATGACGACAGTGAATCGCCCTTCCAGATTTGCTATGTAGTCGTTGAAGACGGACTGACAGGTAGCGGCACCGAATGGGCACAGTCGAATAATTATGCTGGTGAGATCGAGTACGACCCCATGTTGGAGCCGCTCACCAAACTGCCGCTGTTGATAGAGGGCTATGTCTATGACAACGTGCCTGTTGCGGCATGGGAACCCTACAAAGGTGTGGCTGGTAGTGTCCCGTCGCAGATAGAGGCCGGCAAGGTTTACAAATATACCTTCGATGCCAATCTAACGGGAAATACGCATATTCAGAACAAGGAAAACTTAAGCGTTGTTGCCATTCTAGTCAATAAGAATACCGGCGAGTATATCAACGCCTCCAAGTGCAAGGTGGGTGAGAGTACCGACATTCCAGATCCTATTGTGAACGAAGTTTCTGTTACAATTTCCTCAGCCAAGCAGGTGCCTTATTATAGTGAGTATAATCTCGACTTCACGAATCTGCCAGAGGTGAAGGCTTACGTGGCAACGGGTT
>CAMKUA010000089.1:0-4263 GCA_946415825.1 uncultured Prevotella sp. | reverse complement strand
AGAACCGCATGAAAGGGCGCTTCTTCAACTGGGGCGTGAGGGCAGATTTTCAAATAAAGTTTTAACCAATGTAATAAAAAAGAAGTATGAAAAGAATCATTATCGTGCTGTGATAACGAAAGAACCGTCCCCGTGTATGTTTATTCCACCAAAAGCGGTGATTTTCTCAGGAACTTATAAAGAAAGTTAAACTAAAGTGCTGCGGAATTTAGGGACAACAAAAAAACAGCGAAAGGCTTGGAAATTACAAAACAAGTTATTATCTTTGCAGAGAAAATTAAAAATTGCGGGGGACGGTATGAATGCCGAGCCCCCGCGTCAGGTTTAGGTAGGAAAAACTTAGTTTTATATGGGGTAATGTGCTAGATGACCATGCCGATGGTGAAGTCCCATCCTTCGAAGTAGGCCTTGCGAGCCTTGGATATATCCATCAGGTCGCGGTAGTAGCCTGCGCCAATGGTGACCGACTGGCCAATGGTAAACCTCAGACCGGCATTGACGCCCACCTGAAAGCGCTTGGCATCGACAGAGGGGTGGTCGAACCAGTTGATCGACTCGGCCTCGTCGGGCTTGGTCTTGGCCAACAGGTTTACACGGCCATAGAAGCCTCCGTAAGGCTGGATCTTGAAATCGTCGGAAACATCGAGCGAAAAGACAAGGTTGATGGGGGCTTTCAGCGC
Organism: uncultured Prevotella sp.; assembly: GCA_946415825.1. Classification (GTDB taxonomy): domain Bacteria; phylum Bacteroidota; class Bacteroidia; order Bacteroidales; family Bacteroidaceae; genus Prevotella. The sequence continues at coordinate 3,583 of CAMKUA010000089.1, read as the reverse complement.
CAGGACGTTGGCCTTATAGCCGTCGCCACTCTTGAATGCCCACTGGAAGGCACCGCCAAACTCCAGAAAGAGGGGGATGCTGAAAAGGGGTGTGGCATAGTTGTAGCCCAGCGTGAGCTGATTGAATCGCTCCTTGTCGTTATAAAGCAGGTTGGTCTTCTCGCCGCTCTTCAGATAGGTAAGGTTATACTGGAAATAGAATGTGCCGAAGGGCTCCTGGGCGGAAGCCGACATGCTAACAGCTGCAAAGACAGCTAAAACGATTAATCTGATTTTTCTCATTTTTAATAAATTTAATAAGGTCTCTTTTTTGTATTTGGGCGCAAAGTTAGTGATTATTATTTGATTTACATCACGTAATTTCATAATAGATGTTAATTTTGTGCAATTTTTGTGGTGTATTCTGTAGGTTTTCCTATCTTTGTGCCAAAATTGAATTAATTTATAAAAGTTTAATCACTTTAACATTGAAATGAAAATGAAGAAATTAATGATGATTGCAGCTTTGATGCTGATGTGTGTAGGTGCTTCTGCACAGGAAAAAGGACTGAAGTGTCTTGGTGCCGGTCTTGCCTATGGTATCAAGAGTGATTTCAATAAGTTTGCTCTCGACGTGAAGGCTCAGTACAATGTTACCAGCTACTTCCGTGGCGAGGTTGACTTTAAGTTCTATCCGAAGCAGGACGACGTGACGGTGGTGAACCCCAACCTGAACCTTCAGTACCTGTTCCCCACTGGCGACAGTGAGAAGTTCTTTATTTATCCTACTGCCGGTGTCGGTCTGCTGATCTGCTCGTATGGCATCTCGGGTGTCGATAACGAGTCGATGTTCTGTTTCCAGGGTGGTGCAGGTGCCGAGTATCACTTTAATGACAAGCTGAAGTTCTTCGCAGAGGCTGTTTACCAGTATGGAAAGAAGAACGACGCGAAGATCGACTGGCCTGTTCTGGCTGTCGGCGCCGCTTATTACTTCTAAGACATTATTCTATATAATGGCAATTAGATAACATTGTTTAATCACAAAAATTAAAAAGAGTATGAAAAAGATTTTGATGATTGCTGCTCTGATGGTGGCTACATTGAGTGCAAGTGCACAGGGTATGTATCTGAAGCCTATGGTTGGTGGAACGCTTTCTACCTATCGTGGCTCGGATGTTAAAGATAACAAAATGCGCTTTGGCTTGGTTGCCGGTGCTGAGTTTGGCTATATGATTAACGAGAAGTTTGGTGCGACTGCTGGTTTATTGGTATCTATGCAGGGATCCAACTCGAAAGATACTGATTATGAGAAAGATCGTAGTGCAACGCTGACTTATCTGAATATCCCCCTGTTGGCTAACTTTTATATTATCCCAGGTCTGGCTATCAAGGCTGGTGTCCAGCCTGGTTTCCTACTTTCTGCAAAAACAAAAGGTAGTGAGTATGATGATGGTAGATGGGTGGATTGGGATAAATCAGGCACTGATGGATTAAAGAAGTTTGATTTCTCTATCCCCATTGGTGTTTCTTATGAGTTCTCTGATTTCGTGATCGATGCTCGTTATAATCTTGGCTTGACAAAGATTGATGATACCGCACTTTCTGCCAAAGCCTACAACAGCGTTATCATGCTGACTCTGGGTTACAAGATTCCGTTCTAAGACTTAGGTTTTAATTGATTAATAGCGAGAAATCGCTTCCGCAAATAAAAAAATATCGGGTGGAAGCAGATTTCTCGCTTTTTTATTGTAATTTTGCAGGCGAAATTTCATTTCGACGCAAAATTAGTAATATGCAAGATATCAGAAACATCGCTATTATAGCACATGTCGATCACGGTAAGACAACCTTGGTCGATAAGATGATGCTGGCAGGCAACCTGTTCCGGGAGGGACAGAACCTGAGTAACCAGGTGCTCGACGCCAACGATCTGGAGCGCGAGCGTGGCATCACCATCCTTTCGAAAAACGTGAGTATCGTATGGAAAGGCGTTAAAATCAATATCATCGACACCCCGGGACACTCCGACTTCGGCGGAGAGGTGGAGCGCGTGCTCAACATGGCCGACGGATGCCTGCTGCTGGTGGATGCCTTCGAGGGGCCGATGCCGCAGACTCGATTCGTGCTGCAGAAGGCCCTGCAGATAGGACTGAAGCCCATCGTGGTGGTGAACAAGGTGGACAAGCCTAACTGTAGGCCTGAGGAGGTGTATGAGATGGTGTTCGACCTGATGTTCTCGCTCAACGCCACTGAGGACCAGCTGGACTTCCCCGTGGTGTATGGATCGGCCAAGAACGGCTGGATGGGTGAGGACTTCCGTAAGCCTACGGACAACATTACCTATCTGCTCGACAAGATTGTGGAGGTGATTCCTGCTCCTGAGCAGGTGGAGGGCACGCCGCAGATGCTGATCACCTCGCTCGACTACTCGAGTTATCAGGGGCGCATCGCCGTGGGGCGCGTGCATCGCGGTCAGTTGAAGGACGGCATGCAGGTGACCATCGCCCATCGTGACGGCTCGATGGAGAAGACCAGGATCAAGGAGCTGCACACCTTTGAGGGAATGGGCCACGTAAGGACCGACTCGGTGGACTGCGGTGATATCTGTGCCGTGATAGGACTGGAGAAGTTTGAGATTGGCGACACCATCTGCGACCTGGAGAACCCGGAGCCTCTGCCGCCTATCGCCATCGACGAGCCCACGATGTCGATGCTCTTTACCATCAACGACTCGCCATTCTTCGGCAAGGAGGGTAAATTCGTGACCTCGCGCCATATCAACGACCGACTGGAGAAGGAACTGGAGAAGAACCTGGCCCTCCACGTGGAGCCCTTCGAGGACTCGACGGATAAGTGGATTGTGAGCGGACGAGGCGTGCTTCACCTCTCGGTGCTGGTGGAGACCATGCGCCGCGAGGGCTACGAACTGCAGGTGGGACAGCCTCAGGTGATCTACAAGGAGATCGACGGCAAGAAGTGCGAGCCCATAGAGGAACTGACCATCAACGTGCCCGAGGAGTTCTCGTCGAAGATGATCGACATGGTGACGCGCCGTAAGGGTGAGATGACCTCGATGGAGAATCAGGGTGAGCGCGTGAATATAGAGTTTGACATCCCCTCGCGCGGTATCATCGGTCTGCGTACCAATGTGCTGACTGCTTCGCAGGGCGAGGCCATCATGGCCCACCGATTCAAAGAGTATCAGCCTTATAAGGGAGAGATAGAGCGCCGTGTGAACGGTTCGATGATATCGATGGATACGGGCAACGCCTTTGCCTACGCCATCGACAAGTTGCAGGACCGTGGTAAGTTCTTTATCGATCCGGGTGAGGATGTGTATGCCGGACAGGTGGTAGGCGAGCATGTACACGACAACGACCTCGTGGTGAACGTGTGCAAGGCTAAGCAGTTGACCAACGTGCGTGCGTCGGGTACCGACGAGAAGGCGCGTATCATCCCGAAGACGGTGATGAGTCTGGAGGAGTGTCTGGAGTATATCAAGCAGGACGAGTTGGTGGAGGTAACGCCCAAGTCGATGCGTATGCGAAAGACCATCCTCGACCACGATCAGCGCAAAAAGGCATCCATCAAGAAGGATTGAAGG
>CAMKUA010000088.1:0-4449 GCA_946415825.1 uncultured Prevotella sp. | reverse complement strand
GTCGAGGTTGTCGCTGACGGCCTTCTGCGAGATATTGTCGAGTGCCGATGTCGCCTCGTCGAAAAAGATGATGTTAGGCTTCGAGATGAGGGCACGGGCGATGAGGATGCGCTGCTTCTGTCCGCCACTGAAGCCACCGCCACCTTCTGTGACGATGGTGTGAAGCCCCATCGGCATCTTTCTGACATCTTCTTCAAGACAAGCCATGCGCAGGGCCTCCCACGCATCGTCATGGGTGGCCCACGGAGCGGTGATGGTGATGTTGTGGAACAGGTCGCCCGTAAACAAGCTGCCGCTCTGCAGACAACAGCCGATCTTCCTGCGCAGCGAAGCCTTATCCACCTTCGCCAAGTCATAGTTGTCGTAGGAGATACCACCAGTCAGCGGTTGTTCGAATCCAAGCATCAGGCGCATCAACGTTGATTTGCCGCAGCCCGACTTACCCACAATGCCCACATATTCGCCCGGCTTAATCTTCAGCGACAGGTCGTCGATAACCATTGGCCCGTCTTCCTGATAGCGGAACGACACACCACTCAGTTCGATACTTCCAAAGAGTGCATTAACCTGCGGTGCTTTCTCTTCCATTTCAGGTACGGCTTCCAAGATAGGCCTTACGCTCTCCAACAGCGGTTTAATCTGTGCCAGACTCGGTACCACAGTGTTCAGCTGGGTTATCGAGGCGGTTATCATGCCAAAAGCAGAACTGAAGGCAATATAGTCGGAAGAGGAAACCCCGTTCGACAATGTGCTCCAGAAGAGGAGCATCGTGCCGCCAAGCCCCAGTAAGGCAGTGAGTGCAGGACAAAGCAGACGGGCGAAATCTGGATTATAGACCAGATAGGTAGCTTTGCTATAGTTGTCGAGCCAACGGATAAATGCACGGTTCTCACTACCAGTAAGTTTCAGTTTGTGGATACCCGCAAAGAGATTGTATTCCAGACCGCTCAGCTTCGCCATTTCCTCAGTATATTTCTTCTGAACCCCGACAATGCGAAGATAGTACAAAAAGATGACGAGCACCTGCAGGGCAATGATACCGAGCGCAGGCCAGAGCAATGCACCACCATAAATATAGACCTGCACCAGATAGATGATACTGAGCACGGCTGAGAGCAACGCTCCGACGATGCTCTCATTGCAGAGCGAGGCCACTGTCGTTATATTCTGTATCTTTGCCGTCAGTTCACCACTGGAATGATGGCTGAAGAAAGTGGGGCTCAAGAGGAACGTGCGGGCCACAACGGCATTCTGCACGTGCAGCTCTATGATGTGCTGCAAACGGATGATATAGAGATTTCTTGTCAGCGTAAGCAATAGAGAGCCTATGGTAATACCGATAAGAAGCCCGGTAATAGGCAACAGATCGGAGGAGTCGCCGGTAGGGATAACCGTGTCGAAGATCAGTTTGTTGGCCATCGGGGTAAACATGCCAAGCAGCACCACTACAAGGGCACACACCGTAAGCAGCACGGCATTAGGCCCTGACACCACACGCCACGTGAACCTGACAAGGTCCTTCATCTTCAGCGCTCTTAGCGGCAAGGCTTTGGTGAAAGTGATGGCCGTCGGTTCCAGCTCTTCAGTCATCTCGCGTTTACCCACCTGCCTGACTATACCGTCCTCTTTGCGGTATTGGTAGCCCAGCCCGGTCTTCGTCGGGGTCAGCGCCACCAGTCTTCCGTCCTTGGTATAGCCCAACAGTGGCCCGACACACTCACGCCACCATTCTCCAGTCAGATGAATATCGCGCATCATGATACCACGCGGACGAAGGATGCCTGTCAGTTGTTCCTCAACCGATAACACATCATCATAATCCAGCTGGTAGTCTGTGATGCCGAGTGCCTCAAGCACCTGTCGCAACGCACTTTGGTCGTTCTGAGGCACCACGCGCCTGCCTCCCTGAAGTCCCAGACGCTGATGGGTCTTCTCGTTCACCTCGGCCATTGCTGCTTGCTCAGCTGCCCTGCGCTTATTAATCTGATTAATATAGATTTCCATGGTTATTCGCTCTTCATCAGTTTCTGATAGAATCCTTCCTGCGCAATGAGTTCCTCATGTCGTCCGCGTTGTAGGATCTTACCCTGGTCCATGACGATAATCTCGTCGCAGTCACGGATGGTACTCAGTCGGTGTGCCACGATAATCTGCGTCGGTCCCATGCTCCGGATGCGCTTCATGACCTCATCCTCGGTCTTCGGGTCTAAGGCACTCGTAGCCTCATCCATGATGAGCACGATCGGCTCTCTGGCCAGTGCAGTAGCTATTTCAAAGCGCTGTCGCTGACCGCCGCTGAAATTCTGTCCACCCTTGACAATCTTCGTATCAAAGCCTTCTGGACGACTCACGATGTCAGCACGTATCTCTGCATCGTTGCAGGCCATCATCAGCGTGAAATCCTCGATGCTGGGGTCCCACATGCGGATATTCTGTGCGATGGTGTCATCAAAGAGCACCACGTTCTGGTCAATCACCGCCACAGAGTTCGTCAGCTCTTCATTGGGGATGCTCTCGATGGGTCTGCCGTCAAAAAGGATTTCCCCACTCCACGGCTTATAGAGACCGCTGATCAGTTTTGCCAGTGTCGATTTACCACAGCCGCTCGGACCTACCAGAGCCACAGAATGACCAGGCTCGACCCGGAGGTTGAAGTCCTCAATGAGCGGAGGCTGTATAGGTGAGTAACCGAAGGTGACATGCTTCATTTCCAAAAGGCCGCCAAGTTTCCCCTGCAGTATCTCCTTTTCCGAGTCCCGATGGTCTTCGGGATATTTCATCACATCTTCCACACGCTCCATCTGACTTCGCATCTCCACAATTTTCTGAGAGCCGTTCACCAGCTCGTTCACAGGTGCCAGAAACGACCCCATGAAGCCTTGGAAGGCCATGAGCATACCCACAGTCAGATCGCCCTGAAGAATGAGGTAGGCACCTAACACGAGTACGGCCACAGAGCAAAGTGCGTTGGCCATCACAGGCAACAAAGCCATCTGCGCTTGTTGCTTGTCGGCGTTGGCGTTCACGTTGAACTTATGTGCCCACAGTCCGCTCCAGTATTTGAAGAAGCCCGTCTCAGCACCTGCCGCCTTAATGCTCTCCATGTTGTCGATGCATGAGATAGTGGCAGAGAAGTACTGGCCCTCACTTTGTTCCATGGAACGGATGAGGTTAATACGCAAATTGGCGAAATAATGAACGATAGCCAGGTTGACACCCGCAGCCACGAATCCTATGATTGTCAGCCAGAAGGAATACGAGAACATCAGAAACAGGTAGAGCACTAACAGACCGATATTGATGACCTGCGGAGCCAGAACTTCTATCAAGGAGTTGGTAATCTCCTGGTTCAGATGCATACGCTGCTGCAAATCGCCCACATGGCGCATGGCGAAATACGACATGGGCAGGCGCAGCAAGTGGCGCAGATAGTCCTTGTTGCTTTTTAATGCCAGCGCACCTGCCACACGCTTGGTATAGCGGCTTTGCAGCAGTACCACGAAGAACTGGAAAACGGCCAGTGCGCCCATGCCTATGAAGAACCACTTAACCCAATCGGCATTCTTGCCCGACAGAATCTCGTCGAGGAAGATGCGGGTGAACAGCGGCGACAGTAGTGCCACGAAGGCACCCATCAGCGCAAAGGAGAAGGTGAGCCAGAAAGCCTCACTCACACCGTTGAGATTCTTCTTCATATAAGAAAGGATGCTGGTCTGCTGTCCGCCCTTCTCAAACTTCTCCGTCGGCTCAAAGGTCAGGCACACGCCTGTGTAGTGCTTGCGGAACTCCTCCATCGGCCATTTCACGGGTCCTATGCCAGGATCGTTGATGCAGGCGCGCCCCTTACGGTCGAAGCCCCGGAACACGACGAAGTGCTCGAAGTTCCAGTGGATGATGGCAGGCTGCTTGCCTTCCAGCGCCTCGGGCGACATACGGAAGCCCTTGGCATCAAGACCGTAGTTACGGGCAGCCTGCAGAATCATCTTCGCCGATGAGCCGTCGCGCGACACACCACAGGCTGCACGTACCTCTTCCAGTGGCAACCACTTGCCGTAATGCGCTAAGATCATCGTCAACGATGCAGCACCGCACTCCACGACCTCCATCTGCATCACCTGCGGCACCTTCGCCAATTTACTCCTGCCCATACTAATTGCCTGCTATCGTTTGGATGGTATTGTCCAGTGTGCCGACAAGGACTCGCCAGACGGGCTTCTTCCGTGTGATAATCTGGATGTTGCATAAGGCACCGTTGCCCACCTTCACATGGCGGCTCTTCTCACGACTCCATACCAGATTACCGTTCTGCTCGTCAAACGTTACGCGCACCTCGTACATCGCCTGTCCGTCCTTGATGAATGCTGCCAGCGGGTCGAGTTTCACACGGCTCACAATCTCCTGTCGCGTGGTCGGGTACTGTTCGATGCCAACCACCTGTCCGTAGGCATA
>CAMKUA010000087.1:0-4484 GCA_946415825.1 uncultured Prevotella sp. | reverse complement strand
TTAAGTTTTGGGCAAAGATAGTAAAAAAAATAAAAAGGTAAAAGGGTAAAAAGGTTAAATAAAAAAAAAGTAGTACCTTTGCACGCAAAATTAAGGAAAATGAAGATATTAATCACTGGTGCAAGCGGATTTATCGGTTCATTTATCGTGGAGGAAGCCCTTCGTCGGGGCTTCGAGACGTGGGCTGCCATGCGCAAGAGCAGTTCGAAGGCATACCTTCAGGACGAGCGCATCCATTTCATCGAGCTCAACCTCAACTCGAAGGAGCAGTTGGTGGAACAACTGAAGGGCAAGGACTTCGACTACGTGGTCCATGCAGCCGGTGTAACAAAGTGTCTGAACAAGGCCGATTTCCATCGTATCAACACAGAAGGTACGAAGAACTTGGTTGAAGCCCTGCTCGAGGTGAAGATGCCTTTGAAGCGTTTCGTGTTTGTGAGCAGCCTCAGCGTCTTTGGCGCCATCAAAGAAAAGATGCCCTATGATGAGATCCGCGAGGACGATACCCCACAGCCGAATACCGCCTACGGGCGCAGCAAACTGGCTGCCGAGCAGTACCTTGACTCGATAGGGTCACGCCTACCTTATATTATATTAAGGCCTACAGGTGTGTATGGTCCGAGAGAGAAGGACTATTTCATCATGGCCAAGAGCATCAAGCAACATAGCGACTTCGCTGTGGGCTACCAACGTCAGGACATCACGTTTGTATATGTCACCGATGTTGTTCAGGCCATATTCCTGGCTCTTGAGAAGGGGGAGAATGGGCGCAAGTACTTCCTCTCTGATGGTGAAGTGTATCAGAGCACCACATTCAGCGACCTGATTCATGAAGAACTGGGACGCTCTTGGTGGATTCGTATCACGGCTCCTGTATGGGTATTGCGCATCGTAACCTTCTTCGGCGAGTATGTAGGTCGGATAACTGGTAAGGTGACGGCCCTGAATAATGACAAGTACAACATCCTGAAACAACGCAACTGGCGATGTGACATCAGTCCGGCTCGTAAGGAGTTGGGCTACGACCCCAAAGTGCAGTTGGCTGAAGGGGTGAAGACCACCATTAAATGGTACAAGGATAACAAATGGTTGTAACCGTTGAAAATTGAAAATTGAGAATTGAAAATTAGGGATTTATTTAGGATTGAGAAGAAACCGCACAAGGGGTTACTCACGGTGGAGTGGGTAATCCTGGGCTATTGGTTGATGACCCTGCTGTTTGTGCTCTTCACCTCGACTAAACTTCCGAACTCGGAGGCACTGATCTGGGGACGCGTGAAGGTGTTGGCCATCACACTGGCCATGTGGGGTGTATATCGGATGATACCCTGTCGGTTCATCCATCTGTGCAGAGTGGTAGTGCAGATGGCCCTGCTCTCGTGGTGGTATCCCGATACCTACGAACTGAATAAGATCCTGCCTAACCTCGACCATCTCTTTGCGAGCTACGAGCAACAGCTGTTTCATTGTCACCCTGCCCTACTCTTTCCCCAGACCATCACCCACCCGGTGTTCAGCGAACTGATGTATCTGGGCTATGTGTCGTACTTCCCCCTGATAGCTCTGGTAGCAGCGTTTTATTTCTTCTGGCGATACAATGAGTTTAACAGAGTTGCATTTGTGATACTGGCCTCGTTCTTCATCTATTACGTGATCTTTGTCTTCCTGCCTGTTACCGGTCCTCAGTATTACTATGGGGCAGCAGGACTCGACCAGATAGCGCAAGGTGTGTTCCCCAATGTAAGCGACTATTTCCTGACCCACGACCAGCCATTGCCCATGCCAGGCTACAGCGATGGATTCTTCTACGACTGTGTAGCCAATGCCCATGCCACTGGTGAGCGCCCCACAGCAGCCTTCCCCAGCAGTCATGTGGGCATAAGCACAATCCTGCTCTTCCTGGCCTGGCGCGCCAAGAATCGTCTGCTGTTCTATGTGGTTCTGTTGCTCTATATCCTCTTGTGTTTTTCAACCGTCTATATCCGTGCGCACTATGCCATCGACGTCATTGCCGGATGGGTAAGCGGCATCGCCCTCTACTTCCTGTTGCAGGCCTTCTGGACCTTCACAAAAAGGCAGTATTAGCAAATTTAACCCTAAAAATTTGGCAGTTTCGGATTAATTACTTACCTTTGCACACAGAAAGGACACGACATATTAGACTCAAGGATTCCGACACGACCGTACCGTCGGAATTCTTTCTTTTATGCGTTCCTCGAAAAGTTGAATCAATAAACAATTAAAGAAGAATAACTATGGCTTATATGTCACAAGAGGGCTACGACAAGTTGGTAGCCGAACTGAAACAACTGGAGAGTGTGGAGCGCCCGAAGGCCTCTGCCGCCATTGCTGAAGCGCGCGAAAAGGGCGACCTCAGCGAGAATTCCGAGTACGATGCCGCCAAGGAGGCACAGGCTCATCTGGAGGATAAGATCAATCGTCTGAAGGTAACCATCTCTGAGGCCAAGGTCGTCGATACATCGCGCCTGAGTACGGATGCCGTGCAGATTCTCTCGAAGGTAGAGATGACCAATATGACCAACAAGGCCAAGATGACCTACACCATCGTAAGCGAGAGCGAGGCTAACCTGCGCGAGGGTAAGATCTCTATCAAGACCCCTATCGCCCAGGGGTTGTTGAACCACAAGGTTGGCGACGAGGTGGAGGTAAACATTCCCCGTGGTACCATCAAACTGCGTATCGACAAAATAACCGTGGGGTAAGATTGAAGAATTGAAGAATTGAAGAATTGAAGAATTGAAGGATTGAAGGATTGAAGAATTGAAGAATATGGATATATTCAGTAAGATTGCTGCAGGTGAGATTCCCAGCTACAAGTGCGCTGAGAACGAGAAGTTCTACGCATTCCTCGACATCAACCCGCTCGTGAAAGGTCACACGTTGGTCATCCCACGCAGAGAGGTCGATTACATCTTCGACATGGACGACGAGGAGATTGCCGAGTTCCAGGTGTTTGCCAAGCAGGTGGCCCAGGCCATCAAGAAGGCTTTCCCCTGTAAGAAAGTGGCCCAGGTGGTCCTGGGTCTTGAAGTGCCCCACGCCCATATCCACCTCATCCCCATGCAGAACGAGGGCGACGTGGATTTCCGTCGTGAGAAACTGAAACTCTCCGAGGAAGAATTCAAGGAGATTGCCAAGAAAATCAATGATGAGTTTGTCGCTTAGACAAACTCATCACCGTATTTGATCTGTACATCGTTGGCATATTTCTTCACCAACGCAGAGGTGTCGCCCTTCTTGCAGATCATCAATACATTATCCTGCTCAACGACGATGTAGCCCTCGAGGCCATTAAACACCCCCAGGCGCCCCTTGGGCAGTTTGATGATATTGTTACGACAATCTTCCATCTCCACCAGCGAGTCGATCACCACATTGTCATTCTCCACCTTACTCATCGCCTCGTAGATGGCGTGCCAGGTACCCATGTCGGCCCATCCGAAGTCGCACTTCATCACGAACACATCACGACTCTGTTCCAAGATGGCATAGTCGAGCGACAGGTTAGGATAACGGGGGTAGTTGGCCTCGACATAGGCCATCTCCTCCTCATAACTGTAATCGGGATTCTCGAACTTGAGGTTACGGAGCACGGAGGGGAACACCCCTTCAAAGGTCTGGATCAGTTTACGTGCATTTGAGATGAAGATGCCGGTGTTCCAGTAGAACTCACCACTCTCCATGAACATCTTCGCAAAGTCGCGCTCGGGTTTCTCCGTAAACGACTTCACCTTATATACCTCGGGCTTACAACTCAAGTCGCCCAACTGGATATAGCCGTATCCAGGTTCAGGGCGCGTAGGTTTGACACCCATGGCCAACAGCACATCGTTTTCTGCGACATAGCCAAGACCCACATGAATGCTGTGGTAGAAGGCGGTCTCGTCGAGCACTAGCTGGTCGGAAGGAGTGATAATGATATCGGCATCGGGATCGCGTCGCAGAATACGCATATTCGCCCACGCCACACTGGGAGCAGTGTTCCTGTGAATAGGTTCGAGCATGATATTCTCTTCGGGCAGTCCTGGCAGCTGTTCTTTCACCAGTTGGAAATACTCCTTACACGTACATATATATATATTCTCTTTGGGCAGAATCCTCACAAAGCGCCTGTAAGTGGCCTGTAACATGGTCTGACCAGTTCCGAAGAAATCCAAAAACTGCTTAGGGTAGTCCCTCCTGCTTACCGGCCAGAGCCTCTGCCCTCGACCTCCTGCAAGGATGACACAAAAATAGTTTTTCTCTGTTATTTCCATGGAAATGTTTTTAGTCTTTTATTTTGGGGGCGAAGGTAAACATAAATCATGACATACACAAATATTTTTTAGTTTTTTATCAAAATCTTTTGTCCTTTCATTTTTTTGTATTACCTTTGCACCCGCTTTTAGATGATAACCTGGCAGCGTCTTCATGCCCAGATGGCGGAATCGGTAGACGCGCTGGTCTCAAACACCAGTGGGGCA
>CAMKUA010000086.1:0-4837 GCA_946415825.1 uncultured Prevotella sp. | reverse complement strand
CATCTAAAGATATGAGTATATTAAGTGTTTTCGTAATAATTCCCGCCCTGATGCTATTGGGATTGTGGCTTGCCAAGAGTCTCAACCAGGTGCGTGGTGTGATGGTGGCAGGTGCTTCTTGCCTGTTGGCCCTCTCTATATGGCTGACGATCTATTTCATTCAGCAGCGTAGTGCCGGCAATACGGCCGAGATGCTGTTGACGTATAGCGTGCCCTGGTTCAAACCACTCAATATTGCCTACTCAGTGGGTGTCGATGGCATCTCAGTGGTGATGTTGCTTCTGTCGAGCATCATCGTGTTTACAGGTACTTTTGCCTCTTGGCAACTGAAACCGCTTACCAAGGAGTATTTCCTCTGGTTCACCTTGCTTTCAACGGGTGTGTTCGGCTTCTTTATCTCTACCGACCTTTTCACGATGTTCATGTTCTACGAGGTGGCTCTGATCCCCATGTACCTCCTGATTGGTGTGTGGGGTTCTGGTCATAAAGAGTATTCTGCCATGAAACTGACGCTCATGCTGATGGGAGGTTCTGCTCTGCTGATCCTTGGTTTGCTGGGTATCTATTTCTTCAATGGTCAGTATAGTGGCAACTATACCTTCGAACTGACCACGATTGCAGCCAATCACTGCATTCCTGGTTACATCCAGAACATCTTCTTCCCCTTCATCTTCATCGGATTCGGTGTGCTGGGTGCCCTGTTCCCGTTCCACACATGGTCTCCCGATGGTCATGCCTCTGCGCCAACGGCCGTGTCGATGCTCCATGCAGGTGTGCTGATGAAGTTGGGAGGCTATGGCTGCTTCCGTGTAGCTATGTATCTGTTGCCTGAGGCTGCTCAGGATCTCTCTTGGATATTCCTGATCCTCACCACGATCTCTGTGGTCTATGGTGCCTTGAGTGCTTGTGTGCAGACCGACCTGAAGTATATCAACGCATACTCTTCTGTGTCTCACTGCGGACTGGTGCTCTTTGCCCTTCTGATGATGAGTCAGACAGCTGTGACGGGTGCTATCCTTCAGATGCTCTCTCACGGTCTGATGACGGCTCTCTTCTTTGCCCTCATCGGTATGATCTACGGACGTACCCACACCCGTGATATCCGTGAGTTGGCTGGTCTGATGAAGATCATGCCTTTCCTGGCAGTGGGCTATGTCATTGCAGGTCTTGCCAACCTCGGTCTGCCTGGTTTCTCTGGCTTTATTGCAGAGATGACCATCTTTGTAGGCGCTTTTGGTGCAGAACCGCTCTATGGCGATCCAAGCAATTCCTTCCGCATGGTGGCTACTGTCATCGCCTGTACGTCGATAGTCGTAACGGCAGTCTATATCCTGCGAGTGGTTGGAAAGATCCTGTATGGTGAGGTAGAGAACAAGCATTACCTTGAGCTTACCGATGCCACATGGGACGAGCGTGTCGCCGTCATCTGCCTCATATTCTGTGTGGCAGGTCTTGGTTGTGCACCATTCTTGTTCAGCGATATGATCTCACCTGCTGCAGGAACGATCTTACAGTCTATTGGTGTAATGTAAAAGAAGGAGGACGAAAGATATGAATTACAGTCAATTCTTAAATATGGTGCCCGAGCTCTATCTCGTGCTTATCCTGATAGCAGTGTTTGCTATCGACTTTATCATGCACAAGAGCGAAAAGAAGCACGATGTTCTTTCTGCTGTGGCTATTGCCCTGATGGCTGTGCTGCCGGTGCGTATTGCCTTGCTGTCAGAGCCTACACAGGCCTTCAGCGGTCTTTATGTGGCTTCCGAGGCTGTGAATGTCATGAAGGTCATCCTTGCCTTTGGTACACTCATTGTGATCATCATGGCCCAGCCCTGGCTGAAGACGGTCAAGCGACTTGAGGGTGAGTTCTATATGCTGGTGATCTCCACCTTGCTCGGTATGTTCATCATGATGTCGAGTGGTAACTTCCTGTTGTTCTTCCTCGGACTCGAGACGGCATCTGTGCCTCTGGCATGTATGGTGGCTTTCGACAAGAATCGTAAGAACAGTGCTGAAGGTGCCGCTAAGTACATCCTTGTGGCAACCTTCTCCAGTGGTGTCATGCTCTATGGCATCTCATTTATCTATGCAGCCACGGGAACACTCTACTTCGATGATGTCGCTGCTGCGATTTCCGTATCACCGTTGGCCATCATGGGTCTTGTGTTCTTCTTCAGCGGACTTGGCTTCAAGATCTCACTCGTGCCCTTCCATTTCTGGACGGCCGATACCTATCAGGGTGCGCCTACACCAGTGACGGGCTACCTGAGTGTCATCTCCAAGGGTGCCGCAGCCATCACGCTGTGCATCATCCTGATGAAGGTGTTCCAGCCGTTGGTTGCCTATTGGGAGTATCTGCTCTATATCGTTATCGTACTTTCGATCACGGTGGCCAACCTGTTTGCCATCCGTCAGAGCGAACTCAAGCGATTCATGGCCTTCAGCTCCATCTCTCAGGCCGGCTATATCATGCTGGCAGTGGTGGGTAATGGTCAGTTGGGCATTGCTTCGCTTACCTACTACGTACTCGTCTATATCGTAGCCAATATGGCCGTCTTCACCGTTATCAACGTGGTGGAGCATCAGAATGGCGGTCGTACGGATATGGCAGCTTATAACGGTTTCTATCAGACTAATCCCAAGCTGTCGTTCCTCATGACGCTGGCCCTGTTCTCTCTGGCAGGTATCCCTCCGTTTGCAGGTATGTTCTCGAAGTTCTTTGTGTTCATGGCTGCAGCTCAGCAGGGTAGTGCCGCTGCCTATTTCGTGGTCTTCATAGCCTTGCTCAACACGGTAGTGTCACTCTACTACTACCTGCTGATTGTGAAAGCCATGTATATCACGAAGACCGACACACCACTGCCTACCTTCCAGAGCGATGGTGGCACCAAGACGGCCCTTGCCATCTGTACGGTTGGTATTGCCCTCTTCGGCATTGTCAGCTGTATCTACGAGTGGATTGCCGCCGCTGGTATGTAATATATGAAAAAGGTATATAAGGCACATATCCTTTTTACCAAGGAGCGTGATCGCTTCGAGGTGTTCGAGAATGGTTATGTAGCCGTCGAGGATGGTCGTGTGGTGGGCGTATCCGCCGATTTGTCCTCCCTGGGTTGTGATGAGCAGATGGTCACTGACTACGGTGACTGTCTGCTCATCCCGGCTATGAACGATATGCATGTTCATGCCTCCCAATACCGCAATCAGGGCCTTGCGATGGACCTCGAACTCCTGCCTTGGCTCCAAAACTATACCTTCCCTGAAGAGAAGAAATATGCCGATGCGGCCTATGCAGAGCGCATGTACCGACGTTTTATCCGAGACCTCTGGCGCTTTGGCACCATGCGGGCTTGTGTGTTTACAACAAGTCATACCGATAGCACCCGTTTACTCATGAACCTCTTCAAGGAGGCTGGTATGGGAGCGATGGTGGGTAAGGTGGCCATGAACCGCAATTGCCCGCCTGAACTCTCTGAGACGGTGGAGCAGATGGTCGAGGGCTACGAGGCGTTGATAGCCGAGTTTAACCAACCTGACGACTTGGTGCGTCCCATCATCACGCCACGCTTCATACCATCTTGTACGCCTGAGATGCTCCAGGCCTGTGGCGATCTGGCCGCTAAATACCAGCTCCCTGTGCAGTCGCACCTCTCCGAGAATCTGTCAGAGATGGCATTGGTGCAGACGCTCGAAAGAGAGAGCACCAGCTATGGCGATGCCTACAACCGCTATGGACTCTTCGGACAGACACCCACCATCATGGCCCACTGTGTCTGGACGGATGGAGCAGAACTGGAACTGATGAAACAAAACGATGTGATGATCGCCCATTGTCCTACGTCTAATCTGAATATTGCATCAGGATTGGCGCCTATCCGTCGATTCCTCGACGAGGGATTGCGTGTGGGCCTGGGAAGTGACATCAGCGGTGGCCACGACCTGAGCATCTTCCGTATGATGATGTACGCCATACAGGTGAGTAAGCTGCTCTATCTGCAGAACCACGACAAACCGTTCCTCACGTTGTCTGAGGCATTCTGGATTGCTACGAAGTCGGCAGGTCACTTCTTTGGTCGTGTAGGCAGTTTTGAGCCAGGCTATGAGTTCGATGCTCTGGTCATCGACGACCACGACCTGAACCACGACCATTATTCCCTGCTGCATCGCTTGGAGCGCTATATCTATCTGGGCGATGATCGCCAGATTGTGCATCGCTTCTGTCGAGGAGAAGAAATCCAAGAACCCATCATTATTTAAGCGCATCGAGTCGTTGGCCATCATCGAGTCGCACTAGAACAAAACGGTCACGGTCACAGCTGTGACCATGTGACCATTCAGCCTTCTTGATGATTCTTAATGGTTTGTAATTGATTGATTATTAATAAATTAATGGTATATCATATTCCTCTTTCCCTCTCTGCGGTCACATGGTCACAGCTGTGACCGTGACCGCTTGCCCTGATTTTTAGTACTCCCTGGAGAAGTATTAGGCCCCGCGAGGGGGGAGGATTAATCCTCGCAGGGGAGAGGGTTAAGCGTAGCAGGGAGAAAAGCAGTACTAATTGATTGTTTTCCTATACCCGAACGATTGTGCGCCTATACCCAAACGACTGTGCGACTATACCCGATTTGAAACGCATTCCTGTACTATGATACCCTAACTGACAACGATTCGTAACTATCGAAGCAACGATTCGAAACACACAAGGCAGTTGTTTGATAAAAAAATGAAGAATAATTTGGAAGAAAGCGTATTATTTCCTATATTTGCAGTCAATAATGGAAACTTAAAACAATTACAGCAATGAAGAAACTATTCACACTATTCCTTTTGACG
>CAMKUA010000085.1:0-4877 GCA_946415825.1 uncultured Prevotella sp. | reverse complement strand
GCCCAGAAATCGTTCGACGACGCCAAACAAGCCTACTTCCGTCGCATCAACGCCATGAACCTGCGCAATCCCCGCATGATCGGCTTTGGCATCAGCAACAAGCAGACCCTCGAAGCCGCCCAAACCAACGCCGCAGGCGCCATCATCGGCTCCAAGTTCGTCACCCTTCTCAACGAATCCACCACCCCCGACGAAGCCCTTGACAAGCTCTTTAAAGCGCTGAATACATAATAAAAGGGACTATATATATTAAATAGGTGAAGTAACGTATTTTATTGTCACAACTGTCACAAACAAAATAGCGGGGCGCTTGATGGCGCCCCGCTACTCTATCCTGTATAATCTCAGTGAGAAAACACTTAAAGCCCCATTTTGCCAAAACATAAAAAATTCGGTTCATCGTCAATTTCATATATATTTTATATGGTTGTCATCATTTTGTTTGTAACTAACTGGCTATCACTTCGTTTAGTAATATGAATACAATTATTTCACCATCATAGTCATCCCTTCAAGTAAAACAAGTTGTTTTACTTTCAAAAGTGGCATCTATTCAGTGTATATAGGGGTTCTTAACGATAGTAAAACAACTTGTTTTACTTTTAGGGGCACTTTATATACGATCTCTCGTGGTCATATTCACCATCATAAGGCATTATGAATACAAAAAAATGCATTCATATCCATAAGCCGTTAAATACCAATATTTTATATCTAAAATGAATACATGACCATCCTTTGAAAGTATAATTTCCAATGGAGGTAACACTATTGGAGAGGGTGATGGAGGTTAGGCAGGTACATTCCAAAAAGATATAAGATGGTTTTATGGGATTAAGGAGATATTTTGCGAGGAATAATAGTAGCAATTGTGGGACTTTTGTGTATTTTTCACCATATCTTGAATTCATTATCTATTTTTTTCGTATATTTGCACAGAATTAGAAACTTAAAACAATGAACAATATGGAAACTAAACATTTTTGTAGGCGACTCTTCGTTGCAACCCTGATGGGTATTTCAGTATTCTCGGCTTATGGCCAGACATTGCCTTATCAGAACCCGAAGCTGAGTGCGGCTGAGAGGGCCGACGACTTGCTCGCAAGGTTGACGCTGGAGGAGAAAGTGAGTCTGATGATGGACACCTCACCCGCCATCGAGCGGTTGGGGATTCCGCAGTTCCAGTGGTGGAACGAGGCACTGCACGGCATCGGGCGCAACGGCTTTGCCACCGTGTTCCCCATCACGATGGGGATGGCTGCTTCATGGGACGACGCCCTGCTCCACAAGGTGTTTACAGCCGTGAGCGACGAGGCGCGTGTAAAAGCCCAACAGGCCAAGCGCTCGGGCGACATCAAGCGCTACCAGAGTCTGTCGTTCTGGACACCCAACATCAACATCTTCCGTGACCCTCGTTGGGGACGAGGACAAGAGACCTATGGCGAGGACCCGTATCTGACCACGAAGATGGGACTGGCCGTGGTGCGCGGATTGCAGGGTGTGGGCTATCAGGGTGAGGCGCTCGGCATCAGCCCTTATCGCAAGCTGCTCGCCTGCGCCAAGCACTTTGCCGTGCACAGCGGTCCTGAGTGGAACCGTCATGAATTTAACGTGGAGAATCTTCCTGAGCGCGACCTCTGGGAGACTTATCTGCCTGCCTTCAAGGCACTTGTGCAGGAGGGAAAGGTGGCTGAGATCATGTGCGCCTACCAGCGCATCGACGGACAGCCTTGCTGCTCGCAGACTCGCTACGAGAGGCAGATACTACGAGACGAGTGGGGATTCGACGGACTGATCACCAGTGACTGTGGAGCCATTCGCGACTTCCTGCCTCGCTGGCACAACACGGCGAAGGATCCTGCCCAGGCATCAGCCCAGGCCGTTCTCGCTGGTACAGACGTGGAATGTGGTTCGGAGTATAAGAACCTGCCTGAGGCCGTGAGGCGGGGCGACATCAAGGAGGCGGAGCTCGACACCAGTCTGAGAAGACTGCTCGTGGCCCGATTCGAGTTGGGCGACCTTGACAGCGACGAACTGAACCCCTGGACAAAGATCCCTGAGAGCATCGTAGCCTGCGACGCCCATAAGCAACTGGCGCTCAACATGGCCCGCAAGAGTATCGTGATGCTACAGAACAAGGGTGCCCTACCCTTATCGAAAGATGCCAAGATAGCCGTTCTGGGTGCCAACGCCATCGACTCGATCATGCAGTGGGGCAACTACTCGGGCTTTGCCACGCGTACCATCACGGCCCTCGAGGGTATTCAGGCCATTGCCCCACAGGCGCACTTCGTGAGTGGGTGTGGATTAACGAGAAACGAGGTATTCGAGAGTCGCATTGCCCAACTAAAGTCTCCTCAAGGCCAACAAGGTCTGCAAGCCACCTATTATAATAATGTGGAGATGAACGGCCAACCAGCTGTGAACACCACCATCGCCCAACCCATCATGCTGAGCAATGGCGGCAACACGGTGTTCGCCCCTGGTGTGAACCTCGAGAACTTCTCAGCCCGACTGGAGGGTACGCTGACACCAACGAAGAGCGAGACCGTCATCTTCAACATCAATGCTGACGACAAGGTGCGCCTCATCGTGAATGGCGACACGCTCGTGAACATCTGGAACGTGCGCAACCGCATTCAGGGAGCTCAGAGAGAGATGGACGTGAAGGCCGGACAAGCTTACAAGATACAGATAGACTACGTGCAGGTGAGCGACTTTGCCTTCCTGGGCTTCGACATTCAGCACAAGGTGGCGCCCACCAACGAAGAACTTCTGGCACAGATTGGCGATGCTGGAACCGTGGTGTTCGTGGGGGGCATCTCGCCCAAACTCGAAGGTGAGGAGATGCGTGTGAACGAAGAAGGCTTTAAGGGTGGCGACCGCACCAGCATCGAACTGCCCAAGGCTCAGCGCGAGACATTACAGATGCTGCACAAGGCAGGAAAGAAGGTGATCTTCGTGAACTGCTCGGGCTCGGCCATGGCTCTGGTGCCCGAACTGGAGAGTTGCGATGCCATCCTCCAGGCATGGTATGGTGGAGAGTTGGGCGGTCAGGCTTTGGCCGAGGTGCTCTTTGGGGCATACAACCCCAGTGGCAAGCTGCCCATCACCTTCTATAAGAGCACGGACGAGCTACCCGACTTCCTGGACTACTCGATGAAGAATCGCACCTATCGCTACTATCAGGGCGAGGCGCTGTTCCCCTTCGGCTACGGACTAAGCTACACCACGTTCGAGATCGGAGCACTTTCTTACAAGAACAACAAGGTACAGGTGAGTGTGAAGAACACGGGCAAGAGAGACGGACTAGAAACCATACAGGTGTATATCCGCAACAAGGCCGATGCAGAGGGACCACTGAAGTCGCTACGCGCCTACCAACAGGTGTGGCTGAAGGCAGGCGAGGCCAAGACCATCCTCATCGACCTGCCCCGTAGCAGCTTTGAGGGTTGGGACGCAGAGACCAACACGATGCGCGTGGTGCCTGGCGAGTATGAACTGATGGTGGGCAACTCGAGCGCAGACAAAGACCTAAAAAAGATCCCCGTTCACATCTGAACGGGGATTCCTTTTCTCACTTACTTCTTCTCTGCCTTCGGCTTGGCAGGAGCCTTCTTTGCGGGCGCCTTCTTCTCTGCCTTGGTTTTGGCAGGAGCCTTGGGCTGAGCACCCTCGAGCTTCTCGATACGAGCCTTCAGACGGGTAATCTCCTTGTCCTTCATCTCAATCTCGTCGCCCTGGTTCTTGATGGTCGTAAGCAGACCTTCGAGCTCGTCGTTGTCGATATCGAGCGGATAGAGGGCATTGACTCTGTTGATGAAGTCGCCAAGGATGTTCATGTAATTCGTGAAGGCATCGAACGGACCGCTATAGATACCACGATCCAGTCCTACGTTAGAGGGCTTGGTGGTCATGAAGCGGAAGTTGTTGGAAGCCTGCAGATAGTCCCAGTCCTGATTGATGCGGGGATCGTTGGCAATGCGCAGACGATCGGCAACAGAGTAGAGCTTGTTGAAAGCCTCGTGCTGCATGGCATTACCCAGCCAGCAGCTGACATCGCGCTCCTCATCAACCCACGACAGAGTGTCGGGCACGTCGAGGTTGCCCACACTCTTGCAGGCCTTGCAGATCTCGGTAGGCGTCATGAAGTTGATGCCCTTCTCCTTGGCGCATGCAGGCAATGCATGGATGAAGTCGAGGATATTCGACGACAACGGCTGGGCAATACCCAGAGCTGAGAGCTCCATGAAGATGTTGATGATCTGCTCTTCCTCGGGCAAACGGGCGATGCGGTCGATATAGGCATCAGCGAAGAGAGGATAACCGTCCCATTCAGAGTTGTTGAAGCGCAACGAGATATCATCTGAGAGTTCGATATCACGAAGCAGAAGCTTCAGATTGGGGGCGATGTTGCAGTTATAGACATAGTGGGGCGACTTCCAACCCAGCACGTGCTTGGCACCCTCGGTGAGCATACCCTTGAAACCAAGAGCGGCAATCTGGGCACCGATATCGTCGCTATAGATAAGCGAGGAGTTACGGGCTACGGTAGGCTTCTTGCCAAACAGCTCTTCGATCTTTGCAGCCTGCTTCTTCACGTCGAGGGCGAAGGTGTCAGGATTAGCCAGCGATGAGAGACCATGGCTATAGGGCTCTGCGAGGAACTCCACGCAACCCGTCTCGTTCATCTGCTGCAGCTTCTCAATCACCTGAGGAGCATGCATCTCAAGCTGCTCAATGCCAGTACCTGAGAGAGAGAAGGCCACCTTGAAGAACTTACCGTTCTCATTGATCATGTCGTGCAACGTGTTGAGTGCAGGCATGTAAGAGCGCTCGGCAATGTCTGTAATGCTACGCTCGTTCTCGTAGTCATC
>CAMKUA010000084.1:0-5216 GCA_946415825.1 uncultured Prevotella sp. | reverse complement strand
CGAGCTCCACCACCTTGTGGGGATCGTCAACACGGCCCCAAGAGAGGTCTGTGATATGGATGAGTCCGTCAACACCACCGAGGTCAACGAATACACCATAGTTGGTGATATTCTTAACAGTACCCTCGAGGATCTGACCCTTCTCGAGTTTGCCGATGATCTCCTTCTTCTGGGCCTCGAGCTCCTGCTCGATGAGAGCCTTATGAGAAACAACGACATTGCGGAACTCCTGGTTGATCTTGACAACCTTGAACTCCATGGTCTTGCCAACGAACTGATCGTAGTCGCGTATGGGGTGAACGTCGATCTGAGAGCCGGGGAGGAATGCTTCGATTCCAAACACATCGACAATCATACCGCCCTTTGTGCGGCACTTGATGTAACCCTGGATAACGGCATCCTGCTCGAGAGCCTCGTTGACCTGATCCCAAGACTTTGACATGCGAGCCTTCTTGTGAGAGAGGATCAGCTGGCCCTTCTTGTCCTCTGCGCTTTCCACATATACCTCAACCTTATCGCCGATAGCGAGGTCGGGGTTGTAGCGGAATTCTGAAGCGGGGATAATACCGTCGCTCTTGTAGCCGATGTTAACTACTACCTCCTTCTTGTCAACGGAGATAACAGTACCCTCTACCACCTGGTGGTCGGCTACTTTGTTCAGGGTTTCGTCGTACGCCTTGTCAAGTTCCTCACGGCTGACACCAGCGGGCGTGCCATTCTCAAACTCTTCCCAATTGAAATCGTCGAGCGGCTTTACGTTCTTTGTTAAATCTGACATAATATAAAAATAATTTTGCCCCTCGTTTGTTGTCGGGGCGGGGTCTGAACAGACGTTTACCAGACCATCTTTAAAGGGTTAATAATTGATAGGAGCAAGCGCCTGTTCCGGCCCCTATTTCCCCCTACGGGGGACAAAACGGCTGCAAGGACGGTGCAAGTCGAATGCAGAGAGTTTGCTCTATGCTGAGACGAAGCCCGTACTCGCAATTGAGGTGCAAAGGTACGAATATTATTGAAGATTGAGGGATGAAGATTGAAGAATCGAGCAAAGATTATGATTTATTAACAAAAAAGAGGCATACTCCACGTGAGTACGCCTCTTTCATTATTCTATTATCAATCTTACACGATTCCCTGAGCCATCATGGCATTGGCAACCTTCATGAAGCCGGCAACGTTGGCACCCTTCACGTAGTTGATGTAGCCATCAGCCTGAGTACCGTATTTCACGCAGTTCTCGTGAATGTCGTTCATGATGCGCTTCAGGTAGTCGTCAACCTCCTTAGAAGTCCAACTCAGACGCTCAGAGTTCTGCGACATCTCCAGACCAGATACTGACACACCACCAGCGTTAGAAGCCTTACCAGGAGCATAGAGAATCTTGGCATCCTGGAAAATCTTGATAGCCTCGGGCAGTGAAGGCATGTTGGCACCTTCAGCAACAGCAATCACACCATTGTCGATCAGGGCCTGAGCCTGCTCGCCGTTGATCTCGTTCTGTGTAGCGCAAGGCAGAGCGATATCGGCCTTCTCGTGCCAGGGACGCTCACCTGCATGATAGACAGCGTTGGGATACTCCTCAGCATACTCCTTGATACGTCCGCGCTCCACGTTCTTCAACTCCTTCACATAAGCGAGCTTAGCCTCGTCGATACCATCGGGGTCATAGATGTAACCATCTGAGTCAGAGAGTGTCAAGGGGATAGCGCCGAGCTGGATGCACTTCTCAGTAGCATACTGAGCCACATTACCAGAGCCAGAGATCAGCACCTTCTTACCCTTCAGTTCGATACCACGGGTAGCGAGCATAGAGGTGAGGAAATATACACAACCGTAACCGGTAGCCTCAGGACGGATCAATGAACCACCGAATGAGAGACCCTTACCTGTGAGCACGCCCTGGAACTGGTGGGTGAGCTTCTTGTACTGTCCGAAGAGGTAACCAACCTCACGACCACCTACACCGATATCACCAGCAGGTACGTCCTCATCAGGACCGATAACGCGATACAGTTCGTTCATGAATGCCTGGCAGAAACGCATTACCTCAGCGTCGCTCTTGCCACGGGGAGAGAAGTCTGAACCACCCTTGGCACCACCCATAGGCAGTGTGGTCAATGAGTTCTTGAAAGTCTGCTCGAAAGCGAGGAATTTCAGGATACCGAGGTTTACAGACTTGTGATAACGTAGACCGCCTTTGTACGGGCCAATGGCGTTGTTGTGCTGGATACGATAACCCATGTTGGTCTGTACATTACCCTTGTCGTCAACCCATGTGATACGGAACTCACAAACGCGATCGGGGATGCAAAGGCGCTCGATGAGGTTTGCCTTTTCAAACTCGGGGTGCTTGTTGTACTCCTCCTCGATAGTGGGAAGAACCTGAGAAACTGCCTGGATGTACTCCGGCTCATTGGGGAAGCGCTGCTTCAACTCTTCTACAACTTTTGCTGCATTCATAATCTTTCTTGTTTTTTAGTTGTTTGTTGTACTTGATTTGATTAATTTGGTTGCAAAATTACAGCAAAAATTCGAAATAGCAAACATTTTATTATTTTTTTTATCAAATTACTGTCTTTTTGTTACTTAATTGATATAAATCAAGGCAAAAAGACAAAAAGGGCTCCTTCCTGTGTGTCCGAGCACAAAAAGGAGCCCTTTAAAAGCTATGGTGCCTGTCTGATTACCTGCCTAATCCCGACAGTTTCGATTTGATCTTATCCACATAGGCGTCGATGCTGGCTATTGCCACAATGTTTACCACATCGCGTACGGAAGCGCCAAAGTCGATAAAGTGGATAGGCTTGTTTAGTCCCATCTGTATCGGACCTATAATCTCAGCGTCGCTGCCGAGCATCTGAAGCATCTTATATGAAGAGCGGGCGGAGGTAAGGTTGGGGAATACCAGCGTGTTCACCTTCTTGCCCTTCACCTTTGTAAACGGATACTCCTGATCTCTCAGTTCGTTGTCGAGAGCAAAACTCAGCAGCATCTCTCCGTCGATGGGAAGGTCAGGGTAAAGCTCCTGCATTTTGGCCACGGTCTCCTTCACTTTCAGGGCACCATCGCTTGTATTACTGCCGAAGTTAGAGTGCGACACCAAGGCGATGACGGGCTTCTCATTGAAGAAGCGTACGGCAGTGGCAATCAGCTTCGAGATGTCGAGCAGAGCCTCACGACTGGGATTCTCGTTCACCAGTGTATCTGCAATGTAGTAAGTACCCTTTGGTGAGTTAATGATGTGCATCGTACCGAAGTGCTTATACTCAGGACGAATACCGATCACCTCGTTAACAACCTTGATAGTATTCGAATATTTCGTGTAAAGACCAGTGATAAAGGCATCAGCCTCACCCGTCTCTACCATCATCATACCGAAGTAGTTACGCTCAAACATCTTGTCGTTAGCCTCCTGGAAGGTGTAGCCCTCGCGCTGGCGCTTTTCTGTCAGTATGCGGGCATAGCGTTCGCGACGCTCCTGCTCAGAGGGATGGCGCAAATTTACAATCTCGATACCGTCGAGACTCAGATCCAGACTCTTGGCCAGTTTGGCTATCACCTCGTCGTTACCTAGTAGGATAGGGTAGCAGATACCCTCGGCCTTGGCCTGAACGGCAGCCTTCAGCATGGTGGGGTGTACAGCCTCAGCGAATACAACGCGCTGCGGATGGGCAGCAGCTGTGGCGTAGAGCTTTTGCGTAAGTTTTGTCTCCTGTCCCAGCAGCACTGACAGCGAGTCCTTATACTCTTCCCAGTTCTCAATCTTCTTACGGGCCACACCACTCTCGATGGCAGCCTTAGCAACTGCTGAGGAAACCTCGGTAATCAGTCGTGGATCCACTGGCTTTGGAATGAAATAGTCACGTCCGAAGGTCAGGTTGTTTACCTTATATACATCGTTAACCACATCAGGTACAGGCTGTTTGGCCAGATCGGCGATAGCGTGAACGGCAGCAAGTTTCATCTCCTCGTTGATGGCTGTAGCGTGCACGTCGAGTGCTCCACGGAAGATATAAGGGAATCCTATCACGTTGTTAATCTGGTTAGGATAGTCTGTACGTCCTGTTGACATCAGCACATCGGGACGCGCCTCCATAGCGTCTTCATACGAAATTTCGGGTACTGGGTTGGCCAGTGCGAAGATTACGGGATCCTTTGCCATCGACTTCACCATATCTTTCGTAAGAACGTTACCCTTCGAGAGTCCAACGAATACATCAGCATCTTTCACGGCTTCAGCCAGAGTGTGAATATCCGTGCGGGTGGTGGCAAAGAACTTCTTCTGCTCGTTCAGGTCTTGGCGCTCGGTAGAGATGACGCCTTTCGAGTCGAGCATCACAATGTTCTCCTTCTGTGCCCCGATAGCCATATAGAGTTTGGTGCAACTGATGGCAGCAGCTCCGGCACCGTTCACCACAATCTTCACTTTTTTAATGTCCTTACCAATCACCTCCATGGCGTTTTTCAGTCCTGCAGCCGAGATGATAGCCGTACCGTGCTGGTCGTCGTGCATGACGGGTATGTCGAGCGTCTTCTTCAGTCGTTCCTCGATATAGAAGCACTCTGGTGCCTTGATATCCTCGAGATTGATGCCTCCGAAGGTTGGGGCGATGCGCTCTACAGCCTCACAAAACTTCTCAGGATCCTTTTCGTTCACCTCGATATCGAACACGTCGATGCCGCCATAGATTTTGAAGAGCAGTCCTTTACCCTCCATCACTGGCTTGCCACTCATGGCGCCGATGTCACCTAGTCCGAGCACAGCCGTACCGTTAGAGATCACTGCCACAAGGTTTCCCTTGTCAGTGTACTTGTATGCAGCGTCGGGATCTTCCTGAATTTCCAGACATGGATAGGCCACGCCTGGAGAGTAGGCGAGACTCAAGTCGGTTTGAGTGCGATAAGCCTTGGTGGGCTTTACTTCGATTTTTCCTGGGCGCCCGCTCTCATGATACTCCAGAGCGGCTTCTTTTGAGATTTTAACCATGGTGATTTTGTGTATTATTGTTGTTGTCCTTGTTTTCTTGCTTATAAAAAAAGGGGCTTAAAGCCCCTCATAGTAGTCGATAGGGGAATCGAACCCCTATGCCAAGATTGAGAATCTTGTATCCTAACCATTAGATGAATCGACCGCGCTGCATTCTTTTGGAGCAAGACCCCTCGGTTGCGGAAGGAGGGGGATTCGAACCCCCGGTACGGGAACCCGTACGGCAGTT
>CAMKUA010000083.1:0-5777 GCA_946415825.1 uncultured Prevotella sp. | reverse complement strand
ATTAAAGTTTAATGCTTAATGCTTAAAGCTTAAAGAATAAAAGATGAAAGATAATTCTATCAAGAAAGTACTGCTGCTGGGTTCTGGGGCGTTGAAGATCGGTGAGGCAGGAGAGTTTGACTATAGTGGTTCGCAGGCCCTGAAGGCCCTGCGCGAAGAGGGTGTGAAGACGGTGCTGATAAACCCCAATATCGCCACGGTGCAGACCTCGGAGGGTGTAGCCGACGAGATCTATTTCCTACCTGTACAACCCTATTTCGTGGAGCGGGTGATTGAGAAGGAGCGCCCCGACGGTATCTTGTTGGCCTTCGGTGGACAGACAGCCCTGAACTGTGGCGTGGAACTCTATCAGAGTGGTGTGCTCGAGAAGTACAACGTGAAGGTGCTGGGAACTCCCGTACAGGCCATTATGGACACCGAGGACCGTGAGCTCTTCGTGAAGAAACTCGACGAGATCGGGGTGAAGACCATTAAGAGTGAGGCCTGTGAGGATATAGAGAGTGCCCGCAAGGCTGCCAAGACACTGGGCTACCCGGTGATTCTCCGTGCGGCTTACGCCCTCGGCGGACTGGGCTCAGGTTTCTGCGACAACGAGGAGGAACTCGACAAACTGGCTGAAAAGGCCTTTGCTTTCTCGCCACAGGTGCTGGTGGAGAAGTCGCTGAAGGGCTGGAAGGAGATAGAGTATGAGGTGGTTCGCGATAAGTATGACAACTGCATCACCGTATGTAACATGGAGAACTTCGACCCCCTGGGCATCCATACCGGAGAGTCGATAGTGATAGCTCCTTCGCAGACACTGACCAACTCGGAGTATCATAAGTTGAGGGCTCTGGCCATTAAGATTATCCGTCATATCGGCATCGTGGGTGAGTGTAACGTGCAGTACGCCTTCGACCCCCAGTCGGAGGATTACCGTGTGATAGAGGTGAACGCACGACTCTCGAGAAGTTCGGCACTGGCCTCGAAGGCTACGGGGTATCCGCTGGCTTTCGTGGCTGCCAAACTGGGTATGGGCTACGGGCTCTTTGAACTGAAGAACTCGGTGACAAAGACTACCAGTGCCTTCTTCGAGCCCGCTCTCGACTATGTGGTCTGTAAGATTCCACGTTGGGACCTGTCGAAATTCCACGGCGTTGATAAGGAACTGGGCTCGTCGATGAAGAGTGTGGGAGAGGTGATGGCTATCGGTAGGAACTTCGAGGAAGCCATCCAGAAAGGTCTGCGCATGATAGGACAGGGGATGCACGGTTTTGTGGAGAACAAGGAACTGAAGATCCCCGATATCGACGCTGCCCTGCGCGAGCCTACCGACAAGCGTATCTTCGTCATCTCGAAGGCGATGCATCTGCCGCAGTACGATATCGAAAGAATCCACGAGTTGACGAAGATCGACAAGTGGTTCCTCGAGAAGCTGAAGCATATCATCGACATCGATGAGCAGTTGAAGAAGCAGAACATCAACACGATAGAGAAGGAACTGCTGCGAGAGGCCAAGGTCTATGGATTTACCGATTTCCAGATAGCCCGCGCCATCGGTCTTGAGGGAGAGATCAGTACGATGCACGAGGCCCTGCTGCTGGTGAGAAACCGCAGAAAGCAAATGGGCATCCTGCCTGTGGTGAAGCAGATTGACACGCTGGCAGCAGAGTATCCGGCACAGACCAACTACCTGTATGTGACCTATAGCGGTGTAGCCAGTGACATCCAGTATGAGGGCGACAAGAAGAGTATCATCGTACTGGGGTCGGGTGCTTATCGCATCGGTTCGTCGGTAGAATTCGACTGGTGCGGTGTGCAGGCCTTGAACACCATCCGTAAAGAGGGTTGGCGAAGTGTGATGATCAACTATAACCCCGAGACGGTTTCTACTGACTATGATATGTGTGACCGTCTGTATTTCGACGAACTAACCTTTGAACGTGTACTCGACATCATCGAGTTTGAACAGCCTCACGGTGTGATTGTCTCGACGGGAGGACAGATACCCAATAATCTGGCCGTGTATCTCGACGAGCAGCATGTGAACATACTGGGTACACAGGCTGTGGATATTGATGGTGCAGAAGACCGTGCGAAGTTCTCGCAGATGTTGAATGAGATTGGCGTGAACCAGCCGGAGTGGAGTGCACTGACCTCTATGGAGGATATCGATAGGTTCGTGGAGCGTGTGGGATTCCCCGTATTGGTGCGCCCCTCGTATGTGCTCTCGGGTGCTGCGATGAACGTGTGCTCGAACAAGGAAGAGCTCGAGAAATTCCTGCAGTTGGCGGCTAACGTCTCAGAGGATCATCCTGTGGTGGTGTCGAAGTTTATCGAGCATGCCAAGGAGATAGAGATGGACGCTGTAGCCAGGGACGGTGAGATTCTGGCTTATGCCATCAGTGAGCATATCGAGTTTGCCGGTGTGCACTCGGGTGATGCCACCATCCAGTTCCCTCCGCAGAAACTGTATGTGGAGACAGTGCGCCGCATCAAGCGCATCTCGCGCCAGATAGCCAAGGCACTGCATATCAACGGACCGTTCAACATCCAGTATATGGCCCGTGATAACGATATCCTGGTGATAGAGTGTAACCTGAGAGCCTCGCGCTCCTTCCCCTTTGTATCGAAGGTGCTGAAACTGAACCTCATCGACCTGGCCACAAAGGTGATGCTGGGACTGCCTGTGGAAAAACCGTCGAAGAATCTCTTCGACCTGGACTATGTGGGTATCAAGGCCTCGCAGTTCAGTTTCAACAGACTGCAGAAGGCCGACCCCGTACTGGGTGTGGATATGGCTTCGACGGGAGAGGTGGGATGTATCGGCGACAATACCGATACCGCCCTGCTGAAGGCGATGCTGAGTGTGGGGCATCGGATACCGAAGAAGACGGTGTTGCTCTCGACGGGTTCTGCCAAGCAGAAAGCAGAGATGCTGGATGCGGCCCGACAGTTGGTGGAGCATGGCTATGAACTCTATGCCACCGGCGGAACCTCTAAGTATCTCACCGATAACGGCATCGGGAACACACTGGTTCACTGGCCGTCGGACAGCGAACAGCCTCAGGCTCTCGACCTGTTGCATCAGCATAAGATCGACATGGTGGTGAATATCCCCAAGAACCTGACTACCCACGAGTTGACCAACGGCTATAAGATACGTCGTGCTGCCATCGACCTGAACGTGCCGCTGATAACGAATTCCCGACTGGCAAGTGCCTTTATTCATGCCTTCTGTACCAATAATCTCGACGAAATAGGTATCAAATCATGGGCAGAATATAAGTAGAACGTGCCTAAAGGCAAAAAAATGGTGCAATAATTTGGATATTTCAAATTATTGCATTATTTTTGCAGCAATATTAATAACTGAACCTATTATAATGGACGTAGGAGAAA
Source organism: uncultured Prevotella sp. (assembly GCA_946415825.1). Lineage (GTDB taxonomy): Bacteria > Bacteroidota > Bacteroidia > Bacteroidales > Bacteroidaceae > Prevotella. The sequence continues at coordinate 2,396 of CAMKUA010000083.1, read as the reverse complement.
CTCTAGAATCTAGGATAAACAGGAGTGAGTACAAGATACTTATCGTCGATGATGTGGTCAGCAATGTGTTATTGTTGAAGATACTTCTGACGAACGAGAAATTCCAGGTTTGTACGGCCAACAACGGTACCACTTGTATCGAAATGGCAAGGACTGAGCATCCCGATCTGATTCTGCTTGACGTTATGATGCCCGATATCAGTGGTTTTGATACGGCAGTAATCCTGAAGAAAGACGAGGCTACCAAGGATATCCCCATTATTTTCCTGACGGCTCTGAACACGCCTTCCGATCTGGTGCATGGTTTCCAGGTAGGCGCCAGTGACTTCCTGACGAAGCCTTTCAACAAGGAGGAGTTGGTGATGCGTGTGATGCAACAGATATCACTGGTGGCTGCCAAGCGTCTCATCGAGAAGAAAAATGCCGAATTGAGTGCTACCCTGAGTAACCGCGATAAGATGTACTCCGTGATTGCCCACGACTTGCGTTCGCCAATGGCCAGTATCCGTATGGTGCTGAACCTGCTGGTGCAGTCAGTAACAGTAGAGTCGGTAGGTGCAGAGACTTACGCACTTCTGGATCAGGCCAACCGTGAATCGGAAGAGGTGCACGACCTGCTGGATAACCTGCTGAAATGGACGAAGAGTCAGACGGGTCGTTTGAATGTGGTTATGCAGGATCTCGACCTGAACGATATCATCCCCGGTGTGGTGGATATCTTCGAGATGATTGCCCAGACCAAGCATATCAAGTTAAACCTGCAGCAACCTGGTGAGGCTCTGGTTGTGCAGGCTGATAACGATATGCTGAAGACGGTGGTGCGTAACTTTATGTCGAATGCCATTAAGTTCTCGCCAGATGGCTCTTCTATCGATATTGCCATGATGAAGGAGGGTGACTTTGCCAAGGTCAGTGTGACCGACCATGGTGTGGGTATCGCTGCCAATCGTCTGGCAACCATCTTCCACAAGGGAGATACCACCTACGGAACAGGTGGTGAGGAGGGTTCCGGTCTCGGACTCCAACTCTGTCAGGACTTCGCCACGAAGATTGGCGGTGAATGTATGGTAGAGTCGGTAGAGGGGCAGGGTAGTACCTTCAGTGTGGTGATACCATTAAAGAAAGACTGATGGCTACACCTATTTATATTATAGAGGAAACAAGACTTCGCCGCAACCTCACGCTGATCGCTGATGTTGCGGCGAAAGCCGATATAGAGATTATCCTGGCTTTTAAGGCCTTTGCCCTGTGGAAGACATTCCCCATCTTCAGAGAATACATCCATTCCACGACAGCCAGTTCACTGTCGGAGGCACGGCTTGCCTACGAGGAGTTCGGTGCCCCTGCCCATACATTCTCGCCAGCCTATACCGACGACGAATTTGATGAGATCGTAGGCTGTTCTTCGCACCTGACCTTCAATTCGCTCTCACAATACGAGCGCTATCATGCAAGGGCAAAAGGGGTATCACTAGGCCTTCGTGTCAATCCGGAATATTCTGAGGTAGGTACCCTGTTGTATAATCCCTGTGCTCCAGGTACGCGCTTCGGTGTGACAGCCGATAAGCTGCCAGAACAACTGCCTGAGGATATCGAGGGATTCCATTGCCACTGTCATTGTGAGAGTGGGGCAGATGTGTTTCAACGTACGCTTGTACATATCGAGGAGAAATTTGCCAAGTGGTTTCCACAGTTGAAATGGATCAACTTCGGGGGTGGGCACCTGATGACACGGAAGGACTATGACGTAGCGTTACTCATCAGGATGATGCAGGACTTCCACCGCCGCTATCCTTGGCTCAAAGTGATTCTCGAACCTGGCAGTGCCTTTGCCTGGCAGACGGGACCGCTGGTGTCACATGTGGTGGATATCGTGGAGGATAAAGGCATCCGTACAGCTATCTTAGACGTGAGTTTCACTTGTCATATGCCCGACTGTCTGGAAATGCCCTATTATCCAGAGGTAAGAGGTGCCGAACATGTGGAGGAGTCGCAGGCTGGGGAACCTCATACCTATCGTCTTGGAGGAAACAGTTGTCTGAGTGGAGATTTCATGGCGTCGTGGCATTTTCCACAGGAATTGAAGGTGGGCGACCAGGTGATTTTCGAGGATATGATCCATTATACGACGGTGAAGACGAACACATTTAATGGTATCACCCATCCGTCTATCGGTATGCTTCATAGTGACGGAAAACTGGAGATCTTGCGCGATTTCGGCTACGAAGACTATAAAAATAGGATGGATTAGCGCTTTTTTTGAAAAAAAAGTCGTTGAAAAGTTTGTCAGTTCCGAAAAAAGCATTACCTTTGCACCCGCAATCAAGAGAGGTTGCCTTAGAAAGGCGGAAATAGCTCAGTTGGTAGAGCACAACCTTGCCAAGGTTGGGGTCGCG
>CAMKUA010000082.1:0-5890 GCA_946415825.1 uncultured Prevotella sp. | reverse complement strand
GTATCCCACGAGAGCTTGGCCGGATCAACATACACCTCGATGGTATCATCGACGAGGGGTGATACGAAGACAGAGGCAAACGAGGTCATACGCTTGCCCTGAGCATTGAAGGGAGAGACGCGCACCAGACGGTGCACACCGTTTTCCGACTTCAGGTAGCCATAGGCATACTCACCACCTTCAATCTGCATCGTAACACTCTTGATACCGGCATCATCGCCTTCGAGCAGGTTCGACACCGTCACCTTATGGCCATGAGCCTCAGCCCAGCGCATATACATACGCATCAGCATCTGGGCCCAGTCCTGTGCCTCGGTACCACCAGCACCACTGTTGATCTTCAGCACGGCATCCATCGGGTCCTCCTTCTGGCGCAGCATGTTCATCAGCTCCAGATCCTCGATGGCCTTGATTGCCTTGGCATAGTTGTCATCGACCTCCTCCTCGGTGACCATTTCCTCCTTGTAGAAATCGAAGGCCAGTTGCAGTTCGTCGGCCATGGTGCGCACCTCGTTGTAGCCGTCGAGCCACTTCTTGATGCCCTTCACCTTCTTCATCTGCTCCTCGGCACGCTTGCGGTCTTCCCAGAAATCAGGAGCTTGAGTACGAAGATCTTCCTCCTCGTACTCCATCTTTTTCTTATCTATCTCAAGATACCGATACAGTGCATCGGCCCTTTCCAATACGTCCTTTAACTGATCTTGTGTTATCATTCCTGGTACATCAAATCTATTTCCTTGCGATAGTTCTCGTTGAGCACACGACGGCGGATCTTCAGCGTGTTGGTCAACTCGCCTTTCTCCATCGAGAAGTGGTGAGGTAACAGCGTGAAGCGCTTAATCTGCTCGTAGTGGGCCAACGACTGTTGCAGTGTATCGATACGCTCCTTCATCATCTCGTTGATCTGCGGATCAGCACAGAGTTGCTCACGACTCTCAAACGGAATCTTGTGCTCACGGGCATACTCCTCCAACAGAGAATAGACGGGAATGATGAGGGCTGAGACAAACTTACGCTGGTCGGCAATGATGCAGATCTGGTCGATATACTTATCCACCAACAACTTCGACTCAATCATCTGTGGCGCAATATACTTACCGTTAGAGGTCTTATAGAGGTCCTTGATACGCTCTTTGAGGAAGAGTTCGCCATCCTGCAGATAGCCAGAGTCACCCGTCTTGAAATAGCCGTCGGCCGTAAAGGCCTGTTTGGTAAGGTCCTCACGGTTATAGTAGCCCTTCGTAATCGTCGGGCCCTTCAACAGCACTTCGCCCTCGTCGCTGATCTTGATGTCGATGCCCTCGATGGGGATACCCACACCACCCACGGTGAAGGGCTCGCCCAGATGGTTACACGATACGGTAGCCAGACTCTCTGTCAGTCCATAGCCCACCACCATATTAATACCGATGGCATGTACAAACTCCTCCACCTTCGGGTTCACCGTCGCACCTGCCGTGGGGAAGAAGTGGGCATTCTCAAGACCCAGTTCCTTGCGCACCAGCGAGAACACCGTCTTGTTGAGCATCTCGTATTCCAGATGCAGACCCAAAGGCGGACGCTTGCCCTTCGACAAGTAGTCGATATTATGCTGTTTGCCCACCTTTAGTGCATGCTGGAAGAGCATACGCTTGGGCGCACTGGCCTTGTCGATCTGCTCCTGCACACCCATATAGACCTTCTCCCAGAAACGGGGTACGCTCGACATACATGTGGGGTGCGTCTCCTTCATCGACTGTTGCACCTCCTGAGGATAGGTATTTATGATGAGACGAGCGCCCTCTGTCAAACACAGTATCTTCCACCCCTTCTCAAAGATATGGGTAAAGGGCAGGAAGTTCAATACACGATCGTCCTCGCCAACAGGCACACACTTATTATTGGCCTCCATAGCAGCATGATACTGGCCACACGTCAGAATGACACCCTTTGAGTCGCCCGTCGTGCCACTGGTATAGAGGATATTAGCGACATCGTCCATCGAGGCCTGCGCCTGAAGCGACTCCACCTCCGTCTGACGAGGCAAGTTCTCACCCAACTTCAGGAAGTCGTCGAAATACATAGCGTTGGCATCATTGGGAGCCAGACGCACATTCTTATCGAAAATGATGATGCGCTCCAGCGTCTTGCAAGTGGAGAGCACACGGCGCGCCTTGTCGTACTGGTCCTGCTCACCCACAAACAAAAACCTCACCTTGGCATCGGTAATCATAAACTGGATCTGCTGCTCCGATGAGGTTGCATAGAAGGGAATGGTCACAGCACGAATACCCCAGGCACCGAAGTCACAGAATAGATACTGGGCCGAGTTCTGTGCAAACACGCCCACGTTCTCCTGAACCTTCACACCCAGGTTGAGCATGGCATTCGACACCTTCTTCACCATGGCCGAGAACTCGTTCCACGAACATGACTTCCACTCAGAACCGCCGAAGTCCTTATAAATCAACACCTCACGATCACCGTATTTCTGAGCCTGATCGTGTATAAGCCGAGATAAATGACTGTTTGTCTGCATAATCACTTTCGTAATTTGGGTGCAAAAATACGTAAAATAGAGCAGATAGCCAAATAATCGATAAAAAAAGTCTGCGTTTTCTTTGTATTTCAGACAAAACGGATTACCTTTGCAGTCGAAATAGACATACAAACACAAAATAATTGATCATATGGCATTAGTAAACGACCATTTTCTGAAACTACCGAACAACTACCTGTTCGCAGATATCGCCAAGAAGGTAAACGCATTCAAGACCACCCATCCCAAGGCCGACATCATCAGTCTGGGCATTGGCGATGTCACCCAACCCCTGGCCCCTGCCGTTATCGAGGCCATCCACAAAGCTGCCGACGAGATGGCCACCGCCCAAGGGTTCCGAGGCTATGGACCCGAGCAGGGTTACGATTTCCTGCGTGAGGCCATCCTGAAAAACGACTTCCTGCCTCGTGGTATCCACCTCGACGTCAATGAGATATTCATCAACGACGGTGCCAAGAGCGATACGGGTAATATCCAGGAACTCATCCGCTGGGACAATAGCATTGGAGTTACTGACCCCATCTATCCCGTCTATATCGACTCGAACGTGATGATCGGACGTGCTGGTGTGCAGGACGAAGAGGGGCGCTGGTCGAATGTGCTCTATATGCCTTGTACAGCAGAAAACGGTTTCGTTCCCCAGATTCCTGACCGCAGGGTGGATGTGATTTATCTCTGTTACCCCAACAACCCCACGGGTACGGTTATTTCGAAGGAAGAATTGAGGAAATGGGTAAACTACGCCCTGAAGAACGATACACTTATCTTCTACGATGCTGCTTATCAGGCCTATATCCAAGATGATGACATCCCCCACTCTATCTACGAGATACGAGGTGCCAGAAAGTGCGCCATCGAGTTCCACAGCTACTCCAAGACGGCAGGTTTTACGGGTGTACGTTGTGGCTATACCATCGTTCCCAAGGAAGTAACTGCCGCTACGCTTTCAGGCGAGCGCATTCCTTTGAATCCCCTTTGGAACCGTCGTCAGTGCACCAAGTTTAATGGCACCAGCTATATCTCCCAACGCGCTGCTGAGGCTATCTACACCCCCGAGGGCAAGGAACAGATTAAGACGACAATCAACTACTACATGCAGAATGCCCACAAGATGCTCGAAACACTTCGCAGCCTCGGATTCGAGTGCTACGGAGGTGAGAATGCGCCTTACATCTGGGCACGAACTCCTGGAGGCAGAAGCAGCTGGAAGTTCTTCGAAGAGATGCTCTACGGCGCTCATGTGGTCTGTACTCCAGGCGTAGGCTTTGGTCCTTCAGGCGAAGGTTATGTACGCTTCACGGCCTTCGGTAGTCATGAAAAGACTGAAGAAGCCCTGCAGCGCATCGAACAGTGGCAGAAATAATCGTCTCCATCCACATTAATATATAAATAGTTCTTTTTCATTTGATTACTCGTTTTTTACCGTTTTGGATATACACACCCTTCTGCGGGTTGATTATTGGTCATTAATTGACAATAGCATTGTACCTCGTAAGATTATTGCTACTGGTGGTTTAAAAGCTGAGACTAACATATACGACCATGTGCTCAAGGATCAAAGGCCGAGAGATATATAGAAACATCCCGTACCAGCAAGTGATATGGGATAATTGCTATTTCACCAGCCCGACAAGTTGCCAGCTAAACTGCATTAACCGCGTGCCTGTCCCTTCTCATCTACTTGTCATCTCTAGGAACTTGCCAAACTCGCTCCAAGGAGCCGTCGTACGAAAGGCCTCTAAGTGTAAAATTGTTTTAACAAGAATAATCTGGAGAGATTTTATTTTGGGGTAAAAACAATGGTTTGTGATAAAAAGTGTGAAAATATTGCAAAAATTCCGAGATTATTAATTTAATTTTATAGGAAATGCTTAACTTTGTAAGCCAAACTTAATAAAATCGCTCTATTCTTATTAAATATAATTTATATGGGTATCAGTAAAGATGTCATCAAACAGTGCCTGATTAGTAAACAGCGCGAAGTGGATGAGGCGGTGATTGTGAATCGTCCCATAGACTTTGAAGAGAACGGCAACTATGTGATAGTTGGCGTGAGACATGCGGGTAAGTCGTATCTGCTGTATCAGCGCGTGCGTCAGTTACAGGCAGCAGGAAAGGGATGGGACGAGATTCTGTTTGTGGACTTTGAGGATGAGCGTCTGGCGGAATTCCAGACGGAAGACTTCAACAGTCTGCTGGAGGCCCATCTGGAACTGTATGGTAAGAAGCCGGTGGTATTTCTGGACGAGGTGCAGAACATTCCGCACTGGGATAAGTTCGTACGGAGACTGACTGATGCTAAATACAGGGTTTATGTGACGGGTAGCAATGCGAAGATGCTGAGCAAGGAGGTTGCAACTACGCTGGGGGGGCGATTCTTTATCCATGATGCGTACCCATATTCGTTCAAAGAGTATCTGGCAGCGCAACAGGTGGAACTGAAGGATCATTGGGTGTATGACACCATCCAGAGAAGCGAAGTAAAACGACATCTGAATGAGTACTTCTATTACGGCGGTCTGCCAGAGATCCTGTCGTTTAAGAACAAGCGGGCGATGTTGTCGAGCCTGTATCAGAAAATTTATCTGGGCGACATCTGTGCCCGAAATAACATTAAGAATGACAGGGTGTTGAACATCCTAATCAAGAAGATGGCGGAGAGCGTAAAGCAACCGCTGTCGTATAACAGGCTGAAGAAAGTGATAGTAGCAACAGGGGCGTCTATCAGTGTGCCTACTACGATAGACTATGCGGAATACGCCTCAGACAGTTGGCTGATACTGCCCATGGAGAACGAGGTAGGGAAACTGACGGAGAAGGAAATGCAGAAGAAATACTACTTCGTTGACAACGGGTTGCTGAACCTGTTCTTAATGAATTCAGAGACTTCTCTGCTGGAGAATATGGTGGCGGTTGAGTTGTGCAGGCGGTATGGAAAGAAGAATGTGTATTATCTGAACGCGGAGAAGGAGATAGACTTCATTGTGCCTGACGAGAAGCTGGCCATACAGGTATCCTACAGCATCAAAGATGAGACCACTTACAATAGGGAGGTGCCGCCACTGGTGAAGTATGCCAAGGCGCACGAGGACTGGAAGTGCCTGCTGATTACGTATGATGAAGAAGGCACGGAGGAGGGAATACCCGTGGTGCCGGTGTGGAAGTGGCTGATGGATGTGTGACAGGTAAGGGCCTGAAATTGGGTTGGTTTCATTGTTGATGCGGGTTACGTTGAGGTTATTCAAATGCAATATAAATAAATCCCGTACCAGCAAGTGATACGGGATGAATTCTATTTAGGCTGCAGGTCGGCATACTCGCGGGCGACGTTCTCGATCGAGGGGCACGCCT
>CAMKUA010000081.1:0-5994 GCA_946415825.1 uncultured Prevotella sp. | reverse complement strand
TCAATCAGGCATACAAGCACCGACATCCTTAAAAGATCAGTCACATCCGATCTACAACCTCAATGGTCAACGCATAGATCAGCCCAAGATGGGTATATATATCCAGAATAGCAAGAAAGTCGTTGTGAGATAAAGACAATGTTAGTCATTTATAATCCTATTTTTTACGCTCATTGTTCTTTGCTTATAGCTTCCACGGCTATTGCCTAATCGGGGTGGACAACAGTCTGGCAAGATGTATAATCTGAACGGCAGGCAGATCACAGAGCCCCGAAAGGGTATCTTTATTCAGAATGGCAAGAAAGTCGTTCTCAAATCCTGTAATCTGTGTTAATAAGAAACAATAAAGGCTTGCGATGATCGCAAGCCTTCATTGTTTTGGTGGGCGCTGACGGATTCGAACCGCCGACCCTCTGCTTGTAAGGCAGATGCTCTAAACCAGCTGAGCTAAGCGCCCCTTTTTGTAAGCGGGTGCAAAGGTACGACGAATTATTGAGAATAAAGAAGGGTTGGCCGTGAAATCGTTATACTTTGACACTTTTTAACCTTTGTCAGCCTAAAAGGTGCTCTATATCGGTCTGAGGCAGGATGCAGAGGATGGCTTTCCCGTCGGGGGTGTAGTTCACATTGGAACAACTGAAAAGGTCGTTGATGAGCCGTTCCATCTCGTCGTTGGTGAGCACCTGACCATAGGGAATAGCCGCACTGCGAGCCAGACTCAGGGCGAGACGGGCATGGACATCGGAAGACTGTGTGCCCTCTGCGGCATCGGCCACCAACTGCTGGACCAGGTTGGCGGGATCGAGGCCTTCGAGACCTGCAGGTATGCCATTGACGGCAAAGCTGTTGCCACCCAGACTGCTCACATCGAAGCCCATCTTGGTAAGGTCGGGCAGAATGCGCTCGAGGGTAACGGCGTCGGAGGGGGCCAACTGCATGGCTTCGGGAAAGAGCTGTCGCTGGGTGTTGGCAGCATGGCTCTTAAACTGCTCTATATACTGCTCGTAACGAATGCGCACATCGGCACGGTGCTGGTCGATGATCATCAGTCCCGACTTGACGGCCGTCATCATATAGCGGCCCTTATACTGGTAATGGGAAGGTGACTTGCCAAGAAGCGTGGTCTGAGACGACTCCTCAACAGGCGTGTCGTCGAGTCCGAAGAGACTGCCTTGTTCCTCAGTCTGAGTGGTAATGGTATCGCCTGCACCTTCATATAGTTTTGTCCAGTCGGTAGGAACCGAGGGTTTCTTAAAGGGGTTATAGTCGGCATTATAGCTGGGCTGCGGGGGAGCCACACGACGGTTGGGATCGAAGACGGGGATGTCGGGACTGCCCTGCATGTCGAAGTCGATGGCGGGCACCTCGCAGAATTTACCCACAGCATCGCGCACTGCGGCAAGCAGGATCTGCCAGACGGCCTGTTCGTTCTGAAACTTGATCTCGGTCTTCGTGGGGTGGATATTCACGTCGATCTCGGAAGGCTCCACCTCGAAATAGAGGAAGTAAGGCACCTGCATGCCCTCAGGCACAAGACGGTCGTAGGCACTCTGCACGGCCTTATGGAAATAAGGATGGCGCATGAAACGGCCATTGACGAAGAAATAGTCGTGACCTCCCTTCTTGCGGGCACCCTCAGGCTTAGAGACAAAACCCGTAATGCGGCACATGGCTGTCTGCACCTCGACGGGCAGAAGGTCCTGACTATACTGACGACCAAAGACATCGGTGATGCGCTGACGCAGGGAGCCCCGCTTGAGGTTGAGCAGTTCGGCCCCGTTATGATGGAGCGTGAAGTGGATATCGGGATAGACCAAAACGATGCGCTCGAAGGCGGTGAGGATGTTGCTGAGTTCGGTGGCGTTGGACTTCAGGAACTTCCTGCGTGCAGGCACGTTGAAGAAGAGGTTATCGACCTTGAAGTTACTACCCACCGGACAGGAGGCAGGCTCCTGAGATGAGACCTTGGAGCCGGCAATCATCAGACGGGTGCCGACCTCGTCCTCCTCACGGCGCGTCAGCAACTCTACCTGAGCCACAGCAGCGATAGAGGCCAGGGCCTCGCCACGGAATCCCATGGTGCGAAGGGCAAAGAGATCGTCGGCCTTGAGGATCTTGGAGGTGGCATGGCGCTCGAACGAGAGACGGGCATCGGTCTCCGACATGCCCTTACCGTCGTCGATGACCTGGATGGAGGTCCGGCCAGCATCGACAATCAGCACATGAATAGACGTGGCACCTGCATCGACGGCATTCTCGACCAACTCCTTGACTACGGAAGCCGGGCGCTGGATCACCTCACCAGCAGCTATCTGGTTGGCGACACTGTCGGGGAGAAGATGGATCACATCGGTCATTTCTTACTGCGCCAGTTAAAGATATCGTCACGGTTAAGCGGACGGACATAGTCGTACCACATAAAGCCCGGAAGGCGACGGCGGTCGTCGGGAATCTGATTGATGGGATACATCGTGCCGCTGGTCTTTGGTGTCCACACACTCTCCAACTTGCGATTCTTCAGGAACATACGCAGTTCGGCCGTTTCCTGATAGTTATAGACGATGGGCACACTGTCGCCCTCCTCGAAGAAGTAACCGATAAGCACATTGCCCACGGCCTGCGCCTCACGGATCTCACCATCCTTGAAGAAGGCGAACATCTCCTTCGACGACACCTGATTATAGCAGGCCGTATCGGTGCGGAGATGCTGGATGGAGAAGCAATTGTCGATGATATGGGCATGATCGATGACGGAGTCGCGCAGGAACACCTGCACCAGGTCGCCCACCAGCTGCTGGTTGTTGTTCCAGATGATGGGATCGTAATACATGGTCATGCAGGAGTCGATGGAGTTATACACCAGCGAGTCGCACACGGCCTGGACATCCGTGCGGTATGCACGCACATGATGGAAGGCGTGGATCTTACGGTAGATGGAGTCGGTATCGATATTGAAGGTAACAACCTTGAACGTATCGGCATGCATATAGAGCGAGTCGCCCTGGGAATAGTCGATGGCCACTGCACTGTCGGTACACAGGGCGTAGCCCGTATGCTCCCAGTACTCACCGTAGTTGCCCGTGAGTTTGTTCTTATTCACCGAATCGACATAGACGACATCGCGGAAAGCCTGACTGAAGCCCTGTTGACTGTCGTAATAGACGCTGTCGCCCACTATCATCTTGCCATTATTGGAGAGTACAGAACGGTTCATCAGGCGCGCACGCTCGAGTTTGGTGTCGTAGTAGCCTTGTTCGGAGTAGATATGGCTATCGCCAGACGTGATATTGGAGGGACCCACGATATGGGCCATGGAGGTGCGGGTGTCGTAGTAGAGCGTGTCGGTGGTGAGGTAGAAACTCGGACTCTGCATCTTCACGTCGTAGTTGAACACCGACATTTTGGACTTCGTGTTGTACTCGCCCCAGTCGGAGGTCAGCGTGGTATTGCCGTCAACCATCTTACCCCCTTCGAAGAAATAGGCGTTGTCGTAGAGACGGTCGAAGTCGAGACTATCCGTATAGAGGGTGGTCTTCTTGTGCTTCAGCACCACGTTATAGCGTGCACGGGCCATCTGTTCGTTGCCATCGTAGTAGGCATACTCGCTGACGAGCGAGAGCGTGTCACCCTGAACCATCCTCACATGACCGAAAGCCTCGAAGGAATTGCTGGCCTCATAGAAATAGGCGCTGTCGCAGTAAAGACGAGCCCCCTGATGGGTGAAATGGACGCTACCGTTGAGGATGGTGGCATCGGGATTGATGCGGTCGTCGAAGTGAAGCACGTCAGCATGGACCAGATAGATGCGGGTATCCTGCGCACGCGCTTTCCGGGCAGGTCGCTTACCCTTGCCTTTCTGTGCCTCGGCAGAACCCAAGCCAGCCACCAAGGCCAATGCCAACAGAAAATAAAATGCCCTCTTCAGCATACGAACTTACTTGAACCAGCCTTCGTACTCGAAATGACAATCCTTGTATTGATCGTTCAGACGGGTATATACGTTCTTGATCTTATCGACAACCCACTGATGAATGCGATCGTTCTGGCGTTTCTGAAGCACCACGTCCTTCAGTGTCTGGAAATCCTCGGTCACCGTGGCCTTATGACCATCGATGCGGTTCTTCAGTTTAGCGATGACACAGACGGTCTTACCACGCTGATTGATCATCTGGAAGGCCCGGGAGATCTCGCCCACCTGCAGGGTATCGACAGCCTTGGCCACCTCTGGAGGCAGATCCTGCATGCGGAACTTTGACGAGGTGTGGCCTGTCTGAGCCATATTGGTGGACATCAGTCCCTTACTGAAACGGGTATCCTTATCGTCGGAGAGTGCCGGGACGGCATCCTCGAAAGTAAACGGACCAGTCAACTTATCAGCAGAGATGAAGGGCTTCAGCACCTCAGGAACCACACCCTCGCGGAGGGCGACTGCGACAGAATCAAGACGTACCAGGGCCTTCTCTACCTCCTCTTCAGGGACAATGGGTTTGCGAAGGATATGGCGCACGTTCACCTTGTCGCCACGCTTCTCGATAAGTTGGATGATATGGAAGCCGAACTCAGACTCAACAATCTTCGACACTTTCTTCGGGTCGGTCAGGTTGAAGGCTACCGTGGCAAAGGCCGGATCAAGGGTGCCACGACCCGTCAATCCCAACTCACCACCACGACGGGCGGTTCCCGGGTCCTCAGAATAGAGGCGGGCCAAGGTCTGGAAAGAGGCATCTCCCTTATTCACGCGGTCTGTATAATCACGCAGCTCATCTTTCACACGATTAAGTTCCTCGGTCGGAATACGGGGTGTCAGCTGGATAATCTGCACCTCCACCTCGGTAGGCACGAAGGGGATGCTGTCTTGCGGCATATCCTTGAAATAGCGGCGCACCTCGGCAGGCGTGACAGAGATGTCCTCCACCAGTTTGCGCTTCATCTGCTGCACCATCTGACGGTCCTTCATCTCTTCGCGAAGGCCGTTGCGGATCTGGGCCAGACTCTGGTGCTTGTACTCCTCCAAGCGCTCACGGGAGCCATCGACCATCTCCAGCCAATAGTTGATCTGCTGTTCTACCTCCTGAGCCACGTCGGCATCGGTCACTTCGATACTGTCGATGATGGCCTGGTGCTTGAACAACTTCTGGACGGCAATCTGCTCGGGGATCGTACAATCGGGGTCCCCACTCCACTTCACCCCCTCCATGGCTGCCTGCATACGCATCATCTCGACATCAGACTTCAGGATGGCCTCATCGCCGACCACCCAGATAACCTCGTCGATGACCGTTCCAACGGATACGGAGTCGGAATCGGCGGGAGCTGATGCTGCCATACCAGAGGTACTATATAAACCAGAGGCAGATACCCCGATGAGGGGCACTGCCATGATTATAACCGGAACTAATTTCTGAAGAACTCTCATCAGTGTTGGTTTACTGTTTTCAATACATCATCATAGATCTTGACCGGATAACGACGGCGCAGAGAGGCTATCCACTCTTGCTCCAGCATCTCCTGATAGTCGGAAATCACCTGGGCACGGACATCGGTATAGTCCTCAGGGTATTTCTTCAACTTCTTTCCATAGACGGCATCGATGGGATAATCGGGATTGACCTTGGCATTAGCATTGGCTACCTTGAACACCATCTGGTCTATTGTGGGATTATCGCCTGGCTTGAAAATGCCTTTCTCCACCCGGATGCGAATGACGGAATCGGGGTTGAACGTGGTACGCAGCGCATCGGCCCACTGGTCGAAAGGCAGTTTCTTGACGCACTTCTTGACGGCCTTCACGTCGGCCTTATCCTTCACGTGGTAGGCGATACCCTTATAACGGGGTTCGGTCCAGGCATAGTCTTTCTTATGAGCCTCGAACCAGGCACGCTGCCCGACCTCGTCCTTTGCGGCACGGTCCCACACCTGACGGTTGCTAATCTCATAGAGCAACAGACCGTCGTGGTACTCCTGAATCAGATACTTCATCTCAGGATCGGCAGC
>CAMKUA010000080.1:0-6010 GCA_946415825.1 uncultured Prevotella sp. | reverse complement strand
ATCACCGAACAGTAGATACGACCGAATACGAGCGTCAGCACCACCAGTGCCACAACGACCACCACGTTGAGTGCCATGACGGCCGGCAGGAACTGAATCTTTGCGAGCCAGCCCAGCCAGCAGTGCAAAGAGCCCGTAAAGTCAAGGAACAACAGGGTGATCAGAGCGAAGAACACCGCTGCCAAGATAGTTCTGATTTTGCGTAACATATGTCTAAAGTATTTGTTTATTTAGTCATTCTCACAATCACGATACTCAGTTCGTAGAGCAGCCATATCGGCAGGGCTACCACGAAGAGCGTAAAGGCATCGGTGGTCGGCGTGATGATGGCCGCCACGATGAGGATTGCCACAATGGCATGTCGGCGCTTCGAACTCATCATCTGAGCATTTACCAGTCCCATGCGCCCCAACAGCCAACTTACTACAGGCAACTCGAACACGATACCCATCACAAGACTCATCATCAGCAGTGTGTCGATATACGACTGGATGGTCAGCATGTTGGCCACATCGGGGCTCACCTGATACGTACCCAGGAACTTCACCGTCAGCGGGAATATCAGCAGGTAGTTCAGTGCCGTTCCCACCATAAACATCAGATAGCCGCTGGCCACCAGTGTGGAGGCATATTTACGTTCGTTGTCATAGAGCGCAGGCGACACAAAACGGAACAACAGGTAGAGCGTATAAGGCAATGCTACGAGGATACCTGCATAGAAGGCCGTCCTCAAGTGAATCATAAACTGCTCTGTCAGTCCTGTGTTCATCAGGCTGATCTTGAAGGGCTCTACACCCATCAGCCTGTAGGTGATGAAGTCGCTCGAGCGCGGTGCCAGCACGATGTCAAACAGCGGCTCTTTCAGGCAGAAAGCCCCTACTGCCGCCACTGTCGTCACCAGCAGTGCCCTGACGATCACCCCCCGCAACTCGTCGAGATGATCCCAGAAGGTCATCCCCTGCGAGGCGTCACTCATCCTTTTTCTCGACCTCCTTAGTAGTGTCGGTCACCTCGTTCATTCCCTCCTTAAAGCTCTTCACGCCCTTGCCCAGGCCCTTCATCAGCTCAGGAATCTTCTTGCCACCGAAAAGCAGCAATACGACGAACGCGAGGACCAGTATCTCTTGCATGCCGATTCCAAACAACAGTAATGATTCAAACATAATTTTGCTAAGTTTTTAAGTTTGCCACGGCAAAGTTACGTAAAAAAGCCGAAAGCACCAAACTTTCGGTCATTTTTCTACGCAACGGTTCAGAATTCCACATATGGTTCAAGGCGACGCATTACCTCTGGAGGAAAGTCTTTTGAGAGACTGAGGTCGCTGAGCGAGTGCAGAGGACCGTGCAGGCGGCGGTAGTCGGTAATGGCCTTGGCACGATAATAATTGATGTAGGGGTGGCGCTTCAGTTCGTTAAGCGATAGTTGGTTAAGGTTGAGTTTGCGAGGGGAGGCTTCGCGAATCTCCAGATATCCCTTCGCATCCATCGGGAAGTCTTCGATCTCATCGAGTTGATCGATGCTGACATAGCCACCAAGACGCGCACCATACTCCACAATCTTTCGGGCAAAATAGGGACCGATACCTGGAACAGTCTTCAAGGCGGTAGTATCAGCAGTGTTCAGCACCACATGCTCGCCCTTCCCAATTTTCACCGGATAACGAGGGATGAAGGAGTCATGAGGCAAAGAAGCGGAACGGGAGGACGAGCCATGGCTTGCGACATGGCGATAGACGACCTTCGTATAAACATATACGGTATCGCGCTTATAATATGGCTTGCGAGGACGAATGGAATCGTGTTTCAAGGTATCTGCAGCTGTGAGCGTGTTCGAGATATCGTTATCTTCCCCTGTCAGGCATATCCCCCCTAAGGCGACGGCTATCACGCAGAGTAGCACGATGATGACCTTGCGATCTGACTTCTGCAAATAAAACAATTCTTTAATAAACTTCATAGTATCAGGCGGTCAAATTCGATTATATCACTCCAAACTGATGGAGGAAGATGAGTAGGATACAGACAGGCACTACACAGCGGATGGCAAAGAGCCAGACACGGAAGAATGTAGGTTGTAGGATGCCGTGGTTGGTGAACTCCTGTTGCAACAGTTGACGACTAACAAACCAGCCCAACATGATACTCGTTAGCAGGGCGCCGGCAGGCAGCATAATCTGAGCCGTGAGGAAATCGCAGAACTCCATCAACGGCATGCCAAAGAGCTGTAAGCCGCCATAGGCCCCCACGGAGAGGGAACAGAAAACGGTGATGAAACCACAAACGAGCGTCAGCACCCAGGCGGCACGCTGACGAGACAGCTTCAGTTCCTCGTGGAAGAAAGCTGTGCCAATCTCATGCATGGAGATGGTTGAGGTAAGAGCGGCAAACACCAACAGCGCATAGAAAAGGATGGCAATGACATAACCCACTACAGGCATGGCACTGAAGGCCTGCTGGAACACATTAGGCAGAGTGATGAAGATGAGCGAGGGACCACTGTCAGGCTGTACACCCACCGAGAAGGCGGCTGGGAAGATCATCAGACCAGCGAGGATGGCGATAGCTGAGTCGAGCAGGGCTATCTGCGTAGCGGAGCGTAACAGATGGGTATCAGGCTTGAAATAAGATGCGTAAGTGCAAAGGCAAGCTGTGCCCAGACTGAGCGAGAAGAAAGCCTGACCAAGGGCTTCGAGAAACACCTGATGGCTCATTTTGGAGAAGTCGGGCTTAAGTAAGAACTCAATACCACCACCAGCACCGGGCAACAGGCACGAAGCAACCACGAGGATGAGCAGCAGCAACAACAACAGAGGCATGAGCAGTTTGGAGGCGCGCTCAATGCCCTTCTCTACACCCTGAGCCACCACCAGATGAGTGATGAGCACAAAGCCCACACCCCATAGGCAAGGCTTGAGGGGATCGGAGGAGAAGGTCTGGAAATAACTGATAACATAGGCTGCGTCACCAGTGAGCTGTCCGGCAATGGAGGCATATAGATATTGCAGGCACCAACCAGCTACAACGGCATAAAAGCCGAGGATGATGGTGGACGTGAGGATGCCCAAATAGCCAATGAATCGCCAACCGCGATGAGCCATGCTGCCATAGGCACGAGCAGCATTCGACTGGCCATGGCGACCCACGATGAACTCGCTGACCATGCCGGGGATACCCAACAACAGTACACAACCGAAATAGACAAGGATAAAGGCGGCTCCGCCATTCTGACCCGTCATAAACGGGAAACGCCAGATATTGCCAAGGCCTACTGCCGACCCAGCCGTAGCCAGGACGATGGCCAGTCTGCTACCGAAAACGCCCCGTTTCTCCATTTACAGCAATCCGAATTGGTGGAGGAAGATAAAGAGAATACAGATGGGGCAGACGTACTTGACAAGGAACAGATAGACGTGGAACAATCCACCATTGCGCAGCGTGCCCCAGTTACTAAACTCAGCGCGCACAATCTTATGCGGTACAAACCAACCAATGAAGATGCAAGTGAGGAAGCCCACGATGGGTAAGAACAACTGACCAGTGACAAAGTCAAAGAGATTGAAGAGGTTCTTGCCAAAAAACGTAAGATGCTTGCCCACACCTAAGGACAGCGAACAGAAGACGCCCACCACCATGCACGAGATAGTGACGATGAGTGCGGCCCGCTTACGTGAGATACATGCCTCTTCCTGTAAGAAGGCCGTGCTCACCTCATGGAGCGACATGAGCGACGTCAGCGCAGCCATCGAGAGCAGGGCGTAGAAAAGGACAGAGACGACATAGCCCAGACCGGTAATGTCGCTGAAGGCCTGCTGGAACACGTTAGGCAGCGTGATGAAGATGAGCGAGGGACCACTGTCGGGACTGACACCCACGGAGAAGGCTGCGGGGAAGATGATCAGGCCAGCCAACAGAGCCACGAGGAAATCGATAACACCTATCTGAACAGCCGAACTGGTAAGGTTGGTCTGACGGGAGAAATAACTGGCATAGGTACAGATACAACCCATGGCAATACTCAACGAATAGAACGACTGACCCAAGGCGCCTAAGAACACATCGCTCGTAATCTTCGAGAGGTCGGGCTTGAACAGAAACTCGATACCCTTGTCGGCATTGGGCAGCATGCACGAAGCTACCACAATGATGAGCAATAGGATGAACAAGGTGGGCATCATGAGTTTCGAGGCGCGCTCGATACCATCTCGCACACCATTCTCAATGATGAGATAGGTAACCAGGAGGATGAGCATGGTCCAGAACACAGGTTTGATAGGATCCTCAGAGAACGAGGTGAAATAAGTCGTTACCATCTCAGGGTTGCCCTCCAGACGGCCTATGAGCGAGGCCCAGACGTATTCGAGGCACCAGCCCGAAACCACAGCATAATAGCCGGAGATAAGGAAACCCGTTAGCACACCCATATAGCCTATGAGCATGAACGGCGAACCACCCGACAGCTTTCTGAAAGCTCGTGCCGTGTTAGCCCGGCCATGACGACCGATGATAAACTCACTGATCATACAGGGAATGCCCAGCAACAAGACACATAACACGTAAATCATGATAAACACGGCTCCGCCATTCTGACCTGCCATATAGGGGAAGCGCCAGATGTTACCCAAGCCCACGGCTGAGCCTGCCGTGGCCAGGATAATACCCAGTTTGCTCCCGAAATTAGCCCGCTTGCCTGGGGTTCGACTGCTTATTGGTTGGGTTAGCATATCCATATTTCTCGTTTTTTCGTTGCAAAAATATAAATAATTTCTTAATTTTGCAGCGAAATTGAAAGTAAATATGAGTTTTTGCATGCATTTTATCAAGAAATACCCCTTTTCGTGCGTCTGTATCGCCTTGATATGGATACTTTCGCTCCTACCCTTTTTCCCCGAGACGCCTCTCGACAACGTAGAGTTTATCGACAAATGGGTGCACGTCGTGATGTATGGTGGTACATTCACTGTGCTTTGGATAGAGTACATACGTCAGCACAAAACTGCCAACTATGAAAAGTTGTTCTTTTGGGCGTGGTTGGCTCCCATCGCCATGAGCGGCGTATTGGAAGTATTGCAGGAATACTGTACGGGAGGCCATCGCAACGGCGACTGGCTCGATTTCGCTGCCAATGCTACAGGCGTAACACTCGCAGCGATTATTGGTCTGCTGATACTATGTTTTCAGGCCAAGTGCAGAAAGGATGCTTAACCAGGTGAGCATTGTAATAACGGCGATCGCCAGTTACTTCCTTACCGATGAAATCAGGCTTTTCGAATGGTTCGTCTTCCGAACCTAACTCCACCTCGGCCATGACCAAGCCTTCGTTGTCGCCATAAAACTCATCGACCTCGAAGGTGTGACTGCCGCTCTTGACGAGATAACGCGTCTTATCGATGCTACCCGGCTCACAGAGCGCCATCAGATGCTCAGCCTCATCGGGCGTGATCTCCTTCTCAAACTCATAACGACTAAGGCCTGCGGCATCAGAAGGTCCCTTAATCGTAAGATAACCACGGTCGTCACGTAGGCGCACCCTGACGGTGCGCCCATGACCACTGCAGATATAACCTTGACGGATACGACTGCTACTATACGACTGACGCTTGTAGTCGTCGCCACGCACAAGGAACTTGCGCTCTATCTCCAGTCCGCTCATTAATTAAGCGACGATGAAAATGGAGTAGATGACGAACAGGATGGCCAGTACCACGAGTACGCCGAAGATCCACTCCAGCACTTTCTTGCCACTGTCTTCCTGTTTCTTCTGATAAGCCTCTTTCTTCTGAGTGCTCTTTGATGCTTTTGCTATCTGTGCCATAACTATTATATATTTAATGTTTAACTATTCTTCATCGATGACAGGGAACTCCATCAGGTAGGCCTTGATGAAACCGTCGATCTTGCCATCCATGACAGCATCGACATCGGTGGTCTGGTAGTTTGTGCGGTGATCCTTCACGCGACGGTCGTCGAAGACATAGGAACGGATCTGCGATCCCCACTCTATCTTCTTCTT
>CAMKUA010000079.1:0-6887 GCA_946415825.1 uncultured Prevotella sp. | reverse complement strand
CGGCTACACGCTTTCCAGGCGTGCCTCTTCAACCACTCGAGCACCTCTCCTTTTAAGTTAAGCGGATGCAATGCTGCAATTAAGCGAAAGCCATCAAACGTGCTTGAATGGCCAGGCGTGAGCAGTATCGCAAATTCAGTTTGCAAAGTTAGTGCTTTTACCCCACATTCCGCTGATTACACACGTATATTTAATATTTTTTCGCAGTTTGCATTCGTCTGCCTCTCCACTTCCTGCTCGCTCACGCCATAGACTTCAGCCAGTCGTTTCATCACATAAGCCACGAAAGCAGGTTCGTTGCGCTCACCTCTTTTTGGCACAGGGGCCATATAGGGAGCATCGGTCTCGAGCACAATCCTGTTCAGAGGCACATGCTCTGCGAGCACTTCGGGCAGATGCGATTTCTTAAACGTCAGCACACCTCCGATGCCAAGTGCAAACCCCTCAAACTGAAGCAGTTCCTTCGCCTCCTGGGCATTACCTGTAAAGCAGTGGAAGATACCTCCATGGAGCTGGTCTTTGTAGCGTTTCAAGATTGTCACCAACTCATTTTGTGCCTTCCTGCAGTGAATCATCAAGGGCAACTTATAATCCACGGCCCACTTCACTTGTTCCTCAAAGGCCTCCATTTGTTCCTTCTCGAACTCACGACTCCAGTAGAAATCGAGTCCTACCTCACCAATGGCCACAGGATTACACGACAACACACCCAGTCTGATGCCAGCACACTCTGCCTTCCAATTCTCCTTCACCTCTTCTGGATGCAGACCATACATGGGATAGCAGAAGTTGGGATACTTTTCACAGAGCAAAAACGCCTCGACGGTTGATTTCAGATCGATGGCTGGTATGCCAATAGCCTGCACCCCAGCCTCCTTGGCTCTGGTTACGACGGCTTCGAGATCCTCCTTAAACTCTTCGCCATTCAAGTGGCAGTGTGTATCTATCATGACTGTCTTTTCATCATGGCTGCGGCATAGGCTTTCAACTCCGCCTTGCGCTCCTCAGCGACATTCACCTTATCCATATATTCCTGAGCCAGGGCATAGCAGGCCTCCATCTTCTGTTCGCAGAGTTCCCTGATACCTATCTCGTCGTAGAGTCTTGTCACGGCCTTCACCTTTTCCTCGCGGTCAAACTCAGCAGCCTCGATCCACCTGGTCAGTTCCTCGCGCTGAGCGGGATTAGCCCTGTTTACAGCGTTAATCAGCATATAGGTCTTCTTGTTCGAGGTAATGTCACCTCCGATATTCTTGCCGAACACCTTCGGATCGCCATACACGTCGAGCAGGTCGTCCTGCAGTTGGAAGGCCAGACCTATCTGCTCGCCAAACTTATACAAGTTGTCCTGATCCTCCTTCGAGGCCCCAGCCAGGATAGCGCCAATCTTGACGGCACAAGCCAGCAGCACACTGGTCTTCAGACGGATCATCTCCACATACTCGTCTTCCGTCACGTCATTACGCGTCTCAAACTCCACGTCCAGCTGCTGCCCCTCGTCGATCTCCAGGGTGGTCTCCGTAAAGAGGTTTATCACAGCCTGCAACTTATCCGCCTCGCACTGTCCCATTCTCTGGAAAGCCTGAAGCAGCATCGTGTCGCCCGAGAGGATGGCTTGGTTGGGGTTCCATTTCCTGTGTACTGTCTCGTGTCCGCGTCGCATGTCAGCATTGTCCATCAAGTCATCGTGCAATAATGTAAAGTTGTGATAAGTCTCCAGAGCGATGGCCTGCGTCATAATGCGCTCCGGATCGTCCTTATAGAGGTTATAGGCCAAGAGCATCAACACCGGCCTTACGCGCTTGCCCCCCAGACTCAGCACATACTGAATAGGGGCATAGAGAGTAGAGGGCTTGCGATCATAGACAATCGACTCCAGCGCCTCGTTCACCTTCTTCAATAATTCCTCAGCTCGATACATTTCTTTCATTATTTCTTTTCCACATTATTTCGTTGTCTTATTTCCTAAAAGTCCCTGAACACGATGGGAATACACACCTTGGTCCTGCAGGGTTTGGCATTCATCATACCCGCCTGCCAATTGGGCATCATCCTCAGCACGCGCATCACTTCCGCATCGCATGTGGGGTCGAGTTTCTCAGTCAGTTCCAGGTCGCTCACGCTTCCGTCCTTATTCACGATAAACTGGGCCACCACTTTCCCCTTCACCTTCCGTTTGGCGGCTGATTCAGGATACTTCAGGTTCTTTGTGAGCCACTTCACAAACTCAGCGGCACCACCAGGAAACTGCGGCAGATCCTCCACCACCCTGAAATCCACGGGCTCGTTATACATATCCACCACCTCGGGCTTCGCTTCCTCCTCTACTTTCTCGGCCTTCTCCAGTTCCTGAGGTTCAGGCTGTTCCTGAGGCAGTTCCACGTCCTCGTCCACCAGATGCAGTTCCTCCGACTTAGGCAGTTCCTCCACCTTTTCCTGTGGCAGCATCATCGGTATTTCGTCCTTATCGCGCTTCAGGGGTTGCAGATCCATCTCTGCCTCCAGATCCTCATCACTGTCGAAGAAAGTCCAGCCTGCGTCAGAGCTGTTCCACTCCAGGGCAACAAACAGCATAGCCAGCGCCACCACCAGTCCCAACAGGAACCTTTGCGCATGGCGCCCTTCCAGATCTGCCTCCTGACTTTTCCTCGATTCCATAATAAAAACGCGATTATTACGTTATTTGATTGCAAAGGTAATAAAAAGGTAAAAAAGTAAAAAGGTTAAAAAGTAAAAAGCAAGAGAAATTAAGAATAATTTTATAACTTTGCAGCGAATTTAGAAAAGAAGTGAGATGAGAAAAAGCTTTTTCGCAGTTGTTTTCCTCTTCTTGGCCCTCTTGTCCGACGCACAGGAGAGTCAGACGGCCTACAACTTCCTGAGGCTGCCTGTCAGTGCCCATGTGGCTGCGCTCGGAGGCGAGAACATATCCCTCATCGACGACGACGCCACCCTCATCTTCCACAACCCCGCCCTCATCAACGATGTGAGCGACAAGACCATCAACCTCAACTTCATGACCTACATGCAGGGCGCGAAGACGGCCAGTGCCTCGTTTCTGAAAGCTGCGGGCGATCGTGGCACCTGGGGCGTCACCGCCCAATACATGGACTATGGTTCCATGAAGGAGACCACGGCCGACCATCAGGAGCTCGGCACCTTCTCTGCACGCGACATCGCCCTCGGAGGTACCTTTGCCTATGCCCTTACCAACCAGATCAGCGGAGGCGTCACCGCCAAGGTCGTTTCCTCACATATCGCAGGCTATAGCTCTCTGACCGTTGGCATCGACCTGGGTGTCGATTACTTCAACGAAGACCTCGACCTCAGCATCGCTGCCGTAGCCCGCAACCTCGGTGGACAGGTCAAGGCCTACGACGACGACTTCGAGCGCATTCCCTTCGACCTCCAGTTGGGCGCCACCAAGCGCCTTGGCCACTCACCCCTGCGATTCTCAGCCACGCTCTCGCGCCTCCACGACTGGAGCCAGGCCTTCGGGCGTCATCTCGCTGTGGGTGCCGATGTGCTGTTAGGCTATAACATCTACCTCGCAGCAGGCTACAACTTCCGTCGTGCCAGTGAGATGAAGATCAGCGAGGGCGAGAGCAGCTCCTCCCACGGTGCCGGTCTCTCGCTGGGTGCCGGTCTCTCACTCGAACGCTTCAAGCTCCATGTGGCTTACGGCAAGTACCACGTCAGCGCATCATCAATCATTATTAATATATCTTACGCATTATGAAACGAATTACCATTGCCATCGACGGCCACAGCTCTTGCGGAAAGAGCACCATGGCCAAGGATCTGGCCCGCGAGGTGGGCTACGTCTATGTTGACACGGGCGCCATGTACCGCTCAGTGACCCTCTACGCCCTCCGTCATGGACTCTTCAACGACGACGGTAGCGTGAAGACCGCCGAGCTCGAGGCCGCCATGCCCGACATTCAGATTACCTTCCGTTTCAACAAGGAGACCGAGCGCCCCGATGCCTATCTCAACGGCAATCGTGTAGAAGACGAAATCCGCTCGCTCGAGGTATCCAATCACGTCAGCCTCATCGCTGCCATACCCTTCGTACGTACCGCCATGGTGGCCCAGCAACAGCAGATGGGCAAGGACAAGGGCGTGGTGATGGACGGGCGCGACATCGGCACCACCGTCTTCCCCGATGCCGAACTCAAGGTGTTTGTCACAGCCAGTGCCGAAGTACGGGCCCAACGCCGTTTCGACGAGCTCAAGGCCAAGGGCATGCCTGCCGACTATGGCGACATCCTGAAGAACGTACAGGAGCGCGACTATCTCGACTCCCACCGCGAGGTGTCACCCCTGCGCAAGGCCGATGACGCCATCCTGCTCGACAACTCCCACATGACCATCGCAGAGCAGAAGGAGTGGCTGATGGAGAGATTTACAGAAAAGACATTATAAACCAACCCTTAACCATTATGATTAAAAAATTACTCCTTACGGCCTTCTGGGCCACGACCGTCATCTCGGCCTCAGCAGGAGGACTGATGACCAACACGAACTATCACATCGCTTTCGACCGTATGTTTGCACGCGGTGCCACCACTGAAATCGATGCAGTCTTCTCTAACCCCGCAGGTCTTGCCTGGACGCACGAGGGCTTCCAGCTCTCGCTCAACTTCCAGAAGCCCTGGCAGAATCGTGACATCGAGGCCAATGTCCCAGGTTATCTGGGCTCCAGCTTCGACAAGAAGTACAACGGTGTCGCCTCGGCACCCATCGTGCCCGCCCTCTTTGCCTCTTACAAGAAAGGCCCGTGGACCATCTCTACGATGATCGGCATCGTGGGTAGTGGCGGTTTCGTCGAGTACGACGAGGGCATCCCCATGTTCGAGGTACCCATCCGTGCCAAACTCGCTGAAGGCGGAATCATGCCCAATCAATACGCCTACCTCTCCAACATCAAGGGCAAGCAGTACATCTACGGCGGTCAGATCAACATCACCCGTAAGATCAACGACAACTTCTCTGCCGCCTTTGGTATCCGAGCCAACTACTACGACGGCTACAACCGCGGTTACGTCGAGGCTATTAGTCCGTCCAGTGCAACCAATTCTATCGACCTCGTCAACCTGCGCCTCAACTGCATACAGCGCGCCTGGGGTTTCACACCCCTCTTCAGCTTCGCCTACCACGACGACCGCCTCACCATCAGTGCCCGCTACGAACTGCGCACGAAGATCAACACCAAGAACGACACCGAAGAGCTGTCGATCTACCAGATTGGACAAGAGCGCCCCACCGATGTAAAAGCCCTGGCCGAGCAGCTGGGCAACGAGAAGACCGTTGCCGCCCTCTCCCAAGCCGTTGGCGAGGATATGGCCGGTAAGGTGAAGGCCTTCCTGCCCGACGAGGAGGTGCGTTACGACATGCCCTCACTGCTCTCTGTGGCTGTGGGCTATAACTTCACCCCCCAGCTGCGCGCCGCCCTCGAGTACCACTTCTTCGACGACAAGCATGCTGTGATGTATGGCAATCGCCAGAAAGAGCTCACCCACGGCACCCACGAGTTCCTGGCAGGTGTAGAATACGACATCAACGAGAAGTTCACCGTCAGCTGTGGTGGTCAGCGCACCGACTACGGTCTCTCCGACGGTTACCAGCAGAACACCTCGTTTGCCTGCGACAGCTACAGCCTCGGCCTCGGTGGCGCCTGGAACATCAACGAGAAGATGCGCCTCAACGTCAGCTACTTCTGCTCGCTCTACAGCGACTACGAGAAGGGTCCCATCCAGAACTACCAGGGCACGCCCTTTACCGGCATCGAGACCTATAGCCGCACCAACCACGTCATTGGCGTCGGTCTTGACTACAAGTTCTAACATCTAAATATAATAAGGTATGAAGACAAAGAGAATCCTTTTAACAGTGATGATGGTCGCTGCCAGCGTGGGCGCCGCCAATGCCCAGACCGCTCAGCGACAAGTAGTGGAAGAAGGCGGCACAGGTCCGTTCAAGTCCGAGGTGGTGGGCGATGCCTCCTGTCCCCGGTTCACGGTGTATCGCCCCCAGAACCTGAAGGAGGTGGTGGCCAAGCAGGGAGCCCTGCCCGTCATCGTCTATGCCAACGGCGCCTGCTTCAACAACAATGTTGAGATGCGCCTGCTGTTGAGCGAGGTAGCCTCTTACGGCTACGTAGCCGCAGCCATCGGTCCCTACGACGAGGAAGACGTGATGGCCCAGTGGCGCGGTGTGCTCCGCTCAGCCTATCCCGAGACCAAGGGCGAGGTCATCATGGCCAATGGCGAGAAGATCCTGCCCCTGACACCCGAGGAGATCAAGGCCCGTCAGGAAGCCCAGGCCAAGCAGATAGAGCAGGCCAAGAAGAAGAATGCCAAGAAGAACCCCAAGAACACCAAGAGCACGCAGGAGCTTCAGCCCTTCCGCACCTATCCCAAGATGCTGCTCGAAGTGCTCGACTGGCTCACAGAGCAGAACGCCACCCAGGGCTCAGAATACTACCACTGCCTCGCCCTCGACCATGTGGCCGCTATGGGGCAGTCGTGCGGAGGTGCCCAGGTGTTGGGTGTCGCCTACGATCCCCGCATCAAGACCTGCGTCATGCTCAACACCGGTATCGGCGACATGGAGATGATGGGCGCCACGAAGGAGTCGCTCAAGAACCTCCACACCCCCATGTTCTACATGATTGGCGGTCCTGGCGACATCGCCTATGCCAATGCCCAGAAAGACTACGAGCGCATTGCCGACAACATCCCCGTGGTGATGCTCAACTCGAAAGACGGCCATAGCGGCACCTACTACGAGAGCCATGGCGGCAACTACGCCAAGGCCGTCGTGAAGTGGCTCGACTGGCAGCTCAAAGGTCAGGTGGGCCAGTCGGCCCTCTTCCTCGACGACGA
>CAMKUA010000078.1:0-7133 GCA_946415825.1 uncultured Prevotella sp. | reverse complement strand
TTCAATCTTTCAATCCTTTATTTCCTTTCAATAAACGCCGTGGGGATGTAGGCGGTGGAAATCAGACCGACCTTCGACAGGGTGACGATGACGCGCTGCTGACCAGCCACCCGAGCCACTTTTCCCTCGACACCCTGAAACACCCCGTCGATCACTTTTACCTGTTCGCCACCCTTGTAGTGCACTTGCTGGGGCTTCACAAACATAATGTGCTCGTTCATGCTTGCCGTAGCGCGGATGAAGTTCAGCATCTCGTGCTCAGGCACGACCAGGGGCGGATTCTTCTCATCCTCATTCTGCACGAAGTGGTTGTAGTAGTAGGTCAGAAAAGTCAATTCGGGGGTCTGTTTCACATATGTCTCGGCCTTTTCCTTGGTGGTGTAGGCGAACAGCAGGTTGGGTATCAGCGTTTCGAGCACCCGCTTTCTGCGACCTTGCACGTATTTCCACGCATAGCGCTTGGCTACATAAGTATAAGTGCCGTCGTCAATCATAATGTCGGCAGCCTTGTCCTCACGGCCATACGAGGCACGGAACACAAACCAGTGCTTATCAGGGGCTGGGGCATACTCCACCGACACCCCGTTTTTGGTATTTTTTGCTTCGGGGATGGCATCGGGGGTAAGCCCGACGCTTGGAGGATTTGTCTCGCCTCCACGAGTCTCCACACTAGACAATGTGTAATTTATTAAGTATAAAGGCCACCGTTGATGTTGATGACCTCGCCAGTGATGTAGGCTGCCTCGTCGGAAGCCAGGAAAGCAGCCAGTGCAGCCACTTCCTCGGGCTTGCCGAAGCGTCCTACGGGTATCAGTTTGGTCTGTTCTTCAACAGCCAGATCCTTCGTCATGTCGGTTTCAATAAAACCTGGTGCAATGGCGTTAACGGTAATCTTTCTCGGCCCCACCTCCTGTGCCAACGATTTGGTGGCACCGATGATGGCCGCCTTGGCAGCACTGTAGTTAGCCTGTCCTGGCAGACCCTTCACACCTGAGAGCGAGGCCATGTTGATGATCCTGCCTCCGCGCTTGCGGGGCATCATGTGCTTCAGCAGATGACGGGTGATGTAGAAATAACCGTTGAGCGTGGTGTCGAGCACACTGTGCCAGTCTTCGTCGCTCATCATGAACAGCACGTTGTCGCGACGGATACCCGCATTGTTCACCAATGCGCCGATCCAGTCGTCGGGATGCTGCTCTTCCCATTGGTCGAGCGCAGTCTCGATAGCCTTAGGGTCAGAGGTGTCGAAGGGTAACAGCTCGACCGTACCCCCATTGGCGGTAATCTCATCGGCTACCTGTTGGGCAGCCTCTTTATTACTAAGGAAATTGATGATGACGGGCCATCCTTCTTTGGCCAAACGAAGCGCCACAGCCTTTCCAATACCTCGGGAGGCACCTGTAACTAAAGCATATTTCATTGTCTCGACAGATAATCTTCTTTTTTTAGGCTGCAAAAGTACATATTTTCCATCAAATATCCAAAAATTCCTTATAAAACTTACTTTTTTATTCAAAAAATGATTGTTTTTCAGATTATTTTGTACCTTTGCCCGAAATTATCTATCTCAAACTAAAACAAGCAATATGGAAGAACAGAAACGCTATGGTCATTTCGACGACCAGCATCGCGAGTATGTCATCACAGACCCGCAGACTCCTTGGCCTTGGATCAATTATCTGGGCAATGAGGACTTTTTCTCACTCATTTCTAATACCGCTGGCGGCTACAGCTTCTATAAGGACGCCAAGTTCCGTCGCATCACGCGCTACCGCTACAACAACGTGCCTATGGACAATGGTGGCCGATACTTCTACATCAAGGACGGCGACACGGTATGGAATCCAGGTTGGAAGCCTTGCAAGACGCCACTCGACTTCTACGAGTGCCGTCATGGCATGAGTTACACCCGTATCACGGGTCGTAAGAATGGTGTCGAGGCCAGTGTCCTGTTCTTCGTGCCGCTGAAAAAGTGGGCCGAGGTTCAGAAACTTACGCTCAAGAACGAATCATCTGAGGTTAAGAACTTAAAGCTCTTCTCGTTCGAGGAGTGGTGCCTTTGGAATGCGGCCACCGATATGGAGAATTTCCAGCGTAATTTTTCTACGGGTGAGGTGGAGATAGAGAGGAGTACTATCTACCACAAGACTGAATATCGTGAGCGCCGCAATCACTATGCATTCTACCATGTCAATACCCCCATCCAGGGCTTCGATACCGATCGCGAAACATTCGTAGGCCTCTACAACGAGTTCGCCGATCCTCAGGCAGTGATGGAAGGTCGTCCCCGCAACTCGCATGCCCATGGTTGGAGTCCCATTGCCTCCCACTATATTGAGGTGACCTTGCAGCCAGGCGAGTCGAAGGACTTTGTCTTCCTGCTGGGATACATCGAAAACGAACAAGATGAGAAATTCGAGGCTCCACAGGTCATCAACAAGAAGAAGGCTCATGCCCTTATCGCCGAACTCGACACCACAGAGAAGGTGGATAAGGCTTTCGCAGAACTCTGTGAATATTGGGATGCACTGCTTAATATATATAAAGTGAAGACTGGCAACGACAAACTCGACCGCATGGTCAACATCTGGAACCAGTACCAGTGCATGGTCACCTTCAACTTCTCGCGTTCGGCCTCGTTCTTCGAGAGCGGTGTTGGTCGTGGCATGGGCTTCCGCGACTCCAATCAGGACCTCGTGGGCTTTGTGCACCAGATTCCTCCACGTGCCCGTCAGCGCATCATCGACATCGCCTCTACCCAGTTCCCCGATGGCGGTTGCTACCATCAGTACCAGCCTCTCACCAAGCGCGGTAACAATGATATCGGCGGTGGTTTCAACGACGATCCTTGCTGGCTCATCTTCGGTACTGTGGCATATATCAAGGAGACGGGCGACTTCTCGATCCTCGATGAGATGGTGCCGTTCGACAACCAGCCGGGTTCGGAGGTCACGCTCTTCGAACACCTCAAGATCTCGATGGATCACGTCATCAAGAACCTTGGTCCTCACATGTTGCCGCTCATCGGTCGTGCCGACTGGAACGACTGTTTGAACCTCAACTGTTTCTCATGGGATCCCAACGAGAGTTTCCAGACCACCGAGAACGTCAGTGAAGGCACAAAGGCTGAGAGTCTCATGATCGCTGGTCTTTTCGTCGTTACAGGAAAGGATTACGTAGCCCTCTGTAAGAAAATTGAAGAATTGAAAAATGGAAGAATTGAAAACTTCAACTCTTCAACACTTCAATCTTTCAACTTTTCTGTTGAGGCTGAGCGCATGCAGAAGGCTGTCGATGCTATGATCGAGGCCGTGAAGAAGCATGGCTGGGACGGTGAGTGGTATCTGCGTGCCTACGACTTCTATGGTCGTAAGATCGGCTCTAACGAGTGTGAAGAGGCCAAGATCTTCATCGAGTCACAGGGGTGGTGTACTATGGCTGAAATTGGCGCTGATGAAGGCATGGTGGCCAAGTCGCTCGACTCTTGTAAGAAATACCTTGAGTGCGAACATGGTATGGTGCTCAACAATCCCGCCTTCTCGAAATATATCTACGAATATGGCGAAATCAGTTCTTATCCAGAGGGCTACAAGGAGAACGCCGGTATCTTCTGCCATAACAATCCATGGGTGATTATCGGTGAGTGTATCGCAGGCCGAGGCAACGATGCCTGGAGCCATTATGCCAAGATTCTGCCTTCGTATGTCGAGGAGAAATATCAGACACTGCATAAGGTGGAGCCTTACGTGAACTGTCAGATGGTAGCTGGTAAGGATGCCTACAAGCCAGGCGAGGGTAAGAACTCGTGGCTCACGGGTACTGCTGCCTGGATGTGGTACACCGTCTCGGAGTTCATCCTCGGTATCAAACCTGACTATGATGGTATCCGCATTGATCCCTGTCTGCCCGAGACTGCCACCGACTATACGGTTACCCGTAAGTTCCGTGAGGCAGAATATACGATAACCATCCATCCTAACGGTGCTCAGAAGGGCGTTAAGGCCATCACCCTCGATGGCTCAAAGGTCGATGGCACCGTTATCCCGTATTCAAAGGGTAAGCACACCGTCGAAGTCACGATGTAGGCAAACAAAAATCCCTCGCTCATCATCGAGCGGGGGATCTTTGTATTAAGCCGTCTTGGCCAGTTGTTGCATACGGTAATGTAGCGGAGTGATACCCACATATCTGTAGAAGGCTCCATAGAAACTCTGGCGATTGTTAAATCCAACCATCTCACCGATCTTAGTCACTCGTACATCCTGATAACGCTCATCTACTAAAATGGATTTGGCCTTTTTGATACGAAGCGTATTCACATACGCATTGTAGTTCATTTGGAAACGGACAATCATCACGGCAGAAATATCGCGCGACTTAACCCCTATTTCCTCTGCAAGTTTTTTGGCAGAATAGTCTTTCTCAAGATATTTCTTCTGCTTCACAATCAGCTGCTTGATCTTTTTCTCTAGGTCGTCCATCTGCTGTGGACTGATTTTCGCTCGGTAGGCAGCTTCTTTCCCTTTCTTTTTCTTTTTCTTTCCTTTTTCAATGTTGTACTTTACCATAAAATTAGTTTAATAAGTAAATCAAAATAATACCCTAAAAACATCAAATTTTCAAAAAACGGGTGCAAAGGTACATCTATTTTTGATACCTGCAATGGAAAAAGTGTAACTATTTGACTTTTAAGTTATGCAATCGATTGCATAACTTTGCACACTTCCACCGTGGAGTGTGCAAAAACATGGAAAAAAGAGTCTGTCAGCCTCTGTGATGCGATGCTATAAACCTTATGGCTGTTTTTTATATTCCATAGGGGTTAAGCCTGTGAGACGGCGGAAATATTTAGCGAAGAACGAAGGATTGGCAAAGTGCATCTCCTCGGCTATCTGCGCTGCTGGTTTATCCGTGTGACGCAGTTCTATTTTTATGCGGGTGATAAGGGCACGGTCTATCCAGTCCTTGGCGGTAGTGCCGCTGGTTTGGCGTATAACGGTGCTGAGGTAACGCTCGGTGAGGCAAAGACGGTCAGCATAGTAGCCTATCTGGTGGTGCTCCACGCAGTGTTGGCCTGCCAGTTGGATGAAACGATCGAAGATGGTTTGTTCGCGTGAGCGGGATACAGCCTGTATGTCTGACTGCTGACGGAAGAGATGGTCATAGTGGTGCATCAGGGCAGCCACGAGTGAAGTTATGGTGGGGCGATGATAGTCTTTGCTGTGAACCACATGCCAGATGGTGTCGAGAATATGGCGAGCAGTGCTGATATCGGCCTCGTCCACACGAAGTTGAAAGTCGCGTACCTGTCCATTGAAAGCCGATGGCATCTGTCCTAGGGCAAAAGGCATGGGGAAGTCGGAAAAGAGACCAATGCCGAAGATACGGAGGTCATCGGAAAGGCGGATGGGGTTGATGATGGTGCCAGGGCCGATATAGACCAGTGTGCCTGCTGTGACGTGCCGCTCTTGCAGGTTGAAGTTGATGTGGGCTTCTCCATTCAAGATGAGACCGAAGCGATGGTCGTTGATGGTGAAAGGCGGTTTCTGGCGCATCAGCAGACTAAACACGGTATGGTCGCCGTGAACCATACCCAGTTCACCGTTAAAGAAGATGTTCTCGCTGATCTTTGCCAAATGAGGTGTGAGGATGTCCCTCATGCGTGACAGGTCCATCAATTGGGGTTGCTTGTTCATATTTTGTCCTTTTTGTTTGCAAAGATAATTATTTCCCTTGAAAATAAGTTCTGTTTTTGCATAAATCGAACAAAAAGAACATTTTTCGTTTCTGAAAGATAACCTATTATCCGAAAACTCATCGTACCTTTGCAGCGTGATTTAGTAATACAACTGCGAACTATATGAAGAAACTGTTTTTGGGTTTGATGATACTGCCGATGATGGTGACAGCGCAGACATTGGAAGAATGTCAGCAGGCGGCAGAAAGGAATTATCCGCTGATTCGTCAGTATGGACTCATTGAGAAGACGACGGAGTTGACTGTGGCGAATATCCAGAAAGGATGGCTGCCGCAGGTGTCGGCATCGGCACAGGCTTCGTATCAGAGTGATGTCGTTGCCTTTCCAGAACAGATGCAGACCATTTACCAGCAAATGGGACTCAACATGAAAGGACTGACAAAGGATCAGTATCGTGTGGGTATCG
This sequence comes from uncultured Prevotella sp., assembly GCA_946415825.1. Classification (GTDB taxonomy): domain Bacteria; phylum Bacteroidota; class Bacteroidia; order Bacteroidales; family Bacteroidaceae; genus Prevotella. The sequence continues at coordinate 969 of CAMKUA010000078.1, read as the reverse complement.
ATGTCAACCAGACCGTTTACGATGGTGGTGCCATCAGCAGTCAGAAGGCCATCGCCCGTGAACAGGGAAAAGTGCAGGCTGCCCAGAACGAAGTGAATATATACAATGTCCGCAAGCGCGTAAGCGAGATGTATTTCTCTCTGCTCATGCTCGACGAACAGATACGGCTGAATCACGACCTGCTGGAACTGTTCAACGGTAATGAACACAAGTTGGCCTCGATGGTGAAGCGAGGAACGGCAGCAGAGAGCGATCTTCAGAATGTGAAGGCTGAGCGGCTGAACGTCGTGCAGCAGGCCACCAACCTGGAGTCACAGAAACGGATGTTGTTGCGGATGCTCTCAACATTCTGTGGCATAGAGGTGACGCACGCTGAAAAACCGGTTCCATCTGTTGCTGTGCCACAACAACAAGCGGTACTTCGCCCGGAACTGAAGGCGCTTGATGCGCAGATAGGAATGCTCAATGCCCAGGAGAAAGCCCTTAACGCAGCCATCATGCCGAAACTGGGTCTTTTTGCTCAGGGGTTCTACGGTTATCCAGGACTGAATATGTTTGAGGATATGATGCGACACGACTGGAGTCTCAACGGCATCATCGGTGCACGACTGACGTGGAACATCGGTGCCCTCTATACCCGCAAGAACGATAAAGCGAAACTTCAGCTACAGCGTGACATGACGGAGTCGAACCGCGAGGTGTTCCTGTTCAATAACAACTTGGAACAGATTCAGCAGAACGAAGACATCGCACGCTTTCAAAAACTGATGGCTGACGACGAGGAGATCATCACACTTCGCTCGGCTGTCCGCAAGGCTGCAGAGTCGAAACTCTCGCATGGCATCATCGATGTAAACGACCTGGTTCGCGAGATCAATGCTGAGAATGCAGCCCGCGTACAGCAGTCGATACACGAAATCGAGATGCTGAAGCAGATATATGACAACAAATTCACGACAAACAATTAAG
>CAMKUA010000077.1:0-8083 GCA_946415825.1 uncultured Prevotella sp. | reverse complement strand
CTTTGTACTCCCAGCAGCCTACGTAGAAGTAGTTCTCGTCGTCGCGCTTAGCCTCACCTTCCTCGGTCTGATACTCCTCGCGGAAGTGACCACCGCAGGACTCGTTACGAGAGAGAGCGTCGAAGGCAACAAGCTGACCCATCGTGAAGAAGTCACGCAGGTGGATAGCCTTGTCAAGCTCGATGTTCAGGCCTTCCTTCGTGCCAGGAACGAAGAGGTTGGTATCGAACTCCTTTTCGAGTTCGTGCATCTTCTTCAGACCTGTCTTCAGACCCTCAGCAGTGCGACCCATACCTACATACTCCCACATGATGTGACCCAGTTCCTTGTGGATAGAGTCAACAGAGCGCTTACCCTGGATCTTCAAGAGGCGATCCATCTCAGCATCAACCTTCTTCTCAGCCTCCTCGAACTCAGGCAGATCGGTAGAAACCTTCGGCCATACAGCCTGATCGGCCAGGTAGTTCTGGATGGTGTAAGGCAGCACGAAGTAACCATCAGCCAGACCCTGCATCAGCGCAGAAGCACCCAGACGGTTAGCACCGTGGTCAGAGAAGTTACACTCACCGATAGCGAACAGACCAGGAATAGAGGTCTGCAACTCATAGTCAACCCAGATACCACCCATCGTGTAGTGGATAGCAGGATAGATCATCATCGGCTTGTAGTACTTCACGCCATTGATCTCGTTGGCTACATCGCCAGGGAATACGTCGGTAATCTCCTCGTACATCTCGAAGAGGTTACCATAGCGCTGCATAATCACATCGAGTCCGAGACGGTTGATAGACTCAGAGAAATCGAGGAACACGGCCAGACCGGTATTGTTCACACCGAAGCCCTTGTCGCAGCGCTCCTTAGCGGCACGAGAGGCAACATCACGTGGAACGAGGTTACCGAATGCAGGATAACGGCGCTCCAGATAGTAGTCGCGATCCTCCTCAGGAATCTCCCAACCCTGCTTGGTGCCAGCCTGCAGAGCCTTGGCATCCTCAATCTTCTTGGGAACCCAGATACGACCATCGTTACGTAGTGACTCAGACATCAGCGTCAGCTTAGACTGCTTGTCGCCATGAACGGGAATACAGGTGGGGTGAATCTGAACGTAAGAGGGATTTGCAAAGTAAGCACCCTTGCGATAGCACTGAACGGCAGCGGTACAGTTACATCCCATAGCGTTAGTGGAGAGGAAGTAGGTATTACCATAGCCGCCAGTAGCTATGACAACAGCGTTGGCAGAGAAGCGCTCCAACTTACCTGTAACGAGGTTCTTGGCGATGATACCACGAGCGCGGCCATCCACGATGACCACATCTTCCATCTCATAACGGGTATAGAGCTTCACCTTACCAGCCTGGACCTGACAGCTCAATGAACTGTAGGCACCCAGCAACAGCTGCTGACCCGTCTGACCCTTGGCGTAGAAGGTACGGCTTACCTGAGCACCACCAAAGGAACGGTTGGCCAGCATACCACCATACTCACGGGCAAAGGGAACACCCTGAGCCACGCACTGGTCGATAATATTGTTCGATACCTCAGCCAGTCGATAAACGTTGGCCTCACGAGCACGGTAGTCACCACCCTTTACGGTATCGTAGAACAGACGATAGACAGAGTCACCATCGTTCTGATAGCACTTGGCAGCATTGATACCACCCTGAGCAGCGATAGAGTGAGCACGACGTGGAGAGTCCTGAATACACAGGTTAATTACATTGAAGCCCATCTCACCGAGTGAAGCAGCTGCAGAAGCACCAGCCAGACCAGTACCAACTACGATCACATCGAGCTTCAGCTTGTTCTTGGGGTTAACCAGACGCTGATGAGCCTTATATTCCTTCCATTTCTCAGGCACTGGTCCTGCAGGAATCTTAGAATCAATTTTCTTAGTCATAATTCTTCAGTTTTAAAAGATTAACAACAGAGGCTCGGAGCACAGTTGAATGCAAAAGCCAAAACAACAATCAGGAAGCAGATCATAAGCAGCGTCACATAGATGAAGCCGATTACCTTCCAACGGCAGAGCCAGATCTTACCACTCCAACCGAGGGTCTGCAAAGCTGACCAGAAACCATGAGTGAGATGGAACCAGATGGCTACCAACCAAACGATGTAAAGCACCACAAAGACAGGATTCGAGAACGTCTCCTTGATCCACGCAAAACCATCAGCAGGATCATACTGCGTATAGGATCCGAGTAGTTCTGCGAACATCATGTTATACCAGAAGTTGTACAAGTGAAGCAACAGACCCAGCAAGATGATGATACCAAGCACGAGCATGTTCTTCGATGCCCACTCCACCTTACCGGCATTCACCGTTGTTGCTACCTCGTAACGATTGTCACCACGAGCCGTACGGTTCTGCGCAGTCAGGATGAATGCGAAGACGATGTGAATCACTGCCAGGGCAGCCAGACCAAGTGTAGCCACAACGGCATACCAGTTGGCACCCAGGAATTCGCAAATCATGTTGTAACCCTCTTCCGAGAAAAGCGCAACCATGTTCATGCAACCATGAAAGGTCAGGAACAGAATCAGCGCAATGCCCGTTACAGACATTACAACTTTTCTACCAATTGATGAATTTATTAACCACATAAGTTTTTGAAATTAAATGAGTTATTGATTGTTTTATACTTATTTATAGGTACATATGAGCACATTTAGGGTACAAAAATAATAAAAAATAATGAAAAGTGCAAGCGTTTTAGTAAATATTTACACTATTTCTTTCTCTTTTTTTGTATCTTTGCAACCAAATCAACGAAAATATGATATTAAAGTACGATGTAATTGTCATTGGAGGAGGTCATGCAGGATGCGAAGCAGCCTGTGCCAGTGCCAATATGGGCGCCAAGACTTGTCTGGTGACAATGGACATGAACAAGATCGCCCAGATGTCATGCAACCCTGCCGTTGGTGGGATTGCAAAGGGGCAGATTGTTCGAGAGATCGATGCCCTTGGAGGACAGATGGGACTCGTCACAGATGCGACCTCTATCCAATTCCGGATGCTAAATGTTGGAAAGGGACCGGCGATGTGGAGTCCTCGAGCCCAGTGCGACAGAGGCAAGTTCATCTGGGAATGGAGGCACATGCTCGATGAGACAGAGAATCTGGAGATCTGGCAAGACCAGGCAGACGAACTCCTGACGGAAGCGGCTTCTGGTGAGACCAAAGTCCGCGCCATTGGTGTCAAGACCATCTGGGGAGCAGAACTCTATGCGAAATGCATTATCGTCACCGCAGGCACTTTCCTGAACGGATTGATGCACATCGGAAGGAAAATGGTGCCTGGTGGACGAATCGCCGAACCAGCAGTACCCCACTTCACAGAGAGCATCACCCGTCATGGGATCACCTCTGCCAGAATGAAAACAGGAACACCAGTGCGCCTCGACAGACGTTCGATTCACTTCGATGATATGGAGATCCAACCTGGTGAGACGAAGCCCTACCAATTCAGTTATATGAATAAAGGTGGAGCCCTGAAACAACTTCCCTGTTGGACCGTCAACACCAACCCGGAAGTACACGAGGTACTGAAAAGCGGACTTGAAGACTCCCCTCTTTACAACGGACAGATCCAATCGATCGGCCCCCGCTATTGTCCATCGATTGAAACGAAACTGGTCACCTTCCCTGATCGGGAGAAGCATCCCCTCTTCCTCGAACCAGAAGGTGAAGAGACCAACGAGATGTACCTGAACGGATTCTCTTCTTCGCTTCCGATGGACATACAGATAGATGCCCTGAAGAAGATGCCCGCTTTCAGGGATGTCAAAGTGTACCGACCCGGCTATGCGATTGAGTACGATTTCTTCGATCCTACACAATTAAGTCATTCGTTGGAATCGAAGATTATCTCCAACTTATTTATGGCCGGACAGGTAAACGGAACAACGGGTTACGAAGAGGCAGGAGGTCAAGGTACGATGGCAGGAATCAATGCCGCCCTGAAGGCTGGATGTGAAAATAACAGCAATTTCGAACCGTTTATCCTTCATCGCGACGAAGCCTACATCGGAGTCCTTATCGATGACCTGGTAACAAAAGGTGTCGATGAGCCCTATCGTATGTTTACCTCAAGAGCCGAATATCGCATCTTGCTTCGTCAGGATGATGCAGATGCCCGTCTTACAGAGAAAGCCTACGAGTTAGGATTGGCTAAACGTAATCGATACGATTGGTGGATAGAGAAGAAACAACATATCGAAGAAATCGAGAATTTCTGCAAAAACTTTGCGATTAAACCAAGATTGATCAATTCTTCTCTCGAGGCAGTATGTACTACCCCACTCCAATTCGGTTGTAAACTGATTGACTTGGTAAATCGTCCCCAACTAAATCTGTCGAACCTATCGGAGATGATTCCTCAACTCAAGGAAATACTGAATCGACCGAATAATCGTAAAGAGGAGATTGCAGAAGCAGCAGAGATACGGATGAAATATAAAGGTTATATCGAACGCGAGAAGGTGGTTGCAGAAAAAATGCATCGACTGGAGAACATTAAGATTAAGGGGCACTTTAACTACGAAGAACTACAAGGTCTTTCAACGGAGTGTCGCCAGAAACTGATGCGGATCCAACCCGAGACACTGGCCCAGGCAAGTCGCATACCAGGCGTATCTCCAAGCGACATAAATGTGCTGCTGGTACTGATGGGACGCTAACGTTCCACGTGAAACAAAGAAGTAATAACATATCTTATAACTTACTGATTATGAACAATAAAGTACTGATTGACAATCTGCGTTGCATACCGGATTTTCCAAAGAAGGGCATTAACTTCAGAGACGTAACAACGCTCTACAAGAATGCCGAGTGCGTAAAGATTATGCTCGACGAATTAGAAGAGCTTTACAAAGACAAAGGCATCACCAAAATCGTGGGTGTAGAAAGTCGGGGGTTTGTGATGGCTTCGGCTCTTGCCGCCCGATTGGGTTGTGGAATCGTATTAGCACGTAAGCCGGGCAAACTTCCTGCAACTGTTATCAAGGAATCGTTTTCTAAAGAATACGGTGTCGATACCATCGAGTTGCATGTAGATGCTATCGATGAAAACGACGTGGTTCTGATTCACGATGACCTGTTGGCTACAGGAGGTACCGCCAAAGCTGTCTACAAACTCGTTCAGCATTTCCACCCCAAGAAGATCTACATGAACTTCATCATTGAGATTCGAGATGAAGGACTTCATGGACGCGACCTTTTCAAAGACATTGATCTGACAACACTAATGATCGTCTAAACCGTCAACCTCCCCTCCTCAAGACAGGAGGGGTTTTTACGTTCCACGTGAAACACAAGACTCCGAAAGGTCTTTAAATAAAGGGGATTCAGGAATTACACAAAACAACAAATGTATGACAAAGGAAAATAACGAGAAGCGGTTAGAGTACTTGAAAGGAATCGTAAGGAGGTTGCCGGACAAACCTGGCAGCTACCAATTCTACGATGAGACAAAGACCATCATCTATGTGGGTAAAGCGAAGAGTTTAAAAAACAGAGTGGCTTCGTATTTCCACGCTGAGGTAGATCGTTTCAAGACAAAGGTCCTCGTCAGCAAAATCTTTGATATCAGTTATACGGTGGTAAACACAGAGGAAGACGCACTGCTTCTCGAGAATTCGCTCATCAAGAAATACAATCCTCGTTATAATGTACTCCTAAAAGACGGTAAGACCTACCCCAGTATCTGTATCACCAACGAGTATCTGCCACGTATCTTCAAGACACGTACCATCAACAAGAAATGGGGCACATATTATGGTCCATACTCCCACGTTGGAGCGATGTATGCCGTACTCGACCTGATCATGGAATTATACCACCCTCGAACCTGTAAGACACCCTTGACAAAAGAGGGTGTGGAGACGGGAAAATATAAGGTTTGTCTCGATTACCATATTAAAAAATGTATGGGTCCTTGCGTGGGGTTGCAATCCAGTGAAGACTACCAAAAAAACATTCTTCAGGCACGAGAGATATTAAAGGGAAATACCCGTCAGGTACTACGAGATCTGAAGGAAGAAATGCTTCGTTTGAGCGATGAGTTGAGGTTCGAGGAGGCAGAGGAAGTGAAACGGAAATACCTGGCTTTAGACAATTTCGTGAGCAAGAGTGAGGTGGTGAGCCACACGATTAACAACGTCGATGTGTTCTCGATTACAAGCGACGAAAAGATTGCCTATATCAACTACATACACGTGGCCAACGGAAACGTCAACCAGAGCTTTACCATCGAATATAAGAAGAAACTCAACGAGACTGACGACGAACTTTTGCAACTGGGAATCGTGGAGTTAAGAGAGCGATTCGAGAGCAACTCCAAGGAGATTATCGTGCCCCAGGAGTTGGATTTGGAACTCGATGGTGTCACCTTTACCATTCCCCAAAGAGGAGACAAGAAAACCCTGCTCGACCTCTCAATTATGAACGGTAAACAATATAAAGTAGATCGTCTGAAACAAGCAGAGAAACTCAATCCGGAGCAGAAGCAGACGCGACTGATGAAGGAGTTGCAAGACAAACTCCACTTGCCTAAATTACCCTATCAGATTGAGTGTTTCGACAACTCCAACATCTCAGGTACTGATGCCGTTGCAGCTTGCGTGGTTTTCAAGGCCATGAAACCCTCAAAAAGCGACTATAAACGCTATAATATCAAGACCGTTGAGGGACCCGACGACTATGCCTCGATGAAGGAAGTGGTGCATCGTCGCTATACCCGACTGATAGAGGAAGAACAACCCCTACCCGACCTCATCATCGCTGATGGCGGCAAGGGGCAGATGGAGGTGATTCGTCAAGTGATTCAAGACGAGTTAAACCTCGATATACCCATCGCCGGATTGGCAAAAGACGATCGCCACAGAACAAACGAACTGCTCTATGGATTCCCACCTTTGAAGATTGCCCTGAAGTTAGAATCAGAACTCTTTCATGTACTGACCCAGATACAGGACGAAGTGCATCGCTTTGCCATAGAATTCCATCGAAACAAGCGTTCTAAGCGCGCTTTGCACTCTGAACTTGACGACATCAAGGGCATTGGTCCGAAAACGCGTGACGAGCTTCTAAACAGCCTCAAATCAGTGAAAAAGATACGCGAGGCAAACCTCCAATCGCTTAGTGATATCGTTGGTAGCTCTAAGGCTCAGATTATTTACAACCACTTTCATCCAGAAGAGACAGAACAATCTTGATATTTTCTTTACATAATTGTAAGGTAAGTGTAAAAGGTCTAAAAAAGTCCTTTAGAAAGAAAAATTGTTCCCTAGTTAGGAAAAAATATTTTTCTAGTTAGGGAAAAAGTTCTACTACGAGTAGTCGTAAAATTAAGCCAATTATAGGGGGATATAAAGAAGGTGTAAAAGAAAAAAGAAATTGTTTTACAATCCACATGTTCAATATCTGAAGAATAGCTTTTATAAAAATTAAAAAAGAGAATAAAGCTTGGATTATGAGATATTTTTCGTATCTTTGCCGAAAAAAAGAACAATATGAGAGCAGTTATTCAACGCGTAAGCCATGCAAGTGTCACCATCGATGAACAAATAAAGAGCCAGATAGAGCAAGGCTATCTGATACTATTGGGCATCTGTGAGGAAGACTCGATGGAAGATGTGGATTGGCTGGTGAAGAAAATCGCAAATCTACGTGTGTTTGGCGATGAAAACGACGTGATGAATCGCTCTATTCTCGATGTTGGCGGCAACTGTCTGGTAGTGAGCCAGTTCACCCTCTATGCCAGTTATAAGAAAGGGAATCGCCCCAGTTGGTTCCGAGCAGGCTCTCACGAGCACTCTATCCCACTCTACGAAGCCTTCTGCAGCCAACTCTCAGAGGCCACAGGCAAGACGGTTGGTACAGGAGAATTTGGGGCAGACATGAAAGTGGAACTACTGAACGACGGACCAGTAACCATCTGTATGGACACGAAAAACAAGGAGTAACATTAAAACAATAAAGTTATGGACAAGAGACAAATTATCAGTTACACGAACTTTGCAGCCCTGCTCTGCTACATCATCGGGCGCGTTCTCGACTTGCCAATCCTCTGTTGGATAGG
>CAMKUA010000076.1:0-8331 GCA_946415825.1 uncultured Prevotella sp. | reverse complement strand
TACATTTTCCTCTGTTTCGGTCAGTCGAACATGGAGGGTGCAGCCCGTCCTGAAGCTCAGGACCTGAAGAGTCCCGGTCCACGCTTTCTGTGGATGCCTGCCGTTGACTACCCAGCCACCGAAACACTCCCTGCCCGTAAGATGGGTGAGTGGACAGAGGCCATCCCCCCACTCTGTCGTCCGAATACTGGTCTGACACCTGCCGACTGGTTCGGTCGTACCCTTGTGGCTTCATTGCCCGAGAACATCAAGATCGGCGTCATCCACGTTGCCATTGGCGGCATCGACATCAAAGGATTCCTGCCCGACAGTATCGACAACTACGTGAAGACCAAGGCCCCGAACTGGATGAAAGGCATGCTTGAAGCCTACAACAACAATCCCTACGAGCGCCTGGTCACACTGGCCAAGAAAGCTCAGAAAGATGGTGTCATCAAGGGCATCCTCATGCATCAGGGCGAGACAAATACCGGCGATCCCGAATGGGCCAGACTGGTGCAGCGGGTGTATGACAACCTCTGTGGCGACCTGAAGTTAAAGCCCGAGGAGGTGAACCTCTATGCCGGTAACATCGTACAGGCAGGTGGCAAGGGTGTCTGCATCGGTTGCAAGAAGCAGATCGACGAACTGCCCCTGACACTCCATACTGCTCAGGTCATCTCTTCCGATGACTGTACCAATGGTCCCGACCGTCTCCATTTCGACGCAGCCGGCTATCGTGAGCTGGGTTGTCGCTATGGTGAGGCCGTTGCCCGTTTCCTCGGCTACGAGCCCAAGCGCCCGTATATCGAAATGCCCAAGAAGATTGAGGTACCTGCCGACGCTGTCACTGCTGAGACAGCCATCCCAGGCAACGAGTTTCCAAAGGTTGACAAGGAAGGCCGTGCCTATTTCCGCATCTCGGCACCTGAGGCCCGTAAGGTCATCGTAGATATCTGTAACAAGAAGTATGACATGATTCCTGATGGCAAAGGCAACTTTATGGCTGTTACCGATCCGCTGCCCGTGGGCTTCCACTACTATTTCATGAATATCAACGGCGTGAATTTCGTTGACCCTGCCTCCGAGACATTCTTTGGCTGCAACCGCGAGTCGGGTGGCATTGAGATCCCCGAAGGTCCTGAGGGCGACTACTACCGTCCACAGTTGGACATTCCTCACGGTCAGGTTCGTAGCATCTACTATCACAGTCCCAATTCAAAGGTTGGCGAGTGGCGTCATGCCCTGGTCTATACCCCTGCTGAGTATGAACTGGCCAAGAACGCCAAGAAGCGCTATCCCGTACTTTACCTACAGCACGGCATGGGCGAAGGTGAGACCAGCTGGGCCATTCAGGGAAAGATGCAACACATCATGGATAACGCTATTGCCAAGGGTGAGGCCGTACCGATGCTGGTGGTCATGGAGAGCGGTGACATCAAGGCGCCGTTCAACTTTGCAGGCGGTGGCAGTAACGAACAGGGCCGCAGTGAGTACGGAGCCTCGTTCTATCCCGTACTACTCAACGATCTCATTCCTTATATCGACGCTAACTTCCGCACGAAGAGCGACCGTGAGAACCGTGCGATGGCAGGTCTCTCATGGGGTGGTCACCAGACGTTTGACATAGTGCTCCAGAACCTTGACAAGTTCGCTTGGCTCGGCACTTTCAGTGGCGCCATCTTCGGTCTTGATGTGAAAACGGCCTACAATGGTGTTTTTGCCAACGCCGACGAGTTCAACAAGAAGATCCACTATATGTATATGAACTGGGGTGAAGAAGACTTCATCAAGAGTGGCGATATCGTCAAGCAACTGCGCGAGATGGGTATCAAAGTCGATTCCAGTGAGTCGGCAGGCACTGCCCATGAGTTCCTGACATGGCGTCGTGGTCTCCACGAGTTTATCCCGCATATCTTTAAATAATCATAGTAATAACCGACTTAAACAAAAACAAGAACATGAAGAAAGTATTCATTGCACTGACACTGCTCCTAACAGGCAATATGTCAGCATTCGCACAGTGGGGGCGCCCTGTTGATTTCTCAGAAGGCCCCGGTCTGAAAGACGCCTACAAGGATTATTTCACAATCGGTGTAGCCGTTAATCAGACCAACGTCACCGACCCCGCACAGATTGCGATTATCAAGAAGCAGTACAACAGCGTCACAGCTGAGAACGACTGGAAGCCCGGTGAGATCCATCCTAAAGAGGGTGTATGGAACTTCGAGAAGGCCGACAAGATTGCCAATTTCTGCCGTGAGAACGGTATCAAGATGCGTGGTCACTGTCTGTGCTGGCACTCTCAGTTTGCCGACTGGATGTTTACCGACAAGAAGGGCAAGCCCGTCAAGAAAGAGGTGTTCTATGAGCGTCTGCGCGATCATATCCACACCGTAGTAAACCGTTATAAGGATGTGGTTTATGCATGGGATGTAGTCAACGAGGCTATGGCCGACGACGGTTTCGCTGCCTTCAGGAATCCCTATCGTCAGAGCAAGCACTACGAGCTCTGCGGCGACGAGTTCATTGCCAAGGCATTTGAGTTTGCCCGTGAGGCTGATCCTACAGGTGTGCTGATCTACAACGACTACAGTTGTGTCGATGAGGGCAAGCGTGAGCGCATTTATAATATGGTGAAGAAGATGAAGGACGCTGGCGTACCCATCGACGGTATCGGCATGCAGGGTCACTACAATATCTACTTCCCCGAGGAAGAGAAGCTCGAAAAAGCCATCAACCGCTTCAGTGAGATTGTGAAGATCATCCACATCACCGAGCTCGACCTCCGTACGAATACAGAGAGCGGCGGCCAGCTGATGTTCGCCCGCGGTGAGGCCAAGCCCCAGGCTCCTTATATCGCTACCCTTCAGGAAGACCAGTATAATCGTTTGTTCCGTATCTTCAGAAAACACAAAGACGTGATTAAGAATGTCACTTTCTGGAACCTGAGTGACAAAGACTCTTGGCTCGGTGTCAACAACCACCCACTGCCTTTCGACGAAAACTTCAAGGCTAAGCGCTCTCTGCAGGTGATCCGCGATTTCAACGATGCTGCCGACAACTACGTGCCGAAGAACGACTGGGTGCCCAACCCCAAGAACCAGCCAGGGCAGGAGTATCCACAGGTGAACAGCGAGGGCTACGCCCGCTTCCGTGTTGAGGCTCCCGATGCCAAGTCGGTGATTGTCAGCCTCGGTCTGGGTGGCCGTGGCGGCACCGTACTCCGCAAGAACAAGGATGGTGTATGGGAAGGAACCACCGAAGGTCCGATGGATCCCGGTTTCCACTACTATCACCTGACCATCGACGGCGGTGTAGTCAACGATCCCGGCACGCACAACTACTTCGGTAGCTGCCGTTGGGAGAGTGGTATCGAGATTCCCGCTCCCGATCAGGACTTCTATGCCCTCCGCACCGACATTCCTCATGGCAACATCACGCAGGTTCGCTTCTTCTCGAAGAGTCTGGGTAAGATGCAGGTGGCCAATGTCTATCTGCCTTATGGCTACGGCAAGCTCGTCAAGGGCAAGCAGGAGCGCTATCCAGTGCTCTACCTCCAGCATGGCTGGGGTGAGAACGAGACCAGCTGGCCCGTTCAGGGACACACCGGTGAAATCATGGACAACCTGATTGCCGACGGAAAGATCAAGCCCTTCATCGTGGTGATGGCCTACGGTCTGACCAACGACTTCAAGTTCGGTACCATTGGCAAGTTCACAGCCGAGGAGTTTGAGAAAGTGCTCGTCGATGAGCTCGTACCCTTCATCGATGCCAACTTCCTGACCAAAGCCGACAAGTGGAACCGTGCAATGGCCGGTCTGTCAATGGGTGGTATGGAGACCAAGCTGATCACCCTGCGCCGTCCTGAGGCCTTCGGCTACTGGGGCCTGCTCAGCGGTGGTACCTATATGCCCGATGAGATCAAGGATCCGAAGTGCGTGAAATACATCTTCGAGGGTTGTGGCGACAAGGAGAATCCCGACGGTATCAACAAGAGTGTCGAGGCCCTGAAGCAGGCCGGCTTCAATGCCGAAGGACTGATCTCCGAGGGTACCGCCCACGAGTTCCTCACCTGGCGCCGTTGCCTCTATCAGATGGCCCAGAGCCTGTTCAAGTAATAGGAAAATAACCATTTCTACCGACGACCTGCCCCGAAAAGGCAGGTCGTTTTTCGATTTGTAACATATTTATATAAAAAATATCTCTTTTCGTAAGCGTGAAACAAAAGAAAAAGTAAATGTAACATAAAAGCAAGTGAGTTTCAAATAATTGCCGTAACTTTGCACCAGAATCAGAAAATAGTTTGAAAATTGTTTTAGTTATATTAGTAGTTAGTAGTTTTTCCTTCCTCGGGGCCCAAGAAAAGCGTTTCTTGTCCCGAGGTGTTTTTTTATCGGATTTTTTTCGTAACTTTGCAACGTACAAACCAATAACAATATGAAACGAATAATTACCACCCTACTCATGAGTGCCTGTGCCTTTCTGGCCACACAGGCCCAACAGCATCAACTTTGGTATGACAAACCCGCCACCCACTGGCTACAGGCACTGCCCATCGGCAACTCCCACTTAGGTGCCATGGTGTATGGCGGCACCGATACGGAGGAGATCCAGCTCAACGAAGAGACTTTCTGGAGTGGCTCTCCTCATCATAATAATAGTACCGAAGCGCGCGCACATCTCCAAGAGGTACGCGACTCCATCTTTGCCGGTAAGGAAGAGGCGGCCCATGCCATCCTCGACAAGTACTTCTTCAAAGGTCCTCACGGCATGCGCTTCCTGCCGCTGGGCAGTCTTAAGCTGTCGTTCCGCAAGACGGGCGAGGTAAGCAACTACCGCCGCAGTCTGGATCTCTCTACAGCCATCAACACCACCCAATACCGTCAGGGCGACGTGTCGTATGTCCGCACCTGTTTTGCCTCTCAGGCCGACAATGTCGTCATCGTCAACCTGAAAGCCAGTCAGACGGGTGCCCTCACCTTCAACATCGCCTTCGACAGTCCGTTGGCAGATACGACGCTTGTCAACAGCCACCAGCTCGCTGCCATCGTCCACGGCGTGGAGCAAGAAGGGATTCCCGCCGGACTTCATGCCGAGTGTCGTGTCAGTGTGAAAACCGACGGTGAGATCATCGACAGCGAGCACAGCATGCGGGTGAGCAACGCCACATCGGCCACCCTCTATATCACCGCTGCCACCAACTTCGTCAACTACCATAACGTCAGTGGTAATCCCACAAGGAAGAACATCCAGACGCTTTCCGCTATCAGCGGCAAGAGCTATATTCGCCTTGTTGAAGATCACCTCAGGAAATACCAGGAGCAATATAACCGTGTCAGCCTTACATTACCAAAGAGCGGCAAGGAAAACCTGCCCACCGATCAGCGCCTCGCCACCTTCGACGGTTCCGACCTCGACATGGTGTCGCTGATGATGCAGTACGGTCGTTACCTGCTTATCTCCTCCTCGCAGCCCGGTGGCCAGCCCGCCAACCTGCAAGGTGTCTGGAACAACAAACTGAATGCCCCTTGGGACTCAAAATACACCATCAACATCAATGCCGAGATGAACTACTGGCCAGCCCTCATTGGTCAACTCGCTGAGACTCAGGAGCCCTTCTTCTCCATGATCAAGGACCTGAGCGAGACAGGAGCCAAGACGGCACAGGAGATGTATGGCTGTCAGGGATGGGTGGCTCACCACAATACCGACCTCTGGCGCATCGCCGGTCCTGTAGATGGAACCTCTTGGGGAATGTTCCCCACAGGTGGCGCCTGGCTCACCACCCACCTCTGGCAGCACTATCTCTATACCGGCGACAAGGAGTTCCTGGCCAGGTACTATCCCGTGATGAAGGGGGCTGCCGACTTCCTCATCGACTATATGAAGGAATATCCGGCTGATGGCGCCATCAAACAGGCTGCCGGCTGGCTGGTCACAAACCCCACCGTCTCACCCGAACATGGTCCGGTAGGCAAGAAGACAACCGTCACTGCCGGCTCCACGATGGACAACCAGATTGTCTTCGATGTCTTCTCCAACGTGCTGAATGCCGCCAAGGTTTTGAAAATCGACAACTCTCAACTGTCAGCTATCAACACTGCACTATCCAAACTCCCTCCCATGCAGATTGGCCGTTACGGTCAGCTGCAGGAATGGATGATCGACGGTGACGATCCGAAGGATGAGCACCGCCATATCTCCCACCTCTACGGTCTCTATCCGTCCAACCAGATCTCACCGTTCAACCATCCCGCCCTTTTCACAGCAGCATCCAACACGTTGAAGCAGCGCGGTGATATGGCCACGGGCTGGAGCCTCGGCTGGAAAATCAATTTCTGGGCCCGTATGCTCGACGGCAACCATGCCTTCCGCATCATCAGCAACATGCTTACCATGATACCCGACTCCATCGAATGGGGACCGCGCGGCGGTACCTACCCCAACCTCTTCGATGCCCATCCACCGTTCCAGATCGATGGCAACTTCGGTTGTGCGGCAGGCATCTGTGAGATGCTCCTGCAGAGCCACGACGGCGCTGTCCATCTGCTGCCTGCCCTCCCCGATGCCTGGTCCGAGGGTGAGGTCAAGGGGTTGCAGGCCCGTGGCGCCTTCACAGTCGATATGAAGTGGAAGGAGGGTCTGCTCCAGGAAGCCGTCATCACCTCGAAGATCGGCGGTACGCTTCGTCTCCGTTCCTATCTGCCCCTCGAAGGCGAAGGACTCCAGGAGGCCGTAGGCGACTGCCCGAACCCGTTGATGGCTCCCGCTGACATCAAACAGCCGCTGCAATCCAAGGAACTGAAGGATCTTCAGTTGCTAGCCGTGCCCGCCATCTATGAGTACGATGTCGAGACCAAGCCCGGACAGACCATCCGCGTAAAGATTGAACCACATAACTAAATAAGAATGATTATGCAAAACTGTAAAACGACTTACAAGGCGCTTTTCGCCCTTTTGTTTCTTTGCTGTGCCTGCCTGACCGCTTCGGCACAGAAGTATCCCTATCAGAATCCCGACCTGAGTGCCAAGGAGCGCGCCAAGGATCTCTGCAGCCGTCTGACACTGGAAGAGAAGGCCATGCTGATGCTCGACGAGAGTCCTGCCATCCCGCGCCTCGGCATCAAGAAGTTCTTCTGGTGGAGTGAGGCCCTGCATGGTGCTGCCAACATGGGCAATGTCACCAACTTCCCCGAACCCGTGGGAATGGCTGCCTCGTTCAACCCCTCATTATTATATAAGGTGTTCGACGTGGCCAGCACCGAGTTCCGCGCCCAATACAATCATCGGATGTATGACCTCGGCGGTGAGGACATGAAGATGCGCAGCCTCTCAGTATGGACACCTAACGTGAATATCTTCCGTGATCCCCGCTGGGGCCGTGGTCAGGAGACCTATGGTGAAGATCCCTATCTGACGAGTGTCATGGGTGTACAGGTGGTCAAGGGACTGCAGGGTCCCGAAGATGCCAAATACCGCAAGCTATGGGCCTGTGCCAAGCACTATGCCGTGCACAGCGGACCGGAATACACCCGTCATACGGCAAACCTCACCGACGTGTCGCCCCGCGACTTCTGGGAGACCTATATGCCCGCCTTCAAGACACTCGTACAGGATGCCAAGGTAAGAGAGGTGATGTGCGCCTACCAGCGTCTCGACGATGATCCCTGTTGCGGCTCTACCCGCTTGCTGCAGACCATCCTCCGCGACGAGTGGGGCTTCCAGTACCTCGTCGTCAGCGACTGCGGTGCCGTCAGTGATTTCTACGAGAACCACAAGTCTTCGTCCAGTCCCATCCATGCCTCTGCCAAGGCTACGCTGGCCGGTACCGATGTGGAATGTGGCTTCGGCTATGCCTATAAGAGCATCCCTGAGGCCGTGCAGCGTGGTTATATCACCGAGGCTGAGGTCGATAAGCACGTCATCCGCCTGCTCGAAGGTCGTTTCGACCTGGGAGAGATGGATGATCCCGCCCTTGTAGAGTGGTCGAAGATCCCCTACTCGGCCATGTCCACCAAGGCTTCGGCCAACATCGCTCTCGATATGGCCCGCCAGACCATCGTGCTCCTCCAGAACAAGGGCAATATCCTGCCACTGAAGAAGAATGCCGAGAAGATAGCCGTCATAGGCCCTAATGCCCACAACGAACCCATGATGTGGGGTAACTATAACGGTACGCCCAACCACACCATTACCATCCTCGACGGTATCAAGGCCAAGCAGAAGAAACTGGTATATATCCCCGGCTGCGACCTGACCAATGACCAGGTGATGGAGTGCCATCTCGCTACAGAATGCGTCACCCCCGACGGAAAGAAAGGTCTGAAAGGTACCTTCTGGAACAACACC
>CAMKUA010000075.1:0-8464 GCA_946415825.1 uncultured Prevotella sp. | reverse complement strand
CAACTGAGCTACTGAAGCAGGTTTTGCTGTTAAGCGGGTGCAAAAGTACGGCGAAAAATTGAAACTACCAAACTTTTGGGCGAAAAAATTCAATGAAACACTAATTTTTTGCAAAAAAAGCAGATAAATGGGTGTTTTGTGGGAAGAAACTCTTATTTTTGCAGGCGATATTGGAGATAAAACAAGAAAAAGGAGAAAATGATGAAACGATATATCTTAATATGGTGTGCCGTGATGGCTTTGGGGCTCACGGCTCAGGCGCAGAAGACCAGCGACCACAACTTTGAGGTGGCTAAACAGCTTGATATCTTTAACCAGTTGTATAAGAACCTTGAACTGCTCTACGTGGATACGCTGAACCCGAAGGAAACAATTGGCACAGGCATCAAGGCTATGCTGAGGAGTCTTGACCCTTATACAGAGTATTATGCGCAGGATCAGACAAAGGACTTGAGGCTGATGCTGACGGGAAAGTATGCCGGTATCGGTGCACTGATACGCAAGCACCAGAAGATTGACCGTGTCGTGATAGATGAGCCTTATGAAAACATGCCTGCTTCAGAGGTGGGTCTGAAGAAAGGCGATGTGATACTGAGCATTGACGACTCGATGATGACAGATAAGGCGGTGGGTTATGTCAGTGATCATCTTCGTGGTGAGCCAGGCACAAGCTTCTTGCTGAAGGTGATGAGGCCCTCGACGGGGAAACTGATGAGTTTCAAGATTACCCGTCGCAACATAAAACTGCCAGAACTGCCTTACTACGGCATGAGAGAAGGGGGTATCGGCTATATCAACCTGAATGCTTTTACCGAAGGTTGCTCGAAAGAGGTAAGACGGGCGTTGATCGATCTGAAGAAACGTGGGGCAACATCTCTGATTCTGGATCTACGTGGTAATGGTGGCGGATCGGAACAGGAGGCAGTGGATATTCTGAACCTCTGGTTGCCGAAAGGTATTACCGTAGTGGACAACCGAGGTAAACTGAAGCAGGCATCGAAGGCATATCAGACGCATGTGGAACCACTTGATACCGTAATGCCGCTAGTGGTGATGGTAAATGGTGAGACGGCATCGGCCAGTGAGATTACCAGTGGTGCCATTCAGGATCTGGATCGCGGGATTATATTAGGTACGCGTACGTACGGGAAAGGGTTGGTACAGATTCCTATCGACCTGCCTTATAATACGAACATGAAGGTGACAACCTCAAAATATTATATTCCCAGTGGACGCTGCATACAGGCCATCAACTATAGACATAGTGGGGGCGGCTACCGAGAGCATATACCCGATTCACTGACGAAGGTGTTCTATACGAAGAACGGTCGGGAGGTAAGAGACGGAGGTGGCATCATGCCCGATGTGGAAGTAAAGGCCGACACAATTCCTAATATCGCCTTCTACCTCTCGGCTTCAGGGCAGGATTCAACAGAGGTGATGTTCGACTATGTGGTTGATTACATTGCTCAGCATCCTACGATTGCACCAGCTGCTGAGTTCCACCTGACGGAGGCAGACTGGGAGGCGTTTAAGGCGCGTGTCATAAAGAGTGGTTTCACTTATGACCCTGTGAGTCAGAAGCAGTTTGCAGAATTGGTGAAGACAGCGAAGTTCGAGGGTTATTACGAGGATGCCAAGGGGGCTTTCGATGAGCTGGAAAAACGGCTGAATCACGATGTGGCCACCGATTTGGAGAAACATAGGCAGGTATTGATGCAGATATTGGAAGCAGACATCATAGCAGCCTACTATTATCAGGCTGGCGCTATCGAGGCCGGCCTGAACTACGATCGTCAGCTGAAAGAGGCTGAGAGAATACTGAAAGACCCTGAGGCATATAAACAACTCCTTGCTCCGAAGAAAATGAAAGATACCTCGGCTGTTGTCAAAATCAACAAGAATTTGATAGGAAATATATCTGTAAATCAGAAGAAAACAGACTATTTTAGTGCTATTGCATAAAAAAACAGATTAATATTTGGTGGATTGGGGGAAAATATGTAATTTTGCACCCGTTCAGCGGAATGAGAGGCTCGAAAGAGTCTCTCATTTCACTTTTAAATGATAGTAGATGATTAATAAGGAAACAATTGAAGCATTGACGGAAGAGTGGTTGAAGGATAACGACTACTTCCTGGTTGACATCATCTTTGCTGATGGTGACAGAATCGTGATTGAAATTGACCATGCCGATGGGGTGTGGATTGAGGATTGTGCCGATCTGAGCAGATTCCTGCAGGAGCGTCTGGGTGACGAGCTTGGGGAGTATGAGCTTGAAGTAGGCAGCGCAGGACTGGGTCAGCCGTTTAAGGTGGCTCAGCAATATGTGAACCATGTCGGTGATATGGTTGAAGTGATGGACCTTGAAGGCAAAAAAGTACAGGGTACACTGAAGAGTGTTGACGGACAGCAGTTTACCATTACCACGAAAGAGAAACAGAAGGTAGAAGGTAAGAAGCGCCCCGTCATGGTAGATGTCGATAAGACCTATCAGATGGAAGGTGTGAAATACGCCAAATATTTACTCGCATTCAAATAATTAAAAATATAGAAATGGCAATTAAGAAAGACGAGAAAGGCCCCTCAATGATTGATACCTTTCAGGAATTTAAAGAGACAAAGAACATCGACCGCACTACGCTGGTGAGTGTGCTCGAGGAGAGTTTTCGTAATGTTATCGCCAAGATGTTTGGCTCTGACGAGAACTTTGACGTGATTGTGAACCCCGACAAGGGTGACTTTGAGATTCACCGTAACCGTATCGTGGTTGCTGATGGTGAGGTGGAAGATGAAAACAAGGAAATTGCTCTGAGCGAGGCCCAGAAGATAGAGCCCGACTATGAGATTGGCGAGGAAGTGTCTGAAGAAGTTGACTTCAAGAAATTCGGTCGTCGTGCTATTCTGAACCTGCGTCAGACGCTGGCTTCAAAGATTCTCGAACTCGAGCACGATTCACTTTATCAGAAGTATAAGGATAAGGTGAATACCGTGGTAAGTGGTGAGGTTTACCAGATCTGGAAGCGCGAGGTGCTGTTGATGGACGACGAGGGTAACGAACTGCACTTGCCCAAGCAGGAGCAGATACCTTCAGACAACTACCATAAGGGTGAGACTGTACGTGCCATCGTGAAGGAAGTGCAGAACGAGAACAACAATCCCCGTATTATCCTCTCACGTACCAGTCCTGTATTCCTGGAGCGTCTGCTTGAGGCTGAAGTGCCTGAGATCAACGATGGTCTGATCACCATCAAGAAGGTTGCACGTATGCCAGGCGACCGTGCCAAGGTGGCTGTGGAGAGTTACGACGAGCGTATCGACCCTGTAGGTGCTTGTGTTGGTGTCAAGGGTAGTCGTGTGCATGGCATCGTCCGTGAACTCTGCAATGAGAATATTGATGTGATCAACTACTCTTCGAACGTGCAGCTGTATATCCAGCGTGCTCTGAGTCCGGCTAAGGTGTCGAGCATTGTGCTCGATCAGGAGAACCACAAGGCTGAGGTGTATCTGCAGCCCGAGGAGGTTTCGCTGGCTATCGGACGTGGAGGTATGAACATCAAACTGGCTTCCATGCTGACAGAATACACCATTGACGTATTCCGTGTGGTTAGTGAGAGCGAGGCCGACGAGGATATCTATCTGGATGAGTTCGCTGACGAGGTCGATCAGTGGGTCATCGATTCTATTAAAGCCATCGGTCTTGATACTGCCAAGGCTGTACTGAATGCTCCACGAGAGATGCTGATTGAAAAGGCTGATCTGGAGGAAGAGACCGTTGACCATCTGCTGGAGGTGCTCCGTGCGGAGTTTGAGTAATTTTCAATTATCAATTATCAATTATCAATTTGAATAGATGGGTGTCAGATTAAATAAAGTATTAACAGAATTGAATATTGGCCTTCAGACGGCAATAGACTATCTGAAGAACAAGCCAAGCCTGGGAGAGATTAGGGACGATGCCAATGTCAACACCAAGATATCCGACGAACAGTATGAAGCACTGGTCAAGGAATTCAAGGGCGACAAGGACGTGAAGGCCCAGGCAGGGATGATATTCCCCAAGAAAAAGGAGAAAGATAAGGAGAAACCCAAGAAACCAGAACCCGTTGTGGAGGAGGTAAAGGAGGAACCCCGTCAGACTTTCACCCCGTTGGGAAAGATCGACCTGAGTCAGATTGGCAAGCCTGCCAAACCCAAGGAAGAGCCTAAGAAAGTAGAGCCTGTTGTTCAGAAGCCGGTAGAGGCTAAACCTGAGCCCAAGCCAGTAGCAGAGCCTGAGGTAAAACCAGAACCTGTTGCTCAGAAAGTTGTGGAAACACCTGTAGTTCAGAAAGAACCTGAAGTAATAGAAACTACCGAACCACAAGAGACTTCGGCCAAAGATCAGGAGGTCTATAAACTGAAGACCGAGCAAAAGGCTGTACCCAACCTGAACGTCGTTGGAAAGATCGATCTCGACTCCCTCAACCAGAGCACTCGTCCAAAGAAGAAATCGAAGGAGGAGCGCCGTAAGGAGCGTGAGGAGAAACAGGCTCAGCAGCATAGTGGTGGCAATGGCGAGAAGAAAAAGCGCGAACGTATCCGTGGTGGTAAGGAGCGCGTGGATATCGAGGCTGCTGCTAATCAGGAGAAGAGCCAGAATGGCAATAATAAGAATAAGAAGAACAAGGGAGGCAATCAGAATTTCCAGGATAATGGTGGCAACCAGGGTGGCGGCAAAAAGAATAAGAAGAACCGTCCGGTGAAGCCATTGGAGGTGGACGATGAGGCTGTAGCCCGTCAGGTCAAGGAAACGCTGGCCCGTCTGACTTCTAAGAACCAGAACAAGAAGGGTGCCAAGTATCGTCGTGAGAAGCGTGACGCTGTGGCTGAGCGTATGAACGAGGAGATGGCAGCAGAGGCAGCACAAAGCAAAGTGCTGAAGTTGACGGAGTTCGTAACTGTTTCTGAGCTGGCTACCATGATGAACGTGGGCGTCAATCAGGTTATAGGTACCTGTATGAGCATAGGTATCATGGTGTCGATCAACCAACGTCTGGATGCTGAAACCATCAATATCGTGGCTGAGGAGTTTGGATTTACCACCGAATATGTATCAGCTGAAGTTCAGAATGCCATCACAGAAGAGGAGGACGATGAGAACGACCTGATATCTCGCGCTCCGATCGTAACTGTGATGGGTCATGTTGACCACGGTAAGACATCTCTGCTCGACCATATCCGTAATACTAACGTGATTGCTGGTGAGGCTGGTGGTATTACCCAGCACATTGGAGCCTACAACGTGAAGCTGAAGGATGGTCGTCAGATTACTTTCCTCGACACCCCTGGTCACGAGGCCTTTACCGCCATGCGTGCTCGTGGTGCTCAGGTAACCGATATCGCCATTATCATCGTGGCTGCCGACGACTCTGTGATGCCTACCACGAAGGAGGCTATCGCTCATGCCCAAGCTGCCAACGTACCTATGGTATTTGCCATCAACAAGATAGATAAGCCAGGTGCTAACCCTGACAAGATTCGTGAAGACCTTGCCAACATGAACCTGCTTGTAGAAGATTGGGGTGGTAAGTATCAGTGTCAGGAAATCAGTGCGAAGAAGGGTATTGGTGTAGATGAACTCCTGGAGAAGGTACTGCTCGAAGCCGAGATGCTCGACCTGAAAGCTAATCCTAACCGTAAGGCCACAGGTTCTATCATTGAGAGCTCGCTCGATAAAGGTCGTGGATACGTCAGCACCGTTCTCGTGTCTAACGGTACCCTGAAGGTGGGCGATGTGGTCATCGCAGGTACTGCCTGGGGTAGAGTCAAGGCTATGTTCAATGAGCGTAATCAGCGTATTGATGAGGCCGGCCCTGCTGAGCCTGCTATCATCCTTGGTCTGAATGGCGCTCCAACTGCAGGTGACTCGTTCCACGTGATGGAGTCGGAGCAAGAGGCGCGTGAAATAGCCAACAAGCGTATTCAGCTGCAGCGTGAGCAGAGCTTGCGTACTACTACCAAGCTTGGTCTTGACGAACTGTCTCATCGTATTGCTCTGGGTGAGTTCCATGAGTTGAACATCATCGTGAAGGGTGATACCGACGGATCTATCGAGGCTCTCTCTGATTCGTTCATCAAACTCTCTACCGAGAAGGTCCAGGTGAATGTCATCAACAAGGCCGTTGGTCAGATCTCAGAGAACGATGTGATGCTGGCTTCAGCTTCTGAGGCTATCATCATCGGATTCCAGGTGCGCCCTTCTGCCGATGCACGTCGTGCTGCTGAGCGCGAAGGTGTTGAGATTAACACATACTCTATCATTTATGACGCTATCGACGATGTGAAGGCCACGATGCAGGGTATGCTCGACAAGGTGAAGAAGGAAGTCATCTCTGGTGAAATCGAGGTGAAGCAGGTATTCAAGATCTCGAAGGTGGGTACCGTTGCCGGTGGTCTGGTTACCGATGGTAAGGTTCACAACAAGGATAAGGCTCGTGTCATCCGCGATGGTATCGTGATTCATACGGCTCCTATCGATGCCCTGAAGCGCTACAAGGACGACGCCAAGGAGGTCGCTACTGGTTTGGAGTGCGGTATCTCACTGGTGAACTTCAATGATATCCAGGTGGGCGACATCATCGAGACCTTCACGGAGATCGAGGTTGAACAGAAACTTTAATGTCAGAAGAGAAGAATCAATTTGTACGTCAGGTGGCCGAACAAAAATATGAGTTCGGCTTCACCACCGACGTCCATACAGAAATCATTGAGAAAGGGCTGAACGAAGATATCGTTCGGCTCATTTCTGCCAAGAAGGGGGAGCCCGAGTGGATGCTCGAGTTTCGCCTGAAGGCGTTTCGCTATTGGGTAACTCAGCAGGAACCCAAATGGGGACATGTGCATGTGCCCGAGATCGATTACCAGACCATCTCGTACTACGCTGACCCTATGGCCAAGAAACCCACTGGCGACGGTAAGATAGACCCAGAGCTCGAAAAGACATTCGATAAGTTGGGAATTCCCTTGGAAGAGCGTCTGGCGCTCTCGGGCAATACTGCAGTCGATGCCATTATGGATTCGGTTTCAGTGAAAACCACCTTCAAGGAGAAGTTACGCGAAAAGGGTGTTATCTTCTGTTCCATTGGTGAGGCCATCAAGGAGCATGGCGACTTAGTGCGCCAATATCTGGGAACGGTGGTACCTTATCGTGATAATTTCTTTGCCGCCCTCAATTCGGCTGTGTTCAGCGACGGCTCGTTTGTGTATATCCCCAAGGGTGTGCGCTGTCCCATGGAACTCAGTTCCTATTTCCGTATTAATGCCAGGAATACAGGACAGTTTGAGCGTACCTTGATTATTGCTGACGACGATGCCTACGTCTCCTATCTCGAAGGCTGTACGGCCCCGATGCGTGATGAGAACCAGTTGCACGCTGCCATTGTCGAGATTATTGTGATGAATAGGGCTGAGGTGAAATACTCTACTGTTCAGAACTGGTATCCAGGCGATGAAAACGGTAAGGGTGGGGTGTTGAACCTCGTGACGAAGCGTGGCGATCTGCGTGGTGTAGATTCCAAGCTCTCATGGACACAGGTAGAGACGGGTTCTGCCATCACTTGGAAGTATCCCTCCTGTATCTTAAGAGGTGACAACTCTCAGGCAGAGTTTTATTCTGTCGCTGTGACGAACAACTATCAGGAGGCTGATACAGGAACGAAGATGATCCACATTGGTAAGAACACCAAGAGCACAATTATCTCTAAGGGCATCTCGGCTGGTCATTCGCAGAACTCCTATCGTGGACTGGTGCGGGCTACCTCGAATGCTGATAATGCGCGTAACTATAGTTCTTGCGACTCGCTGTTGTTGGGTTCCGACTGTGGTGCTCATACCTTCCCTTATATGGATGTACACAACGATACGGCTATCTTCGAGCATGAGGCTACCACCTCCAAGATATCCGAAGACCAGCTGTTCTATTGCAATCAGCGTGGCATTCCCACGGAACAGGCCGTCGGACTTATTGTCAATGGCTATGCGAAGGAAGTGCTTCAAAAACTGCCTATGGAGTTTGCCGTCGAGGCTCAGAAACTACTCTCTGTCTCTCTCGAAGGCACAGTGGGATGATGCAATTTAAGCGTAGTGTGCTTGTTTTTATAATTATTTAACAGATAAAGTGTCCAATAAGTAGTTTTATTTCGTATCTTTGTCGCGTGAATTGGGAACTAATATTCTATTAACAAAAAAATTGAAGATTATGGCTAAGAATGACAATCCATTTGCAATCAGGAAATCACCTTTGATCTTATTACCGTTCAGGCACTGAACCTCGACGACTATGTGCAGAGATTGGATGAAAGAGATGGTATAAGTTTTTGTACAACATCGAATAAGAAATAAGTACCATTCTATTTACAATCCATTTGGAATCAGAAAATCACCTGTAGAGATTATTTCCGCTCAGGCGCTGAGCCTCGATGAC
>CAMKUA010000074.1:0-8577 GCA_946415825.1 uncultured Prevotella sp. | reverse complement strand
TGGATTGTCTCGCGTTGCTACCATACTTGAAGAACTGACAGAACAGATTGATATCAACAGCCAGTTCCAGACGCTGATACCTTACGTTAAGACTGTGACTTGGCAACGTCTTGGTTACATCCTTGAAAACGTCATCGAAGATAAGGAAACTGCAGATAAGCTTTATGAGCTGCTTCGTGCTTCATCTGCCCGTATGGTATATAAGCCATTAAGCACTTCGGCAGAAGATAATTCTTCATCCAGAGACAGTCGATGGAAGATAAATATAAACGTAGAAATAGAAACAGACGATATATGATTAATAGAGTAGCGATACAACAGTGGAGCGAACATGCTCCATGGATAGAAAATGCTCAGATTGAACAAGACCTAATTATTTGTCGCGCTTTGGTTTCCATCTTTAGTGATGAGTTTCTTGCATCGCAGTTGGCATTCCGAGGAGGAACAGCTTTGCATAAACTCTATCTCTCGCCCCAGCCACGATATAGTGAGGATATTGATTTGGTGCAGATTACCCCCGGGCCTATCAAGCCCATCATGTATCGATTAGGGGAAGTTCTTGGCTGGTTGCCAGATAGAGTAACGAAACAGAAACGCTACAACAATACAATGCTGTTTCGCATTGAGTCTGAAATACCTCCAACAGTACAGATACGTTTGAAAATAGAAATCAATTGCTTCGAACATTTCAACGTACTTGGACTGATAAAAATTCCGTTCAAAGTGGAGAACTCTTGGTTTACGGGAGAGGCAGAACTGACGACCTATCATTTTGAGGAGTTGTTGGGAACCAAACTTCGTGCTCTTTATCAACGAAAGAAGGGCCGCGACCTCTTTGACCTTTATATTGCTTTACAACGAAAAGATGTGGATGTAGATAAAGTTCTTCAGTGTTACAAAAAATATATGGAGTTTGTGGTTGACAAGGCACCGTCCTATAAACAGTTCGTCAATAATATGCAGGAGAAGATCGAAGACCCGGAATTCATCAACGATATGCAATCTCTCTTGCGTCCAGGCATTACTTTCAACGCAAGTGAAGCGTATCCTCTGATTTATGAGGCATTCATAGATAGGATGGAAGGGAAGAGAGAGTAGAAAATGTTTTCAAAATTCTAAATCAATATTAGATGAAAAAGAAAGTCATGGTGGTGCTCTGTGCATCAAGTGCCATAAACTATATTGAGGACATAAGGAATGCGGGCTATGAACCCGTCATTCTGGAACCGTCGATTCCCGGTGTGCCCCCCGCTGAGGTACGGAAAGAGCTTGAGGCTGAGTATGCACACATCAAGGGTGAGCGGCCTGCGATATATGCTGCCAGCCAGAACTATGGCGAGACGCTGGAAATGGTGCGCACGATAGCTCCCTGCTGCATCATCCCCGGCACGGACTTCGGACTGGAACTGGCTACCACTCTGGCTCACGACCTCGGTCTGCCCGGCAACAACCCGGAGCGGCTGCCTTATATGCGAGAGAAGGACAAGATGCAGGAAGCCGTCAAGGCGGCGGGATTGCGCTCGATTCGCGGCAAGGTGGTGACAACGGTGGAGGAGGGCATTGCCTATTTCAGGGAAGAACTGAAGGGTAAGTCAGCCATTGTCAAGCCGCTGCGTTCGGCAGGTTCCAGAGGTGTCGTGGCCTGCTTGACAGAGGAGGAACTGTGCGACGCCATTGCCGACGACATGGATATGGCGCGCAGGGAGAAAGCTCCGTTCATCGGTGTGCTGGTGCAGGAAAGGATTGTCGGCACGGAATACTTTGTCAACACGATGACGATGGGCGGACAGACGGTGGTGACCAATGTGGTGCGGTATGACAAGATGAAGCTGACGACAGAGCGGCCCATATATGTCTCAGGCGTATCACTGCAGCCCGATGATACCCTGTGCCGGATGCT
Organism: uncultured Prevotella sp.; assembly: GCA_946415825.1. GTDB lineage: Bacteria > Bacteroidota > Bacteroidia > Bacteroidales > Bacteroidaceae > Prevotella. The sequence continues at coordinate 6,677 of CAMKUA010000074.1, read as the reverse complement.
GATGGACTATGTGGTGAAGGTGGTGAAAGCCACGGGACTGGAAATAGGTCCCATGCATACCGAGGTGATGGTCGATGAGGACGGTCCGGTGCTGATAGAGGTCAATGCACGCATGGCGGGTGCCGCTCAGCCTGCCGAATGGCAGGATCTGGTGTTGGGACTCCATGAGAGCGACATCGCACTGAGAGCATATCTCGGGAAGGATATTCATACAGACAGTTACAACAACTGCAAAGCCGTCGCATCGGCTGACGGACAGTATGCCTACTTCATGCGCAAGCGCCCCGGCTATATTCACTTTGGCGTCAGTCCCCGTGATTTTGAGGCGGAGGAATTTATAGGAAAAGAGCTGATAGAAAGTCTGGCCAGCACTTTCTCCTTGCACGGATTCGAGGCACCCCATCGCTATGAGGCTACCAGGGATTTCTTCACAATTCCCGGTCTGGTCTATCTGGTGAACGACTCAGCCGAGCAGGTGCAGCGCGACCATGAGACGCTGCTGGATATTGAAATGAACCACATGGATAAATTATTTAAAATGAAAAGACCATGACACATCCTCTATCACAGAGCCAGACAGGTATCTACCTCACCTGCATGAACACAGGGGGAGATGTCAACTACAATATGGATTTCCTGTATGAACTGACGGACGACATAGACCTCCAGCGTCTGGCTGCAGCTCTGGATAAGGTGATAGAGACTCACCCCTATGTCAAGTCGCGCCTGGTGGTGACCGACAGCGGCGAGGCGACCTTTGAGGACCGTTCTGCGGAAGAGTTTCACACCCCCATATACGATGCCGAGGACCTGGCAGAGGTAAGAGGACGCATAGGCAAGGATTATGACCTGATGCACGATCGCCTTTTCCGTCTGGAGATATACAGGACCGGGCAAGGAGCCTACCTCTATCAGGGCTTCCACCACATTATCTTCGACGGTATTTCCCACGCGGCCTTTCGGGAGGACCTGGAGAAAGCGTACGCAGGAGAGGCCCTGGAAGGCGAGGAAAAAGACGGTTTCCAGATAGCGGAAAGAGAGGTTGCGGCACGTCAGTCGGCAATCTACGGGGAGGCCAAGGCGTGGTATGCGCAGGAATACGGCGGAGTGGGCGAGACAGACTACCTGCCGCCATCGGATATCTTCGGCAAGGAAGAGCCGCAATACGGAAAATACAGCGAGCCTCTGAATATCGACCGGCCAAAGACAGACGCCCTGTGTGAGAGGGCGGGAGTGAGGGAAAGCGTGGTCTTTTCCGCCGCCTTCGGTATTACCCTGAGCAAATTTACCTGTCAGGACGAGGTGGCCTATGTGACGGGTTTCCACGGCCGCACCGACAAGGCGACGCGCAGGTCGCTCACGATGACGGTAAGGACGCTGCCCCTGCGTTTCAACCTTCAGCAGACTCCGACCGTTGCCGAACTGCTGCAGACCACCGCAGAACAGACACGCATGACACGACGCTACGACATGTACTCGTTCGTCGATATGAGCAACGATCTGGGTCTCAATGCCGATGTCAGTTTTGTATATCACGGTTCCATCCGCGGCAATGACCTGCATCTGAACGGTAGCACACAAAAGGTGACGGAGATTCTGACCAACACTCCGGGGTTCAAATTCGTGGGGATGCTGGTGTATAAGGATGACGTTCCCTACTTTGAAGTGGAATACCTGTCGAACAGGTACAGCAGGGAGTTCGTGGACAGTTTCAAGCGCACCTTTGAGACCGTAGTCAACGAGATGTGCGTAAAGGAGAGTGTTGCCGACATCGAGTGCTGCGATGAAGAGGGCATTGCCCAGCTGGAGCGTTTCAACACACTGAACAAGGTGCCGCAGACGATGCCCGAGAACGAGACCATTGTCAGCCTGTTTCAGCGTCAGGCCCGCATGCAACCCGACCATACGGCGGTGGTATTCGGCGACAAACGATACACCTACCGTGAACTGGACGAACAGACCGATCGTATCGCCAGCCTCATTCTCTCAACTCTAACCCCTAAACTCTCACCTCTCAACTCAGAACCCGTCGTCTCCATCATCATACATCGCAACGAGTGGATGGTGCTGGCCTCGTTGGCAGCCCTCAAGGCGGGTTGCGCCTACCAGCCCCTCGATCCGAGCTATCCGCAGGACCGTCTGAACTTCATGGTCAAGGATGCCAACGCCGTGCTGCTCATTGCCGACGAAGATCTTCGACCAATAGTAAATGAGTATCAGGGCGAAGTGCTGTTGACCAAGGACCTCTTGCATTTGCCTTCCCTTACGGCGGAAGCAAATTCTTCACTCTTCACTCTTCACTCTTCACTTTCCCCCTCAAGCCTCTTCACCCTTCTCTACACCTCCGGCTCGACGGGCGTGCCCAAGGGTGTGATGCTGGAGCACCGCAACCTGATAGCCTTCAACCTGTTTTTCAGTCGCTACATAGAAGTGGGGCCGGACAGCCGTGTGGCTGCCTACGCCTCGTTCGGCTTTGATGCGAACATGATGGACATCTTCTGCACGCTGATGAGCGGCGCCACGCTGCACATCATCGACGAGGATATGCGCCTCGACCTGGAAGCGCTGCACCGGTATTTCGAACGGGAAGGCATCACAAACTGCTTTATGACCACACAGGTGGGTGTGCAGTATCTGGAACTGTATCCGCAGTCCTCGTCACTTCGCCATCTCGTCATAGCCGGCGAGAAGATGCGGGCAGTGAAGCTGGAGGGACTGACTTATCATATCCACAACGGCTACGGTCCCAGCGAGACGGCCTGCGGATGTGCATTACATGAGGTGAAACATTGGGAGCCGAACATCCCCATCGGCACGCCCAGCGACTTGTGCAACCTGTATATCGTTGACAGGTATGGTCATCGTCTGCCACCCGGCGCTCCCGGTGAACTGATTATCTGCGGACCGCAGGTGACTCGCGGCTACCTGAACCAGCCGGAAAAGACGGCCGAGGCATTCTTCACCTTCAACGGCCAACGGGCCTATCACTCGGGCGACATCGTTCGCTACCGTCAGAATGGTGATATCGAATTCGTGGGTCGTCGGGACGGTATGGTGAAGATTCGCGGATTCCGCATTGAACTGGGCGAGGTGGAGGCCGTGATTCGCGATTACGAGGGCGTCAAGGATGTCACCGTACAGGCCTTCGACGACCCCAATGGAGGCAAGTTCCTGGCGGCATACGTGGTCACAGACGGAAAGCCTTTGGACATTCATGCGCTGAACGCCTTCATCGCCTCACAGAAGCCTCCTTATATGGTTCCTGCCGTGACCATGCAGATAGAGAAAATCCCGCTGACGGTCAACCAGAAGGTGGACAAAAAGTCCCTGCCCAGCCCGCAAGTGTCTGCTGCTACGGCAGAGGGCGACTATGTTCCCCTGAAGGGATATCTGGAGGAAACGATTGCCCAGTGCATTTCCGAGACATTGAGTATCGACCTTGCTACCATCAGTGCCCGTGATACGTTCAGCATACTGGGCGGCACCTCCATCAAGGCTATCAAACTGAATACACTGCTGAAAGGAAAAAACATTGAGATTCCGATGGAGCATCTGCTCAGGCAGAACAATGTCCGTAACCTGGCACTGATAGCCGACTATGCCAGTCGCGGCGAGTATGTGGAGAAGCGCACGGCTCTCCATCCGGCCCAGTTGCGCATGCTGCACCAGTATCTGAAGCATCCTGACCATCCTACTGATGCGTATAGCGTCATGATGGATATTGACAGTACGGTGACGGAAGAGGTATTGAGAAGAGCCATCGACACGATAGCCGCGAAGCATACCACTATAACATCTGCTATTGCCTATGTGGGAACCGACCAGCCTCAGCAGGTATATCTTAGCGGTCGTCAGGTGCCGCTATACGTCATCGATGCCGACGACGAACAGGAGGCTGTGGCCAAGATGGACGACCAGCGCATGGCTATGATTAACTCGGTATGCAGCTTGCAGTTGGAACCCTTGCTCCAGATGGCCCTGTGCCGGATTGGCGGCGCGTCAGCCTATTTGATAGTTTCCTGTTACTCCATCATAGCGGAAATGTGGAAAATCAGTCAGTGGATGCAGGAACTCTTTGCCCTGCTTCATACAGAATGCGGCGGTGAGAATGTGGCCAACTGGGAATACATACTCACAACATCACTGGAGGCCATACCGCCCTCGGAGCGTGAAGACTGGAGCAAGGAGCAGCACAGTGGCGACGAGAACTGGTACGACGAGGGTTTGACGGCTGCGTGTGACGACAGCATCGACAACTACAAGGTTCTCACCGAGAAGCCTGGAGGCAGGCAGCTGGTGTTTGTCCATACGGGCAACACGGGTAGCGAGGCCTATCTGGCACTGGCAAATGGCCTGAAGGACTTTTGTTCGTTTGCGGTGCTTGACCAGTGGAACCTGTACCATCGCGACGATATCAAGCATGGCATTCCTGAGATAGCGCGGAAGTATGTCGAAGTGCTGCGTGAGCATCAACCTCACGGACCGTACTATCTGGGAGGCTGGTGCTATGGTGGTCTGGTAGCCTATGAGATGGCCTGTCAGCTAAAGGAAATGGGCGAGCAGGTGAAAGAACTGTTCATGTTCGATTCCCATACGGTGAGGAAACGGGTATTCAAGGATATGATCTTGAACCAGTCAGGCGACTCCATACGTAACTATTTTGAACACAGCCCACTGTTCGAGAGTCTTATCAAACGTGGCCTGATAGATGCAATGGTAGCCAACTCGCTGCAGGTGAATTCCGACATGGTGCATTATCAGCCTAAGCCCTATGACGGTGAGGTCATCTATTTCAAGGCAATCACCCCTGCTGTGGGTCTCAAGGGACGTGCCGCCGAGTATTTCGAAGAAATGAACAGCAAGCGGGCCGGAGGTTTCGAGAAGTATATCCGTCAGTATAAACTGCACATCGTTGATATCAAACAGGAACACGACAACCTGATGAATGAAGCATCGCTCAGCATTGAGGTTCCATATATGAAGCAATACCTATGATGCTGGCCGTTGACAAGTTCCATCAGTTTATCCTGCCCAACACGGTAAAGGTCTTTGCCGTGTGTATCAGCGAGTTTGTCGATGCGCTGATTGTGGCAATACTCTTGGGCAGCCAGGCGATGGCTATCGTCAATCTGGGTAGTCCTATTGTCATGGTGGTCGCTACGCTGAGTACTCTGCTCACCGTCGGTGGCGGTACCATCTATGCCAATCTGTGCGGGGCTTTCAACAAGCCCGAGGCCGAGCGTGTGTTTACCATATCCACTATAGCCGCTCTGGCGGTGTCGGCTTTCCTGACGCTGGTGGCCTTGCCTCTTACAGGCACCATCACATCGTTGCTGTGCGTGGGAGATGAGCAACTGATTCGTGAATCGAGTCGCTATATCGCCATCCTTATTGCCAGTATGCCCGTGCTCACTGTTGCGAACGTGTTGTTCGGCTTTCTTCCGTCGGCAGGTAAACCGGGTATGAGCAGCTGGCTCATGCTGTTGGCTAACATCATCAACCTTAGTTTGGACGTTGTGTTCATCCGCTTCTGCGGTATGGGTGTCGAGGGTGCTGCCTATGCTACTCTCTGCGGCTATTCCGTGGCATTGGCGGTTTATTTGCTGCTTTACATACGCAGAGAGGTCAATATGCGCCTGGTACGTGTTTCCATGTCGGCATTTGCCGGTTTGAAATCCGTCTGCAGCATGGGTATCTCGGCAGCATTGTCCCAGTTAGGGTTTGTCATCAAGGTGGCAGCAGGTAATGCTATGGCCTTGTTTTTTGGTGGTCAGGTGGCACTCATCGCCCTGTCGGTATGCATGCAACTGCTCTCCATCTGCTCCATCTTCGTGGGTGGTATAGGTTCTTCGATGATTAACATTACAGCCACGTTACAAGGGCAGCGGGATTTTGCCGCCTCCGATTTGGTGGTCCGTCGGGCATATGATATCATTGCCGTCTGTTCGGTGGTGACCATGGTGCTGTTCTACCTCTTTGCCTCCGATATTGCCGTATTATATAAAGCTACCGAGCCCCCCGTGCTCGCCATGACCGTCCGTGCCATCCATATCTTCAGCCTGATGATTCTGCTGCGCAGCCTGGTCATCGTGTTCATGTTCTATGTCCAGTCTATTGGCAAGAGTATGTATGCCACATTCATCAGCCTGTTTGACGGCTTTGCCGGTCAGCTCCCGTTGGCATATATAGGTTGTTTGTGTGTTGGCATCGACGGACTCTGGTGGTCGTTCCCGCTGACCAGTGTGTTGCTGTTTCTCGTTGTTCTGGCGTGGAACCGGCATCTGTATCATAGGCGGCAGTCACCTTTCCGTAACCTGTTGCTCATAGAGCGCGACATCGAGTTGCAGAGCGAAGAGTCGGGGTCGGAACTGTTGACCAATGCCGAAGAGTCGGTATTGCTCTCACATCCTATGCTGCAGGATGCCGGCTGGCACACACCTGTTGCAGCCTATCTGTCAGGCATGCTGCAACATCGTTGTCCGCTAAAACTCGATTACCACATCCGTCAATATCCCAGTCAGATGATACTGGACATACGCACCAATGTCAAAGACTTCAATAACCTCTCGCTAAATGTCTCAGAGGGCACTCGAGTGGTCAACGAGATGGTGTTGGACATGAACTGCCTGTATCTGGAAAAGTAAGATTTGTGGCCTTATTTTCCCACGCAGAATGTG
>CAMKUA010000073.1:0-8696 GCA_946415825.1 uncultured Prevotella sp. | reverse complement strand
GGAACTAAGCTTTAGGAGAGCCTTGTTATATCCATTTAACTATCAGGGCGCATGGATTTCAGGTGCAAAGGTACGAATAAGTGAGCGAAAAACCAAATATTTTTGAGTTTTTCCGAACGAGAGTACCTTCGACGGTAAGTCAAAGGTACGAATAAGTGATGAAAAAAAAACAAAAGAATAGGTTGTTTTTGCGATTTTTTTACTATCTTTGCGCAGAAATTAATAACCAACAAACCCAAAACGTATGATGAAAAGACTATTATTATTGCCCCTGCTGTTGCTGGCCTGTCTGATGACCAATGCTCAGAACCCCTATCTTCCCTTATGGGAACATGTACCTGATGGCGAGCCCCGAGTCTTCGAGGATCCCGACAACCCTGGTAAATTGCGCGCTTATATCATTGGTTCACACGACACCAACTATACAGCCTATTGCGGTAGTGATATCCGCATGTGGTCGGCCCCCGTCGAGGATTTGACACAATGGCGCGACGAAGGTCCGATCTTTACACATTACGTTGACGGACAGTGGGATACGATGTTTGCTCCCGACCTTGTAGAGGTAAAAGACAAGGCCACAGGCAAAAAGACCTACTACCTGTACCCCCACTCCCGTGGCTGGCGACGCGTGGCCATGGTCTGCAAGAGCGACCGGCCAAACGGTCCTTTCACCCCTATCAACCTGACAGAAGACGGGCGTCAGTGCCTCCCAGGCTCACTGATCGACTTCGACCCCTCTGTGTTTATCGAGAACATCACCGACAAGAAGGATCCTGACTATGACAAGGGCTTCCGGGCCTATGTCTTCTATGGTTTCCAGCATTCTACAGCTTGTGAGTTGGACCAGAACACCATGTACTCTAAGCGCGAGGGTACGGAACTGATCGACCCCTTCATCCCTGCCAGCAGCGCTGATGGTCGTCTGCTCGACAAGGAAGGTTCAGAATATAAGGCTCTCTACCAGGGGCAGAATCCGCTCGACTTCAACTTCTTCGAGGCCTCATCCATTCGTCAGGTGGGCAACAAGTACGTGATGGTGTTCTCTGGCTATAGTGGCAAGGAGTATGGTCTGGGCAACACCAACTCAGCCCTTCGCTATGCCTTTGGCGACTCGCCCTTAGGCCCCTGGCGCTCTGGTGGTGTGCTGGTTGACTCTCGTGGTGTAGTCACTGGCGAAGACGGCTCCCAGCTCATCACTACCAATGCTGGTCATAACACCCACGGTTCTCTGCAGGAGATCAACGGTCAGTGGTATGTGTTCTATCACCGTCCGCCCCGTGGTTTCGGCTTTGCCCGTCAGCCCATGGTAGCACCCGTAAAGATCACCTGGGACAAGAAGTCTGTGGCCAAGGGCGGTGTGGTAAAGATTACCGGTTACGACCCCTATGCCAAGGATCAGGCATGGACGGCCAAGGCTTCCGATGGCCATGAATATACCGGTGCAGAAGTCACCTCAGAGGGATTCCAGATCTACGGACTCCCACCTTATCAGTATTACTCCGCTGGTTACGCCTGTTTCATGACAGGAGGTACCAACAGCAACGAGTGGATGCAAGATAACCACGACATCTGGAACAACTCGATGGACCTGGCAGGTATCACCAACACAGGTATCGTTGGTTTCAAGTATTTTGGCTTTGGCGGTCTGGCTGCTGACACCAAGGGGCTCAAGGCTTTCGAGGGCACCAAGACTGGCGATGCCACCAAACTGAACCTGAATCTGACCACCAGTGGTCATGGTGCCTTTAAGATCCATGTAAGACTTGACGACCCCTGGAAGGGCGATGAAATCGCTGTTTTCGACATCCCCGCCGATGCCCCCAAGGCAGCCATGATGTACCAGCAGGCTGTTCCTGCCGTTGAAGGTCTTACTGGCAAGCACGCCATTTACCTTGTTGCTGACGGTCCTGAGATCAAGGTTCCTGAGCGTCCCAGATGGGGAGGTCCACGTGGTCCCCAGCGCCCTCAGGGACTCTTCGACCTTCATGGCATCGGTTTCTCAAAGGGCGACGCCATCTTCGAGGCTCCCATAGTGCCTACGGTAGAGATCATGGCCGATGGTCAGCCACTGGTCATGCCCACCACCCCCATCCGTTTCACCAATCTGAATGGCTATACGGATCAGATCCGCTATCAGGTATTTGGCAAACTCGACGATCGTTCCAAACTCACTGCCTCATCTTCCAATCCTCAGGTGAAGTTCGAGATCAGTCCCATCGTTGAGGGACGTGCCACCATCAAGGCCACCTACAACGGGCTTACCAAGATATTCCTAATCAACTAACTTCATATCAACCGTTTAGAATTATGAAAAGAATACTTACCATTCTATCCCTGGCACTCCTGACCTTAACGGTTAGTGCCCAGGTGCTCGACGCGCTGAAAGCCGACCCAAGAAGGGCCTATGGCAACGATTATCCTTACCAGTTCAGCGAGGTAAAACTGACAAAAGCGCCTAAAGGCTACAAGCCTTTCTACATCAGCCACTATAGCCGTCACGGTTCCCGCTACTACTGGAATGCGTTCCTCTACAGAGAGCTTGACAGTTTGCTGACCAATGCCCACAACAAGCACTTGCTGACGCCTGAGGGCGAGGCCTTCCACACGAAGTTCATGGCCTGTAAAGATGAGTTGGCAACGGGAGTCAGCGAACTGAGCGACCTGGGCTGGAAACAGCATCAGCGTATTGCCCGCACGATGTATAACAACTTCCCTGAGGTGTTTAAGAATGGCGGTAACGTGCTCGCCATCTCCTCGCTGTCAGGTCGTTGCGTGCTCAGCATGTCATCCTTCTGTCAGGAGCTGGTACAGTGCAACCCGAAGATCGAGATTCGTGAGCAGTCCTCACGCTTCACCCTCGACGGTGTGGTGCCCAACGACAGGCAGAACCCTGTGAAAAACGACTACCCGAAGGGTGTAAAACCCCGTTTCGAGAAGAATCGCGACAAGTTCCAAAGCTCCAGCACACTCAAGGACGACATCATCAAGCGCGTCTTCACCAGTACCGAAGGACTGAAGGGCGACATGAACCATATTGCCAGCAACCTCATCAACCTCTACACCTCGCTTCCCAGCATTGGTCATGAGGGGATGATGGGTAACATTATCACCGACGAGGAACTGGTTGCCAGATGGGAAGGAGAAAACCTTGGCAGCTACGCCTGGGTATTCGGTCCTCAGTATGAGATGATCCCCATTCTGAATGATATCCTCAAGAAGGCAGAAGCAGTGATCAACGGCAGTAGCGATCACATCTCCGACCTTCGCTTTGGTCATGATACCTGCATCGGTCCCTTGACCGTGCTGATGGGTATCAACGGAGCAGATAAAGATCCTGAGGACCCGTATGAGGTGAAGAACGTCTATCAGAACTGGCAGACAGGTAAGGCCAGCAACATCCAACTGATCTTCTACCGCAGCAAGAAGAGCAGCGATATCCTCTTAAAATGCCTGCTTAACGGCAAGGAGGCCAGTCTGCCTGTTCCCACCGACAACTACCCCTACTATAAGTGGACAGATTTCCGCGACTTCTACCAGAATCGCATTAATTCTGTGTCAAAGCCTTAGCCACACGGTTAAGGGCTTCCAGAAGACGACTACGTTGAGTGGCTATGTTCAGACGAACATAGCCCTCACCTGTCTTAAGACCATACATCGTTCCGGGATTGATCCACACCTTGGCCTCTGAGAGCAGACGGTCGCACAGTTCCTGAGAGGTGACACCCATCGCTGAGATATCCACCCAGGGAAGATAGGTTCCCTCAAGACGACAGACCTTCCATTGAGGGATATTTTTCCCGATGAAATCGCACAAAACGGTGTAATTTCCCCACAGATACTGGTTCAGTTCCTCAATCCAGTCCTCACTCTCGTTATAGGCAGCCTCGAGGGCCACAATACCAAAGGGATTCACATCGCACACCTCATTGATATTGATAGCCCTGTCTATCCTGCGACGCCAAGAGGGATGCGAACAGATGATATTGGCTATCTGAAGACCAGCCGTATTGAAGTTCTTCGAGGGAGAGTTCATCACCACGCAATCGTCTGTAATCGTGCCAAAGGGCACAAACTTCCGACCAGGCATGATGAGTTCGCAGTGGATTTCATCGCTCGCCACCTTCACCCCATGCTGATGACAGGTGTCGTACATACGTTGCAGCTCGTCCTTGGTCCAGACGCGCCCAGAGGGGTTATGAGGATTGCAGAGCAGGAAGAGCGTGGTCTTCTCGTCAGCACATTTCTCCTCAAAGTCGTGCCAATCCACCTCGAAGGTGTCGCCCACAGCCTTCAGGGGCGACTCAAGCACTTCGCAACCATTATTCTTAATGCTTGAGAAGAAGCAGTTATAGGCAGGCGACAGGATCAGCACCTTCTCACCAGGCATGGTGAGAGCCTTGATGACACACGACATGGCAGGTACCACTGCTGTGGTATAGAGTATCCACTGGCGCTGAATCTCCCACTGATGACGACGACGGAACCAGGAGATAACGGCCTCGTAATAGCTCTCTGGCACGATGTTATAGCCAAACACGCCATGAGCCACTCGCTGCTGGAGGGCCTGCTGGATGGCAGGAGCCACACGGAAGTCCATATCAGCCACCCAAAGGGGAATCACATCCTCTGCCGGACTCTCATCCCACTTCACACAGTTAGTACCCCTGCGCTCTGTCAGTTCGTCAAAATCGTATTTCATTTTCTGGTTTCGATGATGCAGTTGTTAGGTTGGCGCACGTTCTCATCGATGGTGATACTACCGATGGAATCGGCAATTATGTGTCCGCTGGTGGGGTTTTTGATGTTCTCGATATGTCCCTTGATATCAGCCTCAACGGTGGAGTATTCAAACATACGGTCGCACATCGGGTCGATGGTGCAGTTTTCGAGCACCAGGTTCTGTGTATAACAGAGCAACTGTTCGCCAGCGAGGTGACAATTCACCAGTCGCACATTCTTCGAGTGCCAGGCCAGATACTCGCCATCGAGCACAGAGTCGTAGATGGTCACGTTCTCACACTCCCAGAACGAGTCCTTCGTCAGGATCTTGGCGTTATGCACCTCCACGTTCTGACAATACTGGAACACATATTTCGAATCGCTCTCCAGTCCATCCACATAGATATTCTTCGAGAACATAAAAGGATAGGTACCGCCATGCAGTTTCACGTTCTTGATCTTGATACCCTCCACCTTCCAGAAGGTCTCGTCGGCATCTGTTATCTCCACGTTCTCCAGCTCCAGGTTCTTCATCTCACGGAAGAACTTCGGACCGTCGATACGCGAGTTCTTCATCACCAGGTCGTTGGTGTACCAGATGGCAGAGCGCGAGCCCAGGGCAAAATAGCAGTTCTCGATATAGGCACCGTCCACATGCCACCAAGGGTACTTGCCGTAGAACTTACTGTTATAGCATTCCATCCTCTGACATTGCTTGATGCCAGATTCTCCATCCTCTATGGTAATGTTCTCCAACCTGAGGTCGTGCACAGCAAACAAAGGGCGTTCGCCTCCGAATTTCTTGTCTTTTATCAGATCCATCGTTTTGTATATTAGTGGGTACAAAGGTAGATAAAAAAATCCGTAATCAGCACGGATTACGGATTTTTTAACTACTTGAGAGAGATATATTTTGTTTATTTAATGGCCATCAGCCTGTCGCTGATCTGCTCCAACGACTCCATGCAAAGCATCTTGTTGGTCAGGTACATATCATTCTTAGCCTCGTTCATGCGATAGGTTCTGACAGAGGTCACCATGGGAGCCACCTCGCGATAGAGCGTCACCTCCGAGGGGATGTCATAAGCCTGGCGCACATCGTCCCACTTGCTGGTTTCCATGTTGTAGCCGTTCTTATAATATCTATAGGTATGGCAGAAGTCGTTCACCCAGTCCTGCTTCATGGCATCCCAGCGCATCACCTCTCGGGTGGTCAGTCGTCCCTGCTCGTCGTAGCTGTAGCGATATTCCATCTTGGCAGTCATCTGGCGCTCGGCCTTCTGCTCATACACCTCAATCTTGTGGATGACACCGTCTTCCAGGTCTGAGTTATACACATACTGAGAGTTAACGTCGTTAGCGGCGTTGAAGTACATCGTTAAAACGGTTGCGATAGTGATAATTGATTCCATAACTCTTTGCTTTTAAAATTTATCTTTTGCCTGTTAGACGCTGCAAAGGTATGGAAAACTACATGCATTTAAGGTTATTTAAATGTTATCTTTAGGTTAATTCCCTGTTTCTGAGTTAATAAATATTAAAATAGTCGTTTCTCATGCAGTCTTTTCCCACTTTCCGGGTTATATAAATAGAAGAAAGATTATTTTTGCAATTGAATGAAGATTACTTGTTGCTGAAGGAGATGGGTAAGACCGATCTGAGATTCAGGAACTCTTCGGCATTTCCCACAATGCCCTCAAAGTCATCAAAAGCAAAACCAAAGAAATATGAAGAAAGATTATTTATTATTAGGTATTAGGATGAGAAAACAAATATCTACCTTCGTGATGCTTTTGGGGATTCTACCTTTAAAGGCACAGATCAACCCGCAGGCAGGCTACATTATCACCAACGAGAATGATACCTTGCGCGGTATCATTGATTATCGGACGGATGCCAAAAACTCACGTTCTTGTCTTTTTATGGCTGATGGTGAGACAGATTACAAGGAGTATCTCCCTAATGAAATAAAGTGTTACAGGCTGTTGGAATCTGGTGCTTACTATGTTTCGAAAACCTTTCCCATTGGTAATGAACAGAGAACATTCTTTGCAGAATATTTGTTGGAAGGTGGTGTAAGCCTCTATCGCTACAAGGAGAATTCAACGGAATATTTCTATCTGGTAGATGCAGATGGTTATGTGGCAACCATTCGCGAGAAAGGCGATGTGATTCTGCATAGAGACGCCCAGATAGAAGCTCAACGGCAGAAACTTATGGAGGCCACGAAGATATTCCAGAAAAGTCAGAAGACACTCCAGCAGTTATGGGCAATGCCACAGGTTAAAGTTGAGCAGTTGTTGAAACTGACTAAGGCTTATAATAAGGAGTTTTATCCTGAGGTAGGCGAGACGGAATTCTATCAGAAAGACATCAAATCATCGGATGGTCTAATCGCTCGTTTCCGTATAGAAGCAGGTATGGGCATCAGCAACATGAAGTTCTTTCCTAATTCATCGTGGAACGAGCCCATAGAAACTACCTCGCTTGTACCAATCGTTGGTGTGGGTACTGATATGATTCTTCCACGTTTCAGCAAGAACCTAATCCTGCAGGCGATGTTCTACTATAGCTATAATAAGGGGAAGCCAGAAGAGATAAAACAATACCCGTATAATAGGGAGTGGACCTTCCACGATGTGGCTCTGCAGGTTGGGGCTGCGTATAGTTTCATGCCAACAAAGCGTATCTCTCCACTGTTGAGGGCTGGCGTTTCTCTTGACTATCTGTTTGGCTTGGAGACCATAAACATGGAAGGTTATCATGCTACGAATAAAGTATCGCTAAACAAGAGTTTCAGTCCCAGATATTATGTTGGTTTGGGCGCAGATGCCTTGGTAGGAAAACATAAGGTCAGCCTGACTGCAAATTTCTGGATGCGTTACTACGGAACGATAGGTCTTCAGGCTCCCATGTTCTCCTTCATGGCAGGTTTCGAGATTTAACATTTTAATAAACAAACAATATGAAGAAAGATTATTTTGTATTAGGATTAATTGTAAGCCTCATCCTGCTTGCGATGATGGCTTGCAGCAGTAGTGATGAAGAAAATAATGGGTTTGTAGAGCCAGATAACACCACACCAGAGTTTACGAGTACCAATTGGTGGAATCCAAAGCACTCAGAACATGGTGATCGCATTACAACTGATATTGCTGATATAACATTTGATGGTATGGGAGAAATCTCATGGATAGTGTTTACAGATCTCACTAAAGCTCCCAAAACGGGTCCAGACTACTTCAGTCAATATATGAACTTAGGATCTGATGATAGTTATCGACTTGATAATAACGAAGTTGCATATTGGATGGAACCAGCAACGTATGAAAAATATCAGCAGTTGTATAAGGGTATTCCCATTTATTCTGCGCATTATGATATTCATTATAATAATGGCCAGATGACAAGCGCAGGGGGGACTTATTTCCGTATCAGTGATGTAGATGTCAAACCAGCCTTTAGTGTAATGAAGGCTAAGGAAATCTATGCAAGATATCTCAATACCTCCCCATTTTTGATTGAAGAAGGTGGCATGATAGCATACCATGATCATGAGGCTCTCGTGATAGCTGAATTCCCCTTATCTGAGGATCCTTCAGTATGGAAGCCTCGTCTTGTCTATGCTCTACATTACTGTCATGAAGAGAGTTTAGAGGGCTTCTGTATGATTGATGCCCATACTGGCCGCATCCTTAGGACATGGCCTAACGAATACTATAGCATAGTATCTTGCCCAGAATAAACAAGCCTATCTCTCTTTCTCGAAGGAGATATCTTTGTAAAGTTCAAGGATTATATATAGAACTAATTAGGGACTGTCGCTAAATAGTCAGAAGTCTTATGAAACGTATCATTTATTTCTTATCTTTGCATCAACATTTTTTTAATAGATGTATGAGAAGTAGTTTATTCATTTTTTTGATTACTTTACTGCCAGCCATTTCGCTCGGACAGGAATATGAGCCTTTTTTGAT
>CAMKUA010000072.1:0-9037 GCA_946415825.1 uncultured Prevotella sp. | reverse complement strand
CGTCTGTTTGAAGCCTTTGCAGATGGTCGCTATGTGCTGCTCGACTTCTGGAATCTCCATTGTGGTGCGTGCCGACAGTCTGAGTCAGAGTTGCTGGAGGTCTATGAGCGAATGAAGGGGAAATTGGAAATCGTTGCTATCAACTTGGATTCAATCTCTGAGTGGCAAAGGCATGAATGGAGCAAGAAGATTGTATGGAAGAACTGGAATGACGGGAGAAAGTTCAAGAAAGGAGGTATCAAGAGCCGCTATTACGACTTCAATGCTGTACCCTTCTACGTCTTATTGTCGCCCGACGGCCGTATCCTGTGGGAGATGACTGGTTATGGCGTAGGATATTTCTTGGGAATGGCTGAGGCTCTAAATGGTCCAAGGCAAGACAATTTTAACAATCCAAATCTTGTCATCAGGAAAGTTAAAACCGATGTCAGTGGCACCACCATCAGCTTCCGCTATTTTACAGAAAAGGGTTTCTGGTTCAACATTGCCCACGATTCTTACCTCACAGCCAATGGCAAGAAATACAAACTGACAGCAGCCGACGGTATCAAACTCGACGAGAACAATACACCCCAAGTTAAAGCGTATTCAGTCAGAGTAAAATATGGACTCGACATCAACTATTGTGATTTCGCCCTGACCTTCGAACCATTCTATACCGTTCCTGAATCCTTCGACTTCAAGGCTGGCGACGGCGAGGATGTCTTCGTCATCCACAATATTTCTGTAAAATAAATAAGAATAACTAATTATGAAGAAGAAAACCATCATCACCATCCTGCTCGCCCTCGTGGCAATGACAGGGCAGGCCCAGACAAAGACAGCAACTGTCATTGGTTATTCACCCGCTCTGAAAGACGGCACGCTGGTGTTTGCCGGTACTAGTAGTACGATACCTGTTGTAGATACCGTGCGGGCCGGACATTTCGCCTATACCTTGCCCGTTGAGGAATTCACCGAGAGCACCCTCGCTTTTCTTGGCGATGGCTGTCCTAATTCTAACACTCTGATCTTCCTGCGTCCAAATGTGACTGTGAAAGTGACGGGCAACGACTGCCTTAACCCCTTATGGAAAGTGGAAAGCCCGATACCTGAACAGCAGACCCAGAACCGTCTGACTGAATATTGCCGCGACGTGAGGACAGAAGCCTTGCAGATGGACTTGGCTCATGCACCTCGGGAGAAACAAGACTCCATTTCGATGATATGGATGAAGCAACAAATGGATATCCTGCCATCACTGCCTGTGGATGCAGCTACAATCCGTACGTTATTGGGCATATCCGAAACGGCAATGATAAGGAAAGACTTTCCGTATATGGAGCAGCTGAAAGAAGTGGAAAAGACTATCGCCGCCCGTGCGCCAAAAGGATTTGAAAATCAGCTGGCAGAGATTCATTCCTATGTCTATGCGAAGAATGAGCAGCAGATAGCCGAGGAATTGGCCAGCAATGAGAGCGTGTTCTTCAAGAAATACGACGACGTAGCCCCAGAGGACATCCTCCAGACCATCCTCGACAACTATAAAGGCAAGACCGTGCTCATCGACATGTGGGCCACATGGTGCGGTCCCTGTCGTGCTGGTCATAAAACGATGGCGCCTCTTAAAGACGAGTTGAAGGGGCGCAATATCAAATTTGTCTACTTCACCTCGCCCTCATCGCCTCCTACCACTTGGCAGAGAATGATTAAGGATATCGACGGTGACCACTACTACCTGACGGAAGAACAAAACCACTACATCCTTCAGCACTTCGAGTCTGAAGGCATCCCCACTTACGCCATCTACGATACCAAGGGTCATCAGACCTACAAGAGTATTGGTTTCCCTGGCAATGATGTTATCCGCAAAGAATTAGAAAAAGCAAGCAAGTAAAATGACTACATTCAAGGATACCGACATCCGCGAAGCTCTGCGGCGCAAATATACCAATACGCTGACATTGCCTGCAGACTTCAAAGAGAAAAAAATGAAAATCTTGCGAGATATTTTTGATAAATCGTCGTATAACTAATAAGAGGTATAATAAAAACAAAACGATTATGATTAGGAATTCTTTCATTACGATGATGCTCGCCCTCGTCGCAATGACGGGGCTGGCACAGACAACAAAGACTATAACCATAACAGACAGTTCGCCCGCTTTGAAAGACGGCACGCTGATGCTTGCTGGTGTGGGTGTATCGGGAACGGTTGTAGACACTGTCCAAAGCGGACGATTCGCTTCACGCTACCAGTTGAAGAACTTACCAACGGTTTTCTCTCTTTAATAGGCGAAGGCTGTCCCAATTTCTCTCTCTCCCTCATGATGAAGCCTGATATAACTATATAACCAAATATGACCAGGAAGCCATCATGAGAAAGGAAACTGGCGTGGATTGGCAAATAATTACATAAATCATCTGCTTGCGTGTCAGGTTGTAAAATGATTGCTGATAGTTACTCCAAAAGAAAATCGTCATTTTTGGGAAAAGTATCACTATTTGCTTTAACAGACTGAAAATAAGCATATTAGACTTAGTGATGCTTTTTTTGAAAGTGTCACTACCTTTTTGCCAAAGTAAAACAACTTGTTTTACCTTGTAAAGTGGCATTTCTTCAGTATATAAAGATGCCTTGCAACATAGTAAAACAAGTTGTTTTACTTTTGTGGTCAATATCCCGTCAATCCAAGCAAGAACTACTTCTCCCTGCCTTTGAGCCTTGAGCGGAGGGTGCGGAGGGAGGCTGGTTTCACGGCAAGCATCTGGGCGATGGTGTCGTCATCGTAGTGCAGGTCATCCTGAAGAATGAGGAAAATGTATTGTGCTGGTGTGAGGGAAGAATAGGTACGCTCCCACTCCTGCCAGCGCTTGGGGCGCAACTGGGCATAATAGTCTATCAGGCAATGACGCTCCTCGGCTTTCATGTTTGCTACCGACTCTTTTTGCTGAAGCTTCACAAAGGCCCGTGTGCCGATGAGCAGTTTGTTGGAGATGCGCCTTCGGCTGGTCTCTATCTGTCTGTTCAGTTCGGCAATGGTCTGTTCACTGGCCTCGCCGTTCTGTTGCAGCCGTTCTATTTCTGTCTGGTTCTCGGCGATTCGCCTGGCATGCTCGTCAAGTTGGAATCTTATGTTCCTTACCCTGCGACGGTGCCACCAAACGACTAATGCCAGCATAACTGAGAAAGCGAAGATTACCCCCCCCCATTTAACATTTGTTGACGTTGTTGTGGCCCTCCAGCGTTCCTCGTCATACTTCTGCTGCCAGTCGGCTATCTCTATACTGTGATTAGCCGTTATCACCGAGTCTCTGTAAGCATCCACCTGTTTCTTTGTCTCCAAAGCCTCGCTCTTGTCGCCAGCCAGTTCATAGAGTTCTGCCAACAGTTCCATAGAATTGATGCGTACCAAGGGATCTCCTTCAGGATTGCAAGCCTTTGCTTTCTCGATGGCTTCTTCATAGCGTCCCTGTGCTTTCAAGAAACGGGCCTCACTAATATATCCCTTCGTGCTACTGGCAGACCTGTTCTGTTTCCAAATGTCGAGATACTTCTGGGCATTTTCATTATCCCCCTTTTCTTGATACATTACCACCACATTGTGATAGATATCTGAGCGCAAGATACTATCGCACAAGTCGATATAGTCCAAACTCTTGAGAATACAGGCATAAGCACTGTCTTTCAGATTCATTTGTGCATAAGATGCTGCGCACATCTGCAGACCCCTTAGTACCATAATGGTGTCGTTAAGTTTGACACTGCTCTCCAAGAACTTCTGCGAATACCTCATGCCAAGCGAATAGTTGATGCATCTGTAGTTTGCAAAGGCCAGATTCTCGTACACCATGTTCTTCAGCAGTTCATCGTCAGCATCCTCGGCAATGGTCTCAGCCGTCTTGTAATCCTTGATAGCCTCATACGTCTCGCCCAGTAAATGCCTTCTGATACCAGCCCTGTAATAATACGCCCTGCCACGATGCCACGCGTCGCCATGCTTGTCGTAGTAATCGACGCAAGTCGTGACGAGCGAATCGCCATCTGCCTGATGCAGCACGATATAGTCTGTCATCACCTTCAGCAAATGGTACTCAGCCATATCCGCTTCGGAAAGCGAAGCCGTGTCCACCTTACTTATTAGGATGCGTGCGGAATCAGGATGCTGGTGTACGATGTCGGCCGCCTCTTTCAGCATTGGATGACGCGCCTCACCACAACCAACCATCAAGGTGGTTACTACCAATATCCAGACGATCTTTTTCATGATTCAACTGCTTTTTTCAGCAAAGTTAATCATTATATTCGACTTGATACCACCCGATTGGTATTTTAAAGAATAATTCAAAGAATTTAAGAGTATCCCCCTTCGTCAGGTGTTACAATTTAGCACTTTTTCCTTTGAAACATTTAGATTACACCTCTTATTATCAGAGCTTTAACTCTAAAACTATTGTAACATGTCTTGCCTCATATTATCAGCATTTTTCTTGCTAAAGCCAAGTGGATGGAATAATTTTGCAGACGATTAGAGTTTTCATCAACTCTGATTTTGATTCAATCAGCAGCATTCGTCGTGATGACGCATGCTGCTTTTAGATTTGCTTATTTGCACAAGAATGTCTCGAACGCGACATGTTTATTTCATGCCAACGATCCTGGTCTGGGGCTGTTCCTTGTTGCGGCGGTTGACGACGGTGACAACGGCCTGGGCGAGATTGATGAAAGCCAGACCGGTGGCTGAGTCGCTGTTGAGGGCGGCAGGGGTGCCTGCGTCGCCATTCTCACAGATGCTCTGGACGAGGGGAATCTGGGCAAGCAGGGGCACATTCATCTCCTGAGCCAACTGCTTGCAACCTTCGCGGCCAAAGATGTAATAGCGGTTTTCGGGCAATTCGGCGGGGGTGAACCACGCCATGTTCTCGATGAGACCGAGGATGGGCACATTCACCTTCTCGTTTCGATACATATCGATGCCTTTGCGAGCATCGGCAAGGGCGACGGCCTGAGGTGTGCTGACGATGACGGCACCTGTGATGGGCAGCGTCTGGAGCAACGTCAGGTGGATGTCGCTGGTACCTGGAGGGGTGTCGAGGATGAAGTAGTCGAGCTCGCCCCAATCGGCATCGGCAATGAGTTGCTTAAGGGCACTGGTGGCCATACCGCCACGCCAGAGGGTGGCAGTGTCGGGCGAAACAAAGAAACCGATGGACAGCAGTTTGACCCCATATTTCTCGACGGGCACGATGAGATCGCGACCTTCTTTCTTCACAGCATAGGGGCGCTCGTCCTCTACATGGAACATCTTGGGCATGGAGGGACCGAAGATATCGGTATCGAGCAGTCCCACCCGGTAGCCTAAGCGTGCCAGGGCGATAGCGAGATTGGCCGAGACGGTACTCTTGCCCACACCACCCTTACCTGAACTGACGGCGATGATATTCTTTACACCGGGCAGCATTTGGCCTACTTCGGGGCGAGGGGCCGACTTGAACTCAGTGGCTATCTCGACCTCGACCTCCTGACCGCAGTGGTAATGGATGGCGGCTTCGGCGGCCTTAACAGTGGACTTAAGGAAGGGGTCGGTATCGCGAGGGAACACGAGCACCACCTTTACCTTCCAGGGCTGACCCTTGGCAGAGGGGGCTGCCACCGACGGGGTGTCGGCCAGCATGCCGCTCTCTACAAGGCTCTTCTTCGTGCCGGCATACGTCACCGTGGCCAGCGCGTCAATAATCAGTTGGGGATATAATGTCATGTTACTTATTTTCTTTCAGACCTTTCACCTTGCTCCATTTCTTGTCGGCAGAATAGACGCCGCGCGAGCCTCTGGGGATGAGGATGGAGGCATTGGTGCCCTTGAAGGTGCTTCCGCTGATAGAGGGAGGGGTGCCGCTGTTGATGATAATGGCGCTGAGGGCAGCACAGTCTTGGAAGGCACAACTACCTATCTCCTTCACCGTGACAGGCAGATCGACACTTGTGAGTTGTGCACAACCCTTGAAGGCATCGCTGCCGATGGACTTCAGACCATTGGGGAAGTTGACCGTCTGGAGCGAGGCGCATTTCTCGAAGGCTTCGTCTTCGATAGTCCTCAATGCTGCGGGCCAGTCGATATCAGAGAGCAGGCTGCAGCCGCTGAAGGCTTTGCTGCCGATTCGTTTGACGGTGGCGGGCAGCACGACCTTACGCAGATTGCCGCAATTACGGAACACGTTGGTCTCAATCTCGTCGAGCAGAGTGAGACCGGTGATGCTGTCGAGGCTGGAGCAGTTTTCGAAGGCGTCGTCGCCCAGACTCTTCAGCGAACTGGGCAGCTGGACGGTTCTCAGACTTGTACACTTCTGGAAGGCACTGTCCTTGATCTTGGCGATAGAGTTGGGGAGGGTAATCTCCTCAAGCGACTCACACTCGTCGAAGGCGTGGTTACTGATTTCCTGGAGCGATGAGGGCAGACTGATGTGCTTCAGATTAGAACAGCCCTTGAAGGTGGAGATGTTGAGATCGGCGAGCGAACCTTCCATCTTGACGGTTTCGAGCGAGTTGCAGCCAGAGAAGACTGACTGGCCCAGGGAAGAGAGGTCGGTAAGTTCCACCTCCTTCAAACTCTTACAATCCTTGAAGGCAGAACCGCCAAGTTTGGAAACGGCAGCCAGATTGATGGTCTGGAGCAATTTGCAGCCGTCGAAGGCCGACGACTCGATCTCGTTGACACTTTCTGGTAATTGGAGTGCGCTGAGACTCTCGCAGCCGTCAAAGGCAGAACTGCCAATCTTCTTGATGCCGTCGGGGATATTAATCGTTGTCAGTCCCTTGCACTTGCTGAAAGACTGAGGGGCAATTTCCTTCAGGCCATTTGGCAACTGGATGTCTGTAAGGCTCTTACAACCCTCGAAGGCCTCGTTGCCCAGTGATGTGAGACCATTGGGGATATTGATCGATGTAAGGTTTTCGCAATTCTGGAAAGCCTGCGACTCGATGGCTGTGATCGACTCGGGCAGTACGACCTTCGACAGATTCTTAGCACCAGCGAAGAGGCCCTTGGGCAGCGTGTTGGCCTCTGTCTTCAGTCCGCCCTTGTCTTTGCTCTCAACGATGTTGATGCCAGAGAGATCGACGGCAGTGACGAGGCACTCGTCGGGATTCTTCTTGTCGGTCTTAGTGCGGGTGACAATCTCCTGCAGGAGCTTCAGGTCGGTGCCGTTGACGTCGCCACTGACGGTGAGTTCGGAAATCTTGAATTTCTGATCGCCTATCTGGGTTGCTAACTTGCCGACAGAATCGACCTTGATATTCACTGAGTTTTGTGCGCTGGCCACCATGGGGAGTGCTGCCATGAACATGATTAATAGTTTCTTCATAATAGTTTCGTTATTTTGCTTTGTTGAGTGAACTACGCTTGCTGCGATGATAAGAGCGGTAATCGTCGAGTTCAATCTCGACGTCGGGCTCTTGGAGGGCAGACAGTTGGGGCAACTGCCACTTCATATACCTGATGTTGAGTCCACGGGCTATCCACATCGATTCATAGTAAGTCTGGATGGAAAGGATCTTCTTGGTAGCCTCGTCGATGCGCTCGTCGTGGTAGAGGTCGAGCGTGCGGAAGATGACGGGCAGCTGATTGTGCTCTACCATAAAAGAGGTATAGGTGAAGAGGAAGTTGGAGTCGGTCTTTAAGTGGATGATGCCGCCATCGACGAGAAACTTACGATAGCGCTCCATGAAATAGGTGCTGGTGAGGCGCTTTCGGGGGTTCTTCATCTGCGGGTCGGAGAAGGTGAGCCAGATCTCCTGTACCTCGTCCTCAGAGAAGAAACGCTCGATGATCTCGATGTTCGTGCGGAGAAAGGCCACGTTCTTCAGTCCCTCGTTGAGGGCTTGGGTGGCTCCTGTCCACATGCGGGCCCCTTTGATATCGACGCCGATGAAATTTACGTCAGGGTAGAGCTTGGCGAGTTCTACTGTGTATTCACCTTTGCCGCAACCTAGTTCGAGCACGATAGGGTGGTCGTTGTGGAAATACTGCTCGCGCCAGTGGCCCTGCATCTCAAAGGGAACATGTTCCACTACCGAATAGGGGTACTGGAACACGTTCTCGTAGGATGCCATATCGGCAAATTTAGCCAGTTTGCCTTTGCCCATGTACTATTCGTTAACGTATTTGGGAGATTCTCCGTACTTGTTCGCACCTCGTGTGCTGTCGAGTAAGCACATGATGATAACGATTAAGGCGAGAATACCCATCGCTAATGACAAACAACTGAGTAATGCTATATCTCCGCTGCCTTTTTCCACAATCTTTTCTATTGCACGATCATCGAAGGAACCGGTGCTGAGTTCTTCCATTATTCTATTCACAGTTGTTGATGTGCTAGTAATTAATTGAGTTGCACACCCCAACGCATAGCTGATGTAAACCCAGACGGCACTCTTGCCTGAGTCTTGCAATCGACGTGCTGTTGCTGCAAGGCCAAAGAACATGATGATAATTGACATAATACTGCTGACCAATAGACTTGGAGCGAATGCCGTGATTACCCAGTTGGATATGATAACCACCAGCATCCACCACCAGAATTCTGATCGGCGGCTTCGGCCCTTGAACTCCAAAATGCGACTTGAGGCTAGTTTTACGGCTTCAATAAAGCCCAGACTTGGTAATTCTCTCATATGATCTTACTCAATAACAACGGTGGTCCAGCCGTGCTTGTCTTCAATCTCGCCATACTGGATGCCGCGAAGGGTATCGAAGAGGCGCTTTGACTGTGGACCGGGCTTGTCGCCAAACGAGTAGCGCTTACCAGTGTCGAGGTCGTCGATATATGAGATAGGACTGATGACGGCGGCTGTACCGCAAGCACCAGCCTCCTCGAAGGTCTCGAGTTCTTCCTCTGGGATGGGGCGGCGCTCTACCTTCATGCCCAGATCCTCAGCTACCTGCATCAGCGACTTGTTGGTGATAGACGGCAGGATAGAGGTTGATTCTGGAGTGATGTAGGTGTTGTTCTTGATGCCGAAGAAGTTGGCTGCACCACACTCGTCGATGTATTTCTTCTC
>CAMKUA010000071.1:0-9254 GCA_946415825.1 uncultured Prevotella sp. | reverse complement strand
ACGGTCTGTTCGCCGGCGGGGTTGCCATCGGCGTCATAGACGACCACGCGGATTTCGCCTGGCTCGTATCTCACATCGTTCCAACGCAGACGATAGCGGTCGAGGCGCTCTGCGGGGTTCTTTGATATCTTACCCTGACTCTTGCCATTGACGAAGAGTTCGGCAGAGGGGTAGTCGGTGTAGCAATATACGGGCGTGACCTGGCCGATGCGCTCGGGTCCGAACGTCCAGTGGGGCACGAGGTGGATGGTATGGGCTTCCTTGTTCCAACGGGAGCGGTAGAGCCAGTAGCGGTCCTTAGGCAGACCTGCGAGGTCGCAGATGCCGAAATAGCTGGAGCGCGAGGGCCAGTACTCGTCGTAGGGGGTGGGCTCGCCCAGATAGTCGTAGCCGGTCCACACAAACTCACCGATGACGTAGGGGGCATCGTCTTGCCACACCCAGTCGTCGTCGGGCAGATTGCTCCACGAGCAGTACTCGACATCGTAGCTGGAGCACTGGCCGTCGGCATTGAGGATGGCCTTGGGATCGTAGGTGGGTGCCCACGAGGCGTACTGCGAATTGTCGGTGACCTGGACGGGGAACTTATAGACACCGCGAGAGGAGACGGTAGAGGCGGTCTCGGAGCCGAGCAGGAAACCCTGAGGCAGCTGCTCGATGTTCTTGGGATATTTATGCACGCGGTAGTTGAAGCCGGGCACGTCCATCACTTGGGCGAAGCCGTGGGAGAGGGCGTCCTCAGCGCGGTCCATGCCTTGGGTGACGGGGCGCGAGGGGTCGAGCAGGTGGCAGATGTCCTGTAGCATCGCGGCCATCTCAGGGCCCTCGGGACTGCCTTGTTCGGGTATCTCGTTGCCGATGCTCCACATGATGATGGAGGGGTGGTTGCGGTGGGCGAGCACGAGGTTGGTGATATCGCGCGGGGCCCACTCGTTGAAGAAGCGGGCGTAGCCGTTCTTGCACTTGGGATAGACCCACATGTCGAAACTCTCAGCCATGACCATCATGCCCAGCGAGTCGCAGAGGTCCATCTGCAGCTGGGAGGGCATGTTGTGGGAGGTGCGGATGGCATCGCAGCCCATGGCTTTCATCATCATGATCTGACGGATGAGGGCGGCTTTGTTGATGGCGGCGCCCAAAGGTCCGAGGTCGTGGTGCAGGCAGACGCCCTTGATCTTACGCGACACGCCGTTGAGTTGGAAACCGCCTTCCTTCGATACCTTGACGGTGCGGATGCCGAAGGTCTGGGTGATGGTGTCCTCGACATGGCAGAAACGGGCTTTGTAGAGGTAGGGCGTCTCGGGTGTCCACAGCTTGGGGTTCTTGATGGTGAAGGCGCCGAGGCTGCCGTGGGCGATGTTCTGGCCGTTGGGGTCGTAGATGTCGATGCGCACGTCGGGGGTGCCCGAGGTGATGTCGATGGTGGCCTCCGTGGGCGTGATGCTCAGTGTGCGGATATAGGTCTGCCAGGGGTCGATCCAGTCGGGACCCGTGGTGATGAGCGTGACAGGGCGGTAGAGGCCTGCTCCGGGGTACCAGCGCGAGCTCTCCTCGACATTCTGGAGGTGGACTTCGAGCAGGTTGTCGCCAGCCTGCATGAAGGGAGTGATATCTACGCGGAAGGTGTTGTAGCCGTAGGCCCAGTAGCCAGCCTTCTGACCGTTGAGATAGACGGTGGGCTCGGCCATGGCACCGTCGAAGAGGAGTTCGGCATGAGCACAGTTGGCGGGTATCTGGATGATGCGACGGTAGTAGCCCTTACCTATCCATGGCAGGGCACCCGAGCGTCCGCTCTTCTCGGTGGCCTCAGTCTCGCCATTCTGTTCGATAGCCACGCGCTGGAGGTCCCACTTCTTGTCGAAGGGTCCGGCGATGGCCCAGTCGTGGGGCACGCTGACCGATGTCCAGTTTTCGAGGTCGTGGGAGAAGCGCCATCCCTCTTTGAGGACGGTCTGCTGACGGGGTTGGGCACAAACGCACGAGGCGACGGAAAGGGCCAGTGTTAGTAGTTTGAATCTCATATCGCATAAAGTTTGGGGGCAAAGTTACGAAATATTTTCGATAATTTGCACATTCGGCCGATTTTTATTATTTTTGCAGCGCATAGAAAATAAGAACGTATGAGAAGAAGCTGTATGACTTTCGCTGTGCTGCTGGCGACGCTCTTTGCCCGGGCACAGACGGGTGAGCCCTTCTGGTTGGGGGCTGATATCAGTGGAACCACCCAGCTCGAGGCCTTTGGCGTTGAACTGATGAATGCCAAGGGGGAGCCTCGGGAGAATACGGCTCTGATGAAGGAACTGGGGCTCAACGCGGTGAGACTGAGGGTGTGGGTGAACCCCGAGAAGGGCTTCTCGAGCAAGGAAGACGTGCTGGTGATGGCCCTGCGCGCCAAGGCCCTCGGCATGGCGCTGATGATCGACTTCCACTACAGCGACTGGTGGGCCGATCCGGGTAAGCAGACCATTCCCGAGGCATGGAAGGACTGTGACTACGAACAGATGAAGGCGGCACTGGCCCAGCATACCCGTGAGACGCTGCAGTTGCTGAAGAACTCAGACATCGACGTGAAGTGGGTGCAGGTGGGCAACGAGACCACGCACGGATTCCTGTGGCCTATGGGCAACGCCCACGAGAACATGGCTCAGTATGCCGGACTGACGAAGGCGGGCTATGAGGCCGTGAAAGCCGTATATCCCGATGCCCAGGTGATCATCCATCTCGACGGAGGGTGCGATCCGAAGCGCTATCATTTCATCTTCGACGGTCTGAAGGCCAACGGATGCCCGTGGGATATGATCGGACTGAGCGTGTATCCCTATTGGGATCAGGATGCCGGACTGGAGACGGAGTGGCAGGGTACCATTCGTGACTTTACGGCCAACGCGAGGGCGCTCTGGGCGAAATACCAGACACCGCTGATGGTGGTGGAAACGGGTGTAGAGGCCAAGAAGCCCGTGGAGGGCAAACAGATCATGGCCGAGATTATCAGAGCTACGCGAGAGGACTGCGATGGTCACTGCGGAGGCGTGTTCTACTGGGCACCCGAGGCTGAGGGGCATTACCCCTTAGGGGCCTTCGAAGGTCACAGGCCAACGGCTATCATGGAGGCCTTTACAGAGGCTTCTGAGGCTGAAAAGTGAAGAAAAACGACGTTTTTGTTGGTTATTTGCGGGAATTGGTGTATTTTTGCACCGCTTTTTAATGGTAAAAAAGTAAAAAGGTAAAATAGGAAAATGAAACACCAGTTGAGAAGTGCTGTATGCACTGAAGGAAGAAGAATGGCAGGCGCCCGTGCATTGTGGGTGGCTACGGGTATGAAGCGCGAGCAGTTTGGCAAGCCCATTATCGCCGTGGTCAACTCGTTTACCCAGTTTGTGCCCGGACATACGCATCTGCATGAGATAGGGCAGATTGTGAAGGAAGAAATCGAGAAGATGGGCTGTTTTGCAGCCGAGTTCAACACGATAGCCATCGACGACGGCATCGCCATGGGCCACGACGGTATGCTCTACTCGTTGCCCTCTCGCGACATTATTGCCGACTCGGTGGAATACATGGTGAACGCCCATAAGGCCGATGCCATGATCTGTATATCGAACTGTGACAAGGTGACACCGGGTATGCTGATGGCCTCGATGAGACTGAACATACCAACGGTGTTCTGCAGTGGCGGACCTATGGAGGCAGGGCACTGGCGTGGTGAGAACGCCGACCTGATAACGGCCATGGTGAAGGGTGCCGACAAGAGCGTGAGCGATGAGGAGATGGCTGAGATTGAGGCCTGTGCCTGTCCGGGGTGCGGCTCGTGCTCGGGTATGTTTACGGCCAACTCGATGAACTCGCTGACGGAGGCCATCGGACTCTCTCTGCCTGGCAACGGCACCATTCTGGCTACGCACACTGAGCGCATTGAATTGTTCAAAAGGGCTGCACGCCAGGTGGTGAAGAACGCCTTTGCCTACTACGAGGATGGCGACGAGAGCGTGCTGCCTCGCAGCATCGCCACCCGCAAGGCCTTTATGAACGCCATGGCACTGGATATCGCCATGGGCGGATCGACCAATACGGTGCTCCATCTGCTGGCTGTGGCTCAGGAGGCCGGCACCGACTTCACGATGAAGGATATCGACGAGTTGTCGCGCCGTGTGCCCTGTTTGTGCAAGCTGGCTCCCAACACCCAGAAGTACTCGGTGCAGGAGTGTGGTAGGGCAGGGGGTATCCTGGGTATCCTCAACGAACTGTCGAAGGGTGGACTCATCGACGGCTCTGCCATTCGTGTGGATGGTATGACGCTGGCTGAGGCCATGAAGAAATACGCAGCCTCCACCGACCCATCCAAAGGGAGGGGAGATGCGGATGATCCTCGTCATATTTATTTCTCAGCACCAGGAAACCGTTTCTCGACAAAGATGGGTTCTCAGAGTGAGCTTTATCCGTCACTCGATACCGATCGTGCCAACGGTTGTATCCGTGACCTCGAGCATGCCTATACCAAGGACGGAGGACTGGCTGTGCTGTTTGGTAATATTGCCCAGGACGGTTGTGTGGTGAAGACGGCTGGTGTCGATGAGGCGCTCTGGCACTTCGAGGGACCGGCTGTGTTGTTCGACTCCCAGGAAGACGCCTGCGAGGGCATCCTTGGCGGCAAGGTGAAGAGTGGCGACTGCGTGGTGATCACCCACGAGGGACCGAAGGGAGGTCCCGGTATGCAGGAGATGCTGTATCCCACCTCATATATTAAGAGTATGCACCTGGGTAAAGAGTGCGCCCTGATTACCGACGGACGTTTCTCGGGTGGAACCAGTGGCCTGAGCATCGGACATATCTCGCCCGAAGCTGCCAACGGTGGAAATATCGGAAAGATCAAGGACGGCGACATCATCGTGATCGACATTCCCAGTCGCTCTATCAGCGTGAAACTGAGCGACGAGGAGCTTGCAGCGCGTCCTCAGCAACCCTTGAAGCGCAACCGCACGGTGTCGAAGGCCCTCAGAGCCTATGCCCAGAGTGTATCGAGTGCCGATAAGGGAGGAGTGAGGATCATCGATTAGATAATCCCAGATTAAAAGACAATTATGGAGAAACAACATATCACAGGAAGTGAGGCGTTGATGCAGGCGCTGAAGGCCGAGGGGGTGAAGACCATCTTCGGATACCCCGGAGGCTCGATCATGCCCGTTTACGACGCTCTCTACGATTACACACGAGGCAACAAGAAGGCTTTCGACCATATTCTGGTGCGCCACGAACAGGCTGCGACCCATGCTGCGGAAGGTTTTGCGAGGGTTTCCGGTCAGGTGGGCGTGGCACTGGTAACAAGTGGCCCAGGGGCTACCAACACGCTGACGGGTGTGGCAGATGCCATGCTCGACTCTACGCCCATCGTGGTCATTGCCGGTCAGGTGCCCATCGGGGCCCTGGGTACTGATGCCTTCCAGGAAGTGGACCTCGTGGGTCTGGCACAGCCCATCTCGAAATGGAGTTACCAGATACGTCATGCCGAGGATATCGCCTGGGCTGTGAGCCGTGCGTTCTACATCGCCCGTAGCGGGCGCCCAGGACCCGTGGTGCTCGACTTCCCCAAGAACGCCCAAGTGGAGATGGTGGAGTTTGAGCCCGAGAAGGTGAACTTTATCCGTTCGTATGTGGCCTATCCGAAACTCGACGAGAACGCCGTAAAAGAGGCTGCAGAACTGATTAACAATGCCAAGAAGCCCCTGGCACTCGTGGGACAGGGTGTGGAACTGGGTAACGCCCAGAGCGAGTTGAAGGCTTTCCTCGAGAAGGCCGATATCCCTGCAGGGCGCACCATGCTGGGTCTCTCGGCACTGCCTTCCACCCATCCGTTGAATGTGGGTATGCTGGGCATGCACGGCAACTATGCGCCAAACATCAAGGAGCAGGAGTGCGACGTGCTGATTGCCATCGGTATGCGTTTCTCGGATCGTGTGACGGGTAACACGAAGACCTATGCCAAACAGGCGAAGATTATCCACCTCGACATAGACCACAGCGAGATTGATAAGAACGTGAAAACCGATGTGGCCGTGATTGCTGATTGTAAGGAATCGTTACCGGCCATTACGGCACTTGTCAAGAAAGGTAATCATCAGGAATGGCGCGACTCGTTTAAGCCCCTGATGGAGAAGGAACTGAAGAAGGTGGTCGAACCTGCCATCCATCCGAAGAGCGGTCCGCTGCTGATGGGTGAGGTGGTGAATGCTGTAGCTGAAGCTACTCAGGGTGATGCTGTTCTGGTGACGGATGTCGGTCAGAACCAGTTGTTTGCCACGCGCTACTTTAAGTACCCCAACAAGCGCAGTATCTGCACGAGCGGTGGTCTGGGTACGATGGGCTATGGTATGCCTGCAGCCATCGGAGCCACCTTCGGTGCCCCAGGCAGAACGGTGGTGAGTTTCTCGGGCGACGGTGGATTCCAGATGTGTATCGAGGAACTTGGCACCATCATGGAACAGCAGGCGCCTGTCAAGATGATTCTTATGAATAACAACTATCTGGGCAACGTGCGCCAGTGGCAGGATATGTTCTGGAAACGCCGTAAGTCGTTCACCCGTATGCTGAATCCAAACTATGCGCTGATAGCCCAGGGCTATGGCATTCCCTACGAGGCTGTGGTAGATCGCAAGGACCTCGCCGCAGCAGTGGAGAAGATGCTGAAGACCGAGGGCCCGTACATTCTGGAGTGCGCCATCCTTGAGGACGACGACGTGTTGCCCATGACGCCTCCAGGCATGAATGTCGATGACATGATGTTGGAAATTCATAATTGAGAATTGTATGGAAGAGAAGAAACTATATACCTTGCTGGTTTATTCAGAGAATATCGCCGGTATTCTGAACCAGATAACGGCTGTGTTTACACGTCGTCAGGTGAACATCGAGAGTCTGAACGTGTCGGCCTCGAGTATTCCCGGTGTGCATAAATACACCATCACCGCCTGGAGCGACGAAGACCAGATCTTGAAGATTACGCGTCAGATAGAGAAGAAGATCGACGTGGTGAAGGCCAACTATTTTACCGACGATCAGTTGTTTATCCGTGAGTCGGGACTCTATAAGCTCTCTACGCCCATGGTGCTCGAGAATGCAGAGATATCCCGAACCATCCGGCGATTCCAGGCCAGCATCATCGAGGTGAATCCCACCTATACCATCGTGCAGATGCACGGTGTGACGGAGGATATCGTGTCGCTCTATCGGGCACTCGACACCTTTGGCTGTGTGCTGCAATACACGCGCAGTGGACGTATCGCTGTCACGCGTGGTATGGTGGAGCAGGTGAGCGAGTTCCTCGAGCAGCGCGAGCAGACGATCTAACGGGAGGACGGTCTTCGCAGTAAGGCCTCCTCTCACATTATAAACTAACTTTACAAACATTTAAATTTAACATTATGAAGAACAGATTCTTCAACCCTTATGGGGTCTTAGTGTGTGGAGTGATGCTGTGTGTGGCATCGTGTGAGAAAATGGTAGTGTCCGACGATGCCGGGGCATCGCTCAGTGCTGTAACGCGTACGGAGGCAGGCGCCTACAACCGTCTGAACTTTGTGGTCTTCGATACCGATGGCGAACGGGTCGATCAGAAAAATCAGGAGGCAGGTGACGATGATTTTGGCGAGGCTCAGTTCACTTTGCCTGTTGGTACCTACCGACTGGCCATCGTGGCCCATAGCGCCAAGGGCAATCCCACGGTGAACAAGGCCACATTCAATGAGGATGGCACCAGGAAGAAAAACGAGTCGATATCGTTCTCGAACGACAAGGGCTATACCGACACCTTCTTCGGCTCCCAACAGGTGGAAGTGGGCGAGGAGGCCATACAAGTGCCTTTCGACTTAAAGCGCATTGTCTCGATGGTGAGATTCTTACCCACCGACGTCATCCCAGAGAAGGCCGACAGCATCCGCATCTACTACGAGGGAGGCTCGGGCTCGATCGATGCCGTCACCGGCTATGGTAATGTGCACTCCAAACAGGTGATGTGGTTCGACAAGGCTGTAGCCCTTGAAATCTACACCATTCCCTGGCAGGACGAAGACTATCTCGACGTGACCATTGGCGCCTATCATGGCTCCGACCTGCTGACATCGACGGAGATAGAGAACATTCCCATTCGCAGAAACACCATCACCACTTGTAAGGGAAATCTCTTCGACGGAAAGGTCACCAACGTGTCGTTCTCCTTCACCGTAGAGACGTCGTGGGGCAATCCCATCGACTACATCATCCCCGGGAAATAAAGATTTTGCGTGCAAAATTTTGTGGTTTCGTGCAAATTGCCTACTTTTGCACGCATAAACGTGACTAAAATGGACAAGAAGACAAAGAATGACGCAGTGAGGCGCAACGTGGAACTGTTGTCAAAACAATCCGAGAAAGAGGTCAGCATGATGCCTCAGGTAGAGGCGCCACTGCCCTCAGTAGAAGTCGTCAAACAGATTGTGACACTGGTGAAGAACATCATCTTCCCTGACTATTTCCAGAAGCGCCAGCCCGACGAGACGATTCGTTCCTACTATATCGGTGTGCACATGGATGAGTTGCTCACGCTGCTTACCAAACAGATAGCCCACGGCCTGCAGTTCTGTGAGGAGTGCGAGCAGAATCGCACCAAGGCCCAGGTTTATGACGAGGCTGAGAAGCTGGCCACGCAGTTCCTCGACGAGCTGCCAGAGATCAAGCGCCTGCTCTATACCGATGTGCAGGCCATGTTCGACAACGATCCAGCTGCGCCCAACTACGGCGAGGTCATCTTCTGCTATCCCAGCATGAACGCCATGACCCACTATCGCATTGCCCATAAACTCCACAATCTTCAAGTGCCTGTGATACCACGTATCATTACCGAACTGGCTCATTCCAAGACAGGTATCGATATCCATCCTGGCGCCCAGATAGGCGAGTATTTCTCCATCGACCACGGTACGGGTGTGGTGATTGGCGAGACAGCCATCATCGGCAATCATGTGGCCCTCTATCAGGGTGTCACACTGGGCGCCAAGAGCTTTAAGTACGACGAACAGGGCAATATGCTCAATGTGCCTCGCCACCCGATCATCGAAGACAATGTCACCGTCTATTCCAATGCCTCTATCCTGGGTCGCATCACCATTGGCCACGACTCTGTCATCGGTGGTAACATCTGGCTCACGCACAGCGTCCCCCCATACTCCCGCATCCTCCAGTCGAAGGCCATCGACGCCGGTTTTCAAGACGGCGCCGGAATATAA
>CAMKUA010000070.1:0-9411 GCA_946415825.1 uncultured Prevotella sp. | reverse complement strand
TAGCAGGAAACTGGAAGATGAACATGAATCTCCAGGATGGTATCGCTCTGGCAAAAGAGCTGAACGAGACATTGAAGGCCGATAAGCCCAACTGTGGTGTAGTCATCTGCACACCGTTTATCCACCTCGCATCAATCGCACAATTCCTCGATCAGGACATCATCGGTCTGGGTGCCGAGAACTGCGCCGACAAGGAGAAGGGTGCTTTCACCGGTGAGGTAAGTGCCGAGATGGTAAAGAGCACAGGTGCCCAGTATGTGATTCTGGGTCACTCAGAGCGTCGTGAGTACTACAAGGAGACTCCAGAGATTCTGAAGGAGAAGGTACTTCTGGCTCAGAAGAACGATCTGAAGGTGATCTTCTGCATCGGTGAGAGTCTGGCGGAGCGCGAGGCAGGCAAGCAGAACGAGGTCGTTAAGGCTGAGCTCGAGGGTTCTGTCTTCAACCTCTCTGAGGAGGACTTCCGCAAGATCATCATCGCCTACGAGCCCATCTGGGCCATCGGTACTGGCAAGACCGCTACCGCAGACCAGGCTGAGGAGATCCACGCTTACATCCGCAGCATTATCGCAGAGAAGTATGGTCAGGCTGTTGCCGACGACACCACTATTCTCTATGGTGGTTCTTGCAAGGCCAGCAACGCTCCTGAGTTGTTTGCTAAGCCCGACATCGACGGTGGTCTGATTGGTGGTGCTTCTCTGAAGTGTGCCGACTTCAAGGGTATCATCGACGCTTGGAAGAAATAAGAGGTGAAACGACTACTCATCATACTGACATTGTGTGTCGGCTGCATTATCGCAGCCGATGCACAATCTACCTTCACACAAAGGTTGCAGCAGAGCAATCAGGGCGAAGGTAAAGTCACCGTGAAACAGAGTCAAGAAATCGACGACCTCATCAACGGGTCGGCTAAGGCCACCACCTCGTCGCAAACGACAACGCCTCGTAAACAGCAAGAGAATGACAAAGACCAGACGGCTACCAAGCAGGAGAAGAAGGACAACCTCCCGTCTATAGTCCAGTCTACCAAACGCGACTCAACAGACATATCCGACTCTGCCGACGACAATCACAAGAAAGTCATGAGGGGTCAGAAAGTAAATGGTTATCGCGTGCAAGTGTTTGCTGGAGGCAACTCGCGTAACGACAGAATCAAGGCAGAGAGAATCGGCAACGAGGTCAAGTCGCTTTTCCCCGGTGTTCCTGTCTACGTTCATTTTTATTCTCCACGATGGATATGCCGCATGGGCAACTACCGCACTTATGAGGAGGCCCACGATGTGCTAAACCAGGTAAAAAACCTTGGTTACCAGTCAGCCATCATCGTCAAAGGAAAAATCACCGTTCAATATTAATGAGTCAGGAAATAGACATACAGACCCACGACAACCACTCCTTCCGCGAAGGCCTCGACGAGTTGGCCGGCCACTATAAGGAGGTTCTCAGATTACTGGGAGAAGACACTGACCGCGAAGGACTTCTAAAGACTCCTATGCGCGTGGCCAAGGCAATGCAGGTACTTACTCGTGGCTACCAGATGGATGCCCACAAGGTGCTTACCGACGCATTGTTCAAGGAAGACTACTCCCAGATGGTCATCGTGAAAGATATTGATTTCTTTTCGCTCTGCGAGCATCACATGTTACCTTTCTATGGCAAGGCCCATGTCGCATATATCCCTAACGGCTATATCACTGGATTGTCGAAGATTGCCCGTGTGGTCGATATCTACGCCCATCGCCTACAGGTTCAGGAGCGTATGACGCAACAGATCAAGGACTGCATCCAGGAAACGCTCAAGCCCCTTGGTGTGATGGTTGTCGTCGAGGCCAAGCACATGTGCATGCAGATGCGGGGTATTGAAAAGCAAAACAGCATTACCACCACCAGCGATTTCAGCGGTGCTTTCAATCAGGCCAAAACCAGGCAGGAATTCATGAACTTAATCCATAATAACCAAATTTGACCAAGATGAATCAAACTAACAACAGAATCAATTACAGCGGGTCAAACGAGTCAATAGCACAGGCCTTTTACCACAGCTGTCTAGGAAAAACGCTCATTGGAGCAGGTGTTCTTGTCGTTCTTCTGATTATCGCTTATTTCACAGCTCCCAACGAGAA
The DNA here is from genome assembly GCA_946415825.1 of uncultured Prevotella sp. Classification (GTDB taxonomy): domain Bacteria; phylum Bacteroidota; class Bacteroidia; order Bacteroidales; family Bacteroidaceae; genus Prevotella. Next base: position 7,288 of record CAMKUA010000070.1, on the reverse strand, counting down.
GGAGATGAGAGAAGAGATCGATGACGACATCATGCAGTGCATGGAGATGAACGACAGTATCCGAGGTGACCAGATCGACGACTTTGTTCACAACATCGGTTTCATCTTCACCTCTGCCGACACCACAAAAGTAGGGAAGGAATGGCGTGAGGTCTTCGACAAGTACAATCGTGTGGAAATCTACCGTCACACCTTCTTTACCACTGCGTATGTTTATAACAACATTCTCACAGAGGGTTCAAGAGTAGGTATCGGTGCGTTCGGTGTCGTCGTTCCCACTATGAACTTCAACGATTTCCTATTGCGTATAGGACCTATGCATAAGGGTTACGACCAGAAACTTATCAGGAGAAGCGTTATCCCTGATACCGACCTTGGTTCGAATCCCAACATCCAGGAGTTCCACTACAAGCGCAATCCCGACGATTAATTTCTCGTCTTCAGGAAACCGTTCACTTGATCAGCTATCTGGCGCATACCTTTTACAGAAGGGTGCCCAGATAGTTTGTTTATGTCTGTCAGTTCAATGACAGGCACACCATAATGGGCGCAGATGGTCTTTACCGACTCGTCGATCTCGTCACGCAGGTCGTCGTTAAGGATGAAGTAGATCTCAGTGTTGACATAGCGGTCCGTCATCCACTGCAACATACGGGCAAGCGCAGGACGGAACTGGTAAAGGTCGCCCCATGTGATATTATCGTACTTATACTCTCCGATTGGAGTGCCGGCCCAACTGTCGTTCGTAGCACCGAAGACAAAGATCATGTCGGGTTGTCCGAGATTGTCCATACGCGTATTAAAAGAGCGCGCGCTATAGTCATTGCCATCATAGCCCGAATAACTGATCGTTGCACCGCTATAGGAGTTGTTCAGGCAGAGTCGCCAGCCATTTTCCTTAATCACCTGATGCCACCACGTCTGACGTACGTTCTTCACATCGGTTTTCGCCTCAGGATTCTGGGCATAATACCACAGTTCATTGGTGGAGGGCGTCATAAAGCCCTCGAAGGTTGAATACGAATCACCTAAAATGGAGACCGACTTTGTCTGAGCGGTACCAAGGCTGACGGAAAGAATAGTCAGCAGTAATAAGCATAGTTTTTTCATCTCGACGATTATTTAGTGTTTTGGTTATAACTCTCATCTACAAAAAACGTGCTGATCTCTCAGCACGTTTTTCAACTTTTCAAGTAGCGGGAGCCGGGATTGAACCGGCGACCTCATGATTATGAATCATGCGCTCTAACCAGCTGAGCTATCCCGCCATCTTGCTGTTAAGCGGGTGCAAAGGTACTACTTTTTCTGAAACTACCAAAATTTTTCCGCAAAATATTTTTTATTTCGAGGAAAATTACTACTTTTGTGGCGTAGAATAACTCCAAACCAATAGTAAAACTCACCCGAAGCGTATGGGAAAACAACGAATTGACATTGAATATCCTTTGACGACCAAGTCGTCTGGTATTGTTTGGGAACAAATCAGTAGTGCCCATGGGTTGGAACGCTGGTTGGCAGACCACGTCACACAAGAAGACGACATCTTTACGTTTACCTGGGGAGAGCCATGGGCGGAGCATGACATCCGTCAGGCACAATTAATAGAATTTGTGAAGTTCGACCATATCAGACTCAAATGGGATGACGACGAGGAAGACGATGACATCTATTGGGAAATGCGCATCGCGAAAAGTGAACTTACGAACAATCTGACGCTCCTTATTACCGACTTTGCCGACGACGATGATGCCGACGGACTCAGAATCCTGTGGGACAGCAACCTCGACAGGCTGCATCGTGCCAGCGGATTGTGACGGAGTGAAAAGAGTGAAAAAATAATAAGGTAAAGCAACTTTTCACCTTTCCCTCATCGCTTTTCACTTCTTTTTTGTAATTTTGCAGCCCGTAAGGCGCAAACAGAATGTTCCGGATCAAGAAATTAGATATCTTTATTGCCAAGCAGTTTGGTCTGCTGTTCATGGGTACCCTGTTCATTTGCCAGTTCGTGCTGATGATGCAGTTCCTGTGGCGATATGTCGATGAGCTGATTGGAAAGGGCTTGTCGCTCGACGTCATGGCCCAGTTCTTCTGGTACATGGGTCTTATGCTGCTGCCTCAGGCATTACCACTGGCCATTCTGCTGAGTTCGCTGATCGTATTCGGCAATCTGGGTGAGAGTTCGGAGCTGACGGCTATCAAGGCTGCAGGCATCTCGCTGATGCAGGCATTCCGTCCACTTATCTTCATCGTATTCATCATTGCCGGCATCTCATACTATTTCCAGGACAGCATCGGTCCCAAGTCCAACCTTCATCTGCAGCAACTGCTGATATCCATGAAGCAGAAGAGTCCGGAACTGGAAATCCCCGAAGGCATCTTCTACAACGGCATCCCCGGCATAAACATCTATGTGCAGAAGAAGAACCTGAATACAGGCATGCTCTATGGTATCATGATCTACCGTCAGACGGGTAGTTTCGAGGATCAGGCCATCATTCTGGCCGATTCGGGCATGATGCAGACAACCCAGGAAAAGAAGCATCTGGTGCTGACATTATACAGTGGAGAATGGTTTGAGAATATGCGGTCGTCGGATATCGCCAACAGCGCCAATATCCCCTATCGCCGAGAGACTTTCTCCCACAAACGAATTGTGCGTGAATTCGACAGTGGTTTCAACATGGCCGATATGAACGATGTGGCCGGCGATGCCCGCGCAAAGAGCTTGAACACCATTCTTCACGACATGGACTCCATCAGGGAGTTCAACGACAGTGTCGGCAATGCGTATTATCTCGATGCCAAGCGCTATACGTTCCGTCAACCCTCCCTGAGCAAGCAAGACTCCCTGAAGGCCGTCAAAGCCCTGGCCACCGATGACACCCCCTACGACTCCATCCTGGAGCGGATGCCTTCTGGAGATCAGCAAATGGCTGTGAAAAGCGCTCTTTCCAGTGTGCAGAGTGCCATGACCGATATGGACATGAAGATGGAGTATGTCAAATACCTGCATCGCAACTATCGTCGTCACCAGATTGAAGCCTTCAAGAAGTTTACCCTCGCCTTGTCGTGCCTCATCTTCTTTTTCATCGGAGCCCCCCTTGGAGCCATCATCCGCAAGGGAGGACTGGGCGTGCCCGTCATTGTGTCTGTGCTGGTATTCATCGTCTATTTCATTTTCGACAACTCTGGCATGAAGATGGCACGCGATGGCCAGTGGACGGTATGGTTCGGACAGACCATCTCCACCATTGTCCTCACCCCCATTGCCGTATTCTTCACCTATAAGGCAAACAGAGACTCCACCGTGTTCAACATCGACCTCTACAAGAGTATCCTGATGCGCGCCCTTGGTATCCGCGAGAATCGGCACATCTTCCGCAAAGAGGTCATCATCGACGATCCACACTACGAAGACGACGCCAATCTGCTGCTCAATGTCACCAAGGAGATCGAGGGATACAGCGAACGCCACAAGTTGCTCAGATGGCCTAATCCCATCAACGTGTTCTTCCACGCTGGCGACGACCACGAGATTGAGCACATCAACGAAGTACTTGAGACAGCCATCGACGACCTTAGTTATTCGCGCGACAGGAAGTTGCTTGCCGAACTCAACAACTATCCTATCATTGCCGTTCGTGCCCATACCCGCCCATTCCGTAGGAAATGGCTGAATGTCGTCACCGGCCTCTTCATCCCGTTGGGTGTTTTCTTCTACATCAGGATGATACGCTTCCGTCTGCGCCTGCTGAAGGATCTGCACGACATCAGGCACACCAGCGACAGAGTCATTCCCTTAGCCATGGAACTTTCGAAAAAACAGAAGAGCACCACATAGCTCCTTTAATATATAATAAGGTATAATATACATATACAATGGATTATTTCAGACTAAACACGATAGAGGAAGCCGTAGAAGACTTCAAGGCTGGCGAGTTTGTCATCGTCGTCGATGACGAGGATCGTGAGAACGAAGGCGATCTTATCATTGCCGCAGAAAAGATTACAGCCGAGAAAGTGAACTTCATGCTGAAGAATGCACGAGGTGTGCTCTGCGCCCCCATCACGATCGAGCGCTGTAAAGAACTCGACTTGCCTCATCAGGTGCAGGACAACACGTCTGTGCTCGGCACACCGTTTACGGTGACCGTCGATAAGCTCGAAGGCTGCACCACTGGCGTCTCCGCCCACGACCGTGCCGAGACCATCAAGGCCCTGGCCGATCCCTCCTCCACCCCAGAGACCTTTGGACGCCCGGGCCATGTCAACCCGCTCTATGCCCAGGAGAATGGCGTGCTGCGACGCAGTGGCCATACCGAAGCAGCCATCGACCTCTGTCGCATGGCAGGTCTTTACCCCGCAGGGGCACTGATGGAGATCATGAACGAAGACGGCTCCATGGCCCGTCTGCCTCAGCTGATGGAACTGGCCAGGGAGTGGAACATGAAGATCATCAGCATCAAGGATATGATTGCCTACCGCCTGAAGAAAGAGTCGCTCATCGAGGTGGGCGAAGAGGTGGATATGCCCACCGACTACGGTCACTTCCGTCTGATTCCCTTCCGTCAGAAAAGCAATGGACTGGAGCACCTGGCGCTCATCAAGGGCGAATGGAAGGACGACGAGCCTATCCTGGTGCGTGTCCACTCCTCATGTATGACGGGCGACATCCTCGGCTCCAAGCGCTGCGATTGTGGCGAACAGCTCCACAAGGCCATGCAGACCATCGAGAAAGAGGGCAAGGGCGTTGTCATCTATATGCAACAGGAAGGCCGTGGCATCGGACTGATGAACAAGATTGCCGCCTACAAGCTGCAGGAAGAAGGTCTCGACACCGTCGATGCCAATGTGCATCTGGGATTCAAGCCCGACGAGCGCGACTACGGCTGCGGTGCCCAGATGCTGCGCCACCTTGGCGTGCACAAGATGCGCCTGCTGACCAACAACCCCGTTAAGCGTGTCGGACTGGAGGCCTACGGACTGGAGATTATCGAGAACGTGCCCATCGAAGTGACGCCCAACCCCTACAACCTGCGCTATCTGGAGACCAAAAAGAACCGCATGGGGCATACCCTCCATCTGAAATAACGCTCAAGATGTCACGATTTCGTGGCAAATCACGAAAAAGTGACGTTAATCTTTCGTATTCAGAAATAAAATGCTTACTTTTGCACAAAATTTCAATAAATATGGCACAACTATCCAATCGTCTGCAGCGCTTAGCTCCATCAGCCACGCTGGCAATGTCGCAAAAAAGCTCTGAAATGAAGGCTCAGGGCATTGATGTTATCAATATGAGTGTGGGAGAGCCCGACTTCAATACCCCCGACCATATTAAGCAGCAAGCCAAACTCGCTATCGACGAGAATTACTCCAGATACTCGCCCGTTCCGGGCTATCCCGACCTCCGTCAGGCCATTGCCCGCAAGTTGGAGCGCGAGAACCACCTCCACTACACCCCCGCCGAGATTCTTGTTTCCAATGGTGCCAAGCAGAGCGTCTGCAACACCGTCATGGCCCTGGTCAACGACGGTGAGGAAGTGATTATCCCTGCTCCCTACTGGGTAAGTTACCCCCAGATGGTACTCCTGGCAGGTGGTAAACCCGTCATTGTGGAGGCCGGTTTCGACCAGAACTTCAAGATGACGCCCGAGCAGCTCGAGGCTGCCATCACCCCCAAGACGCGCATGCTCATCCTCTGTTCGCCCAGCAACCCCACGGGAAGCGTCTATAGCAAGGACGAACTGAAGGCCCTGTCAGAGGTGATCCTCCGCCATGAAGACCTTTTCGTGCTGGCGGACGAGATCTACGAGCACATCAACTATATAGGCAAGCACGAGAGCATCGCCCAGTTCCCTGGCATGAAGGATCGCGCCATCATCGTCAATGGTGTGTCGAAGGCCTATGCCATGACCGGCTGGCGTATCGGCTATATCGCAGCCCCCGAGTGGATTGTCAAAGGCTGCAACAAGTTGCAGGGCCAATACACCAGTGGCCCCTGTTCCGTTAGTCAGAAAGCAGCCGAGTTTGCCTACATCAGCGACCAGCAGTGCGTGGAGGATATGCGCCAGGCCTTTGAGCGCCGCCGTAACCTCATCGTCAAACTGGCCAAGGACATCCCCGGTCTTGAAGTGAATGTGCCCGAGGGCGCCTTCTACCTCTTCCCCAAGTGCAGCAGTTTCTTTGGCAAGAGTGACGGTGAGACCACCGTCAACAACTCTACCGACTTTGCCATGTACTTGCTTGAAAAGGGGCATGTGGCAACAGTTGGAGGCGATGCTTTTGGCGATCCCGAGTGCTTCCGTATGAGCTATGCCACAAGCGATGAAAACATCATCGAAGCCATGAAGCGCATTAAAGATACATTAGCGAAATTGAAATAAATCAATAAATTCTTAGTTAAAAGTTATTAATTCGTTCGTAATAACGGGTGAAATTAGTATCTTTGCGAGGTGTTTTGAAAAGAGACTATTTACAAACTTAAAATTTTTAATAACTAAAAAATTAACTTATTACATTATGGCAACAACAACAAAGGCTGCAGCCCCAGCCAAAAAGAATTCGGGCTTTGGTGGTATTAAAGCTGCATGGATTATCCTCGTAATTTGCGCTATCTTAGGTTATGGCGTATGGTATTTCGTTATGGGTAACCCCGACAACTTCGTAGGTGGCGACCGTAGCGGTCATCCTGCAAACCTGTTAGGTACAGTGTATAAGGGAGGTTTCGTTGTAGGTTTGATCCTTACCCTTCTCTTCACCGTTATCTGCCTGGGTATCGAGCGTTTCTTCGCTATCCGTACCGCTGCTGGTAAGATCAATCTGGCTAAGTTCACCGCTCAGGTTAAGGATCTGATCAAGGCTCAGAAGTTCGCTGAGGCCGACGCTCTGTGCGACAAGATGCAGGGTTCTGTGGCTAACGTAGTAAAGGCTTCAATCAAGATGTACCAGACCGTAGAGGGTGACGACACCCTGAAGAAGGCTGCTAAGATTGCAAAGATCCAGCAGGCTCACGAGGAGGCTACACAGCTTGAGATGCCTACCCTTCAGATGAACCTCCCGATGGTTGCAACAATCGTATCTCTGGGTACCCTGACCGCTCTGTTCGGTACTGTGCTCGGTATGATCGGATCGTTCCAGGCTCTGTCTGCAGGTGGTGGTGCTGACTCTATGGCTCTGTCTGCCGGTATTTCTGAGGCCCTTGTGAACACAGCATCTGGTATCTTGACCTCTTGGGTTGCTACCGTTGTTTACAACTTCTTCTCAAACAAGATCGATAAGCTGACAT
>CAMKUA010000069.1:0-9800 GCA_946415825.1 uncultured Prevotella sp. | reverse complement strand
GAGAAGGCCAAGGATCTGGCTGCACGCTTCATCAAGAACTTCAAGAAGTACGAGGGTAACGAAGCTGGTAAGGCTCTCGTAGCTGCTGGTCCAAAGCTTTAATTAAGTTAAGAATTAATAGTTAAGAAAGAAACTCTATAGAAAAGAAGATTGGCTGCGCCGAAAGGCGTGGCCAATTTTATTTGATGTAGGTCAAAAAGCTATGTATCTCGGACTTTTTTCTTAACTCTTAACTCTTAATTCTTATTTTTCTTTTTACCTTTGCACTCGTAATCGTGATGATTATGTTATCATTCATTAGGTTAGTAGTTTTAAGGTAAAGATTATGTTATTAGATTTTCAAACAACGGTTATGTTGGCGTTAGTATCATTAGTAACTTTATTAAGTATCGTTACGCTGATGCATACCAATGTCCGTTGAAGGGAGTGCGGGGTGAGTGATTCATACCGCACTCTTTTTTTACCCAAAAACACTAAACTAACTTAAAATCAGTCAAATTATGCCCTATTTTCTTTAATTATAAGGTGAAAATGGCACGTTTTTGCAGAATTGTGCGTAAATTTGCAGCCAAATATGTGCTCATCATCAATGAAAAGATATATTCATGCACTCTGTATAACACTTTCGAGTGTATTCCTCTTTGCCTCATGTCTGAGTTCAGACAGCACTGAGGTGGTTGTCTATGACGACATGGCCATCACAGGATTCAGTGTGGCGAAAATCAACAGATACGTCCATACCACTTCCAAAAGTGGTGCCGACTCCATTTACAAAAAAGATCTGACGAACTTTCCCACCTTCTCCATCGACCAGATAAATTATAAGATCTATAACACCGATTCCATCCCCAGTGATTGCGATGTGAAACATGTGCTGGCTGCCATTTCCACCAGTACATACAGTGGGAGTGTCTATATCAAGAGTTTGATAAGCGACACCCTTTGGGTTTATTCCACCACCGACTCCATCGACTTCTCACAACCCAGGGAGATTCGCGTCTATAACAATACCTTCGAGAAATACCGTGCCTATGAGGTAAAGATTAACAGGCATCAGGTAGAGACCGACAAGATTCTATGGGAAAAGATGTCGGCTGAGGATTATCCGCGCAACGAGGCTAAGGCCAAATGGGAAGAGATCGTGGCTGCTACAGAAGGATTGGGGAAGTTTATAGGTGCCACCGATCATGAGGGCTATGCCTTCAGCGCAGACGGTCAGCAGATTATGATCAGCAGAGACGAGGGCACCACATGGGAGCCCGACATCGTCGATGGCGATATGGCCTGGTTGCCTAAGGATGACATTGCCTTCGTATCTTATCCCTTCGCTCCAAACGATGATACCGACTACCAGCTGATGGCCGGCACCACTGTAGAAGGCGAAATAGCCTGTAGTGTATGGCGCAAGATAGCAGAACATGCTGAGGGAAGCCAGACCAGCAAATGGGTTCAACTGCCTATAGAAGAATACAACAGATATTACCTGCCGGCCATGACAGGTTTTAGTCTGGTGTATTTCCATGGCTATATGCTGGCCGTCAACAGCAACTCGATCTACTGTTCTCGCGACGGTGGTATCACTTGGCGCATCCTCGACAAGTTCTCCCTCCCAGGAAACGGTGAGACCTACTTCTACAATGTAGAGGCAATGACCGATGAAGAAGGAGCGCTCTGGTTCAAAGACCTTGACACCAACAACGTATGGCGAGGTGTATTTGTAGAATGATAAAGGGACTGCTGCTTGCAGCCATGCTCCTTCCCGCTACCAGCGGCTGGGCTCAAGACGAGCCTGAATACAGGATGGAGGTGGGGGCTGCAGCAGGACTTCTGAACTATACAGGCGACTTCAACGGCAATCTCCTGAAGGGGATGCAGCCATGGTTCGCACTGACAGCCAGATACCGCCTGAACCCCAGGATGGGACTGGCACTTAACATTGGAACAGGAAAGATAAAGGGCTCTACCGACGATGTAGATACTTGGTATCCGACAGAGCGCTATGAGTTCAACCATCAACTGACCGAAGCCGACATCAGGTATGAATATCATTTCTGGGCTTATGGCACAGGTCGGGAATACAGAGGGGCACGGAGGCTTGTACCTTTCATCACCTTCGGCTTGGGACTGACCCACCATAGCGGTGACAACAGTGGCATCACCATGAACCTGCCCATCGGTGCCGGCATCAAATGGAAGATAGCCCCAAGACTGAACCTCTCAGCCGAATGGGTGATGCGCTTTACGCCCAGCGACAAGCTCGATGGCAGGGAAGACATCTATGGGATCAAGAGCAGCGGACTCTTTAAGAACACCGACTGCTACAGTGCCATTCAAGTAGGCCTGTCCTACGACTTATGGGCGAAATGTAAGATTTGTAATAACGACAGAGACTGATTATATGAAAGAACTTTTGGACATGAACCGTATTCCTCAGCACATTGCCATCATCATGGACGGCAACGGTCGCTGGGCTACCGAACGAGGACTGGATCGCACATTTGGGCACAAAGCAGGCCTCGACACAGTCAAGAAGATTACCGCAGAGTGTTCACGCTTAGGGGTAAAGTACCTCACGCTTTATACCTTCTCCACAGAGAACTGGAAACGCCCTGCCTACGAAATTGAGGCACTGATGGGACTGGTACTCAACTTCCTGGAAATGGAGTTGTTCAGCGATAATAATGTCAAGTTCAGAATGGTAGGCGACATAGAGAGCCTGTCTGAGAACGTACAGAAGAAAATCCACTATATGGAAGACCTGACGTCGAAGTACGACGGCATGACCCTGGTGGTAGCACTGAGCTATTCATCAAAGCTGGAACTTACCTCTGTTACCAAACAGATCGCCCAGGAAGTGAAAGAGGGAAAGCTCGACGTCAATAGCATCACCGAAGATACCATCAACCAGAGATTGTGGACTAACTACATGCCTGATCCCGATCTGTTGATTCGTACGGGTGGAGAGCTGCGCATCTCCAACTATCTGCTCTGGCAGATTGCCTATTCGGAGCTGTACTTCTGCGACACCTACTGGCCCGACTTCGACGAGGAAGAACTTTACAAGGCCATATACAGCTATCAGAGCCGCCAGCGCCGTTTCGGAAAGACCGAAGCACAGGTGGAAGAAGAAATGAATAAGTAAAACGGCAAGAAAGCAAAGTGTTATATCTCTATATTATTAATAAGGTGAAAACAATGGTAAGAAAGGTACTGCCTCTCTTCCTGCTTACCCTATTTCCTCTATCCGTCTCGGCACAAGACAAGATAGTCAATCCCGACATCTCCTATGCAGGCACGCCCCGTACCTGCGAGATTGCCGGTATTGCAGTGGAAGGTGTAGAGGGCTATGAGGACTATGTGCTCACAGGACTCTCCGGACTTCAGGTGGGTCAGAAGATCGAAGTGCCAGGCAGTCAGATCACCGAGGCCGTCAAGCGCTATTGGCGCAATGGTCTTTTCTCGAAGGTCAGCATCACTGCCGACTCCATCGTGGGTTCCAAGATATACCTCTGCATCCATCTGGGTTTGCGCCCCCGTATCAGTTCCATCATCTATCATGGCATCAAGAAGACCGAGCGCGAAGATATGGAGACTAAGCTCGGTATGGTGAAGGGCATGAGTCTGACGCGCAACGTCATCGACCGTGCGCAAATCCTGGCCAAGAAATATTTCGACGAGAAAGGCTACAAGAATGCAGTGATCGATATCACCCAGATCGACGACCCCGATCATCCAGGTCAGATTATCCTCGATGTGAACATCGACAAGAAGGCTAAGATGAAGGTCCACCAGTTGATCTTCGAAGGCAACAATAAACTAAAAGCCAGCAAGATCAAAGGATCCCTGTTCAGTAAGGGCGCCTTCGGAAAGATCCACGAGGCAGGCAAACTGAGCAATTTGTTCAAGGCCAAGAAGTTTACCGATGAGCGCTATAAGGAAGCCAAACAGGCACTGATTGATAAATACAACGAGCTCGGTTTCCGCGATGCCACCATCCTCGAAGACTCTGTCTCGGAGTTCGACGACAAGCATGTGAACGTCTATGTAAAGATTGACGAAGGTGAAAAGTATTTCATTCGCAACATCACTTGGGTGGGCAATACCGTGGTGACTTCCGACTATCTGAATGCCGTTCTGAACATGAAGACCGGTGATGTCTATAACCAAAAGCACATTAACAAGCGCCTAAGGGAAGACGATGATGCTGCTGGTAACTACTATTACAACAATGGCTACGTGTTCTCCAACATCGATCCGGTAGAAGTGAACATCGTTGGCGACTCCATCGACCTGGAGATGCGTGTCACTGAGGGTCCGCAGGCTCATCTGAACCACATCCGTATCTACGGTAACGACCGTCTCTATGAGGAAGTGGTGCGCCGTGAGCTTCACACCAAGCCTGGCGACCTGTTCAACAAGGATGCCCTGCAGCGCTCTGCCCGAGATATTGCGTCTATGGGATTCTTTGATGCCGAGAAGGTTAATCCCGACATCAAGCCCAACTACGAAGACGGTACGGTGGATATCAACTGGCAACTTGAACAGAAGTCCAACGACCAGCTGGAGTTCTCCTTAGGTTGGGGACAGACAGGTATCATCGGTAAGATCGGTATCAAGTTCAACAACTTCTCCATCCGCAACCTTTTCGGCAAGAACAAGCTCCATCGTGGCATCCTGCCTTATGGCGACGGTGAGCAGTTGGGCTTCAGCTTCCAGACGAATGGTAGCTACTACAGTTCGCTGAGTGCCAACTACGGTACTAACTGGTTTGGTGGCAAGCGCCCGAACAGCTTCAACGTGGGTGCCTACTACTCCCACCAGTCTGATATCTCGAGCTACTACCGCAACAACTCGTTCTACAACAACTATGCGATGTATAGCTACGGTTACGGTTCGTACAACAACTACTACTATAATTACGACTCGATGCTCGACGACGACAAGACGATGACCGTCTTCGGTGCCAGCATCGGATGGGGTAAGCGTCTTCGCTGGCCCGACGACTACTTCCAGTTCTCAGCTACCCTCGGCTATACCCGATATATGTTGCGCGACTGGAGCTATTTCTACATCCATAACGGCAACTGTAACAACATCAACCTCGGTCTGAGTCTGGCGCGTACATCTACCGACAACCCACTCTTCCCACGCCGTGGTTCAGAGTTCCTCTTGTCGGCCACCATCACACCGCCCTGGTCAGTCTTTGATGGTAAAGATTACGCCAATCTGGCCAAGAACACCAATTCGGCCTCTTACGAAGACGAGTTGCAGGATGTGTATCGCTGGATTGAATACCACAAGTGGAAGTTTAAGACACGCACCTTCACCGCCCTTACCGGAGGTCAGAAGTGCCTGGTGCTCATGACGCGCGTCGAGTTGGGCCTGCTGGGTAGCTATAACAGCAACAAGCGCTCACCCTTCGAGACCTTCTATGTAGGTGGTGACGGTATGAGTGGCTACAGCTATGGCTACGCCGAAGAGACCATCGGTCTGCGTGGCTACGAGAACGGTGCCCTCTCCTACTCTTCTGCCTACGAGACGATGATGAAGGGCGGTACCATCTCCTCATATAACTCTTACGCTTACGACCGCTTCACCCTCGAGCTCCGCTATCCGCTCATGCTGGGTAATACCACCATCTACGGACTCGGATTCCTCGAGGCAGGTAATGCCTGGGCCGATGCCAAGAATTTCAACCCCTTCAAGATGAAGCGCTCTGCCGGTATCGGTGTGCGTATCTACCTCCCGATGGTGGGTCTGATGGGTATCGACTGGGCCTATGGCTTCGACAATGTCTATACGAACCAGAACGGAGCACAGTCGCGCGGTGGCAGTAACTTCCACTTCATCCTCGGACAGGAGTTCTAATTAAACCTTTTAACATTTCAAACGTCAAAGAGGTGTATAACATAAAATAATGCAATTATGAAGAAACTATTTATCTGTATCGTCTGTGTCATCTGTGGCTTCACATCAGCCTCAGCACAGAAGTTCGCATTGGTAGATATGGAGTATATCCTGAAGAACATCCCCGCCTATGAGCGCGCCAATGAGCAGCTGAACCAAGTGTCGAAGCAATGGCAGGCCGAAGTCGATGCCATCACCACCGAGGCCCAGACACTCTATAAGAACTACCAGAACGAGGTTGTCTTCCTCTCCAAGGAGCAGAAGAAAGACAAACAGGACGCCATCGTAGCCAAGGAGAAAGAGGCTGCCGACCTGAAGAAGAAATACTTCGGTCCCGAAGGCGAACTCTACAAGAAGCGCACTGCGCTGATGACGCCAATCCAGGACGAGATCTACAATGCCGTCAAGGACATTGCCGAGACACGCGGCTACCAGCTCATTCTTGACCGTGCCAGCGACACAGGCATCATCTTCGGCTCACCAAAGATCGACATCAGTTCGGAAGTACTCCGCAAACTCGGATATTAGAATATTGAAATATTAAAAAACTAATAGGAAAATGAAGAAGATTATTATTTGCGCCATTTGCGCTATCTGCGGTTTCACCACCGCCAACGCCCAGGGTAAGTTCGGACACGTTGACACCCAGGAGATTATTCAGGCCATGCCCGAGTATAACAAGGCTAAGACCGAGATCGACGCCCTCCAGGCCCAGTATGAGGCCGACCTGAAGTCGATGCAGGACGAGCTCCAGAAGAAGGCCGAGGCTTTCGACAAGGAGCAGGCCACCCTGCCCGAGAATATCAAGCAGCGTCGCCAGACCGAGTTGCAGGATATGTATCAGAAGATCCAGCAGAGCTATCAGGACAACCAGCAGGCCCTCCAGAAAGCCTCTCAGGAGAAGATGCAGGCCATCAGCGCCAAGGTGCTCGATGCCATCAAGGCCGTAGGTCAGGACGGTGGCTATGTCATCATCAACGAGATCAACGCCGGCATCCCCTACATCAGCACCACGCTCTCTACCGACGTGACTGCAGCTGTAAAGACCAAACTCGGCCTGAAGTAATATGAAGCGACTCGCAACCATTATCATAGCCCTGTGTGCTCTTCTGAGTGTCGATGCTCAGGAGAGCACCAGTGCTTTCCGTTTCGGCTATCTCAGCTACGATGCAGCTCTCCTGTCGATGCCAGGCTATCATGAGGCCCAGCAGAAGATGAACGACCTGAAGGCACAGTATCAGGCCGAGACCAAGCGGGTGGAAGACGAGTTCAATCGCAAATACGAGGAATTCCTCGAGGGACAGCGTGAGTTCCCCAAGACCATTCTCCAGAAGCGTCAGACGGAGCTTCAGGAACTCATGGAGCGCAATATCCAGTTCAAGGAGAAGAGCCGCGAGGAGTTGGCTCAGATCGAGAAGGAGACAATGGCTCCGCTCCGCATCCGTCTCATCGAACTGCTCGGCAAGATAGGCCGTGAGCACGGCTATGCCTTCATCATCGACACCGACAAGACTGCTCTGCCCTTCATCAACCCCGACATGGGCGACGACCTCAATCAGATAGTGAAGGATGCTCTCAAGTAGTCCCGGCCCCATCGGCGTCTTCGACAGCGGCTACGGCGGACTTACCATTCTTCACGGCATTCGCCAACAGCTTCCCCAATACGACTATCTCTATCTGGGCGACAATGCCCGGGCCCCTTACGGACCGCGTTCGTTCGACGTGGTCTATGAATTTACACGCCAGGCCGTCGAGCGCCTCTTCGAGATGGGTTGCCATCTCGTCATCCTGGGTTGCAACACCGCCTCCGCCAAGGCTCTGCGCACCATCCAGCAGCACGACCTGCCCCAGTGGGATCCCGATCGCCGCGTCTTAGGCATCATCCGCCCTACGGCCGAGGTCATCGGCCAGCTCACAGAGAGCCGTCACGTGGGCGTCCTCGCC
Source organism: uncultured Prevotella sp. (assembly GCA_946415825.1). Classification (GTDB taxonomy): domain Bacteria; phylum Bacteroidota; class Bacteroidia; order Bacteroidales; family Bacteroidaceae; genus Prevotella. Next base: position 1,949 of record CAMKUA010000069.1, on the reverse strand, counting down.
ACCGAGGGCACCATCAAGAGCGAGAGCTACAACCTTGAGATCCAGAAGCTCTACCCCGATATCCAGGTCACAGGCGTTGCCTGTCCCTTCTGGGTGCCCCTTGTGGAGTACAACGAGGCCGACTCCCCCGGTGCCGACTACTTCGTGAAGAAGCGCATCGACCAGATTATGCAGAAAGACCCCCAGATTGATGCCCTCATCCTCGGTTGCACCCACTACCCCCTGCTTATGCCGAAGATCCAGAAGTATCTGCCTGAGGGTGTGCACATCGTTTCCCAAGGCGATTACGTGGCCAAGAGCCTGAAAGATTACCTTGAGCGCCATCCGAAAATCGAAGCCAAGTGTTCCAAAGGCGGACAATCCCGTTATCTCACCACTGAAAACCCTGAAAAGTTCAAGGAATCAGCCCAACTTTTCCTCCACACCGACATCCAAGTCGAGAACATCACGTTAGGTTAGATTTATTAATCTGATAGGGGTAAAGATACAGATTAATACTTTTCGCATGTGTAAGCCATAGCATCTCTAAAAGTAAAACAACTTGTTTTACCTTCAAAGATGACGTCTAAACAATTGTAAAGTATGCCTCTTTCGAAAGTAAAACAAGTTGTTTTACTGTAAGATCACTTATTTATCAAGGTAGCCCTTGTAGTAGTTATCGAGGTATTCCTTGAGGGCTTCGCGCCAGTCTCGCATGGCACTGACTCCACGGAGGTTGAGCTTGCGCGTCCAGAGGCGCTCAGAGGCGGGGCGCTCGGCAAAGTACTCCTTGGCGAAGTACTCGGAGGTGACTACGTTGATCTTCACTTCCTGCTCGAGGCCGAGGATCTTCAGCATCTCCTGGCAGACTTCCAGACGACTGGTCTGACCACCGCAGACGCAGTTGTATAGCCCCCAGTACTCTTTCTGGATGAGGTTTTTCACCGTCTTGGCGAAGTCCTGGGTATAGGTGGGCGTGCCGTCCTTATCGTTGACGATGAAGAGCTCTTTCTTGCCGTCCTTGAGCTGGCGCATGATCTTCTGGATGAACTTCTTATCCTTCGAGGGGCCTGAGCCCATCATCCAACCGGCCCGGCAGACGAGGTAGCGGAAGGCATTCTCGACAACGAAGCGCTCGCCCATATACTTAGAGCGGGCATAGACACCGAGAGGGTTGGGCTGATCCCAGTCGTCGTAGAGGGGTTTCTTGCCATCGAAGATACCGGCCGTGCTGATATAGAGCAGGGGGATATTCAGGGAGTTGGCGATATAAACGGCGTTCTCGACGCAGAGGGTATTGGTGAGATAGACCTCGTCGGCATTCTGCTCGCACCACTCTAGGTCGGTATAGGCACCGAGGTGGAAGAGGTAGTCGGGCTGGAAAGCCTCTACGTCCTTGCGATAGGCGTCGAAATCGCGGAAGTCGAGGAACGAGAGCCACGGGGCATTCACGTCCTTATCCGTACACTTGATGATGTAGTCATCCTTGAACTGCTCGTGGAAAGCCTCTCCGAGCATGCCGCCACAACCGGCGATATAAATCTTTTTCTTTTCCATATCTTTGTTTTGTTTTCTATTTCAATACAACTAGGCCAGCAGGCGCTTGGCAAAGTAGCGCACAGGATACCACACTGCGAGGAAGCCGACAACGAGGACGGTGATGAAGATCAACACAATATCCCAGGGATGGACGCTGACGGGGTAGGCACTGACGACGAACGACCCACTGCTGGAACCCAGGGCCACAAGGCCGAACTGCTGCTGGAGCCAGCAGAGCAGAAGACCGAGCAGAATGCCGGCAACGGCGCCGATGGCGGAAATCATGCGCCCCTCGAAGAGGAAGATACGCACAATCTGCTTGTCGGTGGCTCCGAGGTTGCGGAGGGTAACGACATCGTCTTTCTTATCAATGATCAGCATGGAGAGCGAGCCGATGATGTTGAAGCAGGCCACCATGAGGATGAAGGTGA
>CAMKUA010000068.1:0-9956 GCA_946415825.1 uncultured Prevotella sp. | reverse complement strand
GCTTAACCATGTCATTCGTCACAAACCCCTGCATAATATCCCACTTATGCAGGGGCTTCTGCAACTATCTGTAATTTTGTAGCGTCATATACGACAAATAAGTCAAAAGAATCAATTTAAATGATGAATGATATGAAAAGAGTAAGTTTAAGATTTGCAGTGCTGATGGCAGCAATGATGATGACGATGATGTCGTTTGCTAAGACACAGGACTGGGGCGGACGAGTGATTGACGAGAAGGGCGAACCGATGCCCTATGTGAATGTGGTGCTGCTGTCGATGCCCGACTCGGCTTTTGTACAAGGTGCGATGACCGACGAGCAAGGCATGTTCAAGATTGTGACGGATATAAAACAAGGTCTGTTCAAGGTGACTAGCGTGGGCTATCAGACCTTATATATAAACGCGGGCGAGGGGCTGACCATCCAGATGAAGGAGGACACCCAACTGCTCAGTGAGGTTGTGGTGAAAGGTCAGTTGCCGAAGACTCATGTGAAGGGCGATGCCATGCGCACCACCGTCGCTGGTACGATACTGGAGAAGGCCGGAACGGTGAGCGATGCCCTGTCGAAGATTCCATCGCTCGAAGCTGAGCGCGACGGTGGTGTGAAGGTGCTGGGCCGTGGCGATGCCGAAGTGTATATCAACGGTCGGCGGGTGCAGGACATGAAGGAACTCTCTCGTCTGCGCTCTGATCAGATTCAGCATGTCGATGTGGTGCAGAACCCTGGAGCCCGCTATGCCGCCTCGGTAAAAGCTGTTGTGCGCATCACGCTGAAAAAGGCGCAGGGCGAGGGTCTGAGCTTTCAGAACAGCACGCAGTTCATGTATCAATACGGCGGTTCGCTGAACGACAATTTCACCGCCAACTACCGTACGGGCGGGCTTGACGTAACGGGATCGTTCTGGGTCGGCACCTATAATCACTATAAGGGGCTACAGGTCAATGACATGCTTTACTATGTTGGTCCGAATCAGGTGACGGGTCACTCCACCCAAGAGATCAGACATCCCTGGCACGCATGGTCGCCACAATTGCAGTTAAACTATATGGTGAACGAGAACCACACCTTTGGCGCCTACTACAAATTCGATCGCACGCCCAGCAGCGAGACAAAGGGCGACTACCTGACAGATATGTTTGAGAATGGCATCCTGACCGAGCGCTCTGCGAGTTACATCTGGCAGGACCAAAGTGTGAAGAAGCACATCTTCAACGCCTATTATAACGGTAAGTTGGGGCAGTTGGGTATTGACCTGAACATTGACGGACTCTTCGATGATACCAACACGCCAGGCCGCACAACGGAGCAGACGACGGTTGAAAGCGCAGCCTCCGTCAACCGCACCATCGAAAGCAATACCAATAGCGCCAATAATTTCTGGGCCTCGAAGCTTATCTTCAGTTATCCCATACTGAAAGGCAACCTCTCCTTAGGCGGCGAGTACAGCTACAACCACCGCACGGATGCCTACACATTCCAGGCTTCAGACTATGTGCCCGTGAAGGCAACCGACACGGAAATTAACGAGAAGTCGGCAGCGGCTTTCGTCGAGTATGGCCGACAGTTCGGTAAGGTGTTTGCCCAGGCCGGTCTGCGCTATGAACACCTGACGAACGACTACTTCAACTTCGGCAAGCGCGAGGACGAGGTGTGTCGCAACTACGGTGACTGGTTCCCCACCGCCACCATCTCCGCTCCCATCGGAAAGATGCAACTGAGCCTGTCGTATCGTCGCGACATCCAGCGTCCGGCCTACTCAAGCCTCACCAGTTCGACGATGTACGTCAACCGATATACCTACCAGAGCGGCAACCCCTATCTGAAGCCGACGTATACCCATAGTCTTGTGTTGAACGCAGCCTATCAGTGGGCAAACTTCACTGTCGAATACGGTCGCATGAAAAATAGCGAGACCATGTCTACCGAGCCTTTCCCTGGCTCTGAGGATCCGCTCATCAGCCTCGTCCGTCCCATCAACAGTGCCGAAGACTATAACCAGTTCGAGCTGAGCCTCTCCGCACGCCCAACTATCGGTTGCTGGCATCCTATGTGGTATGTCTTCACCGTCTTCCAGAACTATAAGACGCCGGCGGCTAATGGTTCGATGAAGACCCTCAACAAACCATACGTCACGCTTATCTGGAACAATGACATCGAGTTGCCTCACAGTTTCCGCCTGAGTGCCAATGCCCAGTGGGCATCAAAGGGTGACTACAACAACTTCAGCATCACTGCCCAGCGTTTCAACCTCACGCTCGGCGTGCAGCGCGACATCAGCCTCCGCCGTCTCGGGCAGCTTACACTCGATGTGCGTTGCGTTGACATCTTCAATACCAATAAGACCGATGCCGTCATCTACGGCATCCGCGAACTGTCGACTGCCAATCCCGCCCGCCGCACCTTCCTCATCGACCTTGTCTGGAAGTTCAACGAGGCCCGCTCGAAATATCGCGGCTCTGGTGCCGGAGAGAAACAGAAGGCAAGAATGTAAAATAGTTCCGTTTGGATGTAATTATTTCGCCTTTTCTGCGACTAATAGGACAAAAGGATTCAGTTGAACAATGGAGACGAAAGAATTAGAGAAAGAATTCCTGACGATGATCGAGGCGCAGAAACGTACCATCTACAAGGTGTGCTACATCTATGCCAACGACCAGGACGACCTGAACGACCTGTATCAGGAGACGGTGCTCAACCTGTGGAAGAGTTTCCCCCGCTATCGGGGAGATAGCACACTCAACACATGGGTCTACCGCATCGCCATGAACACCTGTATCACGTTCCTCCGACGCTCCAATGCCCGCCCGCAGATTGTACCGATGACGGCTAATGTGGCAAGCATGGCAGCAGAAGACAACGAGACGGCAGGACAACTCAGGGAACTCTACCGACTCATCAGCCAACTGGGGAAATTGGAACGCGCGCTGATTCTCCTCTGGCTGGAAGAACGGAGCTATGAGGAAATCGCCAACATCCTCGGCATCACTAAGACTAACGTCGCCGTGAAACTGAACCGCACCAAAGAGAAACTAAAGAAAATGTCGAACTGTTAAATTTGAATTGTTATGGAACTTGAAGCATTGAAAGCCAGTTGGAACAAGCTCGATGAGCGTCTGGCAGCAACGGAAATAGTGAACCTTCGCGTGGTAAAGGAAGTGATTCAGCAGAAGACCAAGTCGGCCTATGATGGTATCATGGGACAGAACATCTACAACTTCGTGGTGAATATGCTCATCATCTGCGTGGTATTCCCCTATGTCTATCTGAACACACCCATCCAGGCCACCTCGTTCGCCATCGTCGAGGGCGTGATGGTCATAGGGATGATACCTCTGGTATGGAAACTCTCCCTGCTGTCGAAATTTGATCTGAACGGCAAGAGCAGCAGCGAACTCAGCCGTTTGGTGCTCACTTACAAGAAGGTCTGCCATCAGGAGAAGGTCTGGCTGATTGGTGCCGTATGCCTGGCGTTGATAGCCTTTTATATCCTAGAGTTGGGATTCAACACGAAAGCAGGCTACGAGTATAGTACAAGATTGTTGTTGCCTCTCGGACTCTCATTGCTCACCTTTGGTCTTGGCCTTGTCTTTGCCAAATGGCAACTCCGTCGCCACGCCCAGCAGTTAGGGGAGATAGAGCGCGGGCTTGAGGAACTCCGAGAGTTCGAGAAATAATAAATATCATACTTTGTTTGTATGATTGTTAATATTAAGTTAGAGTAAGAAAGCAGCACTCGTCGTGATGACGGGTGCTGCATTATTAGCCACTCGTCACAGAATCATGCAGAATATCCCATATATTTGGTGCATTCCGCAACTATTCTTACCTTTGCAACGTCAAATAGACATAAATTTTGAGTGATATGAAAAAAGTGAGATTTTGGGCTGTATTGGCCATCGGTTTTATGAGTGTTATGAGCTTGAAGGCTCAGAGTCAGCGAATGATGGAGTTCCAGAATGAGTTCAGCAGGTACCAGGCGCAATATCGCGACCTGATGTACAATGGAAAACACAAGGAGGCGATGGCTCCGTTGGCGAGTTGCATCGCGATACTCGACACTACCACGATTTTCAAGGTGTCGCCCATCCCCGAGGCAGCCATCTTGGAACAGAAGGGGCTGTTGTACTATCAACCTAAGGAGTCGAAGAACCTGCGCATGGTGCGCGACTACTTCAAACTCGACTCCGTAGCCGGTCAGGGCGACGAACTCTCGAAGATCATCAATCTGCTGCACTTTGCCCACGACAACATCCGCCACGACGGAGGTAACCAGGCGTTTGCAGAGTTGGATGCCATCGACCTTTATAACTATTACAAGACTACCGGTAAGGGCGTGAACTGTCGCCAGCTGGCCATATCGCTCTGCGAGATGTACCTGTCGATGGGCATCCCGGCCCGCTATGTGACCTGCATGCCAGCCGATTCGCTCGACTATGAGTGCCATGTGATTAACACGGTGTGGTCGGAGCAGTTACAGAAATGGCTTTATATCGACCCCACGATGGACGCCTGGGTTACTGACGAGAACGGCACGATGCTCAGCATCGCCGAGGTGCGCGAACGACTCATCAACGGCCAGCCCTTGGTGCTCTGCGAGACTGCCAACTGGAATCATGAGTCGCAGCAGACAAAGGAATACTACTTGGAGACCTACATGGCAAAGAACCTGTACTACTTTGTTTGCAAGAAGCTGAACCGCTTTAATCCCGAGAGCCTCTATCGCAACAACGATCCTGCAGATGATGTGCGGCTCATACCCGTTGGCTTCGTCAACAACAACTGGAAGTGTGACACCACTACCGACCCAGAGGTATTCTGGGCAAAACCAAAGAAAGAACAATGAATATCCGTTTAGAACAACCCAAAGACTATCGTGAGGTAGAGAACCTTACACGCGAAGCATTCTGGAATGTTTATCGTCCTGGATGCACGGAACATTTTGTGCTCAATCAGTATCGGACGAATCCCGATTTCATCCCTGAGCTTGACTTGGTGATGATAGAGGATGATAAAATCATAGGTCATATAATGTTCTCGAAGGCTGAGATCATTCTTGATGATGGAACCAACTTTCCTTCTTGGACTTTCGGTCCCATTAGTATCCACCCCGACTACAAGCGCAAAGGCTATGGTCTGAAGTTATTGCTGTATGCGTTGGAGAAGGCTCGCACGATGGGCATCGGTCTTCTGCAGATGGAGGGAAATATCGAGTTCTACCGTCACGCAGGCTTCGACCTCGCCAGCAAGCTTAAGATTCACTATCATGCCGAGCCGAGAGAGTCTGAAGTACCTTATTTCCTTGCCCAGGAGCTGATTCCCGGCTATTGGGGCAATCGTGAGGGAACTTATTGTCCACCCAAGGGCTATTTCGTGGCCGACGAGAACCCTGAGGCCTTTGAGGCTTACGAAGCGACCTTCCCGCAGAAGGAAAAACTCCGCCTGCCAGGACAATTAGGATATGAGGAATAAAAAGCTGGCTGTAAAGTGCCTGCGCAAAAGGATCCTCAGCGGAAAATTCAAATAAAACAAATATGGAAACTGATCGTATTATATTGCGCCCTTGGCGCGAATCGGATGCAGAGATACTGTTCAAATGGGCTTCTAATCCGGATGTGGGGCCTCGTGCAGGCTGGCCGCCACATAAGAGTGTGGAGGAAAGTCTGGAGATTATCCGCACCGTATTCAATGATGCAACCAATACTTGGGCTATTGAATTAAAGGAAACAGGTGAGGCGATTGGCGCAATGGGCTATGGGTCTTCATGTGAGTGTGACCTGCCTGCACGTGAAGGTGAACCGCTTATCGGCTATTGGGTGGCGAAACCCTATTGGAATCAAGGTATCTGTACGGAGGCGCTACAGTTGATGTTAGACCATATCCGACAAACGACGGACATCAAATCGCTAATCAGTGGTCATTTCGTTGACAACCCCGCTTCAGGCCGAGTGATGGAGAAATGTGGCTTCGTCCCTACAGGTGAAACCTGCATCGATGCTAATCAGTATCAAGGCGAGGGACGACCTATTAGAGTATTGAGACTAGAACTTAATAAATGAAGATATGAAAACAAAAGCACTTGTTGTTATCGACATTCAGAATGACATCACCAAGCACTATCGGAACATCATCGGCAATATCAATGCCGCCATCGAGCTCCCTGAGATGCTCGCATATTACAAAAGTAAAGGTTGTGAGGTTAAGACACTTGCTGAGTACCTATGAAACATCTGCCAAACATCCTGTCGTCGCTCCGAATTGTCGGAACTGTTGTTCTGTTGTTAAGTGATGTGTCAAGCATTCTTTTTGGGGTGCTTTACATCGTTTGCGGCATCAGCGACATAGCCGACGGGTGGCTGGCTAGGAAACTGAAGTGCGTTACCAGGACTGGAGCATTGCTAGATAGCGTGGCAGACATCTGTTTCGTAGCGTGTTGTGCCTGGAAGCTCCTGCCGATACTCGAACTGCCACAATGGCTATGGTTGTGGGCAGGAGTAATCGTCGCGATTAAAGTCGTGAATCAGCTTTCAGCACTTGTGATGTATGGGCGCTGTTGCTTCCCTCACACCCTCGCGAACAAGTGGGCGGGATTCCTGCTATTCATTACGGTACCCATGACATTGTGGTCTATCGTCCCCATCTCAATCGCTACAATTGTCGCTACATTTGCTGCCATTCATGAGGGGCATTATATAAGAATGAATAAGATAAAAATGAAAGAAAGATTCAAATTCAACACCGTAGGGCTTTTCACCCGCGACAACAAAGCGACTTCGATTACAGTACAATGACGAGAAAATTGAAATAGAAAAATACCAGTATGATGGCTCAGGCTACCTATGAATGTATGAACAATTTGAATCAGATGCAACTCCGGGCATTTAATCCCGATGATGCAGAGACGATTTTGAGTTGGTGCAAGGACAAGCATGCCTTCCGGCTTTGGAGTGCAGATAGATATAGGGATTTCCCGGCTCGACCTGAGGAGATGATGGAGCAATACAATGGCAATAACATGTATCCTCTCACAGCTATTGTTGACAATCTCGTCATTGGGCATATCCTTTTGAGATATCCATCAGAGGATAAGACAGTTATCCGCTTCGGCTTTGTGATAGTCGACGACTCGAAACGGGGCAAGGGCTATGGCAAGCAAATGCTACGTCTCGCCATCGATTATGCGAAGCGAGAACTGGGTGCTCAGAAGATTACTTTGGGAGTGTTCGACAATAACCCGTTGGCCATTCATTGCTACGAGTCGGTAGGATTTGTAATTATAGGAACAGATGGCTATCAGATAGATGGCGAAGAATGGACTGGAAAAGAAATGGAATTAGTTATATAAATCATATAGTATAAAGATGAAAGAAATATTGTACATACTGCTGGATAATTATGCCGAGCACGAGATAGGTTTTATGCCAGGTGCAGTGAGCACCGATGCCACAGGCTTTCGCAAGGAGCCTAAGTATATTAACAAGATGGTAGCCCCAACGATGGAGCCTGTAAAATCGATAGGCGGTATGCGAACCCTGCCCGACTATTCGTTCGAAACCATGCCTGCAGATTATGCTGCCTTGGTACTGATAGGTGGTTTTGGTTGGATGAATCCCGAAGCTGAGCGTGTATTGCCCATTGTTAAGGATGCACTAAGCAAAGGTGTTGTTGTGGGAGCTATCTGTAATGCCGCTTCGTGGATGGCGAAACAGGGATTGCTGAACAACATCAAACATACAGGAAATGGTATCGACCAACTGAAATTGTGGGGTGGCAACAACTATACCAACGAGGCCGGTTATGTGAACGAGCAGGCCGTAACTGATGGGCGTATCGTTACAGCCAATGGTTCGGGATATCTTGAGTTTACACGCGAGTTGCTGAAACTGCTTGAGAACGATACACCAGAAATGATTAACGGCTGGTACACGTTTATGAGCGACGGACTGGTAAAGTTGTACTCGCCACGTCCTCGATTCAAATTCAACACCATTGGCCTTTTTACCAGCAACAATAAGGCTACTGTTGATTTCTACACGAAAACTTTTGGCTTTTACACCGATTGGGACGGCATCCAGCCCAACGTAGAGATGTCGCTGGGCGACATGCGCATTATCCTCTTCCCGCGTGATGCTTTCGAGCAGATGGTCTCTAGGAAGTTTCAGTATCCCGAGGGCTTCAATGGTACGTTGGAATTGGCATTCGATGTACCCACATATGCTGATGTCGACAAGGAATACCAGCATGCGCTTGCGAATGGCGCCGCATCCATTCTGCCTCCCACAACAGAGCCTTGGGGGCAGCGCACCAGTTATGTTGCCGATCCCGATGGTAATCTGATAGAGATTGGTTCGTTTACAAAATAGATAAGAACTGGCATCGCCTTCAGTACAGTCAGGCTGTAGAAATACGAGATTATTACGTTAGAGAATGTGCAGATTATCAGTATGGTCATTGCCCCAACAACGCCATGACGATGACATCCTTTGCGCGAACAATACCGGAAACTACTAATGCCTACACCTATATGGATATCAGTTCTAACTGACGTCCCAGAAATTTGGAGTATTCCGCAACAATTCGTAACTTTGCAGTCGAAATGAGAACAAATTAGAATTAGGCATATAACATGAAAAAAGAACAGAGATTTTGTCAGAGTTGCGGAATGCCACTCACAGAGGAAGTCCTCGGCACTAATGCCGATGGCAGTAAGAACGAAGATTACTGTATGTATTGCTACAAGGATGGAAAATTCTTGCAGGACTGCACGATGGAAGAGATGATTGAACATTGTGCACAGTTTGTTGGCGCAGTAAACGAGGGATTGGAGAAACCCATTACAAAAGAGGAATATATCGGTATGATGAAATCGTACTTTCCCCAGTTGAAGCGCTGGCGCCAAACGTTGGATGTTAGTAACGATGAAGTGATGAATGTTAACCCTGCTTTGGCAGGCGTTAAAGAACTTATTGCACAGATGGCCGATAAACTGCCCATTGCTTACATCTCATCAGTAGACCAAGAAGGGTTTCCTTGGACCAAGGCCATGTTGAAGCCACGCAAGCGTGAGGGTATCAAAACCTTCTACTTTACAACCAACACATTCTCAATACGTGTGGCTCAATACAAGGCCAATCCCAAGGCAAGCATCTATTTCTGCGATGCCAAGGGCTTCAAGGGCATGATGCTCAGAGGTACGATGGAGGTGCTGACGGATGCCGCCTCGAAGGAGATGATCTGGCGCGATGGCGACACAGAGTACTATCCAGGCGGCGTCACCGATCCTAATTACTGCGTGTTGAAGTTCACCGCCACCGACGGCCGTTTCTACAGCGATTTCTATCCACGCAGTTTCGTGATTGAGTAATAGAATATGAGGTTAGAATTATAATCATAAGAAAGATGAGAAACGTGATGGTACCATTGGAATAGTGTCATTCGTCACAAAATGTTGCAATTCATCCCAGAAATGGGGTGGATTGCAACTTTTTTATGCTTGTGTAGCATCAAACTGGCAAAACATTTAATAATTTGAAAAATGAAAAAGATCAGTTTGAAAATGGTAGCTTTGATAGCTGCAATGATGATGTGTTTATCAGCCAGTGCAAAGACTGAGGATGTAGGTGGACGAGTAATTGACGCACAGGGTGAACCTCTGCCATTTGTAAGTGTGGCCCTGCTTACGGCCGACTCTACTTATATACAAGGTGCAACGAGCGATGTGGATGGTATCTTCCAGATTAAGACTACCGATGCCTGCTGCATTCTGCGATTCTCGTACATCGGTTATCGTACCAAGTATGTGAACGTGAATAGTTCGGAAATAGGCACCATCCAGATGGAGGAAGACCAGGCGATGCTCAGTGAGATTGTGGTAAAGGGACAGATGCCTAAAACCAAGCTGACGGGCAACTCGATGATAACTACCATTCAGGGTACCATCTTGTGCCAGTCGGG
>CAMKUA010000067.1:0-10074 GCA_946415825.1 uncultured Prevotella sp. | reverse complement strand
TCATCTGGACGCACGATGCCTTCCGTGTTGGTGAGGATGGTCCTACCCACGAGCCTGTTGAGCAGGAGGCACAGATCCGTCTGATGGAGAAGCTGAAGAACCATCACGGTAAGAACTCTGTATTGGTGGTTCGTCCTGCCGATGCCGAAGAGACAACTGTTTGCTGGCGCATGGCAATGGAGAACATCGATACTCCTACCGCTCTTATCTTCTCTCGTCAGAACATTGAGATGCTGCCCGAGGGTAACGACTACAACCAGGCTACGAAGGGCGCTTATATCGTTGCAGGTTCAGATGAGAACTACGATGTTATCCTGTTGGCTTCTGGTTCTGAGGTTTCTACTCTGGAGGCTGGTGCCAAGTTGCTCCGTGAGGACGGTGTGAAGGTTCGCATCGTGAGCGTTCCTTCTGAAGGTCTGTTCCGTAGCCAGTCGAAGGAGTATCAGCAGAGCGTTCTGCCTGCAGGTAAGAAGAAGTTCGGTCTGACTGCTGGTCTGCCCGTCAACCTCGAAGGCCTGGTAGGTGCCGATGGTACTGTATGGGGTCTCGAGAGCTTTGGCTTCTCTGCTCCTTATAAGGTGCTCGACGAGAAGCTCGGCTTCACTGGCCAGAATGTTTACGAACAGGTAAAGAAGCTGCTGGCTTAAGATTTCATCAACACAGAGATACAGAGACACAGAGTAGATAATCTCTGTAACTCTGTATCTTTGTGTTTAAATAAGATAATAGTATGGAAGTAAAAACAGTTGGAGTGGCCAGCGATCATGCTGGCTTTGCCTTAAAACAGTTTGTCAAGAAGTACCTTACCGAGAAAGGCTATCCTTATAAGGATTATGGTACATACACGGAAGAATCGTGCGACTATTCAGACTTTGGTCATGCACTGGCTGAGGGTATTGAGAAAGGCGAGGTATTCCCAGGTATCGCTATCTGTGGCTCTGGCGAAGGCATTAATATGACGCTCAACAAGCACCAGAGTATCCGTGCAGGTCTTTGCTGGATTCCCGAGATTGCCCATCTCATCCGTCAGCACAACAATGCCAACGTGTTGGTAATGCCCGGACGCTTTATCTCCGAGGAAACAGCTCGTCAGATTATGGACGAGTACTTCTCTACCGAATTTGAAGGCGGTCGCCATCAGAAACGTATCGACAAGATTCCGTGTAAGTGAGTGAAATGCATGCTTGCTTGAATTTCCGAACGTGAGGAACCTCGACCGAAGGTCAGGATTCCGTGTAAGTGAGTGAAATGCATGCTTGCTTGAATTTCCGAACGTGAGGAACCTCGACCGAAGGTCAGGATTCCGTGTAAGTGAGTGAAATGCATGCTTGAATTATAAAAAGGTCTCGGTTGGTTTACCGAGACTTTTTATTTTACTTTAAAATTATTCACCCATTCCCTGAGAGGTTCAACCGCTTCGGAATGATTAGGCGCATATCTCAGCATGACGGTGACGATACGGATTGTATCATCGTCAATCACTTTCCCATAATAATCCCAATGCTCATCCGAACCTGTCTGGATACTGTAATCATCTCCGACATCCACCAGATCGGCGCCCATTCCCATCATCTGCTGACCGGCACTATAGCCGATGCCAGTCAAGGAATCGACGATGATGGATATGGAAATGTCGTCAGCAATAAACACCTCTTGAGACGTTTCACTGGGTAGTTGCTGATGGCTCAGGAACGATGGATAGTTGATGTCAAGGCCCAACTTATCGCTATGATACTTGATAAGATCCCACTGCCCCATACGTATCGTCATACTGTCATCACTCGTCAGTTCCGAGCGATAGGCTATGGGTTGTTGTTGATTATTCCCGCAACTGCCCCAAAGTATTGTCATTGCAATAGTTAAGGCAATGATGATCTTTAGATCTTTCATGCGGGTGCAAAGATACGAATAAGTTTGTAAAGAAACAAATAATTACGTAAAAATGTTATGATTGCCCTTCTTTCATGAGAGTAAGACGGAGAGTCTCTGAGGTCTGGGGAGTTACTTTAAACCGATTGTCTGCTCTAAGACCGACAATCCAGATGATTTGTCCGTTATTGTCGGTCACCACCAACTGACGACGCTTGTCCAGGATTGAGAGTTTGCTATCTGTCAGGAAATCACTGACTAACCGATGCCCCTCCATACCAAACGGACAGAAACGGTCACCTCGTTCTACTGGCCGGATGGTCAAAGGAAAAAGAATGGCCGTTGCGTCCAATGTGACACAATCAGATGACTTTGATATTGTCAGGTCGGATGATACTCTAACTTCAAAACGAGTGCTTTCATCGTAGCGATATAATCCTTCCTCTGGAATTTTAATCGATTTCATCGGGGCCTGATGAGGAGCAAGGATCAGAGTTTGGCGATCGAGGACCAACATGTGCGAAGCAGAAAGGAACTCCCTACCCGACTCTCCTTGGAGTTGGACGATCATCTGTTCTATCTGTTGGGCATTGAATCCATATGGTGACAACCATTCGTGGAGAAAGTATTCGGGAGAAGGCTGTTTAAGAAGACTTGGAATAGAAACCGTCTGGGGAAGGCTGTCCGAATCCTTTTGGATCAGTTTACGTTTCTGATGGTCCATCGATTCATTGAAAACCTTCTCAGCCTCCTGGAGATAAAAAGAGGTCTTTTCAATATTCCCGGACGCCCTGGGATTGAGTTCTTTTAACAAGGGTATCACCTCAAGGCGGATCTTATTACGCAAGACATCATGAACGAGATTAGTGGAATCCGTTACGTAATCTTGACCGATGGAATGGAGATATTGTTCTATTTCCTCACGACTGACACAAAGCAAGGGTCGAACGACGTGCCCATTTTTAGGGCGGATACCTGTCAAACCATGAATACCACTACCTCTTAACAGATTCATGAGCAAGGTCTCCACGGCATCGTCCCGATGATGGGCCACGCACACAGAAGTTGCACCAATATCCTGACAAAGTTGACGGAAATAACCATAACGGAGATCTCGGGCAGCCATCTCAATGCTTACTTGATGTAAAGCTGCGTATTCATTTGTGTCAAAATGAATTATATGAAGTTGAATATTCCGTTTCATACAGAGTGATTTTACAAACTCCTCATCTCTGTCACTCTCTTCACCTCGTAAACGGAAATTACAATGAGCAGCCTCTATCCGATAGCCTAACTGTTGCAGAATCAGCAATAAAGCTACGCTATCTGCCCCACCACTCAGAGCCACAAGGTGCAGATCGTCGTGCGACAGAAGCTGATGCTTCGCGATGAATTCGGAAACTTTTAGAATCACTTTACTCAACGTATAGTACCAACCCCTTCAGGTATTCGCCTTCGGGATGATAGATATTGATAGGATGATCGGCTGGCTGGTGAAGCTGATGGAGGATACGTACCCGTCGGCCTGCCTGAGCTGCCGCAGTAAAGACGGCATTACGGAAATTGTCTTTCGTGACGACCTGTGAGCAACTGAACGTAAACAAGATGCCACCAGGCTGAATCTTTTGAAAAGCCTTATTGTTCAATCGGGTATAGCCTTTGAGTGCATTATGGAGCGCACCGCGATGCTTGGCAAAGGCTGGAGGGTCGAGGATAATCAGGTCATACTGGTCGCCAGCCTCTTCCAGATACTTGAAAGCATCCTCGCAAAAAGCCTGATGACGTTTGTCGCCAGGGAAATTCAGTTCCACGTTACGGTTGGTCAGTTCAATAGCCTTGGCACTGCTATCCACAGAATGCACGAGCTGTGCCCCACCTCGCATGGCGTAAAATGAGAATCCACCGGTATAACAGAACATGTTCAGCACCCGTTTCCCTTTGGCGAATCGCTCCAACAGCGAGCGGTTCTCACGCTGATCCACAAAGAAACCGGTCTTTTGACCACGAAGCCAATCCACATAGAATTTCAGACCGTTCTCTACTGCGATATTGTCCTCGCTCCCACCACAGATAAAGCCGTTCTCTTGTCCTAAGTCAGCCTTAAACGGTAAGGTCGTCTCACTTTTATAATACACATTCTCCAGTCTGGAGCCCATCACGGCCATCAGTTGCTTGGCAACGTCCATCCGGCATACGTGCATACCCACGCTATGGGCCTGCATCACGGCCGTCTTACCATAAATGTCGATAACGAGACCAGGCAACAGGTCACCCTCACCGTGTACCAGACGATACGTGTTATTGTCAGGATTATCTGCGATACCGATGGATTGGCGCATTTTCAGGGCTGACGCCAGACGTGATTGCCAGAAAGATGCATCGATGGGGATGTCCTCGAATGAGAGGACACGCACTGCTATAGAGCCAATCTGATAGTGCCCGATAGCGATGAAATCGCCCTCGCTGGTGATAACCCTCACCAGTTCGCCTTCCTCAATCCCCTTGTCGGCTCTATGGATGGCGCCGGAGAAAACCCAAGGATGAAATCTGAGCAGACTCTCCTCCTTACCTCGTTTCAGATATATTTGCTTCATCATTCGTGTGATTGTCTTCAGTTATTTCTGGTTCTTTGATAATCAATTCGTATTCGTTAGTCGTTTTCAGCCTTTCTATCTCCTCGTAGATACGGATGCAAGCCCAGGCATCGATGGCCGCATACACCTTCTGGCTATCTTTCAGCACATCACGCTCCCAATTGGAAAGACGGTCATTCTTGCTGATACGCTCATTAAACAGGTTTGCATAGATCTTTACCAAGCTCTGGTCCTCGATACCAATTTCTTTCACGACATCTTGAAGATCCACAAAAGTACCCGTATCAAAAGGCCCCAGTTGACGAAGTGAGATCAAGTCGTTTTTCCAGGCCAAGCCCACTTTGGTTACCTTCGTATCGCCAAGCAGCCTTCTTACGGCAGAGCACATTCCCAGATGATTGAGTCGGAAAAGGAAACAACTCGTCTTCGTAGCAACCTGCAACAAAGAACACTTATAATGTTTTCCCTTCTCAAACGACGGTCGTGTCTCTGTATCTAAGCCGAGAATGGGTTGCGACAACAGGTAATCGACGGCTCTTTCTGCATCCTGATCAGTAAAGATGACGACGATTTTTCCATAGAAAACCACCTTTTTAAGTTTACTAATCGTGGCCTTGTCAATCTTATTATAAATTAACTTTTTCATTTCTTGGTGCAAAATTACAAAAAAAACAGCATTTTATGATGAAATCTAACTTTTTTCGACTACTTTTGCATCAAATTTTAGAAATCATACGGATTATGGCTAAAAAAAGAATCGATAAAAAGGTAAAAAAGAGTTCGGGTCGTTCTTGGTTCTCGAGCATCATCAATATATTCCACAACGAGAAGTTCAACTTTGTCATTGGCATCTTGCTGGTTGTCATTGCCGTTTACCTAATGTTGGCTTTTGTGTCCTATCTGTCGACAGGATCGGCTGATCAGAGTCTGATAGAATCGCCGAAAGAGGGTGAGATTATGAACGAGCATCATGAGTTTGCCAACACCTGTGGTAGTCTCGGTGCCTACGCTTCCTGGTATTTCGTCAAGCGTTGCTTCGGTCTGCCTGCCTTCCTGATTCCTTTGTTTATCCTATTGCTTGGCATTCACATGATACGTGCCTATAAGGTGAATCTGATAAAGTGGTTCCTGGCATTGATGATTCTCATGATTTGGGCCTCCATCACACTGGCCAAGTTCCTCGCACCCTTCTTTACCAATTCTTGTTATAGTCCTGGTGGAGATCACGGTTTGTACATCTGTCAGTATATTGAGAACTTCGTAGGTGCGCCGGGTTTAACGGCCATCCTTGGTCTGGTAGCCATTGCCTTCCTTACCTATCTTAGTGCAGAAACCATCTTCATTATTCGTAAGTTATTGAACCCCACCAAGTTCTTGGATAAGGTTAAATTTAATGTTACCACCGGGAATACGGGTGATTCGGATGATACTATGGGTGAAGAACCACAGATGGTATTCGACGACCCGGCTTCTCAGGAAATTGAATTCAAGGATAATGGTGAGGCTGTTGTCATTGACGAGGGTTATAAGCACGAAGACATAGTGAAACCTATTAAGACGACAAAACCCCGTAACGACAAAGACGATGATATCCAGATGGAGGTTGAGTTGGCTGAAGGTGACGATGAAACGGCGAAAGGTAAGACCTTAGCGCCTAAATCACTTGACGACATGGAGCCTTATGACCCCAAGCGCGACCTTGAGAACTATAAGTACCCCACCCTCGACCTGCTGAAGAAATACGATAACGACGGCAAGCCCTATATCGATATGGCTGAGCAGACGGCCAACAAGAACCGTATTGTCGAGGTGTTGCGCACTTTTGGCGTTGAAATCAGCAGTATCAAGGCCACTGTCGGTCCTACCATCACCCTTTACGAGATAACGCTGGCACCAGGTGTCCGTATTTCGAAGGTGAAGAATCTGGAAGACGACATTGCCCTCTCACTGGCTGCTCTTGGCATTCGTATCATTGCTCCGATACCAGGAAAGGGTACTGTGGGTATTGAGGTGCCAAATGCCAAGCCCTCGATTGTGTCGATGGAATCAATACTTAATTCCAAGAAATTCCAGGAAGCCCAGATGGAACTGCCCTGTGCTGTTGGTAAGACCATCACCAACGAGGTGTTTATGTTCGACCTCGCCAAGGCCCCTCACCTGCTCGTGGCTGGTGCTACCGGTCAGGGTAAGTCGGTTGGCTTGAATGCCATTGTCACTTCCTTATTATATAAGAAGCATCCGGCAGAATTGAAGATAGTGCTTGTGGATCCAAAGAAGGTGGAGTTCTCCATCTACAATCCGCTGATCAACCACTTCCTGGCCAAGGTGCCCGATGAGGATGCTGATCCCATCATCACTGATGTGACCAAGGTGGTGCGAACGCTGAACTCGCTCTGTAAACTGATGGATACCCGTTACGACTTGCTGAAAGAGGTCGGAGCCCGAAACATCAAGGAGTATAACAAGAAATTCATCGACCGCAAGATTCCTCCTCGTGGAGGCCATGGTTTCATGCCTTATATCGTCGTTATCATCGATGAGTTCGGCGATTTGATCATGACGGCAGGTAAGGAAATCGAGTTGCCTATCGCCCGTATTGCCCAGTTGGCCCGTGCCGTTGGTATCCACATGGTGATAGCCACCCAGCGTCCTACCACCACGATTATTACGGGTAACATCAAGGCCAACTTCCCTGCTCGTATTGCCTTTAAGGTCTCGGCAGGTATCGACTCGAAGACCATCCTTGACCGTACAGGTGCCCAACAGCTCATTGGCCGAGGCGATATGCTCTTCCTCAATGGAGCTGAGCCGGTGCGTGTGCAGTGTGCCTTCGTGGACACCCCTGAGGTGGAGAGAATCAACGAATTCATCGCTGATCAGCAGAGTTATGGCACCCCATTCGAGTTGCCTGAGCCCGATATGCCTGATTCGGATACGGGTGATGGCGGTAGCAGAGATGTGGATATGCAGCATATCGATCCGCTCTTTGAGGATGCAGCCCGGTTGATTGTTCGTGAGCAGAGTGGCTCTACCTCTCTCATCCAGCGAAAGTTCGCCATTGGCTACAACCGTGCCGGTCGTCTGATGGACCAGTTGGAGAAGGCTGGTGTCGTAGGTTCGGCCATGGGTTCAAAGCCCCGTGAGGTGATGATCCAGGACGAAGTGAGTCTGAATAATCTTTTAAGCAGTTTAAGATAATGAAAAGGATTTGTTTTCTGATAACAACGGTACTCTTCAGTACCATCACATTTGCCCAGACGGCTAAGAGCGTGCTCGACAAGGCCGCAGCAAATATCACGGTGAAATCGGGCGTTCAGGCCCAATTCAGGATGTCGGGCAGTATGGGTAATACCAGCGGCACGATTGCCGTTAAGGGACGTAAGTTTCATGCCACCACGCCTCAGGCCATCGTGTGGTTCGACGGCAAGACGCAGTGGACCTATATGAAGAACAACGACGAGGTAAACGTGACCACTCCCACCGAGTCGCAGTTGCAGGCTATCAATCCCTACAACTTCATTAACCTCTACAAGAATGGCTATACCGCTACGCTGAACAAGTCGGGTAAGGACTTCGTCGTCCATCTCACTGCATCCTCGAAGGACAAGAAGATCCGTGAGTTGTTTATCACCGTCAACAAGAGTTCCTACCATCCTACACAGGTGAAACTCCTGCAAGGAACCAAGTGGACGATTTTCGATATCACCGACCTCAAGAAGCAGAACATTGCCGACGCGCAGTTCCGTTTCAACGCCAAAGATTATCCACAAGCAGAAGTAATTGATCTACGATGAATAAGTTACAGTTATACAGACTATTAAGAAAAAATACAAACCTTAGCTATAAGCGCAGTCCGGTCTTTGAACAGAACAAGTGGGCCAAGGCTCTGATCTACTTTGGTGGAGCCCTCTTTGCCCTATACCTTATATTATATGGTATCATCATCGCCATGACGGCCGATGGTGAGGCAGGGCGCATGATCTCTGTGATGCCCATCATCATGGTGATCGATTTCCTGTTGCGGTTCATCGTCCAGACCACGCCTGGTATGATGGTGAAGCCCTACATCCTGCAACCCATCTCGCGCTACACGGCCATCGAGTGTTTTCTGGTTTCATCGCATCTCAGTGGGTACAACTTCCTGTGGCTGGCCATGTTTATTCCCTACTCCATCATTATCCTCTTCGCAGGAGCAGGGTTCTGGTTGGTTCTGGCCGAATTGATTGCCTCATTGCTGCTCATCATGCTCAACAGTCAGATCTATCTGTTCTTCCGTACGCTCATCAACCGAAAGGTGCTTTGGTTCATCCCAGCCTTGGCCTTTTACCTCATCCCCTTTACCCCAGTGCTCATTAACTGGAAAAAGAGTGCGTTCGAGAAGTTGCTCGATGCCTATGCCGCATTTGGCAGTAGTTGGTATCTGATACCCGTGGTATTGCTGTTGATCGTGGGGTTGTTCTTCGTCAACCGTTATTTCCAGTTCAAGTATGTGTATGAGGAGATATCGAGAAAAGACGAGCGCGCCCTGAAGCATGTGTCGCAGTTTGCCTTCCTCAATCGCTTTGGACTGATTGGCGAGTACCTGAAGATCGAACTGAAGTCGAACATCCGCAACAAGACCATGCGTAGCCGTTGCATCATGAGTCTCGCACTGATTGTGGTCTTCTCGTCACTGATAGCCTACACCTCGATCTACGACAACCGGTTTATGATCAACTTCTGGTGTCTCTACTGCTTTGCCATCTATAGTGTCTCCTGTCTGGTGAAGATTATGGGCCAGGAAGGCAACTACATCGATCTGCTGATGACCCACAAGGAGAACATCATCCACTTGCTCAAGGCAAAGTTCTGGTTTTATACCGCCATTCTGCTCGTACCGTTCGTGGTGATGCTCCCAGCAGTGTTTACGGGCAAGTTCACCCTTCTCATGCTGTTGGCCTACATGTCGATAACGGCCGGTCTGCTCCACTTCCTCATCTTCCAGTTGGCCGTGTATAACAAGCAGACCCTGCCCCTTCAGCAGAAGGTGACGGCCAAGGGAAACTTTGAGAACGGCATGCAGATTGTGATCGAGATGGTGGCTCTCTTCGGTCCTGGCGTCATCGCAGCCGTCGGTTTTGTAACCATCGGTGAAACGGGCACTTTCATCTTCATGACGGTGTTGGGACTGGCCTTTATCGTCACCCATCCGCTCTGGATACGCAACATCTACAACCGCATGATGAAGCGCCGTTACGAGAACCTTGAAGGCTTCCACGCCACTGCCCAATAAACTTTTTCGGAAGAAAATCCCCAAAAAGTTTGGTGGTATCAAAAAAAGTGTGTACCTTTGCACCCGCTAACGAAAAAGGATGCACCCGTAGCTCAGTTGGTAGAGCACCTGACTCTTAATCAGGGTGTCCAGGGTTCGAGCCCCTGCGGGTGTACAAAGAGGAGGAATACAAAACCTCCTTTCTTTTTGAAAAAGAGCATGCGCTTGTAGCTCAGTTGGTAGAGCACCTGACTCTTAATCAGGGTGTCCAGGGTTCGACCCCCTGCAGGCGTACGAAAGACAAGAGGTTGCCGATATGGCTCAGTTGGTAGAGCAACGCATTCGTAATGCGTAGGTCCC
>CAMKUA010000066.1:0-10335 GCA_946415825.1 uncultured Prevotella sp. | reverse complement strand
TCAAAGTTTGAAACGTACGTACCAAAGTTTGAAACGTACATACCAAAGTTTGAAACGTACATACCAAAGTTTGAAATGTACATACCAAACTTTGAAATGGAAAATTCAACCAATGGTGAGCAAAAAAGCATAAGGTCATTCGATGCGAAGCATCAAGTAAGTTGGATGTTGGAGCACAAATAATGAAAAATCCCGCCAGTTAGCGGGGTTTTTATTTTGTCCTATCAGATATTATTCGTACTTTTGCAACAGATAAATAACATCATTCATCAATAACTTAAAAAACTTATGAAAAAGTATTTGGCAATAGCTGCACTGATGATGGCAAGTGTATGTGCCTCAGCACAAAGTAAACCTGAACCCTATTTCTCTTTTAGAGAGTTGCCCAACATGCTCAAGTGGTGCCCTGCTCCCCCCGACACTGCTGGAGCAGCTTTTACATACGACATTATGCAATATATGTGGGGTAAGGAGATGCGCCACAACAAGGAGCGCGCAGACATAGCTGTTCGAGATGCAGTCTATAGTCTCGAATGTATTGCTCAGGAGTTCAGTGAGCCATTCGGCCTGAAAATTTCAGAAGACGAAACGCCCGAGATATGGAAGTTGCTTCGTGACGCAAAGGCCACCTGCGAGAATATCAGCGGTTTCCCAAAATTCTATTATAAGCGCAAGCGGCCGTTCGTACGCTTTCAGGAGCCCACGGCCACACCCGAATTCGAGCCAGAGCTTCGCAGAAATTTCTCTTATCCCTCCGGCCATACCATCCTCGGTTGGGCTTCTGCACTACTGCTCACTGAGATCAACCCTGAGCGTGCCGATACCATTCTGGCACGTGGCATGATGTATGGTGAAAGCCGTGTGATTGTGGGTGCCCATTGGCAAAGCGATGTGGATGCCGGTCGTCTGGCAGCTGCTGCCGCCTATGCACGAATGCATACCAGTGAACGCTTTCTGGAACAGATGCGATTGGCACGCCAGGAGTTCCGCGTAAAGACAGGCTTAGCCACCATCATCGAGATGAAGGCTTATCGAAAATCCAGGTCGAAGTAACCAGTGGGACGGGTTCACTAATCCTTACTTTAGCTTTCTCCAATCGGGATACATATCAACGGGCTTTCCCAAGGACTCTACGAGGCGATTACCCTCGTGGGCATAGACAACCTCTCGACCGTCAAGTGAATAGTGGTCCACCATTTCGTCTTTCTCGAAATTATACTCCTGCTGGTTCTCGAGATGGCGCTTCGGACGACTATTCTCGAGCAGAGTCCAGTCGATATAGAAGCAGCCTGTACCACAGCCTCCAGAACTGCCCACAGCCTTGGGAGGATAGAAATTGAGAGAGCGCTTGTAATCCTTGGCAGCAATCATCTCATACTTTCCGTCATACAGAGCGAAGACGGCCTGATAGTCCTCACTGTCAGAGCGGAGCATCAGTTCAGGAGAATTATCACCATCGATATCGATAATGGCATACTGAGTCACAGGATTCTCGCCATCCATCATGGCCTGATTCTCATATTCAGTCCACATCTTGTCGATATTCTCAATCTCGACGCGCTCCCGGCCCGGTTTCATGCCGTCCCAGGGATAGACATGGGTGATGGCAAACATGGCATTGATATAATACTCCGTAATCTTCATGTCCTTACCATGCTGAGGCAGACTGACGTGCACGATACCCTGGGGCTTGTTGGAGGTAAAAAGCTTGGCAAGACTTTTCTCTGGCTTCAGGATGCCCGTGGCAGGGTCGAGGTCGTAGAAAGCCGTAAAGGCCTTTACTTTCGAGGATTTCTGCTCGAACGCGATGGCAAAGAGTTTATGACCATTGCTACGCTTCCACACACAGGCCTGCATCGACTCGCTCGAAGCATCGTCGCTACCCTCGGCAAAACTGACGTAGCCATTGGGACGGTCGAGCGTGATAATCCACTGCCGCTCGCTCTCTGGGCGATCCACATCCTTCAGGAACTCACTACCGCTATAGGTGGGATATTGAAGGTTAAATGCACCTACGAGGTCGAGAATACCTCCGCTCTTAGAGGCAGGCACATTCCTTAATTGCCATTCACTATAAAGATCGTCGATGGAAATGCGCGTCTGGGCATCTGCTATCGTCAGGCAGACAAGTGCCACTATCACCAAAAATACCTTTTTCATATTTACCATTATATTACTCTTCAATATTCAAAAAATAAACATACGGATCGCGAACCTCAGGCAATGACTTGATATAAGCCGCCCCTTCCTCCTTTGAGGCATTCTTGCCATCGAAACTACACTCATCGATCTCACCATAGATCTCCAATGACTTATAACAGCGCACCACCTGACTATTCTTAATCTCGAACACCTCTGTATAATACGAAGGTCCGCCTGCCGATCCACCAATCAGCACATAGCCCTTTCCGTCACGAACCTGACGGAATGAGGGTTTCATGCGCTCATTCTCCACACCAATCAGGTTGACCTTACCATCCTTCAGGGTAAAGAGTGCGCCATGCTTGTCGTCCTTGTCGCGCAGCCAGAACTCTTCAATGCCGTCATCGTCAATGTCGATGGCCCTATAGCGCGTCAGATTGTAGTATTTATTCTCGTGGGAATCATCTTCCAAGTAGAGCTTTCGCATCTGTGCCAGGTCTTTTTTCCAAAGAGGCGTATTCTCATCAATCATCGAGTGATAGCACTCATATTCTATGCGTTCGAGTTTGTCGTTGCGAATAAGGAATATGCCAACCGTACAACTCTCTGGAGCCCAATGAGTAAAGCAGAGTTCAGGACCGTTAGGACCCTCGAAGGCTGCAGGAATGTTGCTGGCGATAAACTGTCCATCGTCGTCAACATTCCATGTAGGACCATACTGATCGTCATAATAGCCCTCCATGGGGTAGGAATATACCTTGTCGCCATCGATGAGCACTTCAAGGGCCAGGGCAACCTTGCGATCATTTCCATACTCCTTCACCGTCTTATAGACACCCTTGAACTGCATGACTCCATAGGTATAGCGATCGTCGAAACTCAAGACAGAGGTCGATGACTCAACCTTCATGCCATACTCCTGTTCCAGTTGACTCACCACAGCCTTGGGCAGTGGCTTTTCCTTATCAAAGGGCGAGAGCATCTTCGACTTCATCAGCTTTCGTGTCTGGAGATAGCCCTCAGTCACTACAATGTCCATACCCTTCCAGTCTGTCTTCTTCAGTTGAGGGTCGTTGGGATTGACAAAGGCATAGCGCAGACCTGGCGACGGGATGGAAGCACGACTATGGAGTTCGCCTACATACATCTCCTTACCATCAGGATTCTTGAGGAGTTCGTCCATATACTTGATATCGATGGTTTTACCATCCTCACACAACATCTTCGTATAGAGAGCCGCATTCCGACGGAACCCCTCCTGAAGTACCCAAGGACGATGCATATCCTCGAAGTACTCGGCGTTGTCTTTGTCCTTCTTAGGTTCTTCGACATCTGACCAGTACACCATCTGCATGTAGTCCTTGTCCAGGCAGTAGAGGAACATAGGCAGGGGTGTGGTATCCTGCTGCTCAACAATTTTTGCACTATCAGCAACGACAGAGTCACTCTCCGACTCCGCACCCTGCGCTTTTTTGCCTTTACAACCTGCCATCATGACAATACCGCAGATGGCGATAACGATCAGTTTCTTCATATCTTCCTACCTTAACTTAAAGGCTTTCAACACATCCTGTATTTTCTGGTCAATCTCTTTGGCCAGTGCTTTATTTGTCTCGTCAGAGGTCTGGATCGACAATATATCACCCGATGCTGCGAGGATGGAACTTGCCTCGATGTTATCGGCATCGAGTTCATCCTTCAGACAAGTGAAGAGCTGGTGAACCTCCTCGTCAGTAACATTGTAATTCCATTTCAAGGCATCCTCGATGCTCACACGATGAACTCCTTGGTTATTAGAGCAATCCACAGGTATGATCTCTACATCAGGACAGCTCTTGATGATCTGTTCCAACTGGCCGATGTTGCCACGATAAGAGTTCACAAGGTAGTCGAGAGCTGTATAGCGCCAGGTGGTACGTCCTCGATTCAGACAATTCTTGTAACTGGTGAGCACATCGTTATAGACGGGTACGATGGTGATTTTCTCCATACCCAGGGCCTTTGCCTTCTTAATGACACTCTCCAAACGATTACCACCCGTAAGAGACGCATCATAGACCAAGCCCGCCTTCTTCAGATTCAGTTGGCGCACAGCAGTGCTCTTACCACTGGCAGGAGGACCCGTCACAATAGCGAGGTCGTTCTTGCCTGAACGCAGAGCTTTCTGAATCATACGCTCGAAGATAGCATCGACCACCAGTTGTTCTGCCTCCTGATAATCCAGGGCATTAGGACCTGAGTAACCCAACGGACGGAACAACATGCGTACTTCGTCAGGATCGAGGGTGTTGCCTGCAGAACCCATATATTTATCCACCAACTGGTTCATACGGGGCTTAACCCACTCTGCTGCAGCCTTATTTATCAACTGGGGCTGAGGAGCCTCAATGGTAAAGGGAGCCGGATAACGGTTGATGCGGTTATGCTTGCGGATATCCATCAGCTTGTCTTCAGCGAAATAGGTGTCGCCAGGCAACTGGTAACGGGCATTTCCCTGGGGATCGGGTGTAAACAGCATCAGCGACTCCTCACCCTTATCCACAAACTTCACCCATCCACGAGGCGACATATGATAAGCCTTATCGCCCTGCACTGCATTCACCAGGCAGTTGGTATCCCACATACGCTGACCTGTATCACAGGTATAATTGGTATAAACAGCCTTGATGGGGTTCATCTCTGTGGCAGAGAGATCGACAAGCACATCCTGAGGCAGATAGTTCATCATGTCACCAATATTACTGGGCGACATAATCAGATCCACATTCTTTGGTAACTTATCATAGAAGATAGCCGACTGCTTTGAGGCTGCACGCATATTGTAGCCACTCAGGCTGTCGCCACTCTCAAAACGCCCAGACTGGATATACACCGACTTCACCTTCTGACCAAACAAGTCGAGACCGCTCAACTGAGAATACTCGTCAGGACCTGATTCAAACAATTCAGCAATTGTCGTCACAAAACCGATGGCCACAATAACGATAGATTTATCCTCAGCCTTGCTCAGCAACTGGCGATACAGTTTATAGCCCTCAGGACAATTGGTCATGTCCTTCGAACGCTTAAAGAGAGGGGCGCCATGAGCATTCTTCAGATCGCAGACACCATTATATGGGATAAAACAACGAGGGTTCTTCACGCCATTGCGCTCCAAGCCTACGGGGATGTCAGGATGTCCGTAATAGGTATTAAAGACATCTACCAATTCAGCGTTTTTCACGCCCTCACGGTCAACAACGATACCTTTCAGATCCACAAGACCCTCTTCCATGTAGTCATAAATCATCATCAAGGCAAAAAGGTCATCGGTAGAACTACCGAAATCTGTATCCAGAATCATCTGGATGGGCTGGTGTTTCTCGATGACTGACTGTTCTGCCACTGTCTGCGTCTTACAACCTACCAGCCACACTGCTGCACAAGCAACACAAATAGTATTAACGAATCTCTTCATATTATAAAAATCACCCAAATTACATAAATAATATACGGAATGCCATAACATAAGGCATCCTGCCAATCGGCAGTACCAGGACAAAGACTCATGGCCTGTAGGAGTTCGGATACCACTCCTATCATAGGGATGAGAGCCCCCCAAGCCAGTCTCAACACTTTAGATTGTCTGGCAAAGACAACATCTGCCAATAGTACATACGATGCAGACCACAATCCACCTGGCAGACTGAAGACAATAAACTCAGGCCATTGCATGACGGAGGAACGCCAGGAAGCAACGACATCCGTCAATCCCAGAAAATCAATGATCCTGAACATCAGCAGCCCTGTCGTACGCTGTAGCAGATAGATACATCCGCCAATACTGACAAGGATGATGCTCAGGATCACTTTCATCATACGTTCTCAGGAGTCTGAGAAGGAGCAGGCACCGGCTCTCCGTTCTTGTTCTTTGCCTTTGAAGCCAGTTCCTTCAGCTTGTCCTTGCCCTTGAAGGCGAATACCCAGATCAGGAAGCCAGCCAGTACCAGCAGACTGATGCCCAGCAACGGACGATAGAACAGCCATGCGATGGCGATGACAATGAGCGACCAGGCAATACCCACAACGGTGCAAACCACACCAATACCCCAGCCAAAGATACCTGCAAGGAAGGGAACCACCTTGAGGATTGTGGTGAGGAATCCGAAGATACCCTTCAATCCGCCGATTACCATCATTATACCAACAATGCGCAAGAACCAAAGCCACATATTATTGGCCTCCTTCTCGGCATCGATAATCTCGTCACCACTCTTCTTGCCCATCACGAGGGTCTGGAAGCGCTTGCCGTTCTTAGCCTTGTAAGGTTTGAAGCTGTCGCCATCGACAACGGCCATGATGGTACATTTGGCAGGAACCACCTTCTCGAAGGTCACACGTACGTCACCCACCTCAGGAGATCCAGGTACACGTCCGAAATACAGCACATTGCTGGCCTGGTGGATATATTGCAGATCCTTCTTGTTCTCAGCATTCTCCATCGACTTGTTGATAGAGTCGTTCACTGCCTGCAGGGAGTCGAGCGCAGCCTTGACAGAATCAGGGAGCAGAGCCCTTATTGAATCGGGAATGGCAGGCTGTGGCTGAGCAGGCTGCTGGGTAGGTTGCTGTGTGTTCTTCTGCACACCATAGAAGCGTTCGTAGGCAGTCTGAGTGCTCTTGTCCAACTGCTTCAGCAGGTCCTCTGCCATGGCCAGTTCCATACCCTCACGAGAAGAGATGCTGTGAATCAGGCTCTCCGTCAACTTATAGGCGCCCCACGTTACATTCTCCGCATACTGTTCAAAATCCTCATAGGTCGTCAGCACCATGTTCTTGTTCTGATAGGCAGGGTCCTTAAAACTAGCCGACTCAACTGGGCGCCTCACCCACTCCTTGCTATAGGTGTAGGTTGTCGTTGTGACTTGCTTGCCACCCAGTTTATCTTCGCTCGTCGACTGCTCGTGCTCTACCCACTGGTAGTACTCCACGGTACGCCTGAGAGCAATAGCCTTGGCACCCACGCCAAACTGAGCGTCGGAAAGTGAATCCTCTGTTGTAGCCAGAGCGGTACCACAGATCAATTCACCCTCAAGGGAGGCATCCTTCTTGCTGGGATTCTCCATCTCTACGTAGGCACTTCCTGCCTCGTCGAGCATCTTTTCAGTCTTCACGGCACGACCTTCGTTCCACCACAAGAGTGCTGTACCTGCAATAAACAGCAAGAAACCACTGCCTATTGCCTTAAATGAGTTTCCTACTCGGGTTCCATAACCCGTCGTTGTTACTTCTTGATAAGCCATAATGATTAATTATATGATTAATAAAATATTTAGGTATCGGTTTAAAAATGACTTTCGGTTGCAAAGATACGACATTTTTTTGATATAAACCATGCAATTTATACCAAAAAGTTGTCATTTTCTTACAAAGTGTTTTTTTCGGGCTAACTACTCCTCTTCCTCCTCTCCGAAGAGCATATCCACGATAGGCAGTTGGCGGTTGATAGCTGCATTAAAGGATATCAGTGTCTGACTACTGGCCAGACCTAAAGGCTGCAACTTATCATGGATAATCGTTAGCAAGTGATGGTTATTCACAGCATAGAGTTTGATAAACATGTCGAAATTACCCGTAGTATAGTGACACTCCACCACCTCGGGAATCTCCTTCAGTTTCTCCACCACTGCGTCGAAGCTGCTGGGGTCCTTCAGATTCAGTCCGATATAGGCACAGGTTTCGTAGCCTATCCGCTCAGGGTCGATCACGAACTGCGATCCCTTCAGCACACCCATAGCCGTCAGTTTCTGAATACGCTGATGTATAGCCGCACCGCTGACGTTACAAAGTCGTGCTACCTCCAGAAAGGGGATACGGGCATCTTCGGCAATCAGGCGAAGAATCTGCCTGTCTAATTGGTCTATCTTACTCATGATGGTCTTGTTTGAATTCTGTTCCACTATAATTAATGCGCAAGGCATAACTCTTCTGCAGGGCCTGCTTCACATCGCTAATCAGTCCCATAGGCGTCTTGCGGTCTGCTCTCAGACTAACCGTCAGGTGTTCCTGATTCTCTGGCGACATGGTTCCTTTGAGTTGTTCGATACGCCCTGGGATATCCTCTACCTTCACGATGTCACCATTCAACTGCACATGCCAATCATTACCAGCACGTCCTATATAGATGTTTACCACAGAAGATTTGTTGGCCAGTTTCTTCATCTCCACCCCCTGAGGTACTTGGTAGCGCACCTTCACCTCGTCGCTTCGCATGTGGGTGACGATCATGAAGAAAAACAATACCGTGAATATCAGGTCGGGCATCGAAGCCATATTCAGCGACGGCACATTCTGCCGCTTCCTGCGAAACATGCTTTGCATGGGTCTCATTTTGCACCTCCTTCCTCAATGGGCAGTTCACTGATGCGCTGGGGATAATAGTCATTAATATCGGCCCTTTCATCACCCGTACAACGCAGATAGCTCTTCCCATAGTGTTCCTGTGCATAACGCTCACGGAAAGTCATATAAGTATTCACGATAGTGTTCTGCACTTGGAAATAAGTCTCGTAACTCGTAGCGCGATCAGCCTGAACGGATACCACATGCGCCGTACGATTGACATTGATCATCGCTGCCACAGCATCCGAAAGTTCCTGTAGCGTGACTTGCTTCCCGTCACATGTCAGACGGTTATCTGCATCAATTTCCACCTTCACTACGAGGTCCTTGTTGATATCTGTAGGCTGTTGTTGTTCCATGGGCGGTGGAGCCATCTGGCGCAACAAGCCCTTCTCAGTGTCCATCGACGATGTCACCAGAAAGAAGATCAACAGCATAAACGAGATATCTGCCGTCGATGTTGTGTTCAGCTCCGGAATCTGCCTATGATAGCGCTTACGAAACATCCGATGATCAGTAGGATTGAGGTATAGATAAACATATCCGTCGTCTTCAGCCAGAACACGTCGGTAAAGAGGGTGCCATTGGTGACGACGGGAGATGATGAGCCCAAGAGGAAGGTTACTATCAGGCAGACAACTAATGCGATGGCCACGCACCAGCCTATTCTGCCTGCAGGCACACCGTTAATAATATCGTCGCCCTTTCGTCTGTTGCGCATCCCATGCCACACGCTATAGGCAGTCACGCCCAAGGCAGCGACAATCATTACATACATCAGCCACAGGGCGATGTCAGCGATAGCAGGAGATACGAAACTGTTCATTTACTTATTTCTCAGTTTATAGTCGGTAATCATGTCGAGCAGCGAGATGGCGCTCTCTTCCATCTGAGCCGTCAGTCGCTCAATCTTCGAGAGGATATAGCTATAGAAGAGTTGCAGTATCAGGGCGACAACGATACCAAAGATGGTGGTTATCAGTGCCACCTTCATACCCTGAGCCACAATAGTGGGGCCGATGTCTCCTGCTTGTTGTATCTTGTCGAAAGCCATCACCATACCGATGACCGTACCCAGGAATCCCAGTGAGGGTGCCATGGCAATGAAGAGTTTGATCCACGAACAGCCTTTCTCCAGATTGGCCGCCTGCAAACCTCCGTAATTGGCAATGCTGCGCTCAATGGCATCGATAGGCTGTTTGATATGGAGCAGACCCTGATAACAGACTGAGGCCACTGGCCCCCGAGTGTTCTTGCAGAGCTGTTTGGCTCCCTCCACATCGTCTTCCTTCAGCTTATTCTCAATGTCGTCCATCAACTTGTAGGCCTTAATCTCCGACAGCGTCAGATAGATGATACGCTCAATACAAAAGGCCAGTCCCAACACCAGTGCCAAGGCCACCAACGACATAAAGCCCACGTTTCCATCAATAAACTTAGTCTTCAACTGCTTGTGCAGTCCGCCTTCAGCCTCTTCACCTTCGATATCGGCGTCATCCACCAGCATGGCGTCAGCAACTATAGAGTCGGCACTGGCCAAAGAGTCCACCATGGCCACACTGTCCTTGACTAAGTTTGTTTGCGATTCGACGGCTTGCGGAATAGCGAGCAAGCCTATCATCGAGAACAGAATAATCAGTCTTTTCATAAACTTTGTTTTTGAGAAAACAAACTTTCAAAGCTCTTTCCTAAATCGCTTTGAATCCTTTTCGCGGAGAGAACAGGAAACTCCTTATGGAGCTTTGAACCTGTTCATCCTGCGGAGAGAACAGGATTCGAACCTGCGAGCCAGTTTTGCCGGCTACACGCTTT
>CAMKUA010000065.1:0-10376 GCA_946415825.1 uncultured Prevotella sp. | reverse complement strand
GGCAGGAAGTTCATCTCGATGGTCTTATAGCCATTGCCGCCACAGGCCTCGCAGCGTCCGCCCTTCACATTGAATGAGAATCGTCCCGGTTTGTAGCCTCTGATCTTGGCCTCTGGGAGGTTTACGAACAGACTGCGGATATCGGAGAACACGCCTGTATAGGTGGCGGGGTTGGAGCGTGGGGTACGACCGATGGGCGTCTGATCGACATCCACCACCTTGTCGATATATTCCAGACCTTCGATGCGCTCGTAAGGCATGGGGATTTTCAGTGAACGGTAGAAATGCTGAGAGAGGATGGGTTGCAGCGTTTCGTTGATAAGCGTTGACTTGCCTGAGCCACTGACACCAGTGATGAGGATGAGTTTGCCAAGGGGGAACTCCACATCGACGTGCTTCAGGTTATTGCCCGTGCAGCCTCTCAGGATGATACTTTTACCAGAGCCCTTACGGCGTTTCTTCGGGATGGCAATCTGTTGCTGGCCATTCAGATATTGGGCGGTCAGTGTCTCGGTCTTCAGCATATCCTGATAGGTACCCTGAAAGACCACCTCACCGCCCTTGCGACCAGCCTTGGGTCCGATATCGACAATATAGTCGGCATTGAGCATCATGTCCTGATCGTGCTCCACCACGATAACGGTATTGCCCAGGTCGCGCAGTTCCTTCAGCGAATTGATCAGTCGCTCGTTGTCGCGCTGATGAAGTCCGATAGAGGGTTCGTCAAGGATGTAGAGCACGTTGACAAGTTGCGAACCGATCTGTGTAGCCAGTCGTATGCGCTGGCTCTCACCACCTGACAGCGAGGCCGACTGGCGATTGAGCGCCAGATAGTCGAGGCCCACTTCAAGCAGGAAGTCCAGTCGGGTGCGTATCTCTTTCAGGATCTCTTTGGCTATCTGCTGTTGCTGGTGGTCGAGGTGGGATTCCACCTGATCGAGCCACTCCCGCAGTTCGTTGATATCCATCGAGGCGAGTTCGGAGATGTTCTTATCCCACACCTTATATGATAGTGCCTCGCGATTGAGTCGCTGACCATGACACTCGGGGCATTCGCACTCAGCAAGGAACTGGTCGGCCCATCTCTGACCAGCTGCAGAGTCATCGTTGTCCATCACGTTGCGCAGGTATTTGATGATACCGTCGAAGGCGATGAAATAGTCGCTGGAGGTATGCACCAGTTCTTTGTCGATGCGCACATTCTCAAGCGAACCGTAAAGCACCTCGCGCAGGGCCTCTTCGGGAATCTCCTCGATAGGTGTCTTGAGATCACACAGTTCCGAACTGCGTTCGCCTTCCCTTACCCTTTCATACTTCTTGAGGATGGCCTCAATCTGCCAGAAGATCATCTGGTTCTTGTACTTGCCGAGGGGCATGATACCACCTTCGTAGATGCTCTGCTTGCGATCTGGGATGACTTTGGCAAGGTCGATCTGGTTGATAACCCCCAGACCTTTACAGTATGGACAGGCTCCTTGGGGGGAATTGAACGAAAAGTTGTTGGGCGCCGGGTCTGAATAACTTATGCCAGTAGTCGGACACATCAGGCGCTTTGAGAAATGCTTGATTTCGCCAGTGTCTTTGTTCAGGATCATGAGGAGACCGTCGCCTTGTTTCATGGCGATAGAGACCGATTTCTTCAAGCGCTCTCTCGCCTCACCCTCGTGGGCGGCAACCTCGAGAACGGCCAGTTTGTCGATGACCACCTCGATGTCGTGGTTCTTGTAGCGATCCACCTTCATGCCTCGGGTAATCTCCATCAGTTCTCCATCTACCCGGATGTTCAGATAACCCTTGCGCCGCATCGACTCGAAGAGTTCACGATAATGACCCTTACGACTCCTGACAAGAGGAGCCAGGATGAATATCTTCTCTCCGACATAGTCGTGCACAATCATGTCGAGCACTTTCTCCTCTGTGTATTTCACCATCTCCTCGCCAGTGGCGTAGCTATAGGCGCGTCCGGCTCTGGCATAGAGCAGACGCATGTAGTCATAGACCTCAGTGGTGGTGCCTACGGTAGAGCGGGGATTCTTGTTGGTGGTTTTCTGTTCTATACTGATAACAGGAGAGAGACCAGTGATCTTATCGACATCAGGGCGCTCCATACCTCCCAGGAAGTTGCGGGCATAGGCAGAGAATGTCTCGATATAGCGCCGCTGTCCCTCAGCAAAGATCGTGTCGAAGGCCAGCGACGACTTGCCACTGCCACTCAGGCCGGTGATGACCGTGAGCGAGTTGCGTGGAATCTCTACGTCTATGTTCTTAAGATTATGTACACGTGCACCATATACATTAATCTTATCGTCAGTTCTCTTCATGCTCATTCACTTCTTGAATCTACCTCGGTAAATCCTCTTAACAGGTTTACGTCTTTTTTGATATTGTATTCTCTGCCATCGGCGCCTTTGGCCTTACATAGCAGAAAATAGACGCCCTCTTTCACATCCTTGCCATTGAAGGTTCCGTCCCAACCTCCAGCCGGGTCCGTCCACTCATAGATCTTATGTCCCCATCGGTTGAAGATGTAGGCGTGGAACTCCACAATACTCTGGTATTCCTTGGCCTTGAACTCCTCATTGTATTCATCGCCATTGGGTGAGAAGGCGTTCGGGAATATGAGCTTGCTCTCACTGACGGTCACTGTAAAGACCACAGAGTCGAGGGGCTCCTCACCGGCATCAGGCTTGAAGAAGAGTGTCACTCGGGTAACACCAGCAGTGGTGAAGGTGTATTCGGTGTCTTCCTCATAGCGCACCATCAGGTCGGTGGCCTCTCCCTCCATGCGGAAATGCCATTCGTAAGAAGGTATGTGGCCCTCGATGTCTGAGGGGTTGGCCCGGAACGTGACCGTTAAGGGAGCCTGACCGGCAATGTTGTCTGTGCTCTCTGTCTCCACTCCCTCGTCATTGATGTAAGTGGCCGTGGGGGAAACGGATGGATAGCCACCCTGAGCCTGACACCAAATCGTCAGGAATAAGGCAAAAATGACCAGAAATATACGATTTGTCTTCATTTTCTTATGCTTTAAAGTGCAAAGATACTAAATATTTCATAATTCATCATTTCCAATTCACAATTATTTTGTACTTTTGTAGGCGAAATTTCTAATTTTTGAGATTATGACGCGAGTTTTAAGATATTTTTCATTGTTCGTGCTGCTCTTTTTGGCAGTAGGAGTGATCTCTGCCCAAGAAGAAACATCCATCCGTGGGTTGCATAAGGTCAAGCGCAAGGAGACCATCTTTGGCATCTCCCGTATGTATGACCTTACCATTGATGAACTGATACAGGCTAACCCAGAGATGAAGGACCCCGACTACGAGATGAAGAAGGGCGATATCATACGGATTCCATACTCCAGGAAATCGGGTAATGTATCTGAAAAGACCGACTATATCGCAAAACCCACACAGGATGCGACCAGTGATGATGTGCGCAACCGGGCCATTCGTCTGGGTGTGATGCTGCCTCTCCACGATATCAATGGCGATGGCCGTCGTATGGTGGAGTACTATCGTGGGGTATTGATGGCCTGCGACAGTCTGAAGAAACTGGGTATCTCTGTCGATGTCCACGCCTGGAACACCCCGGAGGATGCTGATATCCGTCCCATCCTGCTTGATCCGGATGCCTCGAAGTGCGACCTGATTATCGGTCCGCTCTATTCAAAGCAGATGGATGTGTTGTCGGAATTCGTGAAGAGCTATGATATCCGTCTGATTATTCCGTTCTCCATCAATGCCCCTCAGTTGACGACCAATCGCAATATCTTCCAGATCTGGCAGTCGCCAACCACGATTAACGAGGAGACCATCAACCGTTTCATGGAGCGCTTCAAGAACTATCACCCCATATTTATCGATTGCAACGACTCTACCAGTAATAAGGGTAACTTTACCTCTGGTCTGCGTCGCCAGTTGGAACAACAGGGGATTGTGTATTCTTTGACAAACCTGAAGTCGAGCGAGGAAAACTTCGTCAAGGCTTTCAGTCAGGACAAACAGAATGTGGTGATCTTGAATACTGGTCGCTCGCAGGAGTTAGGCATTGCCTTCTCGAAGTTGAATGGGATAAAGGCTAAAAGACCGGATCTGGAAATCACGATGTTTGGTTATACCGACTGGTTGAGATACACCCGTATCCATCTGGAGAATTACTATAAGTATAATACCTATATCCCATCGGTGTTCTATTATAACCCTGTATCTCCTTCAACCAAGCGATTGGAGCAGAAATTCCGTTGGAACTTCCATTCAGATATGCAGCAGGTGTTGCCTCGCTTTGCCCTTACCGGCTTCGATCAAGCCTTCTTCTTCCTGAGAGGATTTCATAAATATGGTAAGACCTTCAATGGCGCAGCAGGTATGTTTGGCTATCCGCCTGTACAGACACCCCTGCAGTTTGAGCGCTATGGCAATGGCGGGTTGCGTAACAGGACACTGCTCTTTGTGCACTATCGTCCAGAGCATATTGTGGAGACCATCAAGTTCTGAAAAAGGTAAAACGGTAAAAGATGGAACAAAACAAGAAAGGGATATGGAGGTATGTGGTAATGATCTTGCCATTTTACCTTTTTACCTTTTTACCTTTACAGACTTTTGCCCAGGTAGGTGAATTCAGAAAGGATTTCGCCGTGGGTTTCAATGGTGGCTATGTGATGAGCAATGTGGATTTCGTGCCCAAAGTGCCACAAGGGTATCAGGAAGGTATGACGGCAGGTATGACGGTTCGCTATACCTGTGAGAAATACTTCAAGAGCATCTGTGCCGTGGTGGCTGAGATAAACTACGCGCAGGTAGGCTGGAAGGAGGATATCCTCGACATTCAGGATCAGCCAGTACCCCTGCATACTGATCCCTCCCAGATGTTGAAATATTCTCGAAAGATGGACTATATCCAGATACCTGTCTTTGCCAGACTGGGATGGGGACGTGAGCGTAAGGGTTTCCAGGCTTTCTTCCAGGTGGGTCCCCAGTTTGGAATGTTTCTGAGTGAAAAGACCGAAACGAACTTCAATGCCCATGATCCGGCTTTTGACCCTATGTCGCCTGAATACAAGTATGCTGGCAAGCGTGCCTCTCATGTGATGGCGCAGGACACGATGGCCGTCGAGAATAAGTTTGAATATGGTATCGCAGGTGGAGTGGGACTGGAGTTCAGTCATCGTCGTGTGGGCCATTTTATGCTCGAAGCACGTTACTATTACGGATTGGGGAATATCTATGGTAATACGAAGCGCGACTTCTTCGGTCGTTCCAATTTCAGTAATATCGTCTTCAAGTTCACCTATCTCTTTGACATTATCAGGACTAAAAACTCAAATATTAAATAACTATGTTCGAAGGACAACCTAAAGGTTTATTTGCGTTGGCATTGGCCAACACCGGTGAGCGATTCGGTTATTATACGATGCTCGCTGTCTTTGCTCTTTTCTTGAGAGCTAATTACGGATTATCGCCTGCTATGGCAGGAACGATCTACAGTTCTTTCCTCATGCTGGTGTATTTCCTCCCGTTGATTGGTGGTATCATGGCCGACAAGTTCGGTTTTGGTCGTATGGTGACCACAGGTATCATCATCATGTTTGCAGGTTATCTGCTATTGTCGGTGCCTCTTGGTGGCGACACGGTGGCTCTAGTGGTGATGCTGGCTGCCCTGTTACTTATTGGATTCGGAACAGGTCTCTTCAAGGGTAACCTGCAGGTGATGGTGGGCGACCTCTACAACGATCCTCAGTATAAGGACAAGCGCGATGCCGGTTTCTCTATTTTCTACATGGCCATCAACATTGGTGCTTTGTTTGCCCCCACTGCAGCCATCAAGATCAAGGAGTATGCCGAGACCGCCCTGGGCTATTCAAGTAATGACGCTTATCATTTCTCGTTTGCCGTGGCTTGTGCATCACTGATTCTGTCGATCATTATCTACTATGTGTTCCGCAATACTTTCCGTCATACGGAGGGAGGTACGAAGACTAACGCTGCCAAATCTGATGCAGCCAGCAACGAACCCGAACTCTCTAAGGAGGAGACTTCACAACGTATTGTCGCTCTGTGTCTGGTGTTTGCTGTGGTGATCTTCTTCTGGATGGCTTTCCACCAGAACGGTTTGTCGCTGACCTACTTTGCTGATGAGTTTACGGCTCAGTCTGCTGATGGTTTGCAGGCCATGTGCTTTAATGTCTGGAACCTCGTGGCAGTGATCTTTATCGTATATGCTGGTTTCTCTCTGTTCCAGTCAAAGACCAGCAAGGGTAAGATCATCTCTATCGTTGTCATTGTGCTGGCAGTCCTTTTCCTCATCTTCCAGTACAATCCTGATGGCAGCATTTCTGTATCGGCTCCTATCTTCCAGCAGTTCAACCCCTTCTATGTGGTTGCCCTGACACCGGTGTCGATGGCTATCTTCGGGTCGTTGGCAGCAAAGGGTAAGGAACCTTCTGCACCTCGTAAGATTGCCTATGGTATGATTGTTGCTGCGATTGCTTACGCATTGATGGCCTTTGGTTCGTTTGGTCTGCCCATGCCTCAGACGGAGATGGGTGCCGATGGTAATCCTGTGGCTGTGCATGTGGCTGACGTGACGCCCAACCTGCTGATTATGGTTTATCTGGTGCTGACCTTTGGCGAACTGTTGCTCTCACCGATGGGTATCTCGTTCGTCTCAAAGGTGGCTCCTCCGAAATATAAGGGAATGATGATGGGTGGCTGGTTTGTGGCTACGGCCATTGGTAACCAGCTCGTCGTCATTGGCGGTCTGCTTTGGGGCGCCGTTCCCCTCTGGGTGTGCTGGAGTGTCTTCCTCGGTGTTTGTCTCGTAGCAGCCATCTTCATGTTTGCTATGATGAAGCGACTCGAGAAGGTCTGCTAACCCTTTCGCCCCATGCTGGCTTTTATCCCATTCCTGGTACTGATTGTACTCATTTCGTGTTGCGTTGCCGTTTTCGGTAACGCAACATTGGAAGGGGCCTCTCAGGTGTCGCTGTTAGTTGCGTCTGCGGTGAGTGTGCTTATCGGGCACTTCTCCAAACGACTGGAATGGGAGAATCTCGAGAAGGAGATTACAGATAAGATTGCCAGTTGTACGCCAGCAGTCATCATCCTGCTATTGATTGGTGCCATTGGTGGTACCTGGATGGTATCGGGCATCGTGCCAACGATGATCTACTACGGCATGCAGATTATCCGTCCAGAGGTGTTCCTCGTCAGCAGTAGTGTGCTCTGTGCGTTGGTGAGTCTGATGATCGGCTCTTCGTGGACCACAGTCGCCACGATTGGATTGGCTCTGATGGGCATTGGCAAGGCACATGGCTTCGACGACGGGTGGATAGCCGGTTCCATTATCACAGGTGCCTACTTTGGTGATAAACTCTCGCCACTCTCCGATACAACCGTATTGGCTTCCAGTGTCTCCGGTACACCGCTATTCACCCATATCCGTTATATGCTCTATACGACGGTACCCACGTTTCTCGTGTCGCTTACCATCTTCCTGATTGCTGGTTTTACGATGAATGTGCAGGGGCATGGCAATGTCTATGAGTTTATGGAGGGGTTGCAAAATACCTTTGTCATATCCCCTTGGCTCTTGATTGTGCCAGTGCTGACGGGTGTGATGATTGCTCGCCGTTGGCCTTCAATGGTGGTGCTCTTCTTGGCAATCCTGTTAGCGGCTATCGTAGGATTACTGGTACAGGCTGACTTGGTTCATCATATCTCTGGAGAGGCCGACCTTGGTATTCTCTCTTCCTATAAAGGTATGATGCAGGTGTGCTATGGTAGTACGAATATTGAGACGGGTGTGCCGATGCTCAACGAACTGGTGCATACCAGTGGTATGTCGGGTATGATGCCGACGATCTGGCTGATTATCTGTGCCCAGACCTTTGGTGGTGCACTTACGGCCACCGGACAATTGCGCGACCTGATGAATCTTGTGCTTCGTCTGGTGCGTGGTA
This sequence comes from uncultured Prevotella sp., assembly GCA_946415825.1. GTDB lineage: Bacteria > Bacteroidota > Bacteroidia > Bacteroidales > Bacteroidaceae > Prevotella. The sequence continues at coordinate 2,416 of CAMKUA010000065.1, read as the reverse complement.
CTGCCTCGCTCGTCACCTCGACAGTAGGTACGGCTCTCTTTTGCAATATTGCCATGGCAGACCAGTATCTGTCGATTATGCTTACCAGTTCGATGTTTAAGGACACCTTCCGGGAGAAAGGGTATGAGCCCCGTTTGCTCAGTCGTTCCTGTGAGGATGGTGCCACGGTGACCTCAGTGCTTGTGCCCTGGAACACCTGTGGTCTGACGCAGAGCACTGTACTCGGTGTGGCAACCCTGACGTATCTGCCTTATTGTTTCTTCAATTTCCTGTCACCAATCACGAGCATCCTCGTTGCTGCCATTGGTTGGAAGATAAAAAAGAATCCCGTATGAATAGATTGTTTTTCCTTTTCCTATTCCTCATTCCATGTAGTGTATCAGCGCAACAGCTTACGTTTGTGGAGTATAATGTAGAAAACCTGTTCGACTACCTCGATGATGAGGATAAAGACGATGCCCAGTTCCTGCCCGACGCTACGCGCCACTGGACGAAGAAACGCTACTGGAAAAAGCAGAACAGTCTTGCCAAGGCTCTGCTCTCATGCAGTGAGGATGGCATACCCGACTTGATTGCACTCTGTGAGGTGGAGAACGATGTGGCGCTTACCGACCTGACCAAACGCTCTTTGTTGAGGAATGCCGGCTATGAGTATCTGATGACTTCTTCGCCCGATCAGCGTGGTGTCGATGTGGCCCTGCTCTACAGTCCGTTCTCATTTGCTCCCATCCATAGTTATCCATTACGCATCGAAACCATTGAGGGAATGCGCCCCACACGAGATATACTCTATGTCAGTGGAAGACTACAGTCTGGTGATACACTCCATGTCTTTGTCGTCCATGCACCGAGTCGGAATGGGGGAGAGAAGGTCACTCGTCCGTTCCGTCTTCAGGCTGCTAACCGCCTGTTGCAGTCGGTAGATTCCGTACGTGCCATCTCACCTGAGGCGAACATCCTGGTTGCTGGTGATTTCAACGACTATTACGACTCTCCTGCCATCGTTAGGATCTGTGAGGATAACCTGACGAATATCTCTCGTGACGCTCGTGGACAGAATGGTGTCGAGGGAACCTATCGTTACAAGGGCAAGTGGGAAAGCCTCGATCATGTCCTTGTGTCAGAGGGGATGAAGAACAGACTGGAATTAGCCGTTATACATGCACCACTCTTCTTATTGGAAGAAGACAAAACGTACGGCGGGTATCTACCACGCCGTACGTATAAGGGTATGAAATATCAGAAGGGTTACAGCGACCACCTCCCCCTTGTAGTCCGCTTTAAGTTCAATTGATTATTTCTTCTTGACGGGATCACAGGTAAGGCCACACCCCAGTTTCTTGAAGATCTTACGATCCACCTCACTGAGCATGACGGTGGAGTGTACTTGACAGTCTCGCAGAAGAGGCAGTTGTTCCAGTGCCTTGCGACAGTTCTCGTCATCAGTTGAGAGTACGCTCAGGGCTACAAGCACCTCGTCGGTATGCAGACGGGGGTTCTTGGCACCCAGATAGTGTGTCTTCGTCTTTTGTACGGGTTCGATGAGGCTTTGCGGGATGAGTTTGGCATTATGGTCGATACCAGCCAGATACTTAGTGGCATTGATGAGCAAGGCTGCACTGCAACCCAACAGGGGCGATGACTTGGCTGTGATGATCGTACCGTCCTCAAGTTCGATGGCAGCAGATGTGTGACCGGTTTCCAATTTCTTCTCGTAGGCGGCTGTTGTAACAGGTCGGAAGGCAGTGGTGATCTTGGCCTGATTGAAGAGCATTCGGATCTTGTTTACCTCACTCTCGTTATCGGCACCATCTGCCATCTTGTTGGTGGCGTCGTAGAATCGGCGGATAATCTCATCCTTCGAAGCCTTACAGCACACCTCGTCGTCACTGATGCAGAAGCCAATCATGTTGACTCCCATGTCGGTAGGCGACTTGTAGGGATTATCTCCATAGATACCCTCGAAGAGGGCATTCAGCACGGGGAAGATCTCGATGTCACGATTGTAGTTGACGGCTGTCTTGTTGTAGGCTTCAAGGTGGAAGGGGTCGATCATGTTGACATCGTTCAGATCGGCTGTAGCAGCCTCGTAGGCGATGTTCACAGGGTGCTTCAGGGGCAGGTTCCACACGGGGAAGGTCTCAAACTTGGCATAACCGGCACGGATACCACGCTTATTCTCATTATAGAGCTGTGAGAGACAAGTGGCCATCTTACCGCTTCCCGGACCAGGAGCAGTGACAATCACCAACTCACGTGAAGTCTCCACATAGTCGTTCTTACCGAATCCCTCATCACTGGCAATGAGTTCCACATTATGGGGGTAGCCGTCGATGGGGTAGTGGATGTACGACTTGATGCCCATGCGCTCCAGACGATGACGGAACTGATCGGCAGCATGCTGACCGTTGTAGTG
>CAMKUA010000064.1:0-10508 GCA_946415825.1 uncultured Prevotella sp. | reverse complement strand
AAGCCACAGCCTCCAACTGGAGCACGCGGTCCAGATACTCATTAATCTTATCCTGACTGTAGGTCACGTCCTCATAGTGACGCTCTACGGTATTATCTTTCATGATGGTCTTCGGCGAGTGTCCGAACATCTGAGCCACATCGAGGTCGAAAGGCTTCACGCCGTCGCCCTGCTTGAACGAGAAGTGGGCATCACCAGTGGTCTCTCCGACTACATACAGTGGGGCACGCTCACGTTCGGCAATCTTGCGTACATGTTCGATGTGCTTCTCATCGATGAGAAGTCCCATACGCTCCTGACTCTCGTTGGCGATAATCTCCTTGCTCGAAAGCGTCTTATCACCAATAGGCAGTTTGGTCATATCAATCTCGCCGCCACACTCCTCAACGAGTTCTGACAAGCAGTTCAGGTGTCCGGCAGAACCGTGGTCATGAATAGAAACAACGGGGTTCACATCCTCTTCGCAGAGGGCACGCACCAGGTTGTAGGCACGCTTCTGCATCTCAGGGTTGGCACGCTGAACGGCGTTCAACTCGATACCGTTGCTGTAGCGACCTGTATCTACCGATGATACAGAACCGCCACCCAGACCAATGCGGTAGTTGTCACCACCAACCACGACAATCTTATTACCCTTCTGAGGCTCCTTCTTCAGGCAGTCGCGCTTGGTGCCATAACCCACACCACCAGCCAGCATGATGACTTTGTCGTAAGCATATTTCTCCTTACCCTCCTGATGCTCGAAGGTCAGTACAGAACCGCAGATCAGCGGCTGACCGAACTTGTTACCGAAGTCAGAGGCACCATTTGAAGCCTTGGTCAGAATCTGCTGCGGTGTCTGGTATAACCACTGGCGTACAGGAAGAATATCCTCCCAGTCGCGGGTAGCCCCCTCGTCATCGTGCAGACGAGGATAAGCTGTCATATACACCGCCGTACCAGCAATCGGCCATGAACCGACGCCACCACCCATACGGTCGCGAATCTCACCGCCCGTACCAGTAGCTGCACCGTTGAAGGGCTCAACGGTTGTGGGGAAGTTGTGTGTCTCGGCTTTTAGTGAGATTACACTCTCGATATCCTTGATCCGGAAGAAATCGCTGGTGCTTTGATCCTTTGGGGCAAACTGCTCAACGACAGGACCTTGTGCAAAAGCTACATTATCCTTATAAGCAGAAAGAATCTTATTAGGGTTCTCTTGCGTGGTCTTCTTGATCATGGCGAAGAGTGAACTTTCCATCTCTTTGCCGTCGATGATGAAGGTGCCGCCGAAGATCTTATGACGGCAGTGCTCAGAATTGATCTGTGCAAAACCGAAGATCTCTGAATCGGTCAAAGGACGACCGTTCTGCTTCTCTAGTCCGTGCAGATAGTCTATCTCCTCGGGTGAGAGGGCAAGACCTTCCTGCTCGTTGTATTCCTCCAGATTATCGACATACTTAATGGGCTCGGGCTTGATGTTAATGGTGAAGATATCCTGATTCAGACCATTATACATGCGCTGCAACATCTCGTCGTATTCGGCATCCTTGCTGTCAACGGGGAAATACTCCTCGATACGGCTGATGCCCGTAAGACCCATGTTCTGTGTAATCTCTACAGCATTGGTTGACCAAGGGGTCACCATCTCGCGGCGTGGTCCAACGAAATAGCCATCGATCTGGTCATCATCAAGCAGCGTGGCCTCACCGTAAAGCCAACTTAATTCTTTAATTTCCTGTTCGTTTAACTGGTGATCAACCTCTGTTGCAATCACCTGAGTTTTCTGTGGTGTCTGAAAAAAACGTATCATATTACTAAATATTACTTTTTCTTGGTAGTTGTTGTTTTCTTTGCGGGGATAGCCTTTTTAGTAGAGGTTGCCTTTTTCGCAGGTCCTGCCTTTTTCGCAGGTGTCGTAGCCTTGGTAGGAGCGGCTGCAGGCTTGGGAGGTGCAACGTAGGGCATCTGTTTCATGAGAATCCATGAAGCCTCGAGTACCTTGTTCCTCAGATTGTCGGGATAGTCGAGATGCGACTTGAGATAGTTCTCAACAATCTGGGCCGCCTCCTTGCTCTTATGGTCTTCCATCAGCGCCTTCATCCATTTCTCAGGGAAGAACACATCACTCGTCTGCTGCAAGTACTCGAGTGACTGGATACTTGGCTCAATATAACTATTGCTTTGTGGCTCATAAACATCAGAATTGAGCAACTGAAGTGTGTGGAAGGCCCACGTCTCTTGTGGACGGCTCTCCGGATGGAGGAGCGAGTTGAACACCTTGGTACGTTCGTTGGCGTCAGAATTACAAGCGCGACTCACATAGTCGAACTCTTTCAGTAAATCCTCATTATGCAGACGGCTCCGCTGGGTGCTGAGAATCTCCTCTGAGCGTTTGGGGTGCATGATGGCCAGACGATAGGCCATTTCCATATAGTCGTGCTCGTTGAGCAGTGGATCGTTGTGCTCACGCCATATCTTCTCAATCATAGCCAAAACTTCAGGTGAAGAAGCGCAGGTTGACATCTTGCGGATGATATACTGATGACAGGCATCCGTTCGGTTCTCACCTAGCAGATCCATTACACAGAGTTCAAGAGCAGACCGCTGGTCTTCATTGACATCACGCACAATCTTGAACATATGGTCAATGGCCGTTGACATGATGAGTGTATTCTTCTCCTTCACCATCATACGGAAAAGTTCTCCGAAGTGTGAGGCAGGGATACGCCCCATCAGATAATTATCATGAATAGCCAACAGCAGAGCATAACGGTTTAAATCGTTACGGGTGGTGAGCAGACGCTTGGTCATCAGCTGTGTATAGTCATGGTCGAGCGTGAAGCGCCCATAACCCTTTCCGTCGGCATTAGGAATGATATAGTCGGGTTTGGCAGGCAGTTTGATGGTCACCGTGGGCTTCTGCATGTCGACAACCACCGTACAGCTCTTGCCCAGGTCGTATATGGCCCTGATCTGGAACTTTTGAGGCCAGAAAACACCTCGGTTGAACGGGTCGGACTGCGTGATGACGAGTTGTCCGTCCTTATAACTTGTATGAATAGTGGGTAACCCTTTCTGCTTTACCCAGATGTCGCTGAACTGACGGATACCGGCATTGGGAACCTCTTTGTCGAGTGTGGTAATCAAATCATCCCATGTGGCATTGTCGAACTGATGATCTACCAGATATTTGTGAAGACCATTCTGCAATGAGGGTGCTCCCATCATCTGTTCCATCATACGCATCATCACAGGAGCCTTGTCATAGAGGATGTTGTCATAGAGCAGACTGGCATGGTTGACATTGCTAAGTTCCTGAGCGATGGGGTGGGTACCTTCGGTACGGTCGGTATAGATAGCCCTGGTCTGGAACGACTTGATGAAATTCAGGTCATGATCCACCTGACTATACTGGCGACGTGTGATTTTTGAGGCCATGAAACTGGCAAGTACTTCGTTGGCCCAAAGGTCGTCGAACCATTTCAGTGACACCAGACCGCCAAACCATAGGTGAGCCGTCTCATGGGCAATCAGCTCCATACGAGTCAGTTCGTCTTCCTGTGTGGCAAATTTATCGAGGAAAATCTGGCGGTCTTCAAATTGAATGGCGCCTGGGTGCTCCATACCGCCATAAGGATAGTTGGGTAGGATTACCATGCCGTATTCCTTGAAAGGACAGGCAATGCTTGTATAGCCCTCCATCCACTTTACGGCTTGGGCAGCCTCATCGAACACCTTGTCGAGCTGAGCTACTTTGTATGGATCAGTTTCGAGATAAAGCGCACGCATCGGTCGTCCGTTGCGGGTGTCAGTCTTCTCATTGAAGTTGCCTGCAACGAAGGAATAGAGGTAAGGTGGCAACTGGCAACTGTTATCGCTTGCCATCGCCTTCCATCCGGAAGGGGTTGACAAAGTCGTGACGAAGACCGCTCTCAAGTCGGGCTGACAGAAACAGGGGAAAGCGGATCTTGCCATATCGGGCTCAAACACAGTGTACATATACTCCTCGCTGCGGTTTAGCGCTTTGTCGAGGGCGATGAATTCAAGTTCCACCTTGTTCTTTCCTAACTGGAGAGCTTTGGCAGGAATGATGATATGCTCGTCCTGATAGGTTGCTAAAGCACTACGTCTCCTGTTCTTCTTGCCAGTAAAAGTATAGCAGGTGCCGTTGAAATCGCCTTGGAAGTCCAGGACTACATCTTCCAGTGTCTGCAGTTCAAAACTGATATAGGCTTTACCTGCAACCCTCTTGTTGAGATCTGACGGAATATAGAAAGTAAGGTCATAGACAACATTGCTGATGTTTGCTTTTCGATGGTCGGCGAGTTCCTTGGAAACGCCTTTAGAGAGCATCTGGGCATGTGTGTTCAGGACGATCATACTCAGTGCTGCGATGAGCAAGATTTTGATATTTTTCATTGCTATTTTGGTTTTTGACTGCAAATTTAATTAAAATAATTCTAATAACAAGCAGAAATTCATTGTTTTTTCGGTTAGTTCACTAATTTTGCATCCGTTACACTTAAAAAACGACAAGTTATGAAGAAGAATGTATTATTTATCGCTTTAGCTGCCGGTTTGCTGATGACAAGCTGTGCCAGCAAGAAAGACCTGGCAAATTGCCAGACAGAGAACAAGTCGCTGACAGAGAAATTACAGGATGCCAGAGAGGACTTGGCTGGTAAGAATGCCCGTATTGCCGCCCTTGAGGATCAGCAGAAGGGTCTGCAGCAGGCTCTTAAGAACGCTGAGGCCAAATATGCCAAGTTGCAGGAATCGCTCGACAAGAGTCTGACAAATGCCAGCCAGAACAATATTTCTATTGAGAAACTGGTGGATCAGATTAATGAGTCGAACCAGTATATCCGTCATTTGGTAGAGGTAAAGTCGAAGAGCGACTCTCTGAATATGGTGTTGACGAACAATCTTACGCGCTCCCTCTCGAAGGAAGAACTGAAGGAAGTGGATGTTCAGGTCCTGAAGGGCGTGGTCTATATTTCATTGGCTGATAACATGCTCTATAAGAGCGGTTCTTACGAGATCAACAGTCGTGCCGCTGAGACCCTCTCGAAGATTGCTAAGATCATCAAGGATTATAAAGACTATGATGTACTCATTGAGGGTAACACCGATAATGTGCCTATCAAGAAAACCAATATCCGTAATAACTGGGACCTCTCTACCCTGCGCGCTTCTTCAGTGGTTCAGGCCCTTCAGAACGACTATGGTGTAGATCCTAAACGACTGACTGCAGGCGGTCGTGGTGAGTATAATCCTATCGCTACTAATGATACTGAGGTTGGCAAGCAGCGTAACCGTCGTACTCAGATCATCATTACGCCGAAACTCGATGAGTTCATGGATTTGATTGGACAAGCACCTGAGAGCGATAAGTAATCTAAGTAGATATCTGATAAGCATAGCAGCGATGGTTTTTCCCATCGCTGCTACTGCTGTTTCTGAAGACAGTGCAGTCGTTCACCGCCTCGAAGTGGAGGCTGTGCCCGGACTGATTATCCATACCAATAAGTATCTCAAAGGTCTAAACCCTGAGGTACGTACCATGAACCACTCTTTTCTTGTGAAGGTGAAGTATGCCTTCGCACCTCCCGAGAAATCTGAACAAGCACTTGTTTATAAAGGCGTTTATCAGGGTGTAGGCCTGTCCGTCCACGATTTTAATCCTCAATTAGGGAATCCTGTTTCAGCTTATATCTTCCAAGGTGCTACCATCAAGACACTTGCCAGACGATTGTCGCTCAATTATGAATGGGACTTCGGACTAACCTATGGTTGGAAACCGCATGATTGGGAAAGCAATCCTGAGAATCGTGTTATTGGCTCGAAAATGACGGCCTATATCGATGTGGACCTCTATCTGCGCTGGATTCTGTCGAAGCACTGGGATTTGAACCTCGGTGCCACGTTGACACATTATAGTAATGGCAATACTTCCATTCCTAATGCCGGACTGAATGTAGTTGCTGCCAAGGCGAGTGTGGCCTATTACATAAACCGTCGTCTGGCACAAGCGGAGGTGAGGGCTCTACCTCCAGTTGACAAGCATTGGCTCTGGGATCTGACGCTGTATGGAGCTTGGAAGAAAAGAGGGGTTGAAACAGAATATGGTGCCTATGCCCTGCCTGACACCTATGGGGTAATCGGTTTCACCCTCAATCCACTCTATCATGCGAACCACTGGCTTAACTTAGGTGTCTCGCTTGATGGTTCTTACGATGGTGGTGCCAACCTCGATATCAATCCCGAAGCGCTAACAAAATCCACTTGGAAAGGTGGTGATGATGACATCAAAACAGCGCCTTGGTACCGGAAGGTGGCTCTTGGCCTCTCGGCTCGTACGGAGTTCGTGATGCCTTATTTCACCATCAACTTTGGTATTGGCCACAATTTTGTCAATGCCAATACCCAAGATATGGAGGGCTTCTATGAAATTCTCGCATTGAAGATCCACCTGCTCCAACAGGCCTATCTCCATATTGGGTATAGCCTGTATGATTTCTATTACCCCAACAACTTGATGCTGGGTGTAGGTATTCACCTATAGCTTCTGATAGCCATATCTGGCCTGAGTGCCCAGTTCCTCCTCAATGCGGATGAGTTGGTTGTACTTGGCCATACGGTCCGTACGACTCAACGATCCCGTCTTGATCTGACCACTGTTGGTGGCTACGGCGATATCGGCAATGGTGGTGTCTTCAGTCTCACCAGAGCGATGGCTGGTAACGGTGGTATAACCATGGCGATGAGCCATCTCAATGGCATCGAGAGTCTCAGAGAGCGTACCGATCTGGTTGACCTTGATGAGTATGCTGTTGGCGGCTCCCATTTTGATACCTTTCTCCAAGAACTTCACGTTGGTGACGAACAAGTCGTCTCCAACCAGCTGACAACGGTCGCCGATGCGTTGTGTCAGCTTCACCCAGTTGTCCCAGTCGTTCTCGTCGAGACCGTCCTCGATAGAGTCAATAGGATATTTTGTGATCAGTTCGTCCAGATAGACAATCTGTTCGGCGGCAGAGAGCTTCTTGTCATTAGGATCTTTCCTTTTGCCGTTCTTTAGCTGACGATAGTCGTAGAACCATTCACCGTTTTCCTGTACGGCAAACTCAGAGGCGGCACAGTCCATTGCAATCGTGACGTCCTTTCCTGGTTTATAGCCTGCTGCCTGGATGGCTTCGATAATCGTGTCGAGAGCATCCTCGATACCATTGAAGTTGGGTGCAAAGCCACCCTCGTCTCCTACAGCAGTGGAGAGTCCGCGGGCCTTGAGTAGTTTGGCAAGATTATGGAACACCTCGGCACCCATGCGGATGCCTTCCTTCTCTGATTTAGCACCTATGGGACGAATCATAAACTCCTGAAAAGCGATAGGTGCATCGGAGTGTGCACCGCCATTTACGATGTTCATCATCGGTACGGGCAGCACGTAGGTGTTTATACCGCCAATGTAGCGGTAGAGGGGAATCTTCAGATAGGCGGCAGCGGCATGTGCCACAGCCAATGAGACACCAAGGATGGCATTGGCGCCAAGAGCTTTCTTGGTGGGTGTGCCGTCGAGCTCAAGCATCTTAGTGTCAATCTGGCGCTGTTCTAATGTGCTCATGCCAATGATGGCTGGAGCAATCCGCCTGTTCACATTATCTATTGCTCTCAGCACACCTTTGCCCAGATAGCGGGTTCTGTCACCGTCGCGAAGTTCCAAGGCCTCGTTCTCACCTGTTGATGCACCTGAGGGAACAGAAGCACGTCCAATAATACCGCTCTCCAGGGTCACCTCTACCTCTACTGTAGGATTACCACGTGAATCCAGGATTTCTCTTGCATGTACGTTTTTAATAATCATAATACGTGTTGATTTAAAATTGCTATTTCGAGTTGCAAAAATAATAAAAATAGAAGAATAACTTTTCCAAAAGGTCGATTTTTGATGTTAATAATATCTAAATGGATAGAAAAGACTTGAAAGTTTCACGAAAAACGACTAATTTTGTAGGCTACAAGTAGGACTAATTAAGTTGTTTAACATTTAAATGTTTAATTATCAATGATTTATTCTAAAGAAGTTGAGAACATGTGTAGCGTTTGCAAAGGCGCTTACCATGGACCTGCACCTATCCCCGAGGAGGGCAAGTGGGTTGCAGTGAAAGAAATCAAGGAAATTTCTGGTTACACCCACGGTATTGGCTGGTGCGCACCTCAGCAGGGTGCTTGTAAGCTGAGCCTGAATGTCAAGGACGGTGTGATTCAGGAGGCTCTGGTAGAGACCATCGGATGTACAGGTATGACTCACTCGGCCGCTATGGCTTCTGAGATCCTGCCCGGTAAGACCATCCTCGAGGCGCTGAACACCGACCTCGTTTGCGATGCTATCAACACCGCCATGCGTGAACTTTTCCTGCAGATTGTTTATGGCCGTACACAGAGCGCCTTCTCCGAGGGTGGTCTGGCTATCGGTGCTGGTCTTGAGGATCTGGGTAAAGGTCTTCGTTCACAGACTGGTACTCTCTATGGTACCGTTGCCAAGGGCACACGTTATCTGGAGTTGACAGAGGGTTACATCACTAAGATGTATCTCGATGCCAACAACGAGGTTTGCGGTTATGAGTATGTACACCTCGGCAAGATGATGGAGGCTATCAAGAACGGCATGGATGCCAATGAGGCTCTGAAGAAATTCACCGGCTCTTACGGTCGCACAAGCGAAGAGCAGGGTGCAGTGAAAGCTATTGACCCACGTAAAGAATAATAGGAGGATACGACAATGATTAGAAAAGTACAGTTTGAGAGTCAGGAGCGCCGTATCAACCAGGTTCTTGCTGCTCTGAAGGAGAATGGCATCAACTCTATCGAGGAGGCCAATGAGATTTGTGAAAAGGCAGGTATCGATCCATATCAGATGTGTGAGGACACACAGCTCATCTGCTTCGAGAATGCCAAGTGGGCATACGTTTGTGGTGCTGCCATCGCCATCAAAAAGGGTGTGAAGACAGCTGCCGAGGCTGCTGAGGCCATCGGTATCGGTCTGCAGAGCTTCTGTATCCCCGGATCAGTAGCCGACGATCGTAAGGTAGGTATCGGTCACGGTAACCTCGCCGCTCGTCTGCTCCGTGAGGAGACTGAGTGCTTCGCTTTCCTGGCAGGTCACGAGAGCTTCGCTGCTGCCGAGGGTGCCATCAAGATTGCCGAGATGGCCAACAAGGTTCGTAAGAAGCCCCTCCGCGTTATCCTGAACGGTCTTGGCAAGGACGCTGCCCAGATCATCAGCCGTATCAACGGTTTCACATACGTACAGACCAAGTTCGACTACTTCACTGGTGAGCTGAATGTGGTTAAGGAGGTTCCTTATGGCAACAACCCCAACCGTCTGAAGGTGAAGTGCTATGGTGCTGACGATGTACGTGAGGGTGTAGCAATCCTGTGGAAGGAGAATGTTGATGTCTCCATCACTGGTAACTCTACCAACCCAACCCGTTTCCAGCACCCCGTAGCCGGTACTTACAAGAAGGAGCGCGTGCTCGCTGGCAAGCCTTACTTCTCTGTAGCTTCTGGTGGTGGTACTGGTCGTACACTGCACCCAGATAACATGGCCGCAGGTCCTGCTTCTTACGGTATGACTGATACCCTGGGACGTATGCACTCTGACGCTCAGTTCGCAGGTTCTTCTTCAGTGCCTGCTCACGTTGAGATGATGGGCTTCCTCGGTATGGGTAACAACCCGATGGTGGGAGCTACCGTTTCTGTAGCTGTTGCTATTGACCTCGCTATCAATAAGAAGTAATCACATGGAGAAAACCCTTGTATTACTGAAGCCCAGCTGTGTACAAAGACAGTTGATTGGTGAGATTGTGAACCGTTTTGAGCGTCGTGGACTCCGTGTGGCAGGCATGAAGATGATGCAGCTCTCTGACGAGATTCTGCGTGAGCACTATGCACACCTTGTGGATCGTCCCTTCTTTCCGTCATTGGCAGCATCCATGCAGGCATCGCCTGTAGTGGCCCTCGCTTTGGAGGGAGTTGATGCTGTGCAGGTTGTACGCACCATGACTGGATCGACCAACGGGCGTGAGGCAGCGCCAGGAACCATCCGCGGCGACTACTCAATGAGCAATCAGCAGAACATCGTACATGCCAGCGACTCTACGTCGAATGCCGAGATAGAGTTGAAGCGTTTCTTCCGTGACGACGAGATTTTCGAATATGTCAGCGGTGCCTTTGGCTTCATCTACGGTGGTGGAGAGGCGAAGTAAAAAGCAATTAACAAGCAAACGGCCCCATCTTACACTTGTAGGATGGGGCTTTTTTGTCTTATACTTTAATTAAAACAATATTCAAACCATACATATATTTATAGGAGATATCCTCCAATGGATGTGAACATCGAATATCTCCAATATTCCGCTAGAGTATTAAGGATTCGTGTCATAAAACGTTTGTTATAACGTTTGTTAATAATTAGTGGTGTCCGATAAAAAATGAAACAGAGCCAAACAAAATGGGGACAAACC
>CAMKUA010000063.1:0-10571 GCA_946415825.1 uncultured Prevotella sp. | reverse complement strand
GGCGCTCTCGGATACTGGCACCTCGTAGTTGCCTTCTTCGCCCGTCAGCAGGAAGCCTGTCCCGGCAGGCACCTTCTTCACACGGGTGAGCCAGATGGTACCCTTAGCCTTGTCATAGCCTGTAGCCACATAGGCCTTCAGCTCAGGCTTATCGGTGAAGTCCAGGTTCTTGTCGCTGCAATACGGAACCTGTTTGGCTGAGCTGATCGGGACAGTCACGTATTCCGTGGGCTCATCGGGTTCAGTAATGTTGATGCTGGTGATTTCCACATCGCCCTCTGAGGTCATGAGTGTGAGTATGAGGTCACCATCGGTGAGAATCTCGTATTCCACACCCGACTCAATCTCCATCATGCCGTCGTCAGAGCCGTCGGCGCGGGTGCGAGCCTTTAAGATGGCTCTTCTCAGCTGGCTTGAGGAGCAGTAAGCGTTGCCCGCCTTCATACCGACGGTAAAGTGCAGGCCAATCAAAGCGTGCAACCGCAGCAAGGTGTTGTTGTTGTGCTGCATAAAGCCGAGCGAACTCGAAGATATCTCGCTGACGACCCTTCCATTCTTCTCAACGGTTTGGGAACTCTGTACGAGCCTGACGTTGTCAGCGTCTGCGGTGGCAACAGAGAGGCTGGCATTGGTGATGGCAGAGAGGATGCCACTACCGTTGTCCTCAACCTTACTGAAGCTCTCGGTTTTGCCGTTAACAGGGTCTGTAACGTTCGACTTTTCACCGAGCGTGGGCTTACCGACGAATTTCTCGGAGGTCTCTGTAGTACCATCGGGATTGGTCTTAGTCTCGGTCACTTTCATGGAGTTATCAGGCGCGGTCTCGGTGACGGACTCATGCAAGGTGCCGTCGGCGAAGGTCTCGAGGACATCCTTTCTCACGGTGCCATCAGCCTTGGTTTCGATGGTGGTCACGGTCGTGGACTGGATACCCTTGTTATCGGACACAACGACAGTCTCGACACTCTTCACCACCTTGCCGTCGGCGTCCCTGGTAATCTCGGTCGTGGTCTCAGTCGTGGTGCCATTTTGATTTTCCTCGGCAACGGTCTCGATGCTCTTCACCACCTTGCCGTCGGCGTCCCTGGTAATCTCGGTCGTGGTCTCAGTCGTGGTCTGTTTTCCATCGGCATCGGTCACGACAACGGTCTCGACACTCTTCACCACGTTGCCGTTAGCATCGGTGGTCGTCTCGGTAATCGTCTTAATGCTGTAGTAGCCGTCGACGTTGTCCTCGATGGTGACGGTCATGGTGGTAGTCGTGCCGTCCTCATTTTTCACTACAGTGGTACCAGGCTGGTCATCGCCGCCGCTGGTGATGCTGGCCGTGGCCGTCTTCTGGCTGTTGACCTTATCGAGGGTGTAGTTGCCGGCATCGGTACCGCTAAGGCTGGCGTTCTCGTAGTTGAGGTTGACGTAATTGTCCGCATAAACTTCTACCCAGTTGAATGCGCCAGTGACGCCGGTAACGGTGACCTTGTCGCCACTGACCAGTCCTTCGAGCACCGCCTTCGAGCAGTCGATGGTGGCCGTGGCCGTGCCGTCATACACCTTGTCGCTGGCGGTGATGCCACTCTTCACATAGAGCGTGGCCTGACTGATGGCGAAGGTCGTCGATACCGAGCCGGTAAAGCGATCACTGCTCTCCTTGGCGGTCACGGTCACGGTGGGCGCATTCTTCGCGTCTTTAGCGGCGGCCTTCACATTGTTCGAATAGCTGATGTCGAAGTCTTTGGTGACGTCGCCGCTGTTAAACTTCACCACAACGTCGGGCTTCTTCTCCGTCTTGTCATAAGTGAACTCCCCACTCATAACGACACTGATCATGTCGGCCGTGACGATGTATTTATACCCCAGTGCTATCCTCACGTTGCCCGTAGGCATGGTGAAGGTGTAGGTGTTAGGGTCGCTGGCGCTCTTGGTCATCTCAACGTCGCCGAGGATGGTAATGTCTTCAGCGGCATCGGTGCCCCGGGTGCGGGCACGCATCTCGCTGCCGTACATGAAGGTCTCGGCCTTCACGCTGGTCACGCCGTAGCCCGTAACAGGGGTTACGGCGAGGGTCACTAGTGCGCCGGCGGGCACGGGAGCCACCTCATCGATAAGGGATGTACTGACGTCCTGTGCGGCATTCGAACCCTCGGTGTAGGTCATGGTGAACGATGCGCCTTCAGGCTTGCTGTCGGCGGTGAGTTCCACGAAGTATAAATCGCCTTCGCCTCCCCTTGCGCTCGCGCCCACAGCCATGGTGAGCAGTGCGAGCAGGATGTATATCTTCTGTTTCATATTCCTATATATATTAATAATGTGTTATTTTAATGCGGGTTGGCTTTACGCTCACTTAATCGCAACCTTCCTCCCTCCGTGCACATAGATGCCCTTCTTCTGGGGTTTGCCACTCAGCTTCAGGCCTTCGAGGGTGTACCAGGTATCGTCGGTAACTTCTCTAACTTCCTTTATTTCCCTGACTCCCGTCGTGCCGTCACCGTCGCCGCCGAAGCCGATGGTCAGGCTGCGGGCGCCGGCCTGCGAGCCAGTGCCGCTCTCCTGCGGAATCTCCAGCCAGCAGCGGTGGGCGGCGATGTCGGGCTTAGCGTCGAGACGCACGAACGCCTCACCGTTGAAGCCGTACATCGTGGCGCCGCCATCGGGCACGTAGGCAGTCTTCGCCTCGGCCGTGCCCTTGAAATAGCTAGACGTAGCAGTCCCGTTCATGTCGCTCAAGAAGTTATTGCCTATCTCGGTAGCCTTCCACTCAACATTTCCGTTCACGAAGGTGAACGACTGCTCTTGGCCGGACGTGTTGCTGACGATGATGGGCGTGCCGGCGGCGATGCACTTCTCCGTGAGTTCCTTCACGATGACCTTGTCGCCGCTCACGCCCGTCACGGCATAGAAGGTGAGGCTGGTGCCACCGTTCAGATTCTTCACTGTGTTGTCGAAGTAGTACGTGCTGAGGCCCTCGGGGAAACTGATTTCCTCGTCGCAGCGCACGAGCATGGCCTCGCCCGCACTGTTCTCGTCCACGAAGGTGATGGTAGATTCGAACGCGAACGCCTCCCACGCCTTCATGCCCGTATTGGCCGCGCTGAAGCCGCTGGTGAACGGATTGTCGGCACCGACCTTCGACACCGACACGCTGATGGGGCTGAAGGCGTCGGCAGCGGCGTTGAAGCCGCTGGCGAACACAATATTGTTCGTGCCGAGGAAGATGTCAGAGTCATAATTGCCGCTGGTGATGGTCGGCCAGGCGGTGAGTGTCACGTCCTTGTAGATATAGATGCCATGGTCGCTGCCCGTGATGGTGGCCGCGCCGATGCTACACAGCGTGGCGTCCGAATTGTTGTTGATGGCGTTACTGAACGTGCTCTCCACGGTGCCGCCGCTGAGGGTCAGCGAGCCGTAGTTGTCGATGCCCGTCGTGCCCTTAACGCTGCCGCCACTGATGGTAGCCGTGGCGGTATTTTCGATAAGGATGCCCCGGCCGCCCGTACCCTCGACGGTGCCGGCGGTCATGCTGAGCGTGCCGTCGTTTCTGATGCCTTGGTAACCGCTGACACTGGCACTCTTATCGCCGGAGCTGCCCATCGTCAGCGTGGCGCCCTGATGGTTATAGATGCCAAGGCGTTGCTGTCGGAGCCCGTGCTCACGATGCTGCCGCCCGTCAGGCTGACCGCGCCCCAGTTATCGATGCCGTACAAGCCCTTAATGCTGCCGCCACTGATGGTGGCCGTCGGGGTTGGCAACCCTGTATTACAGATGCCGATGCCGCGGTCGTCCGAGCCCTCGATGGTGCCGTCCTCCACGGTGAGGATGCCTGCGTTTATGATGCCGGTCACGCCCTTAACGATGACGCCGCCGATGGTCAGCGTGCCGTTGTTCAAGATGGCTTTGGGGACATCGCTGGTGTTCGTGTTTTCAATCTTCGCGGTCTCTCCGGAGCCGACGATCGTCAGAGCAGTGCCGCTTTCGATTGTGAGCAGAGCGCCGCTGACGGGGCCGGAAATGCCGCAATGGTCCAGTTCGAGCGTGATGGGGGCACCCGCCTTGTTCACGGTGATGGTCGCGTTGACGTCGGTGATGTCCTTCACCAGCCTCACGGTGCAGTAGGCCTCGGCATCGCTGAGCGCCTTTTCCAGCGCCTTGATGTCGGTGTCGATGTCGGTGCCGTCCTTCACATATAATTCGCCGAGGCTGCCGTCCGCAGCAAGCATATAGGCCACGAGGGGCTGAGCGTCGTTCGATGCCATGACCTCGGTGCCGACGTACACGGCCGTACCGCCGCTCACGTCGAACACGTCCTTCGGATCGACTACATCGCCGCTCTCCGCATCAGAAAATGCCGAGCCATAGCCCTGCGTGAAGAAGTAGGTGGAAGTGATGGCGGTGGAGGCATCACTCTGATAAGTTCCCACGCTAATTTTCTTCTCCGGGGCACTGAGGCCAGTAGCGCCGAACACGATGACGGGCAGGTCGTCTCTTTTAATAAGCATGATGTCCTGATACGTCGCGCCGCTGCCTGCGGTGAACTTGGGCAGGGCCTTGAGTGTCAGGTTGCCGTAGTTTTTAATGCCTGCCTTCGTATAGCCGTTAATTTCCACGCCTGCGCCGATAGTCACCGCGGCACTGCTGGAATTGGATACCGCGATGCCGACTTCACCGCTGATCGTACAGTTGCTGAAAGCCCCACCTTTATAGGCGTAAATGCCAGTAGATGTTCCATTGGCGGTGACTTTGCCGCCAGTGATGCTGATGCCACCTCCAGGGGTATAGATAGCATAATTGCCCTCAGCTTTAACCTCGGCATCTTTGATAGTGATATCTTTGCCCATGCCGCTGGCTTCTATGCCATAAGATGTTCCTTTGGCGGTGACTTTGCCGCCAGTGATGCTGATGCCACCTCCAGGGGTATAGATAGCATAACCAGAGCTCCCATTGGCGGTTGCCGTGACTTCGGCACCGATGATGATGATAGTGATATCTTTGTCAGAGCCCCAGGCTCCAATAGCATAAGATGCTCCATTGGCGGTGACTTTGCCGCCAGTGATGCTGACGCCACCATCAGGGGCATAGATAGCATATTTGCCCTCAGCCGTAACCTCAGCACCTTCTTTGATAGTGATATCTTTGTTAGAGCCGCTGGCTTCAATGCCATACTCTGTTCCATTGGCGGTGACTTTGCCGCCAGTGATGCTGACACCACCTCTAAGGGTATAGATAGCATAATTGCCCTCAGCCGTAACTTCGGCATCGCTGATGCTGATACTACCGCCCCAGGAAAAGATAGCATTACCAGAGGTACCAGTGGCGGTAGCCGTGACTTCGGAACCGATGATGGTCAAATTCACATCGCCGTTGTCGTCGCCGTTAGCAAAAATGCCACGCTCTGTTCCAGTGGCAGTTACTTTGCTGCCAGTGATGCTGACGCCGCCACCGGAGCTATAAATGGCATAGTCGCCGGTAGCCGTGACTTCGGCACCGCTGATAGTAACATTATTGCCAGAGCCGTTGACCCAAATGCCACGAGATGTTCCTTTGGCGGTGAGCGCACCCCTGTTGGTGCCTGTACTTTGGCCGTAAATACCAAGGGAACCCAGAATATAAATGGCAGATGAAGAGCTGGGTTCCACACTCATCTCCACTCCGTCTGCCAGGATAATATTCACGTTGCAATAATCGTAGGAGGAGAGGGTTGAATTATAACTGAGGTTCGTGTTGCAGAGGTACCAGGTCTCCGTAGGGGAATTTTCGGTGCCCTCTACGCCGAGCTTGGTTTCCGAGCCAGTGAGGACAATCACACCGTCCCTCGTCTGCTCAACGCCATTAGCGTCGATGTACTTCACGCCGTTCATTGTTAGCTGGGCCCATGCCGTCTGGGCGGTCATGGTGAGCAGGATAGTCGCAAGCAGCATCATCGCCGCCCGCGAGAAAAGTTTTCTAATGGTTTGACTCATATTCATATTACTAACGGATTTGTTTATACTTGATTAATGGGGCCTTCGTACCATTTACGTCGCAAAGGTAAACAAAAATCCCGAAACGGCCAAGCTTTTCGAGACTTTTATTATTAATAAGGTATTGAGATGGTGGCAACCAAATTTTCAGATATGTTTTTATAGTGTTGTCATCATTTTGCTTAAAACTTTCTGGCTATCACTTCGCTTGGTGATATGAATACGATTATTTCACAATCATAGGCATCCCTTCAAGTAAAACAAGTTGTTTTACTTTCAAAAGTGGCATCTATTCAGTGTATATAGGGGTTCTAAACGATAGTAAAACAACTTGTTTTACTTTTAACGGCACTATATCTACGACCATTCGTGGTCGTATTCACCATCGTAAGGCCTTATGAATACAAAAAATCGTGTTCATTTCCATAAGCCATTAAATACCAATGTTTTATCTCCAAAATGAACACATGACCACAAATTAAACAATAAAAATCCCGAAACGCATGGTTGTTTCGGGATTTATATTAAGGAAATAGTATCGTACTGCTTTATGCTCACTTAATCACGACCTTGCGACCATTCTTGATGAAGACACCCTTACCTGGGTTCTCAACACGCTGGCCCTGGAGATTGTAATACACGTCGTTTGATTGATCATTGAAAATTGAAGATTGAATGTCAATCCCTGTCGTGCCGTCATCCTCACCATTCATGCCACCAAAGACGGGGATGGCGATGACATCATCGTTTGCTTCGTCTGAGAGGATCATCTTGCAGAAGGCAGACTCGCCATTCTTACCACGAACGCCCGATGCAGAGTCGCGCTTCGGAATCGGCAGGTAACAGCGGTTGGCACCCATCTTCACTCCATCTGGGTTCGTCACCTTGTAGAAGCCTACACCGGCATCACCCTTCGACAGGTAATAGTTCACGTAGTCCACACCGCCAATCTCCTCATTGGTGTAGATGGTCTGGGCCGTCTCTGAGCCTACGAACATATTCTCATAGACTGACTGAACCATAGTCGTGGGAACATTGTAATCCCCTTCCACATCGGCCATCACCAGGATACCTGTCTGGGCAGGAACTTTCTTCACACGGGTGAGCCAGATGACACCAGTGCTATAGTTATAACCTGTAGCTGTATAGGCCTTTACGCCCTGGGCATCGAGACTTGAGAAGTCGAGGTTCTTACTCGTGAAGTAAGGCACTTGTTTGGCGGCACTCACCTTGATCATCTCGGTGTCGCCTGTGCTGCCGTTGGCAGGGATATCCGTCAGGATTGGCAGGTAGCAGCGGTTGGCGCCTACCTTCACACCGTCTTCCTTCGTCACCTTGTAGAAGCCGACACCGGCATCACCCTTCGACAGATAGTAGTTGGTATAGTCACCATCGGTCGTGTAGAGGGTTGTGCCAGTCAGTGTACCCTTGAACATATTCTTATAATAGCAGTCGCTGGCGCTCTCGGATACTGGCACCTCGTAGTCGCCTTCTTCGCCTGTCAGCAGGAAGCCCGTCTCGGCAGGAACCTGCTTCACTCTGGTGAGCCAGATGGTACCCTTAGCCTTGTCGTACCCCGTTGCCACGTAGGCCTTCAGTTCTGGCTTATCGGTGAAGTCCAGGTTATACTCGCTGTAATAAGGTACCTGCTTGGCTGCAGTAATCTTAACGAATACGGACTGAACAATTTCAGCAATTCTTGTAGTAAGCCGTTTGATATCAGGGCACGGTACTGACACAGAACCTCCTGCTGTCTGGATTTCGAGGGTGTTCACTCCATCCTCTCCACCATACATGTATTGCAGAAGCGGATAATCGTCTGTGATCTTGAAGGCCAGTTCCGTACCGTCGGTCTTCTCTACCACCATTTCATACTGAACGGTCTGTGCCATTACCGTCATTGGCAAACAGGCGAGCAGCGTAAAGAACACCATTGTCAATTGTCTGCGGGTTATCATTCTGGTATTCATATTGCGATTTATTATATTGTTCAACATATATGCTTAATTCTTTTTCTTATTAAGAGCATCGCGCCAGGTTCCCTTCAGGAACACAGGAGGAGCCGTGCGCTGCATCTGATGTGTCTTCGGAGCCTTCTGTCCACGAGCACCACTGACACTCTTCAAACTGTTGACAAACTGCTCGTGACCAGGGGCATCGAATGCCACGAACGTCTCATAGTCGTATGTCCAACTGTCACCCTCAGACTCCTGCATCACGCGCTTGTAGATGGCCTCACGACTTGGAGCATTGAAAGGCGTGTCGTTATAGCGCATCATACTGTTCTCAGTGGGACGGTAGGCGCCAAACCGGTAGAGATAGCTGCCCTCATAGGCACCTATCTTCTCATCGGCATAGCGGGCATCGCTGATGAACTTCGACCACTTCACTTCTGTCGGGTCAGAACGCCAATCCACATTGGCACCCCAACCAAGAGTCGTCCATTGGTTTTCAAGCTCTTTCTTGTTCTCCTCGGGCAGAGAAAGACTTTCATTTCCCTGCTCCACATATTCATCAAAGAGCTTTCCTATGCCGTGTCCGCCTGCTTCATGATTAAGTACCTTGGTTATACCATCCATAGCAAAGCAGACATAGGAATTGTCCTCCATCATCATGCAATAGCTTCGTCCACCACTTGAATGCTTATAGACTACAGTAACATACATAGGACGATTTGCTATGAGATAGGGAACCTTTGCGGCATATTCAAGAGCCTTCTCGTAATCTACATCTATAGCGTGTGTACATCCATTTGCAAATTCAGAATTGGGTGATACCGTCTTTACTGCATAAACATTGAAACGGTCTCTCAGTGAGCTATACGGTTCAAACTTGAAGAACTGGTCTAATGCCTCGGTCATACGTTGGTCAAACACTCCTTCTTCTAAATCTTTGTCTGTGAAAGCCTCACCCACAAAGACCAAGTCTATACCTTGTCCTATAGTAGCTGTCTGCAAAGTTATTACCTCTCCGTCGTGAGAATAGTCAGAAGATGTATAATAGTTGTACTCAATTGGTCCTAATTCTTTTTCTAAAATAGGGAAAAGATCATCTCTATTACACCCTCCTGTAAATAGTCCTTTTTCATCCATTAAACTATTAAAAATGATATGGCCATTCTGGTCAACTAAAAAAACTTGCGGAACTCCATAACTTTGGAAAACGCAAGCGTTATCATTAGACGTACCATCGTGATTCCAATTCCAATCTTTATAAATAATATTATTCCAAGGAATATCATGGGTTTTCATGTATTCTACCAATCCATCATCACCAATAGAATTTAGATCATAATGAATTCCTATCACTTCCAATCCTTTGTCTTTATATGCTTTACAAGCCGGTATCAGTTTCTGATTAAATGCTTCTGCGAAAGAACTCCAAAATCCCCATTTATAGAGTAAAGTATATTTATTCTTTTTGTATGCTGCTGCTAAATCTACAATACCACCATTTATATCTTTTGCAGTAAAAACAGGAGCAGGTAATACAAGATCTGAAATATCCAATGGAGTGTTCTGAATAACGATGCCAGGCCAAAAGTTGGCAAAACGGGGATGCTGTTGAATAGTTTGGGGAACCTTGCCGCTAAAATTATTATTAATAATCATAAAATCGCCAGCAGGCATTTTTTCTTTATTCATGCAGTCCAAAATGAATTGTTCTGGAAGAGGACCTTCTAATAGATTGTCAGCAACATCAAAACTCGTCAAATATGGTAATTTCGCTATATTCTCGGGAATAGTTCCCGTTAATCGATTACCATTTAAAAGTATAGTTTCTAAAGTATATATGTTGCCCAAAAAAGCGGGAATCTCTCCTTCAAGACTACTTACAGGAAGACCCAGATTTTGAATTGGCCCCATACGAGAGATGCATTCAGGAATCTTTCTAAATAAAGGATTCCCTATTGGAGAACAATTAAACCACAATTCGGTAACCCAAGGAAATTCATCTCCCTTGTTATCTCCCAGACATCGATTTATGCCATACCATTCCCAAATAGGTTTGTCTGAGCACCAATTCTTATTATCATTCCAGCGATCACCATCCATCGCCTGATAAAACTCTATCAAAGCCTCTCGTACCCTTCCCTCATCAAATGCAAAATTTCTAAAATCAATACTTTCTACATTATCAACAAAAAAGTCAACATAACCAGGATATTTCCACACAATCTTTCCATCTTTAACAATTGGACTAAACCAATTCCCATAATGGAAACGATGACCTAAATCAAAATCAAGACTATTACCATCAGCTAACTTAATACTGACATGTTGGCCATCATAGTTCTTTTGTTGTGCCCATCCTACGAAGGGGAACAATGCCAAGAGTAGCAACACTAAATGTCTGAACATATTATTCTTCATCATGTAACAATTATTATTTTACTTCTTATTCTTTTTAAGTGCATCACGCGCTTGTAGATGGCATCACGACCATTTTACCATTCTTAATGTAGATGCCCTTTAAGGACTCAGGCTACTTCGTAGAACACTTGGCCTACACGATCAATGTGGTCGCCGATGGGTGTTCCTTTCTTCTTCTGATAGTCCAAAAGGTCAACGGAATAAAGAAGTTCCAGATCGTCAATCTCGCAATGGATGGAGAGCA
>CAMKUA010000062.1:0-11185 GCA_946415825.1 uncultured Prevotella sp. | reverse complement strand
GTCAGATAGGCATATTTCTCAATCTTATCCGGACGTCCCACCTCGAAATTGCGGTCGAACTCGTCAGCACACGAAGCCATCAGCATGGCTCCGAGTGCTAATATGATATATTGCTTTTTCATTGTTTCCAATTTTTAGCGTTACTTTACATAAACAGGTGCAAATTCTTCAATCGTCACGCCACTGCGCTCCCAAACCATATTCTCATGAACAGCGAGTTTATGGCCATCACCGAAGTCAACATTATAGTTCAGCTCCATACCGTCACGATCCTTGTTGCCCCATGCCTTGATCATGGTGTTGTCGCCCCAAGAGCCACTGCCAGAGGCTGTCACACCTTCGGTCAAAGAGGAAATCGTGCAGTTGTTACTTCCGTCGAAATTCAGCAGCAAGTCGGCATAGTAAATCTGATCGCCTTCCTGATAGGACACAGTGTAAGCACAGGTGTTCAGTGATAACGACCTGATCTGAACCTCCGGAGCCGACTCAATATCATCCGTAGATGTGGTGCCATGAGTACGCCACCAGCCAGAATACTTGTTCTGGAACTTCACACAGTAGAGCACATAGTCCATAGGTTTCACGTCCCATACACTCGCATCGGTGCGAGACCCCTGCTGTCCTTCGAGCAAAGAGCCAGTCAGAATCTTGTCAAAACCGCTTTGACCAGTAATCACCAAAGGAATGACGTAGGTATTCTTTACGGCATCCGGGTCATTGAAAAAGGCATCTTCCAACTGAACCTCTGTAGCTCCATTCATGGTGCCGTTAAAGTTCAATGTAGTGGTTGACAACTTATAGTAGCTGCTTGGCATGGCCTTGACGGGAGTCACACCATCCTCATAGAAGAGGTTATTACAGAGTGATTCATCCACAGCCACAGTCACATTGCCATTGGAACCGTTATAAGAACCGCCGAAGGTGGCCATGATCTTACACTTATGAGCCTTGTCCATAGAGGTGTCGTATTCATCATCACCCAAAACGATGGTACGCACCGGATACTGATAGGGGAAATAGACTGTCGTACCTCCCTCATAGTCAGGGAAAGTCTTGTCACCGCTCTCGCAGCTCCAGAGACCACAGACAAGTCCCATTCCGCAAATGACCTTTATAATATTACGTTTCATATTCATCTTTTCTATTTAGTTTTACATTGTTTCTTATCTCCAACCGTCATTCTGCTGCAGATTGCTCCACTTCAGTATTTCCGAGTATGGAATTGGACCGTAAATCATGTAGTCCTGATAGTTACGGGGCTCTACGTCGATATATTTGTACTCAAGAGCACCGGTACCAGGATTCGTCGTGATGCTGACACCCTTGGCGGTCTCAGTGATGTTTGTCTGCCAACGGCGGAGATCCCAGAAACGGTGATTCTCGAAGCAGAGCTCCAGACGACGCTCGTTACGGATCAGCTCACGCATAGCATCCTTGCTCTTGGCACACTCCTCCAGGTAGGGGTCGCTATCACCGCCAACACCGGCACGTTTACGAAGCGCTTTGATAACATCGTATGCAGAGTAGTTTGCACCACCTACATTGTCCTTTGGTCCCTTAGCCTCATTGGCTGCCTCAGCATAGTCAAGGAAGATCTCCGTGTAGCGGATACGGGCACCGAAATGCTTCTTACCCGTAGCAGGGTTCAGGTTCACATCTCCACGGGTATGCTTGCGCAGATAGTAACCGGTCTGTGTCGATTGACCATTCTCACGGTTAAGGCCGTCGAGTGTTTCGGCATTGTCGGCAGCCGTGTTGATCACGTCATCATGAGCGCCCTGTGTTTCCCCATTAACGAGGATGTAGGCCTTTAGACGCGGGTCACGGTTTTCATACGGATGAGCGGGGTCAAAACCTGACTTGCCGTCCCTAATGGGATAACCATTGGCCATCGGGAAAGCATCTACAAGGTTCTGTGTAGGATTAATACGACCTTTACCCTTCAACGAGGGAGGATAGTTGTTCGACTCGATGGTTGTGGTACTCTCACTCACATTACCACGCCAACAAATCTCCAGCGGATCAGGTTTGGTGAAATCGTAAGAATCGATCACACTCTTATTGCAATACCAGGTCCAGCCTTCAGGATCCACACCTGACACGCCACCAACATTCTTCAGAGAAGCAGCAGCATACTCGGCAGCCTTCTCCCAGGTCATGGCACCTGCTGATGCATAAGCGGGAGAGGCAGCAAAGAGAGCTACCTGTGCCTTAAAGGCAGCAATCATTCGACCATCGATCTTACCACGCTGGTGGGTACCGAAAGCCTTGTTATATTCCGTGTCAGTGCCACCAATCTGCTTATATTTTGCAGGCACCTGTGAATCACTGACATCTCCATACTCTAAGGGCACATATTTCAGGGCCTCGTCAAAGTCGGCAATAATCTGATCGATACACTCCTTGAAAGAAGGACGTGCCTGATTGAATTCAGAAGAACCGTCTTCAGAAGCAATGTGAATAGGTAATCCCAATAATTCGCCGCCAACCTTTCCGGTATGGGCACGGAGCAGGAAGAAGAAATGCATACCACGCAGCGCATAGGCCTGACCTTTATAAAGGTCTCCATGCATCTGGTTCAATGCCTCAGAAGAGTAGTCCCACTCCACCTGGTCACAGTTCTCAAGGAACAGGTTACAGTACTGGATGGCATGATAGCGGTTCTCCCACTGGTTCATTGGGTTGTTCTGTGACGACCAGGTACCCATAGCCATCTTCTTATAATCCTTTTCGTTGTCGTTCGAGACAGCGTCATCGGTAGCCACGTCCGTACAATAGTCAGAGTTAAACTCTGCATCATAGGGAATCGTCAGGAAAGCATTATCGATGATACCACGGGCGAACGTCGGGAGATGATACATCTCCGTAATGTCCTGGTTGTTCTCCAGTGCCGGCTCAAAGAGGTCGTCACAGGCTGTCAGGGCCGTGGTGGCTATACCGAGAATGATGATATTCTTAAGTTTCATAATTCTATATTCTTTATTATTTCTCATATTAGAACGACACTGTAGCACCGATATTATAGAAACGGGACTGCGGTGCAGAGCCTACATTCATCTCCAGTATCTCACGCTCCTTGGCCAGTGTCAGCAAATCATTACCGCTGATATAGAGAGAAGCGCCCTTGATGATGCCGTTGCCGATAATCGACTTCGGGAAGTCGTAGGTCAGCTGAACCTTAGCCAGGTCGAAACGGGAAGTAGAGTAGATCCAGAAGTCTGACGTGGTGTTGTTGTTTGCACCAGTCTGTGTGGTCAGACGTGGATAAGTGGCTGTAGAGGCTGTCTCAGGTGTCCAACGGCCGCGAACGGCAGCAGAATACTTGTTCTCACCAGAGATCCACCAGTAACTGTTGTTCTTCACACCATGACCGCCGAAGCCGCCAATACCCAGCAAGAAGAGGGTGAAGTTCTTATACTTGAACGTCAGGTTGATACCAAGTGTGGTAGGTGCACCATACCAGCCGCCTGTAGCCAGGTTCACCTGGTCCTTTGAGTCGATGACGCCATCGGCATTCTGGTCCTTATACTTCAAGTCACCAGGTTTGATCGTACCACCGAGGGCAGGCTGTGGGATGCCCTCCAGAAGTTTGCCGTCAGCATCGAAGTCCGACTCAGCGAAGAAACCGAGGCACTCATAACCCCAGATAGCATCCAGGGGCTTACCCTCACGATACTGATACTCATCAGCATAGTTGTTGTCGTCACGCTTAGTAGCCTTCGTGGTGTAGTAAGTCAGGTTAGCACCTGCCTCAAAACCGAAGTCACCAAAGTTCTTACGGTATTTCACAGCTACATCGAAACCTGTGCGCTTATCCTTATTGTAGTTCAGATAGGGCAGGAACGAAGACTCAGGATAATATACCCTGAAGTAGCTCGGCATCTGGTTGGTGGCCTGAATAATACCGCCATCCATAATACTGTTGAAGAACGAGGCATCGATCATCAATGAACGTTTCATCAACTCTGCATGGATGCTGGCTGAGAATTCTTTACGCTGGATATAGGTCAGATCCTCGTTTCCACCTCGTTTCGACTGGATGTCACTATGACCAGATTCACCGTTCCAGTCCCACCATCCACCATCCTGATAGGCGCCAAGATACATATAGTAGTTCTCGACATCCAGATCGGTCTTCAAGTTGCTATAACTGGCACTGAGGGTCAGATCGTCGAAAATCGAACCTTCCATGAATTTCTCTTTCGCAATATTCCAGCCCAGGGTACCGGAAGAAGAGAAGCCTGCACGATGACCATCAGGCAACTTAGCTGACCAGGGTACTGCTGCTGCAAACTCAGCGTAATACTTCTTGGCATAATTATACGACAGGTCGAAGCCGAGGTTGGCATTGCTTACCTTATGGTATTGTCCGGCACGTGTCTGCTGGAAACCGTTAGCAATCACCATGGCACTCACGTTGTGTACATCGGCAAAGGTGCGGTTGTAGTCGAAGTGGGCATTAAAGGTAATCATCTGGTGATTGGTAGAACCACCGATGTTCTGCACACCTGATTTCTTATCCACTGTCTCATGGTCGTCCAACGAGAGAATGAGGTCTGGACCATTATAGTTACTCCAAGCCGGTTCGAACGAAGCATAGTCATTATTATAAGAGGTAGAATAGCTCGTCTGGTAATCAACACCTACCAAGGCATGGAAACTCAAGCCTTTCAGCAGTGAACTGAGGTCGGCGTTTACACCTGCATCAAACTGGAACTGACGGCTGGTCCAAGTGTTCTTGCCAGCTGCATAGTAGTCGGCAAAGATGTTAGTCCAGTCATCGCTGGCCTTACCAGCACCTAAGAAGTACTGCCCATCGATGAGATTACTTGACGATGAAAGAGCCTGCTGTGGCTGTATGGCATTCGGATCCAGATAAGAGATCGGGATCAGCGGAGCTACACGGTTGGGGCGCCACTTGGTTGCCACCTCCCAGTAGTTCAGTGTCACGGTCTGACCGTTTCTCTGCTCCGTCTGTTTTGAATTGGCCGAGCGAGCATTATAATAGGTGGCATTGGCGTTCACATAAGCCGAAATCCACTGGTTGATCTTCACATCCACATTACCGCGTACATTGAAACGGTCGGTGTAGTTGTCCTTGGCCTCACCAAAGTTCAGATAGTCGCCAAAACGATAGTAACTCACGTTAGCATAGAACTTGGCACGGTCGTTTCCACCCTCAATCTCAGCAGTGGCATCCGTACGATTATAGGCCTTCTTGATATAGTCACTGCTATAGAAATCCACATCGGGATAACGATAGGGATTCTGCTTGCTGGCGTAATAATAGATCTGCTCATCGCTATAGAGGGGAGCCTTACCGTCGTTGGCAAGCGCCTCGTTATAGAGCGACATATACTCAGCCGAGCCCAGATACTCAGGATAGGCCTTGGCAATGTTCCATCCTGTATTCACACGGGCTTTCACGCTCAAGCCATCAATCACACGACCACGTTTGGTGGTAATCAGGATCACACCCTTGGCAGCGCGACTTCCATAGAGCACCACGGCCTGCGCACCTTTCAGGAAGGTGATCTCCTCAATTTCTGAGGGCAACACATTGTTAGCCTCACGGGGCACACCATCAATCAGCACGAGCTGGTCGGTGAAACCCCACATACCATTGCCGTTGTAACCGGCCACATAGCCCTGCATGTTGTCAAGACTATAGGTATTGTAGTTCTTATCCATCAGGTCTCTGTAGTTCACGCTCGAGACACCGCCCATGATGTCTTCCTTGGCCACCTTGCGGAACGCCACATTCACCAGGGCCGAATCTGCTGCGTCAATCTGTGCCTCTACAGGTGTTGCCACCGACAGAGCCAGGAGAGCTGACAGTACGATATATTTATTTCGTTTCATAATCTCTTTATCTTTTTGACCTTTTTACTTTTTTACTTTTAAAGGTTACCATCCCGGGTTCTGTGGATATTCCGAATACAGATATACCTCCTTCTCCTTCAGCGGCAGCAGATAGTGCTTGGTACCGAAGTGACGCTCTACGATGACAGTCTGGCCGTTAATAGTGGGATCAAAGCCTGTCACCTCAGCATCGCGGGGATCATTATTAGCAAAGTCGTAGTTGCCTACACGCTTGAACTCCTGACGAGTCTTCACATTATAGGGATACTCTGTGAGCAGCAACCAGCGCTGCAGATCCTGCCAACGGAAACCTTCGAAGGCCAGTTCACAGGCACGCTCACGACGAACCTCGTCGATGAACTTTCTCTGGTCGCCAGTAAATTTAGCAGATACATGGCCTGCACCTACACGGTCGCGGAGCACGTTGATCGCATCCTCGGCAGTACGTGCACAACCGGCCTTGAACGAAGCGCCGCTGGCAGCGGCACCAGCCTCAGCATAGAGCAGATAGATATCAGCCAGACGCATGTAAGGCAGATAGGTCTGCAGGGCACCACCCCAGTTGTACATGCCATCATACTTGTTACACTGATGAGGTACGAGCTTCTGGCAGAAGTAACCTGTACGGCTACCGTTGGCACTACGCTCGGGGTTGCCTGTAGGCACCATACTTCCGCCTGTGTACATCTCCAGGTACTGGAACGGCAGGTCTTCCTTTGAAGGCGTCTGGTTCAGGAACTTAAAGCCGTCGAACATGATATCATGATAGAAACGTGGGTCGCGGTCCTTGAACGGGTGCTTCGGATCGAATCCAGAACCCTCGTTAAGACTACCGTCGGCCAGCAGGATCGGTTCACCGTTAGCCATACCATAGGCATAGTTCACATAGTTGGCTGTCGGCATGTGGATAATGGCGTCGTGCTCCACAAGGTTGTTGACCTTAGGACCCCACAGCTTGGCAAAGTTCCAGTTAGAACCGTTGATGTCAGGCATCGGACCACGCATGATAGCCTCTACGCTACCCGGCATTCTCCAACTCTGACCAGTGGTACGGAAGATATCAGAGAAATTACTCTTTGAGCCCTTGGCCGACACGTGATTATAGATGTCGTCATAGTTATACTCTGCCAGAGCGTATGGCGTAGCCTCGCTCTCCACATGGGCAATAGCCTCACCCAGAGCCTCGGCGGCCTGCTTGGCCAGAGCGGGATCATAGGCGTAGGTGTCGCCATTCCTCGAAGCACCGAGTTCTGCCCCCTTCTGGTTCAGCGGAGAGGCAGCCCAAAGGAGCACCTTACCTAAGTATCCGAGTGCACAGACCTTCGTGATGCGCAGATCATTCTTACCCAAGGTCTTCTTACCGATGGTGGTATTATCCCAGTTGTCGGGCAACAGGTCGGCAGCAGCACGGTAGTCTTCAGCACAACGCTTTGCACACTCCTGGAAACTCATTCGCGGCAATGTCAACTGCTCGTCGGCAGGCAGCACTTTATCAACATAGGGAATACCGCCCCACCATTCCAACTGCTGGTGATGCCACCAGGCACGGAAGAAGAGCAACTGACCTTTAACGAAGTTTTTCTCCTCTCTCGTAGCGTCGGTCATCTTGTCGATGTTCTCCAGACCAAGGTTGGCCTTACGGATGCAGTACCAGGCATGGCCTGCCAGTGAATGAGCAAACTTATCGGTAGAGGTGGGGTTCGAACCAGGACGGTTCAACCAGCTCTGCTGACCACCCTTATCCTCCTCGTCATACCAGTGACGATAGTCGCCCAGGTCAAAATGGGCCGTAATGTGAGTGTCTCCCAGACCAGAGTTCATGATCTCGTCCTCACCCCAGTTGAAGGTCGTACACCAATAGCAGCTCTCCTTATTAGGAATACAGTTATAGATTTCCTCTACGAATCCCTGGAAGTTGGTGAAGTTCTTGAAGGCCTCCTCAGCTCCCACAGTAGAGTCAGGCTCCTTGTCCAGATAGTCCGTGCAGGATGTCATCCCGAAGGACAAAGCCAGGGCTGCTACACCTATTTTATATATATTAATAAACTTTTTCATTGTCTTCACGTTTTATAGATTGAACTTTACACCGAAGTTAATACGCTTGAACGTCGGATAGGCACCATTGCCTGCATTGTGGTTACCACCAAAGTTCGACTCACGGTCGTCGGGCATACGGGTCCATAGCCAGAGGTTGTTACCGCTGACATACAGCTTCAAGTCTCTGACGCCTAACTTACGCACCCAAGGCTGGGTAAACGTATAACCAAACTCAACATTCTTCAAACGGATATAGCTACCGTCGCAGAGATACTGTGTTCCATAGTAGCACTGATAAGGAGTGGTGTTGAAACGCGGAGTCACGATGTCAGCATCATTATGGTCTGTGCTCCACCACGTACCCTGGTCATATACATTGGTCACCATCACGTCCGACAGGCTGACCATCTGCACATTACGTGTCACGTTGGTCACACCATAGAACTGGAAGAAGCAGTTGAAGCCTTTCCACTCGAAACCGATGGTGGTGTTATAAGTGTTCTGCGGGAAACCAGAGTAACCATAAGGCACCACGTCGTTCACGTTATCCACAACACCGTCACCATTGAAGTCAGTAATATAGTAGTCACCAGGCAACTTCTGGTTGTCATTAGAGTCATGTCTGGGCGAACCATAGATATCATCGTAGGTCTGCATCATACCCTGATCGAGGAAGGTACGTACCTGATCGATGGAATAGCCGGCCTCCTTACGATAGGAAGGATAGAGGGCTGGGTCGTCCTTTACCTTAATCTCGTTCTCTGCATGAGTCATGCTCATGTTTGCCCAGAGACGCATCTTGTTGGCAAACACCTTATTGAAGCGCACCTCAATCTCATAACCATTGGTCACTACCTCACCGAGGTTTGCTGTAGGAGGTGTCTGTCCGAAGTATGCAGGAACGGCACGCTCACCACCCTGCACCAGGATGTCGGTACGCTTGTCACGGAATATCTCAACAGCACCGGCCAGCAGACCGCCTAAGAGACCGTAGTCGATACCTAAGTTCATCTTCTTTACCGTCTCCCAGTGTACATTCGGGTTACCCACGGATGATTCACGATACCACTGGTAGGGCGACTTACCCTGAGTAATATCCAGACTAGAGGCTCCACCATAGCTCCACTGTGTCATATAGAGGAAACGACCGCCGACGTTATCGTCACCGATCTCACCATAACTGGCGCGGAGTTTCAACATATCGACGATCTTCTTCTCGCGGAGCCACTTCATAAACGGCTCCTCACTGATCATCCAGCCGATAGCGCCAGAGTTGAAGAAGGCGAAACGGTTGTCGGGCGAGAACTTCTCCGATCCGTTGTAAGCACCGTTGTACTCCAGGAAGTATTTACCGCCGTAACCATAAGTTGCACGGAACACCCAGTCCTCACGGTAGTTCGGGATCATCGAACCCTGAGCTGTCTCCTGCCGGGCAAACACACCCATCGCCGAGACATCATGCTTTCCAAAGGTACGAGCCCAGTTCAGCTGTAACTGGTAGTTCAGGTTACGCTGGGTTGCCCAGTTCTGCACCTGACCAGCCTGAACCGACCACTTGTTACCCATAGAGTAGTCGAATTTATCATAAGCCTCATAAGGCTCTTTATAAACCACCTCACCTGTCTGGGGGTTAATCCATTTGTGCTGCGGGTCATTATAGAGGTCGCTGATACCACGGCCGTCCTCACGGAACACATTATCCCAAGAGATCATACCACGTGCAGCCAGACCTTTCGTGATAAAGTCGAGTTTCTGCTCCAACACGAAGTCCGTATTGATGCGGGTGGTTGTGATATACTGCGTACCACCGATAGAGATACTCTCGGCAGCATTACTTACGTTAGTAGAACCAGGCAGGAAACCCCATGAGCCGTCGCTGTACTTCGGCAGGAACACATCGGGAGAGATGTTATACACACCGGCCCACTGCTGTGAGATCTGCCAGTCGTTGTTCACCTGGTTGGCCCACGGTGTCATCTGCTGACCGTTAGAACCGGCAATGTTCACCTTCAACACAGTGGTCTTGGTAATGTTAAAGTCAAGGTTTGAACGGACATTCACGCGTTTGTAGTCGTAACCTGTCGGGTACTGACGTCCGTTACCGAAGTCTTTATAGAGGTCACCCTCACTAACAAAGTCCACACTGGCAAAGTACTTCACGAATCTGGTACCGCCACTGATATTCAGGTTGGCATTATACGACATGGTGAAGTCCTTGAACAAGGCGCGCTGCCAGTCCACATTAGGATAACGCTCAGAGATCAAGTTACCAAACTCGTCCTTGGCATTCGGATCCTGATTGCGGAAATTGTTGATGAAGTCCATCGAACGCAGATAAGCCCAACTGTCGGGATAGAGGTTCAGCTCGTGCTCAATGGCAACATTACGAGCCACATAAGCATCGTAAGAGTCGTACTTGTCCGGCAGCTTGGAAGGGATCTTCATGACGGCGTTGGCCGACACACCGATCTGAGCCTTACCCTCAGCACCACGCTTCGTTGTGATCAGGATCACACCGTTAGCACCTTTCACACCATACACGGCAGTGGCAGATGCATCCTTCAGCACGGAGATCGTGGCCACCGACTGGATATCCACACTCGACATCGGGCGCTCGATACCATCGACGAGCACCAGTGGTTCTGAGTTGTTCCACGACGAAGCACCACGGATCTGGATCTTCGGGTCTTCCTCACCTGGCATACCCGTTGAGGCCGTTGTCACGACACCAGGCAGGTTACCTGTCAGGGCTGCACCGATATCCGTGATACCAGCTGCACGCTCCAGCACCTCACCCGTGGTCTGGGTGATAGCACCCACCACCGAAGCTTTCTTCTGCTGGCCGTAACCTACGACCACCACTTCAGAAAGTTGGGTGTTGTCGGTCAGCGTCACGTTAATGATGCGCTGCTTACCTACTCTCACCTCCCTTGTGTCCATTCCGACGTAGGAGATGACAATCACTGTGGATTCTGAAGGAACATTCAGTGAGAAGTTACCATCGAAGTCGGTAACAGTTCCCACTGAAGTATTCCCCTTCACCACGACTGAGGCACCGATGAGCGCCTCGCCGTTTGAATCGACGACCGTTCCCTTAACATTGATGCCGCCCTGTGCCCACATCGTGGTACAGAGCATCAACGCCAATGCCGACAACGCCAGACGGCGTAGTCGGTTTGTTGCAGGGTGAACAGCCTCTTTCACTAAGTTAGTTAACTGTTTCATCTTGTCTGATTTTGATTCATATTGTATTTGTTCTTTTTGGTTTTGGCTCATTTTAGAACTT
>CAMKUA010000061.1:0-11191 GCA_946415825.1 uncultured Prevotella sp. | reverse complement strand
CTCTTCGCCTTTATGCACTTGAGTGGAAACTATCGTGAGATAGCCCCGCAAAAGTAAAAATACTGCATTTAATTGTTAATTTATTTGGATTTTACCGCAAATGTTTCTAACTTTGCGGTAATTTTTTTGATATGAATGAAGTAGGAGGGGCAAACTATGAAGAAGTTTCTGAAGTCTTTTGAGTTCAAAGTCGTATCCAGAATGACGCTATGGTCGCTGCTGGTGATTGCAGTGGTGGCCTACTATCTGTTCACGGATACCTCAAAGGCTTTTGTGTCGATGTATACGGAGAATTGTCATTCGCGCATGCTCATCAACTACGAGTACACCCGTCGTGTGCTGTCGGATGTGTATGTTCAGGTGACCAACAACGTGTATCCGATAGAAAGCACCCTCGATAATCCCGATGGACAAATTGAGCAGATGAGGCGCATTGTGGAGAATGGCAATCGCATACACAGCTGCGGCATGAAC
This sequence comes from uncultured Prevotella sp., assembly GCA_946415825.1. GTDB lineage: Bacteria > Bacteroidota > Bacteroidia > Bacteroidales > Bacteroidaceae > Prevotella. The sequence continues at coordinate 10,717 of CAMKUA010000061.1, read as the reverse complement.
TTTGTGAAAGGCTATTATCCGCAGAAGGGTGAGCGCTATTGTCCGTTTGCGTGGCGCAACCCCAAGAACCGTAGCGAGATACTGACCGATGAGAAAGGCGACCACGACTTCGACTATCTTCAGGAGCACTGGTTCAAGGCCGTGGTAGAAGGCGATACCGCAGAGTGGAGCGACCCGTTCTTCGACGGCTACGACAATACCACAGCCCTTGCGGCCTATATGGTGCCCATACACGATAAAACGGGTAAGGCAGTGGCTGTGCTGGGTGCCGATATCTCGCTCGACTGGTTGACGGAAAAGCTGGTCGAGACCGATAGTACCTACGATGCGCAGAGCCGGTTTACATCCGAGGTGATGGGGCTGAAGTCGCATAGTTATATCATCGACTACGACGGCAAATTCATCACCCATCCTGAGCGTGAACATCTGCTGAACAAGTTGTTCTATGGCTACATCAGTTTTAACGATGCCAATCGCGGAAAGCTGATAGCGAAGATGAAGAGCCGCCAGATGAGTAGCAACGAGAGCAGCGAGAGGTATCTCTTCCGTGGCGAAGAGTGCTATTTCTTCTATACCCCGCTGAAGTATACCAACTGGCTTATGGTTACGGTAGTGCCCTGCAGGTCGGTTGATATGATGGGCTTCTGGCAGTGCCTGCGTGTGTTGTTTATCGTTGCTTTCGGCATAGTAGCTCTGTTGGCTATAGGTTATTACTATCTTCATCATCATCATTTTTAGGTATTGCGTATGTCCTGATTATGTTATACCTTTGCACCCGCAAAACTACTCAGGGTAATAAGTATAATATAATTAGAATAAGTAATGTATCATTTTAACGCAAAAACAGCGCTGTTTGCCGTGGCCCTCGTTGTCTTTAGCACTCAGGCTCAGGCGCAGCAGGATCTTCACGATTCCATCGATTTGAAAGAGGTAAAGATAGTAGGCAAGTCAAAGGCTCGCCGCATGCAGGAGCAGGCCTATGCCATCTCTGTGGTCGATCTGGCCAAGCAGTATATTTCTGCCACGCCGCTCAACAAGGTTCTCAACACCGTCACCTCGGTAAAGATTCGCGAGGAAGGCGGACTGGGTTCCAACTACAGTCTGTCGATGAACGGCTTCTCTGGCAATCAGGTAAAGTTCTTCATCGATGGCATTCCCATGGACAATTTCGGTTCGTCGTTCAATCTGGCTAATATCCCAGCCAATATGGCCGACCGCATCGAGGTTTACAAGGGTGTACTGCCTGTTTATCTGGGTTCCGATGCCCTTGGCGGTGCAGTAAACATCGTTACCCGTCGCAAGGCCAACTATCTCGATGCCACCTATTCCGTTGGTTCGTATAACACCCATCGTGCCGCCGTTAATGGCGTCTACACCTCAAAGGGTGGTTTCACCCTGCGTGCCAATGCCTTTGCCAACTATTCCGACAATGATTACAAAGTATATGCACCTATCGTCGACCTTGCCACCAATAAGCAGCTGGGCGAAGATTGGGTGAGCCGTTTCAACGATGGCTACCGCTCGCTTGGTGTTAAGCTCGAGACTGGTGTTGTTGCCAAGTCGTGGGCTGACTATCTGCTGTTCGGTGTCATCGCCTCGGCCGATAAGCGCAACGTGCAGACAGGTGCCACTATGGATGCCGTATATGGCGGCGTTAAGAACAACAGCTGGTCGGTGATACCTACTATTAGGTATAAGAAAGACGACCTCCTGCTGCCCGGTCTTTCGCTCTCGCTCTATGGCACTTACAGCATGGTCAACACCCACAATGTCGATACCCTTGCCCGCCGTTACAACTGGCTTGGTGAGTGGGTTCCCAGCACATCAGCCGGCGAGGCCTACCTCACCGATGCCACCATCAGCGAGCGCCAGTGGCAGGTAAACACCAACGTCAACTACGTCGTCACCGATCATCACTCGCTCACACTCAACAATGTGTTCTCGGCTCTCCGCCGCAAGAGCGATGACAAGATGTACCCTGACTACGAGATGAACAATGTCCCCCAGCAGCTCACCAAGAATATCACCGGCTTGGGCTATCAGATTCGCTACAACCGCTGGAATGCCAACGTGTTCGGCAAGATGTACCGTCTGTATAGCTCTACCAATAAGCTGATGGACCAGTTCACCGACGATCAGCGCTGGGAGAAACTTACCTCACGCAAGAACAACTTCGGTTATGGTGCTGCCGCCACCTATTATATCCTGCCTTCGCTACAGGCCAAGGTGTCGTTCGAGCATGCCTACCGTATGCCCGAGGCCGTAGAGATGTTCGGCGACGGACTCATCCAGAAGAGTAATCCCGACCTTCGTCCTGAGAGCAGCGATAACCTAAACGTAGGACTTCTGTTCGACCAGACCTTCAATGCCCATCGCGTACAGGCCGAGGTAAACTACATCCATCGTGACACCAAGGATTTCATCCTGCGTGGTGTAAGCCTTTCAAGCAATCCCACCACCAGTTACCAGAACATCGGTCGTGTAAAGACCCGTGGTGTTGAGGCTTCGTTAGGCTATTCTTATCTCGATGCCCTTCACATCAGCGGTAATCTCACCTATCAGAATATCAAGGACGATCAGCAGTTCCAGACCACCGAGAATACTTTTGTGGGCGATGGCATCATCGAGAATATCACCTACGGTCAGCGCCTGCCCAACATCCCATATCTCTTTATGAACGGCCATGCCGACTATCAGTTCCGCAATCTCTTTGCCAAGGGAAACACCCTCTCGCTGGCCTACGATCTGCAGTATGTTCACGATTACTATCTCTCGTTCACCGGCTTAGGCGCCAAGGCCACTAAGAAGGTCATCCCCGAGCAGCTCTCACACAATGTGTCGGTGGGCTACAGCCTCTGCGATGGTCGCTACAGCGTGATGCTCGAGTGTACCGATATCACCAACGCCAAGCTCTACGATAACTACCGCCTGCAGAAGCCAGGTCGCTCGTTCTCGCTCAAGTTCCGTTATTACATCAGCAAATAAATAAATCAGAAATAGTTATGAAGAATATATATATCCTCAGCATGCTGCTCATGGCAGCCCTTTCGCTCACATCGTGCGATGATAATCTCTCGGCCGAGCAGGAGCAGCCCAATGCCCCTTATGTGCTCAGTCTGGGCGTAACCTCAAACGGCAATACCACCTACTATGTTGTCTCTGCTGCCGACCTCATGTCGGGCACCATCAATGCCGTGGGCAAGGGCATCGAGCAGCAGGGCTATCACGACTACCAGCAGGGCGCATCATCAGTGTTTTGTATCGGCGGCATGGGCGTAACCAGCGCCACATCTGTCGTTCGTGGTGCTGACGGCCTGCTTAAGGAGCAGGGCGAGTTTGTGTTCGATAGCTCGCTCGACGGTCTCTGTCAGGTTGATGCCAACACTATGGTAGGTCTCGAGCTTCCCGCCAACAAGCAGAGCGGTCAGCAGCTCACCTTCTACACCGTCGATGCCTATAGCGCTGCCATTCTCAATAAGAACACCCAGAATGTTGTCGACCCAATCAGTACCCTCGATTGGCCCAGCATCACCGGCATGCAGTATAGCGGTGGCAACCTCTACGTCACCTACACTCCAATGAACAGTCTCACCTTCGAAACAGCCTATACCGACACCTGTTTCGTGGCTGTATATAGCTACCCCTCTATGCAGTTCGTAACCCTTATGAAGTCTGACCTTATGGGCCCCGGCGGCTCTTGGAACGCCTTCAACGGCATGGTTAAGGATGAGGCCGACAATATCTATGTAATGTCGAACTCAGCCCTCTCAAATGGCTATTCGCAGAGCACCAAGCATGCCGGATTCCTCCGCATCAGCAAGGGCTCAACCCAGTTCGATGCCGACTACTATTTCGACTTCGAGGCAGCCACAGGCGGACTCAAGCCCGCCCACATCACCTATATCGGCGATGGTAAGGTGTTTGCCGAGGTAAGCACCCTCAATCCCCAGACCGCAGCCGATCGTTGGGGTGATAAGAGTCTTAAGTGCTGCATCATCGACCTTGTCAATAAGACCGTTACCGATGTCGAAGGCATCCCCGTTCACAATGGCAATGGCGGTCGTCGCTTTGCATGTCTGGTTGAGGGCGGCAGTGTCTATCTGCCCGTGTCAACAGCCGATGGTCTCTATGTCTATCGCACCGATGTGGCTACCGCCAAGGCCCAGCGTGGTGCCCGCATCTCGGCCACCTTCATCGGCGGATTCTTCAAATTGTAAAAATTTTCATTGGTTAATCTTTTGTTTATAGCGTATTTTTGTGTACCTTTGCACCCCAAATACTGAATATAGACAAGATGACTAATTATCGTTTCTTTTATCATATAGTAGCGCTCCTGGTGGCATCCATCTGGGGCTCTACTTTTATTTCTACCAAACTCCTTTTGCTGGCCGGCATGACCGCCGCACAGATATTTGTGCTCCGTTTCGCCATCGCCTACGTGCTGCTCTTGGTTTATTCCATCTATAAGCGTGGCCGTTTGTTTGCCGCCTCTTGGCGCCACGAGCTGCTCATGATGGCCCTTGGTGTTGTTGGTGGTTCGCTCTATTTTCTCACTGAGAATAGCGCCATGAACTACACCACCACTACCAACACCTCCATCATCGTAAGCCTGTGCCCGCTTTTTGCCTCCGCCCTTATTGGTGCCGTCTATAAGTCGCAGCGCCTCAATCGCGTTCAGACCCTTGGCACCGTTATGGCCGCAGCAGGTGTTGTGGTGGTTGTTATGAATGGCCGATTTGTGCTCCATCTCTCGCCCCTTGGCGATGCTTTGGCCTTTATGGCCTGCCTTTGTTGGGCCGTTTACAGTCTGCTTATGATTCCCGCCACCAAGCGTTATAACACCATTTTCATCACCCGCAAGGTGTTCTTCTACGGCCTTGTGTCAATGATTCCCTATTTCATGGTCTATCCCGGTCTTGGTGTCGATATCGTCATCAGTCAGCCCAAGTTGTTGGCCAATCTCCTGTTCCTCGGCTGCATCGCCTCCATGGCGTGTTTCTTGGCGTGGAACTGGGTTCTCAAGAAGCTCGGAGCCCTCATCTGCACCAACTACGTCTATTTCAATCCCGTAGTCACAGTCATCTTCGCTTGGGCCATACTAAGCGAACAGATCACCCTCTATTTCGTCCTCGGCACCGCCTTCATTCTTACCGGCATGTACCTCGCCGAGAAACATCATAGTCATCAGTAAAAGTCGCATTTGCGGATTTTTCTATTCTTATGCAGTTTTTTATAAAGATTTCCATCTAAAATCATATAATTTTTGGAATTATTTTGTATTTTTGCAAGAAAATAAATAAATGGATTCAAAAGTATTACGTGAGATTACTCCATTGAATGAGAATGACTTCATGTATGTGGCTGACCGCCATAAAAAGGAGTTTGATTACCCCATACATATACATGATGTATTGGAACTGAACTTTGTGGCCAATGCTGCAGGGGCTCGGCGTGTTGTTGGCGATTCAAGTGAGGTGATAGACAATCTGGACTTAGTGCTTATAACAAGTCCTGATTTGGAGCATGTGTGGGAGCAGTACGAATGCAAAAGTGAGGACATTCATGAGGTGACGGTGCAGTTTCGACTTAATTTCGATCTTGATACATCGTCATTCAGGTTCAGCTCATATAAATCTATCTATGATATGCTCATCAGGGCACAGCGTGGACTGGCCTTTCCTCCTGAGGCAATCATGCTGGTTTACCACCGTCTTGCCCGCCTTTCTTCTATTGAGGAAGGATTCATAGCTGTGCAGGAGTTCTTCTCTATACTCTATGAATTATCGAAGTTCGACGATGCCCGCGAACTGGCTTCTTCGTCGTTTGCCAAGGTCGAGGTGGTAAGTGAGTCGAAGCGCATTTTGAAGGTGAAGAACTATATCGACGAACACTACAAGGACGATCTGAGCTTAGAGCAACTGGCCGACATTGTAGGCATGACGCCTACAGCCTTCAGCCGATACTTCAAGCAGCGTACGGCAAAGAATATCTCGGAGTATATTGTTGACATTCGTTTGGGCCATGCCGCTCGCCTGTTGGTGGACACCAGCGACAGCGTCAGCGAAATTTGCTGGGCAACTGGCTTCAACACCCTCAGTAACTTCAACCGTTTGTTCCGCAAGCGCAAAGGATGCAGTCCCACGGAATTCCGTGAGAAATATCAGAAGACAAAGGTGATAGTCTGAGTGTCAGACCATCACCTTTATCTGTTATTAGTATTTTACAAGGCTGCGGTTTACCACAATGCCGGTATTCTCTTTTTTCAACGCCGACTTCCACCAATCGTCGCTCACCATGGTATTCGATGTGTTTCCTGCATTGCCATCGTACCACACCATGAAGTGTCCCCATTTGGCACCTGCGTTCCAGCACTCTACGATGTCGCCCTGCGGTTTTCCCGTCTTGTCGCTGCCGTCCCAACCGCATTCTCCAAGAACCACCATCTTGTTTGGATAAGTGGTCTGTATCTCCGTGAATTCCTGAGCATTCTGGGCGGCTGAATAACCATAGAGGTCGCGGGCTATCATGTCACAATAGGCATCGCCGGGATACCAGTCGGTGTCCTGATAATAACCGTCGGCATTGCCATTATAATTCTGTGTAGTCCAAATCCATATGAGGTTGTTAACGCCCTTCTGCTTGAAGTAGTCGAACATGGCTACCCAAAGCTTCTTAAAAGTGTCAGCTCCTTCATGTCCCCACCAGAACCATGCTTTAGTCCAACTTGCCTGCTGCTTGGCGGTGGCATTGCCAGCTGCCTCGTGGAAAGGTCGCCAGGTGGCAGCAATGCCTGCCTCCTGTAGTTTCAATATCACAGCTATCACGCGGTCCATCTGGGCGTAGAAGTATTTATTCTCCCATGTGCCGTCTATCAATGCGTTCGAAGCCTTGAAAGAGGTCTCGCTTGGAGAGCATGTCACGCCGCTGCCATCTTTTCCTACAGTGGTGGTTTCACTTTTCGGTACGTTAAAGTGCCACATCAGCTGTACGATACCGCCCTTTACTGTCCACTCGGTTACTGGAGTGATATCGCTATAGTCAATCCATCCATTACCATCTGGTACTTGGATGTGGATAAAGTCGTAGCAGTTCATGGCCGGCCACTTACCAGTGAGATTCTTCTTTATGTTATCTGCTATGGTGTGGTTCCATGCCACATCGGCCATCACGCTCGAGATGATGCGTTTGCCGTAGTTGTTGCGGAAGTAGCGATATAGCCGCTTAGCCGCATCTGTTGTGCCTGCCACAGGACTGAGGGCGATGTTGTCGTTCTCTTCATCCACGGCGATGCTATCTACCTTATAAGCCTGGCCTGCGATGGTGAGTGTACCATCGGTCTGCGAGTAAGTCATCGTACCAGCCTCTGAAGCATTGATCTGCTTGGCAGTGCCTTCTGCATCAATAACAGTGATGGTTTGGGCTGCAATATATAGTGTAAAGTGCATTGATAGTAGCACTATAATAAGTCTCTGTAGGGATGTTTTTGTCATTTTACTATAAATTTTTGTGTTTCGTTTCCTTTCTTGATGATATAGATACCTTTGGGGAGTGTTGCGTTGACAGGCAACTGCTCACCTTGAAGGTTATAGATGGCATTTTTTTTATCATTCGTTTCGTTGGCATGTATGGTGTGTATGCCCGTGGTCTCATCGGTATTAGAGAACTTCATCGATGCAAGGTCGGTGAGTGCTATCGTTGTGGTCTCATCGGTATAGGCATTAGTGGCCGTCAGCTGAGTATCTGAAAAGCTGATTGAAAGTCCGACAGCCGTAAGAGATGTCTTCGTACCATCAATGCAAACAATCGTCAGATAATTATAATCCTCAGCCTGCACCGTTGCCATGCCCAGCAGTGTGATGAATAGTAGTAGAGATTTCTTCATAATTCTTGTATTTGAAAAAAGTCCTTCAGAAATGGGGAAGAGAGGGCGTGAACAAAATGTACACACCCTCTCTGTATCAGAGTGAATTACTTGGCCGAAACCTTGGTGAGGATAAAGTTATCTCCTGTGATAACCAGACCACCATTAGCAACAAGATCATCAATAATGTTCTGGGGGAACTTCACCTCGAGCACGCCCTCATCGCTATCGAGGTCATACTGTCCTGGAATAGGATCGGGCAGATTGGCCCAGCTGTCGCCATGACGCAGGCTGATGCAGGCCCAAGAACCGGCAGTAATCTTCTTGTACTTGAAACAGAGTGTACTACCACTTGCCATAGAACTCCAGTCATAGCCGCCCCATGCCAGATCCTGATTACCAGCCCAGCCTGAGCATACAAACTCGCCAGCCCAGAGTGTGGTTTCTGCAACAGGAATGGTAATCTTCTTCAGATAGAAGTTATCACCAGTAATTACCAGACCGTTATTGGCAATAAGGTCGTCTATTACACCCTGTGTAAGAGTAACGGTCAATACGCCTTCGTCATCACTCAGGTCATACTGTCCTGGAATAGGATCTGGCAGAGCGCCCCAACTGTCGCCATGACGCAGACTGATGCAACCCCATGAACCGGCATTAACCTTATTGTAGTAGAACTTAAGCTGGGTGCCAGCCTGAACGGTGCTCCAATCATAGCCGCCCCAAGCCAGATCCTGATTTCCTGACCAACCTATGCATTCGAATCCATTTGCCCAGATAGTAGTTTCTGGAGCATCGCTGTACATCATCAGACTCTGTTCGATAGAGATAAAGTTGTTCTGTACGATTACCATCTTACCATCGGTCATGCCCTCGGGTACGGTGAAGGTCAGCGTGTTGCCAGAGATGGTGTACTCGTCGTCGGCCAGTATGCCATAGCCAGGCAGTGAGATGCTGCTTATGCGGTTGAAATTCTCGCCTATGATGGTAATCTCGTCGCCCACCTTGATGTCTTTGGCCTTTGAGATTGATGAAATTGCGACAGTAGGAACCTTTATTTCATCTGTTGTGATTGAGGCTCCAGAGTATAGTACAAGTGTAATAGCACCTGATTTAGTCTCAGTAGGCACATTGGTAGTGATGGTTTTGTTATCATCAGATACCGTAAACTCGCTGGTTACACCACCTGGGAACATTATTGTCTCAACCGTATGTAGGTTTGTACCAGTAATCTGGATCTGCTGCCCGAAGTCAGGTGTCGTTGTGTTCAGCCCTCCGTAGGTGGCAGGCAGAATTTCCAATGGTGTTTCATACTCAAATTCCCACTCAGCACCGTCGTTGAAGGTGATGACACCACTTTCGGCTGCTAATGGCACACGGAAACGAACCTCCTTGCGAGAGACGTAGGTAAAGTCCTCTGCCTCAACAGCTGCGCCGGTAACACCAGAGGTGAAGACGGCCTGATAGATGTTGTAGACGTAGTCGCCCTTTACGGTAACCTCGTCGCCGGCATTCAGTCCTGTTGTCGGGCTTACTGAGGTAATGGTGATAGGCTCCTCGAAAGTGATTGGTGTCACAGATGTGGCAACAACCTCACTGCCCACCAGAAGCTTAATCTGTCCGGGCACCGAGGCATCGGGCACGTTCACGTAGATGTCGCGGTTGTCAACTTTGTTGAAGGCAGCTTTCTCTACGACGGCACCCTCACCGGGGAAGGCTACTGACGAAACAGATTCCAGGTTAGTACCGGTGATGCGGATCTCATGGGTGCGTAGGATAGGCGATGGGCCAAATGCCACGATGTTGACCCCCGACTTGTTATAAGGATTGGTATCCAGATTATCTTCTGAGCACCCTGTCAGTGATAGCCCGAGGAGGGCTACCAGTGACAATGTGAATAATCTATATAATTTGTTCATATGACTTTATACTTTATTATTTGTTAGGAACTACACGGATGTTGTCAATCTTGATAACTGGGTTACAAGCGACACCTGTGGGCAGCACGCTCTTGTCGTTATAGGAACCTTTGACGACAAACATGTTGAAACTGCCGAAATCAGCTGTACTGAGGAAACCGCTACTGAGCTTGTTACCGTCGAAGTCGTAAATAAAGTCGCTAAGAGGTATAGTTACGGTTGTCCATTCACCATCGGTATGATACAGCAGGTCCTCGGTGTCTTTCCAAGGCATGTAGAGGGCGCGTGGCAGTGTGCCCTGCTGACGGAAGAAAGTGTTGTTACAACCAGCCAGCACATTGCCGTAGATATCCTTTACCTTTACTTTGTCATTGCCATTGGAAATCTGAGTCACGGCACCGAAGTATATCTGTATGGGTGCAGCCGACCAGGCATTGTCTTTAGGGATATTAATCTCGAACTTCAGATTCAGATTGGCGAAATCAGTAAAGTCGGCCAAGTCGGAGATACGTGGATACTCTGCATAGTTCTCTGGATCAGCCCAGTTACCAGCCCAGTATTCGAACGAGAAGTTGCCATCGTTCCATCCACCGTCATCACCCATTGCAGCACCACCGAGAATCATGTAGTTGCCCTTCAGTGAGGTCTCGTCGGTAACAATATCGCGGCTGTGCCAACCGTGGTTGCCCAATACGACGCCTGTCTTGCAAGGTGTATCGAAATCGAACAGCATGCCGCGTGTGTCACGATACTTAAAGGCACCCTCGGTCTTTCCGTAGATTGAAGTCACGCTGATCTTCTCCTCAGGAGCGTTCTCAGGCATGGTGAACACAATCTTGGTCTTGCTGATGCTATTGATGGCAGAGCGGGGTAGGGTATAACCATCGCCGAAGTTTACAGTGATGGGGAAATCTGCATAGTCAAGGAAGTAGTCACC
>CAMKUA010000060.1:0-11533 GCA_946415825.1 uncultured Prevotella sp. | reverse complement strand
GACCTGTTCAAGGCCCAGCATTTGGAGTTCTTCGAGCCCGACCTGAAGAAGTTCCGTTGTCTGGCACTTGCTTTCGAGGCTATCGACAAGGGCGGAAACATGCCCTGTATCGTGAACGCAGCCAATGAGATTGTAAACCGTGGTTTCCTGGAGGACAAGTGCGGATTCCTTGAGATGGGCGACATCATCGCCGAGACCATGCAGCGCGCCACCTTCGACAAGAACCCCAATTACGACACCTACATCGCCACGGATGCCGAGGCCCGTCGTATTGCCACAGAACTTATGAACAAATAAACAGAATAAGATAAAAAGATTATGGATATATTTTTGATAAGACTCCTGCAGTTCATGCTGGCCATCGGACTGCTGGTATTGCTTCACGAAGGTGGCCACTTCTTCTTCGCCAAACTCTTTGGCGTCAGGGTCGAAAAGTTCTATCTCTTCTTCGACCCTGGTATCTGGAAATGGGACGGCAGTCTCTTTAAGTTCAAGCCCAAGAACAGCGACACACAATACGGTGTAGGTTGGCTGCCTTTAGGCGGTTATTGTAAGATTGCCGGTATGATCGACGAGAGTTTCGACACAGAGCAGATGAAGCAGCCCGAACAGCCCTGGGAGTTCCGTGCGAAACCGGCCTGGCAACGACTGTTGATTATGATTGGCGGTGTGCTGGTTAACTTCCTGCTGGCTCTGTTTATCTATTCCATGATCCTGTTCTACTGGGGCGACACCTATATCCCCGTGAAGGACATGACCTATGGTATGAAGTTCAACACCGAAGCCAAGCAGTATGGTTTCAAGGATGGTGATATCCTTATCGGTACCGACAAGGGTGAATTCAAGGAGTTCTCAGCCGACCTGTACCGTGACCTGAGCGAGGCCACCCGCGTTGACCTGATCCGCGATGGCAAGAAGATGAGTCTGAAACTGCCCGGCGATCTGAACCTGCTGGGTATGCTGAAAGCCGAACCCTCTTTCGTACGTCCACTTATCCCTGCAGAGGTTGACAGTGTCATGGCCGACACACCGGCTGCAAGTATCGGTTTGCAGAAAGGCGACCGCATCGTAGGCATCAACGACAAGGCCGTTGACAGTTATAATGAGTTCACAGATCAGCTCGGCATTCTGGAAGATATGATGACTGCCGCCAAGACACCAAGTGACAGTCTGAAGATACGCACAGCAACTATCGTCTATGAGCGTGGTGAAGTAAAGGATACCGTGAGCGTAACCCTTACGCCGGAACTCAAACTCGGATTCTACGTAAAGAGTCTTGCCGGTATTTACGAGCCCTACACCCGTGAGTATGGTTTCTTCGAGAGCATCCCTGCTGGTATCAAGTATGGTTGGAACGTACTGGCTGGCTATGTGGGCGACATGAAATATGTGTTCACTGCCGACGGCGCCAAATCGCTGGGAGGCTTTGGAGCCATTGGCAGTCTGTTCCCCCCGATGTGGGACTGGTATATGTTCTGGAAGATGACGGCATTCCTCTCCATCATCCTTGCCTTCATGAACATTCTGCCTATCCCTGCCCTTGATGGCGGTCACGTGCTGTTCCTGGTCTATGAGATGATCACTCGCCGCAAGCCCTCAGAAACCTTCATGATCCGGGCCGAATATGTTGGCTTCGGTATCTTGATCTTGCTGATGGTTGTCGCCAACCTGAACGATATACTGCGCTGGCTGGGGTATATGTAAACAACAGATATAACGCTACAATAATTACGTAAACCATGACTGTCTGGAGAAGTGTCGGATGTATGACGACACTAGCTCCAGGCAGTTTGCTTATATAGCTCAGAATATCATTGAGCCAGGACGCCAAGTATAATAATAGGTACGCGAGGGAAGGAAACAGCAGTACCACTGGCGAGAACCACAGTATCAGTGTGGCTGCAGGAACCACAATGAAGTTCGTCAGAAGGAAATAGGTGGATATGTGTCCAAAGTAGTAGGCTGTCAATGGAGCCACTCCGATCTGTGCCGCACAGGATACCGTCACCATTCCCCAAAGCCATTTCACGAGCCTATGATCCATCAGATACGCCTGAGAGAATGTCTTTTCCGCCAACGGAACCAGCAGCAAGATGGAGGCTACTGAGATAAACGACAACTGGAATCCCACGTCGAACAGAGAAGGGGGGGTTACCAGCAATATCAGCAACAATGTGAAAGCCAACGTATTCAGCGACATTCTATCACGGTGACCAACAGACAATAGCGCATAGACACTCAGCATGACGGCTGCGCGGACAACACTCGTTGACATACCTACCAAAAACACATACGCCCAGATAGTCAGGACCATCAGTATCTGGGATAGGGCCTGCCAGCGCCTGCCAACTACCAACATAGATAACAAGACGTAGATAATGCCAAGGTGGAGACCACTCAAAGCCAGAACATGAGAAGCCCCCGTAATGGCATAAATGTCCTTCAGTTCTGTAGTCAAAGCCGACTTGTCGCCTAAAACCATCGCTGCCACAACGGCATACTGTTCATCTACACCCCCTTGTGACATGAAGCGTTGAAGCAGATGGCTCCGCAGTTGGAGGAAACGAAGTTTGGTTCGCTCCAGTCGTGGCAGCCTTGCCAATGATATCTGTGCCTTCTGCCACTTCCAACTCGAAACAAAAGTGGTACCCGTAAACCCATGAACCTCCAGATAACGCCGATAGCTGAAGGTGCCATGACGCCACTCCTGATTGGGCCTGATGCGCGATTGTATCTTTAGTCCATCCCCAATCTTTACATTTTTGCTCCGTTCATCTTTATATAAATAGCATTTCAGCTTCTGACCGTTTCCCGTCAGCATCATATCTACAGCCACCGTCTTGGGTTTCATCACAGGCTCACTCAGCACGACAGCCTCATAAACGACTTCACCTTCAGGCCACGCCACCTGCATCGACGCATTCTTGCGCTGTACCAACAGGGCCCCAAGCACCACGAAGCACCCGGCAATCGCCACAGACTGCAGATGTTCATGTTTCCACAGCAGTAATGTTACCATAATCATTCCCAGCAACAAAGGCAAGAACGGCACTGTTACGCCACAACTATCACCCGCCACAATTCCCACCATCAGGCAGACGGCAATCTTCACGAGCGGGGCATCTTCAAGTATATCGTTTCTCATACCATTCAGATTTAATGATGCAAAGTTACGTTTTTTCTATCATATTACCAAAGTTTTTCAGGAAATAATTGTACCTTTGCAGTCGAAAAAGGAAAAATATGGAAATGGTCATTATGCCTTGGTGGGCGTGGGTATTATTTTATGTACTGGTATTCATCATGTTGCTCATCGACCTGAAGTCTTTTGGCAAGAAGGGGCAGCATGAGGTTAGTGTTGCTGAAGCCTTGAAGATGACAGTCGTCTGGGTAGCCGTTTCACTGGTATTCTGCGCTGGCATCGAGTTGTTCTACCCTGATGATTCCCACGAGAAAGCGATGGAATTCCTGGCAGGTTATCTCATTGAGAAATCGCTGTCGATGGATAATCTGTTTGTTTTTCTCATGCTTTTCTCCTTCTTTGGCATCCAGCGTAAGTATCAGCATGAGGTGCTCTTTTGGGGTATCTTCGGAGCACTTGTGTTAAGAAGCATCTTCATCTTCGCTGGAACAGCGATGATTACGCGCTTCGAATGGATCCTAGGACTCTTTGGGATTTTCCTGATCTATACTGGTATCAAGATGTTTGGCCATCAGGATGACGAACAAGTTGATCCATCGAAGAATATCTTCGTCAAGCTATTCAAGAAGTTCTTTCCAGTAACCGACCAGATGCATGAGGACAAGTTCTTCATCGTGGATCAAGGCAAACACCTTGCAACACCCCTCTTCATCGCCCTATTAGTGATTGAAACTACTGATGTGGCCTTTGCAGTCGATTCCATTCCCGCAGTATTCTCTGTCAGCCGCGATCCGTTTATCGTGCTGACCTCCAATATCTTTGCCATTCTCGGACTGAGAGCCCTCTATTTCGCCCTGGCTGCTGTCGCCAAATACTTCACTTACCTGAAATACGGACTGGGTATTATTCTCAGTTTTGTAGGTATCAAGATGCTGTTGACAATGGATGAGTACGTCAACAAGTTTGGGGAAGTCATTGGCGTAAACTTTAACATGCAGAAGATAGAAGTACCCACCACACTCTCGCTTGCCATCATCTTTGGCGTACTCGTATTGTCGATGGGACTCTCTGTCATCATCTCTCGCAGGAAACATTCTGAATAACCAATAAAACCTATACATATTACTATTATGGAAACTAGAGCATACACCTACGATGCAGTGGAACTGCTGAAAGACCTCATCGCCATTCCATCGGTGAGCAAAGAAGAGACACGCGCTGCCGACAAGTTGTCAGAATACCTGGATCACTGGTGCCTTCCTCACGGACGTGAGGGGAACAACCTGTGGATAGGCTGCCCTGATTGGGACAACAACCGTCCTACCGTTATGCTGAATGCACATATCGATACCGTCAGACCCGTATCATCTTGGACACGCGATCCCTTTACGCCTATCCAAGAGGGAGATTGCCTCTACGGCCTTGGTTCCAACGACTGCGGGGGTGGTCTGGTTGCCACTTTGCAGGCCTATCGCATCATGTTGCAACGCCCACGCAATTTCAATATCCTATGGGTAGCCTCAGCAGAAGAAGAGATCTCTGGCGAAAATGGTTTCAGTAGTGTGTTACCGCTGCTGCCTCAGGTAAATGTTGCTATCGTTGGTGAGCCTACCAACCTTCAGCCTGCCATCGCTGAGAAAGGTTTGATGGTAATCGACGGCTATGCTTATGGCAAGTCGGGACATGCAGCCAGGAACGAGGGTGTCAATGCAATCTACGAGGCCCTCGACGACCTGGTATGGCTGCGCGACTACAAATTCCGTAAAGAAAGTGAGTTGTTAGGTCCCACGAAGATGACTGTCACTGTTATTGAGAGCGGCACACAGCACAACGTCATTCCTGATACACTCCACTTTATGATAGATGTACGCACGAATGAGTTCTACCAGAACGAGTTTCTTTTCAATTTCCTGAAGAAAAAGATGAAAAAGTGTGAGTTGCGCCCCCGTTCGTTCCGTCTGCGCTCTTCATGCATCCCTGCAGACCATCCCATCATTAAGAGATGTATGGAGCGAGGTATGCAACCCTTTGGCTCCCCGACATTGAGTGACCAGGCACTGATGCCATTCCCATCCTTCAAGTTGGGACCTGGTGAGTCCAGCCGTTCTCACTCTGCCGACGAATTCATTAAGATTTCTGAAATAGAAAAGGCTATAGAGACCTATGTCTATCTGTTAGACGGACTTTGTCTATAACCTATCTGCTTAGCCACAGTTCCGGGTTTAGTTTCGTATTCCCATTACGCAACTGGAACTGCATCAGGCCATCGGAGCCTACCTTACCTATGGTCTGTCGTGCACTGACTTTCTGTCCTCGACTGACATTGACGGATGCCAGTTCACAATAGACTGACAGATAGCTACCATGACGAATGATGACAACCGTCGTACCATAGTAATTAAACACAGCAGTAACTTCACCATCAAAGATGGCTCTCACCTGAGCGCCAGGTTGTCCCTTGATGTCGATTCCCTTCTTGTTGAGAGTTACGTGACCTTTCACATCGGTGACGTTATTCGTACCGAAACGGTTCACAATCTTATAGGCACCGGTAATAGGCATAGGCAGACGTCCTTTATTACTCTCAAAGTTACCACTCAAGCGACGATCCTCTGCTGATACCGTGTATTCTGTACTTGTCGTTTTCTTAGTCTCGGCAGATTTCCTAGCCTCAGCCACTTCACGTTCACGGGCTTTGCGCTCTTCTGCAGCCTTACGTTCTGCTGCCTTACGAGCATTTTCTGCCTCACGGGCCTTCTTTTCTGCAGCCGCTTTCTCCGCTGCACTCTTACGGGCAGCAGCCCTGGCCTCTTCCTTGGCCTTCTCCTCCTTGGCCTTGGCTTCAGCTATTCTTCTGGCATTCTCACGGGCAGCGGCCTCAGCAGCAGCCTTTTTCCTGGCCAGTTCCTCTTCCCGTTTCTTGCGTGCCTCTTCAGCAGCCTTCCGCTTGGCCTCTGCCTCTGCACGAGCCTTGGCACGAGCAATCTCCTCGGCTACCATCTTATCAATCTGGTCGTTCAGTTCTGCATCGCGTTTCTTCTGTTTGTCGATGATGCTCTGGATAGTCTTCTGCTGTTTCTTCAGCGAGTTAACCACCTGTTGCTGCTCGGTCTGCTTGTTTTCCAGTGATTTCTTTACCGCCTCGTCACGTTTCAACAGTGCGTTTTTCTTCTGCTTAGTATCCTTGAGTTCCTTATAAGCCTCTGCCACCTGGTTCTGCATCGATTTCACTGCCTCACCCTGTGCCTGCTGATAGGCAGCATATTCCTTCACAAAGCGCAGGCGACGATACATCTGGGAGAGGTTCTTGGCACTGAAGACGAACATAATACGACTCTGGATATTCCGGTTCCGATGCATATAGCGCATAGACTTCAGGAAACGCTGCTTCCTTTCGTCGAGTTCATTCCCTAATACCACAAGCTGTTCCTGCAAAACGTGGATATTCGTATCCAGACGAATGATATCATGACGAATGGTGTCGATCGTCTTCAGTTTGTCAGCAATCTCGTTATTGATGACCAACAGGTTCTGGAGACGCTTCTTGACGTCAGCCTCATTAGCCCTCAACTTGCGCTCCTGTTCCTTGATCTGCCTACGTACCTGCTGCTGTTCGTTCTTCAGACTCTTTACGGTTACGGCAGGCTGTTTGGGTGTCGATTTTCTGGTTGTCTTCTTGCCCGTTGATCTCTTAGTGGTCTTCTTTGCCGGTTGTCTGGCAACAGTACGCTGTTTGGTGGTAGTCGTTCTCTTCTGCGCAGCACCCCTTCTGGTCTGCTGAGCAGGTACGACTGCCACCAAACACGCTAAGAAATAAAGGACAAGAAGTCTCTTCATCTATGATTACAACGCCATGAAACGACGCAGGATCTCGTCAACAGTCACCTCACGGTATTTGTTGGATATCTCCGTCCGAGGTTCCCATTCTGTATCTGCACCGATATAATTCAAGGTCATACCCAACTTCACCTCCTTCTCAGGTGTTGTCAGTGTGATAGCATGCTTTTTGGGGAAAGGCTTCTTATTAAGTTTCTCATACTGGTCATAGTCCCAGTTCAGCTGAGTATTACCATTGAAGCGGTCCTTATAAAGGATGTTTGCCATTCTGATCACAGCAGATTCCCTGCTTATGAGCCAGCTGTAATCCATCTTACCATTTTCAAGGCTGACGATCATATCGTCACCATTCTGTATCATGTTGTAAGTTGCCAAAGAATCAGTAGTCTGCTTCTCGACTGACGTCTGATTGGGCCTGAACAACTCATTCCAGAAGAGAGCCTGGATGGTATTGAAATTCAGTCCGCTATTCCGCAGGAAATCAACCGACATCCAAGGTGCCTTCAGGTATTGCTTGTTGATACGGTCCATAATCAGCACATAATCCT
Organism: uncultured Prevotella sp.; assembly: GCA_946415825.1. Lineage (GTDB taxonomy): Bacteria > Bacteroidota > Bacteroidia > Bacteroidales > Bacteroidaceae > Prevotella. Next base: position 4,006 of record CAMKUA010000060.1, on the reverse strand, counting down.
TTGTCATCTCAATGCGTCCAGCCTCTACGAAGCCAAAGGCCATCAGCTGCAGGCGGATTACGTCGTCACGCTTCATTTTCAGGTTACCAGTCAGCGTGAGTTTCTGAGGACCTACCTCTACGGAGAACTTAACCTTTGAGGTCAGGAACTTTCCTGTCTGCGCTTGTTCTTTCACACTCTCAAGGAATTGTACCTTGTCTCTCACCTCTGGAGTCATCTTAACAGGTTCCTGAACCACTTTCTTGTGAGAACCACAGGATGCCAGCACTAACGGCAGTGCCAATACGGACACTTTAACAATACTAAGCAATTTCATTCTTTCAAATATTTTTTAAGTTTAATTTTTCTGATAAGTAGCTGGTCCTCAGGTTTCTTCTGCTGAGCATCCAGCCAGAGGGCCAACGCACGATCCATATCTTTATTCTGGGCATAGATATCGCCCGCATGTTCTACAATCACCTCATTGCCCACAGAGTCCTCCATATTCTGAAGAGCCTGGTCAATATAAATCTTCGCCTCAGCATATCGTTCCTGCATGAAGAGTATCCAGGCATAGGTATCTAAATAGGTGGCGTTCTTGGGCTCTGCCTTAACGGTCCTGTAGCTCATCTCCTCTGCCTTTTCCAGTTGCTCGCCTCGCTCACTGAGGTAGTAGGCATAGTTGTTCAGGCATCCGATATTGTCATCCTTCCACTGCAGACAGGAGTCGTAGGCTGCAAAAGCCTCCTCAGCAAGCCCCTTCTGATGTAGAATGTCGCCCATCACCGCATAGAAGTCGGAGACGATTTCCGGGTTGCTGTTGTCGTTAATCACCCCTATACCATTCTGGAAAGCAGAGAGTGCCTGGTCCAGACTGTCGCGCTTGTAATAGGCGATGCCCTGATAGTAGTAAAAGGCCATCTCGTCAGGATTATACTGACGGGCCTCCTGACAGAGCGCGATGACCTTATCCATATCCTCATCCTCCCAGGCATAGCCCACCAACTGCAAACGGGCTGATGCATAGTCGGGAGCAATGGTTAATGCCTGGTTCAACACTCGGGCTACACTGTCCTTGGGCATCTGCTTTGAGTTCATGTACGAAGCACAGAGCAGGGCCATATCCGGACTGGATTGCGGTTGTGCCAGCATCTTCTTGAAGAGCGTCAGTACACGCGTGCTGTCGCCACCCATATTCTCACTGGCTGACACCTCCTGCCTCAGCAGATGAACCTTCTCCTCGGAAGTGGCATGACTGCTCAGCAGGACGCGCTCTGCCAGAGAGTCGGCAACAGCCTTGTTGCCTTCTGCCAGATGGTAGGTGCGCAATGACATCAGCACCCGATTATTATCTGGTTCCTGTTCCAACACCTTGTCATAGACAGAGAGGGCTTTCTTGGTCTGATCGTTCATCATCAGGGCCTCACCATACATGACCATATAGTTCAGGTCGTTGGGAAACTGCCTGGCAAGCGACTCCATCTCAGCAACAGCAGCTTTCCGGTTGCCCATCCTGGTCAGTATCTCGCTCTTGGCCACAGAGAGGCGCTCGCTCTTACCGTCGATCTGCTCCATCCTCTCCAAGACATTGATGGCATTGCTATAGTCATCTACTTGCTGGTAGAGTTGGAAGAGCATCTCGAGCAGATCCTCACGCTCCTTGTTCCGTTCATAGATACCCTCAACCACCGGGATGGCACTGGCATAGTCTTGTTGCTGGATATAGGCCTGGGCCAGTGTCTCCATGTAGGTCTCGTTGTCAGGATTCAGGGCAGCTGCACGCTTGACGCACTCCGTTGCCTTGTCGGTATTTCGCATGGCCGAATAGTACTGAGCCAGGAAATAATACACCTCTGGAGCCTCAGGGTTCAGGGCCTGACAATGTCGCAACAGGTCGAAAGCAGCATCGTTGTTGCCCTTCTGACGCTGAACCATTGCCTCCATGAAGAACTGGTCGTAGGTACGTGAGTCCTGAGCCCCGACCTGTCCAAGCCAAGCCAGTACCATCAGCAGCATCAAGCATCTCACCTTACCCATCTCTGAACCTGAATTTATTATTTTACTCCCGTATGTCCATAGCCACCCTCGCCTCGTTCCGTCTCGTCGAGCACTTCAACAGGGATAAAGGCACCCTGCTCATGACGAGCAATCACCATCTGGGCGATGCGCTCGCCATCCTCAACGACAAACGCCTCCTGCGAAAGGTTTATCAGCACCACACCGATCTCACCACGATAATCTGCATCGATGGTACCTGGCGTATTAAGAACTGTGATACCTTTCTTTAGGGCCAGACCACTGCGAGGCCTCACCTGCGCCTCGTAACCTTTGGGCAACGAGATATGCAGACCCGTAGGAATGAGCCTGCGCTCCATCGGCTTCAGCTCGACGGGGGCATCTAGATTGGCACGAAGGTCCATGCCCGCACTCTGTTCTGTGGCATATTGAGGTAATGGCTGATGGCCTTTGTTGACTACTTTTATTTCCAACATTTGTACGAAATCCTATTTTACAATGTGCAAAATTAATGAATTCTCTTCAAACAGCCACATTTTTCTTGAAAAAAAGTAGTTTTTTAGGTTAAATTCATTACTTTTGCACCTTAGTTATGATGAATTGGCAGCAACTTATATCGAATAAGCGACTCGGACAGGAGCATCGACATCCTGAACGTCACGATGACAGGACAGAGTTCAAACGCGATTATGACCGTCTGATTTTCTCTGCCCCGTTCCGTCGTTTACAGAACAAGACTCAGGTGTTTCCCCTCCCGGGAAGCATCTTCGTACACAACCGTCTGACCCACTCTCTCGAGGTGGCGAGTGTTGGCATGTCGCTAGGCAATGATGTAGCCCAGAAACTCATGCAGAAGCACCCGGAACTCAGGGATACCCTCTTCCAGGAGATCGGACAGATTGTAGCTACGGCTTGTCTGGCTCACGACTTGGGCAATCCGCCTTTCGGACATAGTGGTGAGAAGGCCATCCAGGCATTCTTCACTGAGGGCAACGGCAACGAGTTGCAACGCGAGGTCAGTCCTCAGTTCTGGAGCGACCTCATCCACTTCGAGGGCAATGCCAACGCCTTCCGTTTGCTCACCCATCAGTTCAAAGGTCGCCGACTTGGTGGTTTTGTCATGACTTATTCCACACTCGCCAGCATCGTCAAATACCCATTCTCCTCTTCCGCAGCAGGGAAGAAAGGGAAGTTCGGTTTCTTTGAGACTGAGAAGGACAACTACCGCCATATCGCCGACGAACTCGGCATTATCTGCAAATCAGAGATAGGTGAGCCTTTGCGCTATGCCCGTCATCCGCTGGTCTATCTGGTTGAAGCCGCTGATGACATCTGCTATGAGATCATGGATATGGAAGATGCCCATAAGCTTAAAATTATTTCATACGAAGAAACGATGGATCACCTGCTTGGATTCTTTGACAAGGACAACCAACAGCATATCCTTCAGCGCATCGTTGAAGAAGGGGTTACCGACAATAACGAGAAGGTGGTCTATCTGCGTGCCTGTGCCATCGGAAAACTTGAGAACGAGTGTGTAAGAGTGTTCGTAGAGCACGAGGACGAGATCCTGAACGGCACCTTCGAGGGAAGTCTTGTCGACCACATCAGTCCCTTACAGCAAGATGCCTATAAGAGGTGTAGCGAACTCTCTTTTTCGAAGATCTACAAGAGCAAGCCCGTTCTCGACGTGGAACTCTCTGGTTACCAGATCATGCAGACGTTGCTCGAGAAGTTTATCGGAGCTGCTGTCCATCCCGAGCGTTTCTACTCCAAGCACCTCATCCGCAGGGTGTCGAGCCAGTACGACATCGACTCACCCGACTTGGAGACGCGCCTCATGGCCGTCATCGACTATATCAGTGGGATGACGGACGTCTATGCGCTCGAGGTGTATCAGAAGATTAGCGGGATATCGCTTCCCATTGTCTGAAACACCCCTCGTCATTGTTTTTTCTGCGAATAGATTTTTTCGTTTCAAACTTTGGTACGTACGTTTCAAACTTTGGTA
>CAMKUA010000059.1:0-11698 GCA_946415825.1 uncultured Prevotella sp. | reverse complement strand
TGGAATATACAGCACAAGATTTCAAGAAAGGCCAGCCTCGTTGGTGCCCTGGTTGCGGCGACCACTTCTTCCTGGCTTCACTCCATAAAGCTATGGCCGAAATCGGCGTAGCTCCTGAGAACGTAGCAGTCATCAGCGGTATCGGCTGTTCAAGCCGTCTGCCTCACTACATGGCTACCTATGGTATGAACACCATCCATGGTCGTGCTGCTGCCATCGCTACAGGTGCAAAGGTTGCCAACCCTGACCTTACCGTATGGCAGGTATCAGGTGATGGCGATGGTCTGGCTATCGGCGGTAACCACTTTATCCATGCCAACCGTCGTAATATCGACCTCAATATGATTCTGCTCAACAACCGCATTTACGGATTGACCAAGGGTCAGTACTCTCCTACCTCACCTCGTGGCTTCGTGTCTAAGTCAAGTCCTTACGGCACCGTAGAGGACCCCTTCCGTCCTGCCGAGCTCTGTTTCGGTGCACGCGGTCATTTCTTCGCACGCTGTGTGGCCACCGATGCCAAGGGGACTGTAGAGGTTCTGAAGGCTGCCTACGAGCACAAGGGGGCCAGTGTCACAGAAGTTCTGCAGAACTGCGTGATCTTCAACGACCACTGTCACGACGTGGTTTACAACAACGAGGGTCGTAAGAAGAACGCCATCTACGTCAAGCACGGCGAGAAACTGGTATTCGGCGAGAACAATGAGTTCGGACTCGTACAGCAGGGCTTCGGTCTGAAGGTTGTCGAAATTGGCAAAGACGGTTACACCATCGATGACGTACTCGTTCACGATGCCCACTGCGAGGACAACACCTTGCAGCTGAAGCTCGCTATGATGACCCCTGAAGACGGATTCCCCATCGCCCTTGGTGTCATTCGCGACGTGGAGGCACCCACCTACAACGATGCTGTTCATGCTCAACTTGCAGAGGTCAGCTCTCAGAAGAAATATCACAACTTTACTGAGCTGCTTGAGACCAACGACATTTGGGAAGTGAAATAACCCCTCCATTATTAACGAGTTTTGCAAACTCCACATATCAATCATCCTCACGGCACCATGCCATGGGGATGATTTTGTGTAATTATACACTCATTATTCAAATTAATTAAGAATTAAGCAGTTAGAGTTTAGAAAATAGTTTGTATTTTTGCAGGCGTTTTCGGAAACCTAATTTAAATCAAGAGATATGTTTCATATTTATGAAGGCTTTCATCTGGTAGAGACCTACCACAAGATGCGTCACCAGCGAAAGTATCACCCAGAAGACAGCACCAAGCGTCTTATCAAAATTGCCCTCGTGGCCTTAGTTACCCTCGTGCTCTGGAATATGCCTACAGAGTGGTACGGCATTCAGAACCTGACCACTATCCAGCAGCGAATCATCGCCATCTTCGCGTTTGCCACACTGATGTGGATCCTCGAGATTGTATCATCCTGGGCTACTTCGGTAGCCATCATTGTGCTGATGCTCCTGTTCTGTACGGATAGCGGTATCCTACCGATGGTCAACGAGGAGGAGGTGGGAAAAGTCCTCTCCTACAAAGGCGTAATGGCTTCGTTTGCCGACCCTGTCATCATGCTGTTCATTGGCGGTTTCGTGCTTGCTATTGCGGCTACGAAGACTGGGCTTGATGCCCAATTGGCTAAAGTGCTGCTGAAGCCTTTCGGTACGAGGAGTGAGATGGTGCTGCTTGGTTTCCTGTTGGTTACAGGCCTGTTCTCCATGTTTGTATCTAATACAGCTACCGCAGCTATGATGCTGACATTCCTAACCCCGGTATTCCGTCAGTTGCCCCCAGAGGGTAAGGGGCGTATAGCCTTGGCAATGTCTATCCCGGTAGCTGCCAACCTTGGTGGTATGGGAACGCCTATTGGAACGCCTCCAAACAATATCGCCCTGAAATACCTGAACGATCCTGAGGGCCTGAATCTTGGCCTTGGCTTCGGACAGTGGATGATGTTTATGTTCCCACTCGTCGTTGTGCTGCTGTTTATAAGCTGGCGTTTACTTCTGAAGTTCTTCCCCTTCACGCAGAAGACAGTAGAACTGAAGATCGATGGTGGTATGGAGAAGAGCATCCAGTCGTGGGTGGTTGTCGTAACATTCATCGTTACCATCCTACTCTGGCTGTCTGACCGTTTTACGGGTATCAACGCCAATACGGTGGCCTTGATTCCTTTCTGTATCTTCGCTCTGACAGGTGTCATCAACAAGCGCGACCTGGAGCAGATCAACTGGAGTGTCATCTGGATGGTGGCTGGTGGCTTCGCCCTTGGTTACGGTCTGAACGCCTCGGGTCTTGCAGCCAATGCTGTAGAGAGCATCCCCTTCGGTGAGTTCTCACCACTGCTCATCTTGATTCTCGGCGGTGGCATCTGCTACCTGCTCTCAAACTTCATCTCCAACTCCGCTACAGCTGCCCTGCTGATGCCTATTCTGGCTATCGTCTGCGGAGCCATGGGCGACAAGCTTGCTCCTATCGGTGGTACAGGTACTGTCCTGATTGGTGTGGCCATCGCCGCATCGTCAGCCATGATCCTGCCCATCTCTACCCCACCGAATGCATTGGCCTTTGCCACAGGCTATGTAAAACAGAGCGACATGTCGAAGATCGGTATCATCATGGGTATCATCTCGATGATACTTGGTTTCGGCCTTGTCTATCTGATGGGCACGCTCCACCTAATCTAAATAATGAAGCCCGTCGCAATGACGGGCTTCTTTTTTATAGGCTTATCTCTTATCCGCTATCTTACGGAAGCTCTGCATTTTCTCACCGAAGCAGAGATCGCCACAGTCACCAAAACCTGGCACGATATATTTCTGTTCGTTCATACCCTGGTCAATAGAAGCACACCAAATAGTAGAGTCCTCTGGAAGGGTTTCCTTCACAACCTCAATGCCCTCTGGCGCAGCAATAACACAGCAAACATGTATTTTCTTAGGCTTACCCGACATCAGTAAAGCCTCGATAGCCGCAGCCATGGAGCCACCAGTGGCCAACATCGGGTCAGCGATAATCAGCGTCTTACCCTTCACACTCGGCGCAGCAATATAATCCGCCTGAATACCCACCTCGGTATGCTCGCGGTTGATATACATCCGGAAGGCTGAAACATAAGCATTGTCTGCACGATCAAAGACATTCAGGAAACCTTGATGGAGTGGCAATCCGGCACGCAGCACAGTACCCAGTACGATGTCATCTTTCGGTAGGGGGATATCAAGTGTGCCAAGGGGAGTAGTTACTGTCTTGAGCTTGTACTCCAGTGTCTTAGACACTTCGTAAGCCATCAACTCACCAATGCGTTCTACATTGTGACGAAAAAGCAGACGATTCTTCTGGTAATTCTTGTCGCGCAGCTCATACATGAACTGATTGATAATGCTGTTCTGTTCTGAGAAATTGATTACTTGCATGGCATTTATGTTTTAAGTTTGCTGCAAAAATACGAGATTTATTTAAAATTACCAAACATTTCTTGCGTTATTTCCGCCTTTTTATTATCTTTGTACCCTGAAACTACAAAACGTACTAAAACGTACTAATATGAAAAGATTAACCACTACCCTTATCTTAACCACGCTGGCACTCATGGTCAGCGCTCAACGTGAAGTTACTTCATTAAACAAAGACTGGTCATTCCACCTTGGCGACGCAGCTTCAATGCAGGCCGACTTTACCCACGGCACCGAGTATTTTACTTATCGGGCCAAGGCTGTAGGTCAGAATAAAGGACCGGCATCCATCGAGTTCGACGACGCTTCATGGACACACGTGGTTGTGCCGCACGACTGGGTGGTAGATCTGCCTTATGACGGTAAGGCCAGTCACTCACATGGCTACAAGCAGGTGGGTTGGAAATATCCGCAGAACTCCATTGGCTGGTATCGCAAGCACTTCTCCATTGACAAGAAGGATGAAGGCAAGGCCATCAGTATTCGCTTCGATGGAATCTTCCGCAATGCTCAGGTTTTCTGCAACGGTTTCTACCTGGGAACAGAGCCCAGTGGCTATGCCTCACAGGAATACAACGTATCGGAGTACCTGAACTATGGTGGTGACAACGTGATTGCTGTGCGTTGCGATGCCACGACCGAGGAGGGATGGTACTATGAAGGTGGCGGTATCTATCGCGACACATATTTGATTAAGAAGGATGCCCAACATTATATTAATAATGTGTTCTATGTCTGGAAAGATGGCCGACTGAACGTAAAAGTGGAGGCTACCTGCGACTATAAGAACACATTACTCGACCATGAAGGCAAGATAGTGGCAGAGGGAAAGGAGACGCTTACCCTCAGCAATCCCCACCTGTGGAGTACAGACGCCCCCTATCTCTACACGCTCAAAACAACCACCATTGGCGGCGAGGATGATGTTTATACCAAGGTGGGTCTGCGTACACTGACTTTTGACGCCAAAGAAGGAGTACGCTTAAACGGACAACCTTTCCTCTTCAAGGGTGTCGATCTGCATCTTGACCATGCAGGTGTGGGAACGGCCGTTACCAAAGAACTATGGATTTATCGTATTAACAAGTTGCGCGAGATAGGTGTCAACGCCATCCGTTGGTCTCACAATCCCGCTTCCGACATAGCCCTCGACGTGTGCGACTCGTTGGGTATCCTCTGCATCGACGAGAACCGCCTTATGGGTACTAACCACGAGCACCTCGACTTACTGAAACGGATGATCGTTGATCATCGCAACCACCCCTCGGTAGCCCTCTGGAGCATCGGCAATGAGGAATGGTGGATAGAAGGTAACGACAAGGGTGAGAAGATTGCAAGAACCATGATCGACTATGCCCGTACCATCGACAATTCACGTCTCTACACCTATGGTTGTAGCGGAGGTTTCGGCATCGTGAAACAGGTGGATATCCATGGATATAACTATATCGTACAAAACGATGTCGATAACAGGCACAGGGCTTATCCCGACTGGGTGGTCGTAGGTACGGAAGAGACCAGTGGCTGTGGCACGCGGAATGTATATCAGACCGACTCCATAAAGGGTTGGATGAAGAGTATCAACATGGAGGGTGAAGAGCGCTCTAATGGGGAGAAGAATGTCATCGAGCGCGGTTGGAAGTTCTATCGCGACAACATCTGGGCAGGAGGAGTATTCTGGTGGACGGGTATCGACTATCGTGGAGAGCCTAATCCGATGGTATGGCCCGCTACGGGCAGCGAGTTCGGCATCCTCGACTACTGCTGCTTCCCCAAGGATGAGGCCTATTACCTGAAAGCCGCCTGGACAGACAAACCCGTGCTCCACATCTTTCCCCACTGGAACCTGAAGGGCTGTGAAGGTCAGGAGGTGGAAGTCTGGGCCTATACGAACATGGACGAAGTGGAACTGCTACAGGACGGGAAGTCGCTGGGGCGTCAGAAGATCGAGAAGGATGGTCACCTCGTGTGGAAGACCACCTATCGTCCAGGACGACTCGTTGCCAAGGGCTATAAGAACGGCAAGCAAGTGATGACGGAACGCGTAGAGACCACAGGACCAGCGGAGAAACTGAGCATAGCCACCAGTAAGAAGACCTTGAAGCAAGACGGAGAAGACATCGTGGTCATCGACATCACACTCCAAGACAAGAAAGGCCGCTACGTACCCGATGCCTGCGACCCGATCCATGTGGCAGTACGTGGTCATGGAGAGATTCTTGGCTGGGGCAACGGCGATCCAGGCTACAAGGTGGAGGAACGTCCTCAGGGGACCGACAAGCGCGAGGCCACCTTCAACGCCTTCATGGGCAATGCCCAACTGATTGTACGTGGTCTCGACTCAACCAATCTGGCCGTTATGCCAACAGTCATCTTCCTTCAGCTGAATGACGGACCACAAGTAAGTGTAACATTATAAGAAGTCCCATAACCAAAGAAACCTAATAACTAGAGCGATGAAAACAACAATGAATGTCATCAGTGCCATTCTGTCGGGCACCATCCTGATACTCTTGTTGACAGCCTGCAGCAAACAAGCACCGAAGTATGTCATCGGAGTATCGCAGTGTTCAGAAGATATCTGGCGCGACAAGCTGAATGACGAGTTGCAGACAGGAACCTACTTTCACGACGGAGTAGAGTTACGCTTCGCCTCTGCCGACGATAGCGACGAGAAGCAGATAGAGCAGATCCACCAGTTCATCAAGGATGGTATCAATCTGCTTATTGTTGCCCCGAACCAGGAGGCCACAGTCTCACCCGCCATCGATGAGGTCTATGACATGGGAATACCCGTCATCGTCATCGACCGCAAGACCAATTCCAAGAAATTTACCGCCTATATCGGTGCCGACAACTTCGAGATGGGTCGCCTGATGGGCGAGTATATCGCAACCAGACTCAATGGCAAGGGACGTGTCATGGAAATAATGGGTCTGAAAGGCTCCTCACCCGCCATCGAGCGACATAAGGGCTTTTCGGAAGCACTGGCCGGCTATCCAGGCATCACACTGGTGGCCTCACTCCAAGGCGACTGGACAGAGGAGAGTGCCGTCAAGGCTATCAAGGACTATCAAGGCGACCTCTCGCAGATAGACTTCGTCTTCGGACAAAACGACCGCATGGCCCTGGGAGCCTCAAAAGCGCTTAACAATGCCACGACGAAATACTGCGGTATCGACGGACTGCCTGGTGAGGGAAACGGTATTGCCTGTGTCAGAGACTCCATCCTCGATGCCTCGTACATCTATCCCACCCATGGCGATGAAGTATTACAACTGGCCATGAATATCCTTGAAGGGAAGCCGTATCAGAAGGACAATCCTTTGATGGCAGCCCTCGTAACAAAAGACAATGCCAATGTATTGTTGATGCAGAATGAGGAAATGGTGCGTCAAGGAAACTATCTCAACCAATTACATGAGCGTTCAGATGCCTATTTAAAACTACTTGGCTATCAGCAGATAGTGCTGGTACTGGCCATTGCATTTATCTTCCTGCTGTTGGTATTGATAATTATCATCTATCGCTATTACATCCAGAAAGCCCGTATCCAGGAAGAACGCACACAGATGGAGCGCGAGCAACTGGACTTCTACACCCAAGTGAGCCACGAATTACGCACGCCGTTGACGCTGATTGAAGGTCCGCTGGAGCAGTTGAGCCAGACAAAGGAGGTTAAAGAGGCCGGTGCCGAGACAAAAGGACTCTTTGCCATTCTTCGTCGTAATACCCAGCAACTGACGCAACTTATCAACAAGATGCTGAACGTACAAGCCACAGGAAGCATCGACGACCTGACAGCAAGTCAGCAGGAGACTGTCCATGTGGAGAAAGCAGCAGAGCCAGAAGCAGCCTCACAGGAGAATCCGGAAGAGACGGCTACCGTGCTGATAGTCGATGACAATGCTGACATACGCGTTTACCTGCGCTCCATCCTGCAGGATAAATATCAGATAAACGAAGCCGCCGATGGTCAGCAGGGCCTGGCATTAGCCAACGAGATCGTACCCGACCTGATTGTCAGCGACGTGATGATGCCCGTTATGAATGGTCTGGAGTTCTGCCAGCGCGTCAAGAACGGTACGGCCACCAGTCATATTCCGGTGATTCTGCTGACTGCCCGCGCACTCAGCTATCATCAGATTGAGGGCTATGAGAGCGGTGCCGACGCCTATATCACCAAGCCTTTCTCTGCTGAGGTGCTCATGGCACGCATCGGGAACCTGCTGAAAAGCCGTCATCAACTGAAGGATCTGTTTGGTAAGGTGGCAGGTACCGAAGGAACCGACTCAGTTGAGACACCTGCAGAGGAACTGATCCCACAGAACAAGAAAGAAGATGCTTTCGTAACCAAATTCCGCGATTTCGTAGAAAAGAACCTTGCCGACAGCGATCTCAACGTAGAGACGATCGGCGCAGAACTTGGTCTGTCGCGAGTACAATTATACAGAAAGGTAAAAGCCCTCACCGGACAGTCGCCTGTAGAACTGCTGCGCACTGCCCGTCTGCAAAAAGGCCGCGAACTGCTCCAGACCACCGACAAGAACGTTTCCGAGGTGGCTTATGAAATAGGATTCACGGCTCCATCCTATTTTACGAAATGCTTTAAGGACGAATTCGGCATCAGTCCTTCCGACTTATCCAGTTAAGTAAGTTCGAGGAGACGGCATCTCTAAAAGTAAAACAACTTGTTTTACTGTTGAAGGAGGCATCTTTTACAACCAAAGAAAGGCCTTCTACGAAGGTAAAACAAGTTGTTTTACTTTTAAGGGTACGTCGCCTTACGTCGTCAGCAGCCTTTTAGGAGGATTTTGGAGCCGTTTTATGGCTCATAAGCGCACCGGAGGCCAGACACGAAAACTAGTAAATATCGTTCATTTCCTCGTAAATATGTTACATTGAAACAATTTTTGCACGTGATGAACGATATTTTTACGCCCCCTTACTATATAAATAGTACTTTTGCGCCAGTTTTAATTCACAAGAGTACTAACCAATTTAATGATTCAACAATGAAAGAAGCAAAAAGACTATTTCTGAGTTTCTTCGCTCTCCTTGCAAGTACAATAATGTACGCGCAGACGGAGATCAGTGGTACCGTGATCGACGCCACAGGCGAAACCGTCATCGGAGCCACAGTCATGGAGAAAGGTACCTCGAACGGTACGATTACCGATTTCGACGGTAACTTCAAAATTAAAGTGAACCCAGGGGCTACCCTCGTGTTCTCTTACATCGGCTACAACACGCAGGAACTTCCTGCACAGGACGGCATGCAGGTCACCATGAAAGACAATGCCAAGGAGCTTGCAGAGGTTGTGGTGACTGGTTATTCAACTCAGCGTAAGGCTGACTTGACGGGTTCTGTATCAGTCGTTGAGACAAAGGACCTGAAGACCTCGTCAGACACCGACCCGATGCGCGCCCTGCAAGGTAAGGTGCCCGGTATGACCATTACCAGTAACGGTTCACCTGTAGGTGCAGGTACCGTTCGTATTCGTGGTATCGGCTCGTTCAACTCATCACAGGATCCTCTGTTCGTTATCGACGGTGTGCCCACAACGACCAACCTGAACACCCTGAACATGAACGATATCGAGTCGATGCAGGTTTTGAAGGATGCCGCTTCTGCTTCTATCTACGGTAGCCGCGCTGCTAACGGTGTGATCATCATCACCACCCGTAGCGGTAAGAAGGGCGACAAGGTAAAGGTTGACTTCTCTGCCAACCTGACCGCTCAGTTCTATACCAAGCAGTCGATGATGGATCTGGCCAACACAGCCGAGTATGCCACCTCGATGGCTCAGGCTGCCATGAACGACGGTCTGGATCCCGAGCAGTATGCCAACAACTACGGTCTGACACTTCACGCCGCCAACGGCACTCCCATCAGCGCCTACAACCCCGCAACAGGTCAGATGGAGAACTTCACCGTAAACGGTTTCTACGACGGCTATATCAACTCAAAGCGCACCATGCGTTTCAGCGATACCGACTGGTTGAAGGAGATCTCCCGCACTGGTTTCTCTCAGAACTACGACCTGTCGATCTCTAATGCCACAGAGAAGACCTCAGCTCTCTTCTCATTCGGATATAAGAAGAACGAAGGTATCCTGAAATACACCAATTTCGAAAGTTTCTCTGGCCGTATCAACACCAGCTTCAAGGTGAACAAGATGGTTACCATCGGTGAGAATGCTACGATCACCTATTCTAATCAGGTTGACTGCCAGCCTCTGGAGAACGCTCTGAAGATGGCCCCCACAGTGCCCGTTTATGAAGAGGACGGCGAGACCTTCTCTGGTCCTGTAGGTGGCATGAGCGACCGCCAGAACCCTCTGCGCGAGCTCTATCACAACCGTGACAACCGCCTGAAGATGTGGCGTATCTTCGGTAATGCATTCGTAAACATCGAGCCCATCAAGGGTCTGCTGCTCCGTTCTAACTTCGGTCTCGACCTATGGTCGGAGAACATCCACAGCGTTACCTACACATGGCATTCTGACGTGGTAAACAACTCAACCCCATCGGCCAATATGGGTGCCAAGACTTCGGTTAAGTGGACCTGGTCTAACACAGCCAACTACAACTTCAACATTGGCGTTGACCACTCGTTCATCCTGTTGGGCGGTATTGAGCTCCACAGAGACATTGAAGACAGATCAAATGCCTACGCCCAGATGTTTGCCCTTGAGAACTACGACTATATGTTCCCCGATGCTGCCACTGGCACACAGCGTGCAACCGGTATTCAGGAGGGCTACAACCTGGTATCATTCTTCGGAAAGGTTGACTATAACTTCAAGGATCTGGTGCTTGCATCATTCACCATCCGTCATGACGGTTCGAGCCGTTTCGGTGAGAACAACCGCTACGGTACGTTCCCCGCTTTCACACTCGGTTATCGTATCTCTCAGCACCTGAACCAGAGCTGGATCGACGATCTGAAGATTCGTGCTTCTTGGGGACAGACTGGTAACCAGGCCATCTCTAATTACGCTCGCTACGGCCTCTATGCAGCTACCTATGGTGGTGGTCGCAACGAATCGACAGCATACGACCTTGCTTTGCAAGGCAGCGGTATCTTCCCCTCTGGCTTCCGTGCTACCCAGGCTCAGAACAACGACCTGAAGTGGGAGACCACAGAGCAGTGGAACGCTGGTCTCGACTTCCGTTTCCTCGGCAGTTCTATCTATGGTACCTTCGATACATATATTAAAAAGGTGAAGGACATGCTGATTAATCCTGCTTATCTTGGTTCTATGGGTGAAGGTGGTGCCAGCTGGCTGAATGGTCCTAGCCTCCAGAACTGGGGTATGGAACTCTCACTCGGTTATCGCCACACGACAGAATATGGTCTGAAGTATGACATCAACGGTAACGTCGATTTCTACCGCTCAAAGGTAACCTATCTGCCTGAGACCACAACAGGTTCGTATGTTCACACCGCCAAGGAGAATCTCGTAGAGTCGGGCCGTCCTTATGGTTCAATCGTAGGTTATGTGGTAGATGGTCTGTTCCAGAACCGCGAAGAGGTTTTGGCCAGCGGTCAGGAGAATGCCCGTGTAGGTGGTCTGAAGTATGCCGACCTTGATGGTAACGGTATCATCAACGAGCAAGACCAGACTTGGATCTTCAGTCCTGTGCCCAACTTCTCTTGGGGTCTGAATGTGGATCTCGCCTATAAGGATTTCGATTTCAACATGTTCTGGCAGGGCGTAGCCGGTCAGGATGTCTATAACGACCAGAAGTTCCAGACTGACTTCTATAGCATCACCGATGCCGGCTCTAACAAGGGTAACCGTATGCTCGGTGCCTGGACAACCGCCAACACAGGCTCTGACATCCCTGCTCTGACTACCAACAACACTGGTAACGAAAACCGTACCTCTACTTATTTCGTAGAGAATGGCTCTTACGCTAAGCTCCGTCAGGTACAGATTGGCTACAACTTGCCGAAGAGCCTTATCAGCAAGCTGAGCATGACAAGTGCACGCGTCTATATCGCTGGTCACAACCTGCTTACCATCAAGAGCAGCTCACTGACCTGCTCTGACCCTGAGAACCCACGTTGGATGTATCCTAACAGCACCAGTCTGTCATTTGGAATCCAGACTTCGTTCTAAAGGAAAAAAGGGTAAAATAGTAAAACGGTAAAATAGTAAAACAAGAATTATTATGAAGACAATATATCAAGCAATCTGCGCAGGTCTGATCGTTTGCGGTACGC
>CAMKUA010000058.1:0-11741 GCA_946415825.1 uncultured Prevotella sp. | reverse complement strand
ACGACATTCTTCTTACCACTCTCATTCATAGCGAGAATCTTCTTCTCGAGTGATACGTTGATGTACGGACCTTTCTTTAATGAACGACTCATAATTTACTCTTCTAATTAACTTCGTGATTACTTCTTGTTAGCTCTTTCGATAATGTACTTGTTCGAAAGCTTCTTCGGTGCACGAGTCTTCAGACCCTTAGCGTACAGACCCTTGCGTGAACGTGGGTGACCTCCAGACTGACGTCCTTCACCACCACCCATCGGGTGATCATGCGGGTTCATAACAACACCACGGTTGTGAGGGCGACGACCCAGCCAACGGCTACGACCGGCCTTACCAGACTGCTCAAGAGCGTGGTCTGAGTTACCTACACTACCTACAGTAGCTTTACAAGCAGAGAGAATCTGACGAGTCTCGCCTGAAGGGAGCTTGATTACACAATAGCTACCCTCACGAGAAGTCAACTGAGCAAAATTACCAGCCGAACGAACGAGCTTGGCACCCTGTCCGGGACGCATCTCAATGTTGTGGATAACGGTACCCACGGGGATGTTGGCAAGGGGAAGTGCATTACCCACCTCGGGCACTGCATCCGCACCAGACATCAGAGTTGCACCAACCTGCAGTCCATTAGGAGCAATAATGTAACGTTTTTCACCATCAGCGTAGAAGAGCAGAGCGATACGAGCCGAACGGTTCGGATCATACTCGATTGTCTTAACTACAGCTGGAACACCATCCTTCTCTCGCTTGAAGTCGATCAGACGATACTTCTTCTTGTGGCCGCCGCCCATGTAGCGGACAGTCATCTTACCGGTGTTGTTTCGACCGCCGGTAGAGCGCTTACCGTAAACGAGAGACTTCTCTGGCACGGATGCAGTAATATCCTCGAACGTGCCAATAATCTTGTGTCTTTGACCCGGAGTTACGGGTTTTAATTTACGTACTGCCATTTCTTATTGAATATTGCTATAAAAATCAATTACGTCGCCCTCCTTCAGAGTAACGATTGCCTTCTTGAACGCGTTCTTCTGACCCTTGATAAGACCAGCCTTCGTGTAGCGAGAGCTGCGCTTACCGGCATAGTTGCACGTGTTCACGTCGAGCACTGTCACATTGTACAGAGCCTCAACCTCTTTCTTAATCTCAAGCTTATTGGCCTCGGGCTTAACGATGAAGCCATACTTCTGCTGTACAGGAAGGTTAATGGTCGTACCGGCAGCAACGCGAACATTACCCTTGCGGTCCTTCTTGTCCTTCTTGACAACATAAGACTTTGCCACAGAAGACTTGTCTGTAATCTTGGTCATCTTCTCAGTGACCAGTGGTTTTATGATAAATGCCATATCTTATGTCTCCTTTACTTGTTTAAGATACCGTCGATCGTCTCCAGAGACTTCTCGGAAATCACGAGCACATCAGCATTCAAAACCTTGTAGGTATTGAGTGTCGATGCTTCCATCACTTCTGTGCCCTGCAGATTGCGAGCCGACAAATATACGTTATTATTCGTTCCTGACATAACGAAGAGGGCCTTCTTGCCATCCACCTTGAGATTCTTGGCGATGTTTACGAACTCCTTGGTCTTGGGGGCATCCATAGCGAAGTCCTCAACAACCACGATAGCATTCTCCTGTGCCTTGTATGACAGAGCAGACCTGCGGGCAAGAGCCTTAACCTTCTTGTTCAGTTTGAAACCGTAGTTACGGGGTGTCGGACCGAACACACGGCCACCACCGCGCAGCAGCGGAGAGTTGATGTCACCATGACGAGCACCGCCGCCACCCTTCTGACGACCGAGCTTACGTGTAGAACCTGAAATCTCGCTTCTCTCCTTTGACTTAGCTGTACCCTGACGCTGGTTGGCCAGATACTGCTTTACATCCAGATAAAGAACGTGGTCATTAGGTTCAATGCCGAAGATAGCCTCGTTCAGAGTTACCTTTCTTCCGGTCTCCTGACCTTTGATATTCAATACGCTAACTTCCATCTTACTTGTTGATTATTACAGTTGAACCATTATAACCAGCGCAGCTACCCTTCACAAGGATCAGGTTGTGCTCCGGTATTACCTTTAACACTTTGAGGTTCTGAGTAGTAACTCTGTCGCCTCCCATCTGGCCGCCCATGCGCATTCCTTTGAACACCTTGGCGGGATAAGAACAGGCACCGATAGAACCGGGCTTGCGCAGACGGTCGTCCTGACCGTGAGTGCTCTGGCCTACGCCACCGAAACCATGACGCTTCACAACGCCCTGGAATCCCTTACCCTTAGATGTACCGACAACGTCAACGAACTCCGATCCCTCAAAGATATCGACCGTGACGGTGTCACCGAGGTTGTACTCCTCGTCAAACTTGAACTCGGCCAAGTGGGCCTTTGGTGTTGTGTTAGCCTTCTTGAAGATACCCATCATTGCTTTGGTGGTGTTCTTCTCCTTCTTTTCGCCGAAGGCGAGCTGAACGGCCTTGTAGCCGTCCTTCTCTACAGACTTAACCTGAGTAACAACACAAGGACCAGCTTCGATAACAGTGCACGGTACATTCTTACCGTCGGCACTGAAAACGGATGTCATTCCGATTTTTCTTCCAATTAATCCTGGCATTTCAGTTTAAAATTAATAATGTTAATATATAAAATTTGTTCCTTTTTAAGTGTCATCCGCTTCTTAACGCACACAAACCCACTTAAAAAGGAACTTCAACTGCTTCATTTTTGAAGGCTAAGTCGCTCTTTATCAGGGTATTGTTAGCATACAAGCCAGCGCAATACGCACTTTTGCGGGTGCAAAGGTACGAATATTTTTACTATCCACCAAACTTTTTTAAGATTTTTTATGATCAAAAGTCTATTTTGACCGTAAAAAACCGCCAAACAGTACCCTATTACCTATTCAGGCATGGAGATCCAGCACAAAACGTGTGCCTTTTGTGAAGGCAGGATCAATGCTGAGTTCGCCATTCATGTTCAATGCCATCTGCCTACAGATAGGAAGGCCAAGGCCATCGCCCGTGGTAAGATCACGGATCTCGACAAACGGTTTGAACACATCCTCACGCTTCTCCTCTGGTATGCCATCGCCTGTATTCGACACCAGGAACTGGTGAACATGGGCTCCACGCTTCTTATAGTCCAACCAGATGGTACCGCCTGCCGGTGTGTATTCAGCGGCGTTCTTCAGCAGGTGAAGCAGGATGTGAGAAACATATTCCTTATTGATCTTAGCACTCATCTTCGGCGCATTCACCGTCAGGGTCACATTGCTTTGAACCGCATTGCGAATCTGGTCCATCAGACCCTCACAGAACTGTGGGAGTTGTGTGTCTTCCATTTCGATGGCACTGGTATCCTCGTTCTCCAGCCCCGACAGCATCTGTATATGGGCCGAGAAGTCCTGCAGAGCCTTTACCTCAGGCAGACGTTCGTCGAGTTTCTGGAGGGTAGGATCCAGCTGAGCGGAGATATTACTGATAAACTTGGCCTTGAGGGCATTATTCTCGTTAGCCATCTTGATAGTATTCTTCTGTCTGCGGGTCAGAAGGATAAAGCGCATCAGCACGATGCCTCCAACCACCAGTGCTGCAGCCAGGACCGCTGCCAACACACAAAGACCGATGATAATGGCCATACGCGCTGTCAGCGAGCTGTCCTTCTCCGAGATAGAAGCCTCATTGTCCGCAATGCGCTGTTTCAGGGCTGCAATCTCATCGGCAGTCTTCAAGGCATTGACCGAATCCTTCCAAGCCACGTAGCTCTTGTACGACTGAGCCACCAGGTTGGCACTATTGCTCCTGCGGCCATTAGCAATCAAGGTCTGGTAGGCCTGGTCCACCTTGTCATACTCCTTCGAAGCCGTCAGTTTGCCAGCCATCTCCTTAAACACGGCATCACCCTGTGCGTTCAGTCCGAAGGTATAATAATAGATAGCCTTGTTATAGAGCAGGTCGTTCCTCAGGTTATCATCGCCCGAAGCACTCACCTGACCCTCCATGATATTCAGCTGGTCCACGCAACCGGTGCTCTTGCGCATCTTCATATACATCTGCAGGCGTTCCTTGGTTACCTGATAATGCAGGGCAGCCTTCTGACTAGGCGACGACTGCTGGTTGGCGTTGATATTATCGTCGATACGGCGAAGCAGGTCGAAGGCTTCTTTCCAGAAATTGTCTCTCTTATAATATAATCCTGTGGCCTTGATTCCGCAATCCACAGCCTGCTGCATCTGCCCCTTGCCGACATAATCCTCAAAGGCGCGGATATACATATAACGGGCTGTGGCCACAGTGCCTTCCTTATCGGCAGCCTCGGCCTTTTGCTGGAGTTCACTCTTCTGTGCCTCCTGTGCGCTTACGACTGCACAGCAAAGGAACAGGTTTGCAAGTAGGATCAAAACTTTCTTGTTCATTACATTATCATTTAGTTATTTCGATTTGCAAATGTAAGCAATTCTTTAATAACCGCCAAATATTTCTGTGTTTTTTTAAAAAAAACGGCGCATCCGTTGACCAGATGCGCCACTCTTTTATTGAGAAGTCTGTTAAATACAAGACATGATATCACAAAAGAAAAAGCGACATCCCCAGCCGCTTATTTCAACAGCATCGTTTCTGTCTTCTCTATCTGAAAGGTCTGCTGGGCGCCCTCTATATTGAACGTCAATACTGAATCCTCAGAGGTGACAGTAAGCGAACACGGCGCACCCTCAATAAGTGGGATACAACTATTGCTCCCTACAGGAAAGCCGCAGCAGACAGGAATATCCAGATCATGCAGATGGGCTATCAGCATCTGTTCGACACAACCAAACTGCAAATCGTATTTAATGGAATTAAAGGCTCCGAAGATAATGCCCTTTACCCTTTCGAAACTGTTCTGCAAGCATAGCATATAGAATAGTCTGTCGATAGCATGCAGCGACTCTTCTACCTCCTCAATGAAAAGAATATAGTCTTGATCTTCTGGCAAATGGAATTTTGAACCTGATATCACAGCATAACTTGAAAGATTGCCTCCCACAAGGATGCCTTCCGCATGACCACAGCGGTTATACGGATTGCTTGGAATAATGTATTGTGGCAATATACCCATCAGCAGGTTGCGTGTGATGGTAGTGGTTGGTTCTTGTTGGCTGGCAATCTGGAATCCCATAGGACCATGAATACAAAGTGTCCCTGTGGTTGCAACGACATAAAGCAGCATCGTGATATCACCATGCCCTATCAGCCATTTGGGATGTTGCCGGAATATCTCCAAAGGAATCCGGTTCAATAAGTGTATAGAACCGTATCCCCCTCGTGAACAAAATATGGCTTTAATGGTATCATCCTCTAACGCCCATAAAAGGTCGGCTGCGCGCTCATCCGCTGTTCCCGAATAGGCATCCACATTTAGACTTGTGGTATGAGGGCCGATGACGGGCTGCAGTCCCCAACTTCTCAACACATCCGCAGCTTGAATAATAGCCTCCTCCGGTACCCAGTAGGCAGGGGAAACAAGGGCCACCCTATCCCCTGCTTTCAGATAAGGTGCTCTCACAATCTCTTTACCTTTTTCAATCATTACTAACAATTAACGTAAAAAACTGGTGCAAAGGTAGGCAAAATGAACCTAAACCCAAAGAAACAATATGCACACATTTGGGATGGGAACCAAAAACATGCATACAAAATGATTTTTCGAACAGAAGGGCTACAAACTCTGGCGGTATTCCTGCGGGGTGACTCCGTACTGACGCTTAAACTGTTCACGGAAGTTGGCTGGTGTGAAGCCCACAGCAGCGGCGATGGCTGCGATGGTCATCGAGGGGTTATCACGTAGCAGAGGAAGAGCCTCCTCCATACGGATATTATTGATGTACTGCGGGAATGAGGAACTGCCAGCATACTGAGCCAAAAGGCTGTTGAGCGTATGACGGGTGATACAAAAACGCGTACAGATGTCCTGACGCTGAAGCGAGGCATTGGCATAGAGTTGCTCTATGTGGATGGCAGTATTGATCGTGTCAAAGAGAGCGGAGTTGGTCTCTGGTTCCTCTGACTCGCTGACCTCATCGGGCTCTTCCGTTCCTTCCGTCTCATCAGCAGGCGCCACAAGCGGCGTGCCGTTGATCATGCGAACCAAAGCACGGTTCTTCTCACTGATAATCTGGCGCTGACGACGATAGTAGAACGAGACGACACCAGCAATGATTAACAACAATATGATAACACCGATGATGATTGATTTAATGCGACTGGCCGTCTCAGCCTCCTGAATCTTCAGTTCCTGCTCCTTCGCGTGGTAGCGGGCAGCATAGTCGTGGGCCTCACTGGCATGCAGACTGTCACTGAGCACCTTAGCCAGATTGGCATGACGGTTCATCAGATTGTAGGCCTCTACGAGATGCCCTTTGGCACGGGCAACGATGGCACGGTCGCGCAGGATCACGGCATAGTCGTCATTAACGGTATCATTGCCCATACGATACACCATCTCATCACTGGTGGCCATCGCCTCATCATACCTACCTAGCGCCATCTGCGTTGGAATAATCATCTTACGGGCACCGAATGAATGACCATAACCGCTCTGGTCGAAGCGGGCGAGACATTCACGGGCATGGGCGACATCACCCGTCATAGCATAGGCGCCAGCCAGGAAGCCGTTGGCCTGGGCACGGCTGAAGTCAATATAGCGGTCGCGGTCGGCAGGACTGTCGCTCCACGACAGGCGGTAGCTGTCCTCGGCATAGTCGTTGGCATGCTGCCCGTAATGATCAAGCCGGTCGAGGATACGCTGTGCCAAAGGTATGACCTCACCATAGCGCCCCTGATCATTCAAAACATTAATCTTACGCTTCACGGCAATGATGAAGGCATCCATGCGGTCGATACTGCCAGGCGCATCAAGCTGACGAATCGCCTCATCGATTTTCACCATACCCTCCTCCGGCTGTCCCAGATGAGCCATCACCATACCGATCTCTGCCTCTGTACGCCATTCTTCTGTCTCCTCTCCCTGCAGACGACAGACCTCGACCTTCTGTGTCGCCCACTTAATATAGCCTTCTAAGTCGGTCTTGGTACGACTGGTGATCATCAGTAGGTCGAGAATATTCTCCTGCTCATGGAGTACATTAATCACGGAATCATGTTTCAGCAGCTGCTTACAGATCAGGATGGCAGAATCCTGCCGCTGCTTGAGGAGCGACTTGCTATAAATCTTGGCACGGATAAACTGGGCACGGTATTCATTGATGTTGCTAAGCAACAAGGCAGAGTCAAGCATCACGAGTGCCCGATCCGGATGATAGCCATAAGCCACCAATACGGAGTCCTCCTGATAAGGTGTATCACCCAAATTCGGAATATGCCTTGCTGAATTATTTCTACCACAATTGGCGAAAGCCATCATAGAAACAAACAGCAGGACTTGAAGAACATTTTTTATATTTTTATATAATAGTCTTTGTATCTTAATCTTTCTCATGAGAAATGTAAAACGACGGAATGTCACGACGGAGGGTCAGCAACCAGCCTTCGCCGTCAGATTGATATTTTGCACGGTCAATATGATCATCCATCAACCATATCATACGGTTATCAATAGGTTTACCGCCATGACGGAGCGTCAAGGTAAAGCACTGCTTCGATGCCGTCACGCTAACTTCACAAGGACGACCTTGCAATTCACCCAAAACTATCTCCACCAGCTGCACTACAATGCGCAGCAGTTCTCTGTCGGATTGTTCTGCAACCACACGCTTCACAAACGCGATTACCGTCTCGTTTTGATTTGGTATATAAACGATTTCATTCATAACCGAATGCAAAAATACGCAAAAACAACTATTCTACCAAAAAAAGGATGCACGCATTTGGGTTTTATGCCAAATGCGTGCGATATTTCGTAGGTGTCATGCCATAATGACGCTTGAACTGATCACGCAAATTAGGAGGTGTGAAGCCTACTTCAAAGGCAATTTCTGTAATTGACATTTCTGGGTGATGAGTTATCAGCTCGTAAGCCTCCTTGACACGGATATCATTAATGTACTGAGGAAATGACAATCCACCAGCATGCTGGTTCAGAAGGTCATTCAGACGGTGACGACTAATGCCGAAACGCCTCATCACGTCTTCACGCATCAGGTCCACATTGGCATAGAGCCGCTCACTTCTAATTACAGAATCAAGTTTCTTAAAAAGTTCCTTACACATGAGATTTATAGTTTCATGGTGCAAAGATATGTAGAAAAGAGTATATCCGAAAGAAAACACATGCACTCATTTGGGCTCTATCCCAAATAAGTGCATCAAAAACAGGAAAAAATAAGCGACATCCCCGAATGACGGGGAAGTCGCTCTATCTTGAGAATAAGATCGTACTATACCTTGATCTCAACCTCAACACCGCTAGGGAGCTCAAGCTTCATCAGGGCGTCAACAGTCTTAGCCGTTGAGCTGTAAATGTCGATCAGACGCTTGTAGTCTGAAAGCTGGAACTGCTCACGTGCCTTCTTGTTAACGAAGGTAGAACGGTTCACGGTGTAGATACGCTTGTGTGTGGGAAGGGGGATAGGACCGCTGATGATAGCACCAGTTGCCTTCACGGCCTTCACGATCTTCTCTGCTGACTTGTCAACCAACTTGTGGTCGTAGCTCTTCAGCTTAATACGAATTTTCTGACTCATGTCCTTAATTTTTGATATTTAACTTTAATATAAGGAGGCCGCTAAAGAGTCATTTGCTCAGCGGCACTCCGGATTTGCTTGTTTATACCAGGTCGGCGCGGCCCTTCACCTCTTCGAGCACAGCCTTAGCGATGGTGCTTGAGAGCGGTGCGTGGTGATCGTACTCCATAGAGCTGGTAGCACGACCGGAAGTGATGGTACGCAGGGCAGTTACATAACCGAACATCTCTGACAGGGGAACCATGGCTTTCACCACACGTGCACCACTGCGAGACTCTTCCATACCCTCAACCTGTCCGCGACGCTTGTTCAGGTCACCGATCACGTCACCCATGTTCTCCTCAGGGGTAACAACCTCAAGCTTCATGATGGGCTCCATCAGCACAGGCTTAGCCTTGGCGCATGCCTCCTTGTAGGCCATCTGGGCAGCGATCTCAAACGAGAGCTGATCGGAGTCAACGGGGTGGAAACCACCATCGACCACCGTCACCTTCAAGGAATCTACAGGATAACCACCGAGGATACCGTTCTTCATGGCTGCCTCGAAGCCCTTCTGGATGGAAGGAATGAACTCCTTGGGGATGTTACCACCCTTCACCTCGTTCACGAACTGCAGACCGCCATTGGTCTTCACGTCGTAATCCTCATCCACAGGACCAACCTGTACGAGCATCTTAGCATACTTACCACGACCACCCGACTGCTTCTTGTAGGTCTCCTCGATCTCAACAGTCTTGGTGATGGCCTCCTTATAGTTCACCTGGGGCTTGCCCTGGTTACACTCTACCTTGAACTCGCGCTTCAGACGGTCGATAATGATATCGAGGTGAAGCTCACCCATACCGCTGATGATGGTCTGACCACTCTGCTCGTCGGTACGAACGGTAAAGGTCGGGTCTTCCTCAGCAAGCTTAGCCAGTCCGTTGTCGAGCTTGGCGATGTCGGCCTGAGACTTCGGCTCAACGGCAATAGAAATCACCGTGTCGGGGAAGGTCATCGACTCCAGTACGATGGGGGCATTCTCATCGCAGAGGGTATCACCAGTGCGGATATCCTTGAAGCCTACACCTGCACCGATATCACCGGCATCGATCGACTCCATAGGAATCTCCTTATTGGAGTTCATCTGGAACAGACGGCTGATGCGCTCCTTCTTACCAGAGCGGGGGTTGAATACGTAGCTTCCTGCGGTGATCTTACCCGAATAGACACGGAAGAACACCAGACGGCCCATGTAGGGATCGGTAGCGATCTTGAAAGCCAGAGCCGATGTGGGCTCATCCTCTGAGGGCTTACGATCCTCTTCCTCCTCACTGTTGGGGTTCATACCCTTGATCACCTCCACGTCAACGGGAGCGGGCAGGAACGCACATACGTAGTCGAGCAGCGGCTGTACGCCCTTGTTCTTATACGAAGACCCGAGCAGCATCGGCGTGCACTGCATAGAGATAGTACCCTTACGGATAGCGGCGATAATCTCGGCCTCAGTGATAGATTCCGGATCATCGAAATACTTCTCCATCAGAGCCTCATCGTAGTCGGCAGCAGCCTCGAGCAGCTTATTACGCCACTCGTCGCACTCAGCCTGCAGATCGGCAGGGATCTCCTCAACATCATATTCAGCACCCATGGTCTCGTCGTGCCACAGGATAGCCTTCATCTTGATCAGGTCAACCAGACCCTTGAAGTTCTCCTCAGCACCGATAGGTACCTGGATCACAACGGGGTTAGCGCCCAGGATGTCCTTCATCTGCTGTACCGTCTCGAAGAAGTCGGCACCAGAGCGGTCCATCTTGTTCACATAACCGATACGGGGAACATTATACTTATCAGCCTGACGCCACACGGTCTCCGACTGAGGCTGAACGCCATCGGCAGCAGAGTATGTAGCCACAGCTCCGTCGAGCACACGCAACGAGCGCTCCACCTCAGCGGTGAAGTCCACGTGTCCCGGAGTGTCAATCAGGTTAATCTTGAATGTCTTGTTGTCCCATGTCCAATTACAGGTGGTAGCAGCAGAAGTGATAGTGATACCACGCTCCTGTTCCTGCGCCATCCAGTCCATCGTTGCGGCTCCGTCGTGCACCTCACCAATCTTATGCGTCTTACCCGTATAGAACAGGATACGCTCAGAGGTGGTGGTCTTACCGGCGTCGATGTGAGCCATAATACCGATGTTTCTCGTCAAATGTAAATCGCGATTTGCCATTTTAATTATCCTTATTATCTTTTACCTAAATACCTATCTTAGAATCTGAAGTGAGCAAATGCGCGGTTAGCCTCAGCCATGCGGTGCATATCCTCCTTACGCTTGAAGGCACCACCCTGGTTGTTGAAGGCATCCATGATCTCAGCAGCGAGCTTGTCGGCCATCGACTTGCCACTGCGCTTGCGGGCGAACTGAATCATATTCTTCATCGACACGCTCTCCTTACGGTCAGGACGGATCTCTGTAGGCACCTGGAAGGTAGCACCACCGATACGGCGGCTCTTCACCTCCACCTGGGGAGTGATGTTGTCGAGGGCCTGCTTCCAGATCTCCAGAGCTGACTTCTCCTCGTTCTGCATCTTACCCTTTACGGTCTCGAGTGCATTGTAGAAAATCTCATACGACTTGGTCTTCTTACCGTCGTACATCAGGTGGTTCACAAACTTCGACACCTTGGTGTCATTGAAAACTGGATCCGGAAGGATCACACGCTTCTTTGGTTTTGCTTTTCTCATTTTGTTTTGAATGTTTAAATTCTGCTTGGGGGCTGTTCTTACTTGTTCTTCAACGCTCTCACAAGAGCATTTACTCAACCTTTATAACACTCCAGCAAAACGGATTTGAAATTTGTTTCTTTTTGGCCCGACTGACCTTCTCCGGTCATTACTTCTTAGCCTTTGGACGTTTTGCACCGTACTTAGAACGACGCTGTGTGCGGTTTGCTACACCAGCGGTATCGAGTGTACCGCGAACGATGTGATAACGTACACCTGGCAGGTCCTTTACACGACCACCGCGAACGAGCACGATAGAGTGCTCCTGCAGGTTGTGTCCCTCTCCAGGGATGTAAGAGTTAACTTCCTTCT
>CAMKUA010000057.1:0-11880 GCA_946415825.1 uncultured Prevotella sp. | reverse complement strand
AGTACCACCATCGCCTCGTCTTCATAAATGATTTCTGGGGTGAGATGTGAAGTACTAATCTCGTCGGGGTTGGGATCCACATCAAGCCCTTGCAGCATCCAAGAGAGCACTGGCTTACATTTACCTCGGCAGGCTGGATAGAACTGTCCATGATGACGGATGATAGCTTTAGGCGATTCGCCCCACCAGAACTCTGCCATGCAGACAGGTTTTAAATGGTGGTGATAGGCATATTGCAGCAATTTGGGTGCACAGCAATCGCCTGTGCCGCCTGGGGGCAGCGGGTATTTATTCTGGATACGGGGTGAACAGTGATAGTCTTGCCAAATATCCACGAGATCCTTCTCTTCCCCATGCGCATTCAACATTTTATATTGCCTGAAAAGCCATAGTTGCAGTTCCTGTGACATTTGCTTATGCTCAGGCGACTGCATGATCTCTCGCTCACGGGTTTTGAAAAAGCCGTCAGGTTGTTGGGCATCGAACACAGGCGGTACGAAATAGTCCCAGTCGTTCCTGCCCTCCAACAATCCGGAATAGGCGGCCAGGAATCCAAGTCCTTCAGCCGATTCCACCACCAGTACGCCAAACATCTTGCCTTCCGTGGGGTTAAGGCGGGTAATCTCTTGTTTTACCTCTTCTACCGCCAACAGACACAGCGGATGAGGCTCATATCCAAAGGGGTAAGTAAAATGCTCCGGCTTCGGAATGTCGGTATGGAGAGGATGGAGTATCATGGTCTGGAGATTACAGCAGGTCGAGACACTTCTCTACGGGAATACCACGATTCTTGTCATCGGTATTCTTGTAGCGCTCAATCATGCGGAAGACAGTATCCATAGCCGTTCGGGTACTGGTACGGAGGGCTTCTCCATTCAAGAGATGACCGATGAGTACGGCAGAGAAGATGTCGCCTGTGCCGTGGAAAAGACCAGGAATCTCATGATATTCCAGATGGAAGTAGCTGTCATTGCAGTGGTTGTAACCTGCAACGGCATTCCGGCCGTCGATCTTACAACTGGTGATAAGGGCCGACTTAGTGCCGATCTTGCGAAGTTTGTCGAGCAGGTCGCCAGCTTCTTCCCACGAGATACCATCCATCTTGATGGGGGTACTGGTGAGGTAACAGGCTTCTGTATAGTTGGGGAAGGTAAGGTGGGCTACAGAGACCATCTCGCGCATCAATTCCACCTGACGCTCAGTCATGCCGTTATAGAGTCGTCCACCATCTCCAAGGATGGGATCCACAAAGACCGTCGTGTTTTGTGAGCCTTGTTCCTTGCAGTAGCCTGCCACGAGTTTGGCTTGTTCTTCGCTGAACATCAGACCCGTACAGACGGCATCGAACGAGAAACCAAGCTGTTTCCACACAGGCAATGTACCGCGGATATACTCCGTGGTGTCTTGGATGTTGAACTTCCCGTAGTCGAGTGTGTTCGAAACGAGAGCTGTGGGCAAACTATAGGTGGGAATGCCGAGATAGGAGAGGATAGGCAACATAGCACCCATGCCTACCTTGCCGTAGCCTACAACGTCGTTGATCAGTAATATCTGTTTCATTCTGGCTGCAAAGGTAGTGCTTTTTTTTGTAATTCACAAAAAAAAGCACTACCTTTGCACGCAATTATGGCAACAGCGATACAAGAACTGACACAGCAACGGCTTCTGCTCCAGATGGAGTATGCGGCAGAGAAGGATGCCTACCGCAAGCAGACCGAGGAAATGGGACTGCAGCGGAAGGTAAAGCGTGGTGATGCCTGGTTCCCGCTGAAGATGGGCAAAAGCTACTATAATTCATTGAACCAGTTGGTGGTAGAGGTGCACCGTCAGGGTGACGATGACGAGATAGAACATAACTTTGAATTCGGTAAGCCAGTGGCTTTCTTCCGAATAGATGGTAATGACCGGATCAAGTATTTCAATTTTACTGGGAACGTCAGTTATGTGGATGGCAACCGAATGGTGGTAGCTGTACCAGATAACGGACAGTTAATTGATGTGCAGAGTGCGGAACAGGTAGGCATCCAACTTTTCTTCGACGAGACGAGTTATAAGACGATGTTCGAGGCACTCGACCGCGTCATCAAGGCCAAAGGCCGTCTGGGTTATCTGAGGGATTTGTTTTATTCGCATCAGAAGGCAGAGACATTCTCGTTTGCGGCACTTCATTTCCCCTATCTGAATCCGACACAAGAGGATGCCGTCAACAAGGTGCTACGGGCAAAGGACGTTGCTATCGTACACGGACCTCCAGGTACAGGTAAGACAACCACACTCGTGGAAGCCATCTATGAGACACTGCGACGGGAGAATCAGGTACTGGTCTGTGCTCAGAGCAATATGGCTGTTGACTGGATTTCAGAGAAACTTGTGGATCGCGGCGTGAACGTATTAAGAATAGGTAATCCAACGCGCGTGAACGACAAGATGCTTTCTTTTACCTATGAGCGTCGTTTCGAGGCTCATCCTGACTATGATCAGTTGTGGGCCATCCGTAAAGCCATCCGAGAGTTGCGGGCCCATCGAAAAAGGGGTAACGAGAGTTACCATCAGAAGATGGAGCGCCTGAAGGAACGGGCTACGGAACTGGAGATACGCATCAATGCCGAACTCTTTGGTGAAGCGCGGGTTATTGCCTGCACATTGGTAGGCTCGGCCAGTAGGTTGCTTGAGGGACAGAAGTTCGGTACTTTGTTTATAGACGAGGCTGCGCAAGCCCTTGAGGCTGCTTGTTGGATCCCGCTAAGAAGAGTGTCACGCGTAATATTCGCTGGCGATCATTGCCAGTTGCCCCCAACGGTGAAAAGTTTTGCCGCCCTGAAGGCAGGTCTAGGTAAAACGCTGATGGAGCGCATTGTGGAGAACAAGCCCGAGGTGGTAACGCTGTTGAAGATGCAGTATCGTATGAATGAGGAAATCATGCGTTTCTCCTCCGAATGGTTTTATGGCAATCAGGTGGAGAGTGCTCCGGAGGTGAAATACCGAAGTATTCTCGACCTCGATATCCCCATGTCGTGGATTGATACCTCAGAGTTTGAGTTGCCTGAGGACAGCAATCTGACATTCAAGGAACAGTTTGTTGGGGAATCGTTCGGTCGTATCAATAAGGCAGAGGCTGAATTGACACTCCTGGCCTTGGAGAACTATTTCGAAAAGATAGGCAAGGCACGTATTCTTGATGAGCGACTTGATGTGGGTATTATCTCGCCTTATCGTGCCCAGGTGCAGTATCTGCGCCGGCAGCTGAAGGAAAAGGAGTTCTTTAAGCCCTATCGGCACCTGATCAGTGTGAACACTGTTGATGGCTTCCAAGGCCAGGAGCGCGATATCATCCTCATCTCGCTGGTACGTGCCAACGATGAGGGACAAATAGGATTCCTCCGTGATTTGCGCCGTATGAACGTCGCCATCACAAGAGCCCGTATGAAACTGATTATTCTAGGCGATGCCTCAACCATGACACGCCATCCTTTTTACAAAAAGCTCTACGATTATATTGAGGCCTTATAGCTCAGCAGGTCGTGAGCTTTCAATTGATCCTTGATATCAATAAGAAGATCCGTGGGCACATGGATCCTGTCGCTGATGTCTATCAGGTCGTGGGTTCCATCGGCATAGGCAGTAAAGTCTCGGATGACATTCACACTGTCGTGAGAACCTTTGTAACTGATGGTGGGGTAGAGTCCGCGCTTGCCCAACTGTGGTTCACACTTACAGTTCATGGCATAGAAATAGTTGTTCTCGAGTGCCATGATCACCCTGACCATCACGTCGTAAGCACCCTGAAGCCCCTCTGGCGATATGAGATCCATGTTGTCGGCAGAGGTGTGATACTCTGGATAACGCGTATATAGGCTACGACTGAATCCACAAACGGGGAGATTGACGCCTGCAGAACCATACTGGCGCTCGTCAGAACCTCTGTCAAGGAAGGAGTATTTCATATAGTCAGGCGCATGGAAGCTGAGCACATTCTGCAATACACGGTCAGCCAACGTATCTCCGTATTTCGTGGCGAGATAGGAGTATGTCCTGTCATCGCCTACACAACTCAGCACAAAGCCGGCCTTCACATGCTGCTGAAGTGCCTCCAAGTTGCGGCTGATATAGGTAATGGCACCAATTGTCTCTGGATTGACGACAAAGCGGTAGGTGTAACGCCGGTCTGTCATCTGCTGCACATATTTCATCAGTTCTGTCATGACGACAGGTCCCGACAATTCGTCGTTGGCCATTGATGGGTGACAGAGGTAAGTGGTGATGAGGATCTCATCATCGGTCTGTCCGGGAATGATGAGTTCACCATAGGTCAGACTGCCGTCTTCAAGTGTACTATCGATGACCACATGATATTCATCATCTGTCAGCGTCTGCTTCTGGTTCTCGCTCATGCAGAATCCCCAGCGCTCTTTATAATAAGAGGTGACGTAGGGAATCCAGTCGGGCTGGTCGGGTTGGGTATAGACATGCTCCAGAAGTTCTTCGCGACCCACCACCTGGTCGATGGGTAGCGAATAGCCTACGATGTGGAGGTTGGAGTCCTTGAAATCGATAACCTTGTCACCGTTCAGCCTGTAGATGCCACCACCACGGATATTCCACTCCTTGGGTACGGTCCAGTCGAAAACCGTCGTACCTGTGGGCACCTCATAGACCTGTATCTCTGGCACGGCCTCACGCAGCATGTCGAGCGACTGCCTTAAGCCGTTGCCAGTGATGCTGCGGCAGATGGGGAACATCTTCGCAGCCAGGGCATACATCGTCTTTCCGTTATCTGTCATGCTTACCAGGCTGTTTGTCCACCGTCAATCATGATGTTAACGCCGGTGACGTACTTTGAGGCCTCTGACGAGAGGAAGACCATAGCGCCGACCAGGTCGTCGGGATACCCGATCCTTCCTAGCATTGTTTTGTAAGCCAGACGGTCCTTGAACAGTTTGTTCTCTTGAACATTCTCATGAGGGAAGGATCCTGGACTGACACTGTTGGCACGGATGTTGTATTTGGCCAGGTAAGAAGCACAATACTTGGTGAGTTCCACCGTGGCGGCCTTTCCGGCACCATAGTTCGGGGTGCTGTTGAAGGGTGTGTCAAAATAAGTGCGGGGGTCGGGAGCACCAACGGCATACAGCGATCCGATGTTGACAATGCTACCGTTCTTACTCTTCTTCATATAGGGAATGATTTCACGGATGGTACGGAAGGTATAGCCGATGGTGCCGTCGATACCTTTCTGCCAATAGGCATCGTCCATCGTTTCCACATCCGTCATGACGCCGGCTCCCAGATTAGCGGCCATAGTAATCAGGTTGTCAATGACACCAGTTTCGCCTGCAGCCTGTTTCAGTGCGGCCTTGATGGCCTCTGTGTCGCCCAGATCGCATGATATATAGTGGATCCTGCTCTTGTCGCTGATATCTTCTATCTCTTGAATTTTGTAGTCGATGACATAGACGTCGGCACCAAAGTCAACCATTCCTTTCACGATTTCGCGACCCAGATAGCCGCAGCCTCCTGTGATAACAGCCTTCCGCCCCTCGAGGGAGAACATATTCTTATAATCCATATTATGATATTGATTAAATTAAACCTTTCGTTATTTTGAGTGTCTCAAAAGCCTTCTCCGGCGTGTTGATGTTCTCCATCTTGCCTTTCGACAGATAGAGGTCCAGGAAGTAGGCCATCTCGTCCTGATAGAAATGGTCGTCAGCCTCGTAGTGCTCCACTTCCTCCTTGAGCCGATACTCACAACTCTGTTTGTTGAAATCCACAACGATGACATCGTCTTCAGCGTAGAGCTCTGTCTGACGGTTTCTCACCCTTCCGAAGTAGTCGAGGTGCATCTCTACCACTTTATCGCTATATTCAAAGATATAGGTGGCCAGGTCGCAGGCATCCATCTCCAGGTGTGAGAATTTCCCAGCCACACGGTGAACTTTCTTAGGCGTGCCGAAGAGGTAGATCATATAGTCAATCTCATGCAGCAGATCGACATCTACGCCACCACCTCTGTCGTTGAAGCAGCGGAAACTCTTGCGATAGTCTCTGCCTGGTTGCCAACTGGGCATATAACTGGAGAAGATAATCCTGGCAGAATACACCCGATGGCTATCTACACATGCCTTAAGCTTTTTTACGTATTGGGTAAAGCGTATGGGAGCCGCCACGTAATAGACATCCTCATCACGCTTGGGGCGTATAGCCTCAATGGGGTAGTCGAGTGTGTCGAAGATGGGTTTCTCAATAAACATACTGTCGCAGAGATCGCGATACTTCATGAT
Source organism: uncultured Prevotella sp. (assembly GCA_946415825.1). Taxonomy (GTDB): domain Bacteria; phylum Bacteroidota; class Bacteroidia; order Bacteroidales; family Bacteroidaceae; genus Prevotella. The sequence continues at coordinate 5,599 of CAMKUA010000057.1, read as the reverse complement.
ATTCTCATAGTGTGTCTTGGTCTCATCGGTCACAAAGAGGATGTCATAGTGACCGTCCAGTTCATTGTCTTGTCTGATCTCCCGCCTGATCTTTTCGGCGATGTTCGTAGGCAGCACCCTGTCACTGTATCTGACGGCATCAATCTCCAAGGCAATGCCCTTGTTTTTGCAGAGTTCGGTGAGGTTGGTGATATGGCGGGAACCGATAGAGCCTGTTGCTGTGAATAATACCTTCATAAGATTAATCCTTTTGGTGTAACAAGTCGTATTTCATTTCCATCAGTTTCCAGTCCTCCAGTGTGTCGATATCCTGCGACTCCGACTCTGCCAGTATAAAAGGTAGTGTGTGCTGGGTGTAGAGCTTCTGGTCGCGCAATAGGGCCGGGGTCTTGAACAGGAAGAACTGGTTGCAGTCGTGGTAGATCTTCTGCAAGTCCTGAGAACGGGCATAATAGTTCTCGGGATGCAGTTGCTTCAACTCCCCGTTCTCATCAATGATAGTGGCTCTCTGTGGGGGATAGGAATACACCTCTACGGTGCAGATTGACTCAGCCCCTTCGGTCGATTCCAACTGTCTGAAGGCCTTTACCAGATTCTCCGCTTTCAGCAGGGGCTGGGTGGCATAGACACAGAGCACATATTCAAACTCCATACCCAGTTTCTTGTATTCATTAACCACTTCCACGAGCACATCGGCAACACCTGCCTTGTCGTTGGAAGTTGCCGCATCTCTAAAGAAAGGCACCTTCGCACCATATCGGATGGCCACATCGGCAATGGCCTGGTCATCGGTAGAGACCATAATCTCATCTGCCAGACCACTCTCCTGAACGGTCTTGATAGAGTAGGAGATAATAGGTGCTCCTTTGAAATCGGCTATATTTTTATGGGGAATTCTTTTACTTCCGCCTCTGGCAGGAATGATACAAAGACATTTTTTCATTTGATGGGATAATCTGTGATGTTGAACAATGCTTCTACGAACTCGCGGAAAACACCTTCTCCGCCGTTTTTCTTTAATTGGATGGAACTCAATTTCCTGATATAGGCAGGCGCACTGGCGGGTACTCCTGATATGCCTACGGCCTTCAGTAACTCAATATCGCCGAGATCATCGCCGATAAAGGCTACCTCGTCGAGGGTAATCCCCAGTTGCTGGCAGATCTCGTTGGCGACCTCCACTTTATTCCTGACACCTTGATATAAGAAATCAACCTTCAGTTTATCGGCTCTTCTCTTGACGATCTCAGTGGTCTCTCCTGTGATAATACCTACCGGAATGTTCAACTGGTGGGCGAAGAGCACACCGGCACTGTCGTAGGTGTGAAACTTCTTCCATTCATTGCCTGTCTGGTCATAGTACATACCACCATCAGTCCATACACCGTCGATGTCGGTCAGAATCAGTTTGATTGCTTTCATTCGATGTCGTCTTTATAGATGATCTCATTGGCCTTGATATCTTTCTTGGCCACCGTGCCGACCACCTGTTCCTTCTCATCCCACTTAAAACCGTCACCGGGACTAAGCATGTGGATGTCATCGATTGTAATGGTCTCACCGGCTTTGATAAGGCGGTTGGTGGCAATCGAGCGCTCTAACTTAATCTTAGAAGCCTTAACGCTCTTATCGATGTAGATATCCTCAACGCCCAGACTCATCTCCATGTACCTGATATCGCGCACCATGCGGTTTACTCCGTCGGGCCCCAATGAACCGGCCTGGTCTGTTCCTTTCATACGCCTGTCGATGGTGATGTGCTTCTCAATGATCTCAGCACCCATGCCCACTGCCACTACAGGAGCTGAGATGCCAATTGTATGGTCAGAGAAGCCGATCTTATACTGGCCATAGTTCTTTTTCAGATAGGTGATAGTCCTCAGGTTGACATTCTCTGGGCGAGTGGGGTATTGTGACACGCAGTGAAGGATGGAGATATCGGAATGATACTTAGTGATGACCTCCAGAGCCTCGTCGAGTTCCTTCTTTCCCGCCATTCCCGTTGAAAGGATGATGGGGATCTTCGTTTCTGCCAGGGCAGCAAGCAAAGGCAGGTTGGTGAGGTCACGGCTGGCAACCTTCAGCTTGTCGGGTACGAACAGTTTCAGCATATCCAGGCACTTCTTGGCACAAAGTGTCTCGATAAAGTCCAGTCCCAGCGACTTGGCGTATTGATAGACCTCAAAATGCTGTTGGTCTGAGAGCTCCAGGAAAGCACGATGCTCGCCGTAGGTCTTTCCGAAGGAGTTCGGAGAGTCGTAGGGCATCTTCATCTGAGAATCAGCCAGCTCTTCATTCAGGTCGCGTTTTGTCATTTTTACGGCATTCATCGGCTTCAAATATATGCCGAACATGTCTTCTTTGATGGGTCTTGCAACCAGTTCTACTATCAACTTTGCCAAATCGACAGACCCGTTGTGATTCTGGCCGATTTCGCCGATAATATATGTCTCTTTCATAAGCTTCTTTTTTCGTATATGGCTGCAAAGTTACGAATAAGTGCGCAAAAAAACAAATAATATTTGGTTTTTCCATTCACTTTTCGTAATTTTGCCATCTGAAACCGAAAGGTGAAATGAACCATGATTGAAATTCGTGAGGTAACAACCAAAAAAGAGCTGAAACAGTTTGTGCAGTTCTACTATGATCTGTATCGCGGCAATGACTGTGCCGTACCTTTCCTTTATTTCGACGAGATGGCCACCCTTAGGAGCGATAAAAATCCGTCGTTTGAGTGTTGTGAATCCGCCTACTTCCTGGCTTATAAAGAAGGAAAGGTCGCGGGCCGTGTGGCGGCAATCATCAACCGTCGTGCCAATGAGCGCTGGAACTGTCATCAAGTACGCTTCGGGTGGTTCGACTTTGTCGATGATATTGAGGTGTCAACAGCCTTGTTAAAGGCTGTTGAAGACTGGGGTAAGGCCCGTGGCATGGTTGAGATAGCGGGACCACTGGGTTTCATTGATACCGACCGTGAGGGCATGTTGGTAGATGGTTTCGACCAACTCTCTACGATGTATGTCAACTATAATTACCCGTATTACCCTCACCACATGGAGCAGATCAGTGGCTTCAAGAAAGATAACGACTATGTAGAGTGTAAGGTCAAGGTGCCCGAGGTGGTGCCCGAGAAGTTCTCGAAGGTCACAGAGATGGTGCGTCGTCGCTATGGCCTGAAGGTGCATAAGTTTACCCGTAAGGAACTGATCGATGAGGGCTATGGCCGTCAGGTATTCGACCTGCTCAATGCTACCTATAAGGATCTCTATGGCTTCAGTCAATTATCTGATAGACAAATTGACAAGCTCGTTAACGACTACATCAAAATTGCCGACTTGAACCTTGTTACGGCCATTATGGATGGTGATAAGATGGTGGGTTTTGGTATTACCTTCCCCTCATTCTCCAGGGCCTTACAGAAGACACGTGACGGGCGGTTGTTCCCCTTTGGATGGTGGCACGTTCTGAAAATCCTGAAGTGGCATCAGACACCGATCGTCGATTTGCTGTTGATAGGTGTTTTACCAGAGTATCGTGCTAAAGGTGCCAACGGACTGATCTTTGACGACCTGATTCGCCAGTTCCAGCGCTATGGCTTCGAATGGGCAGAGACGGGTCCTATGATGGAGACAAATGAAGGCGTCCTCTCTCAATGGCAGTATCTGGAGGCTACCGTGCATCGTCGTCACCGTTGTTACCGTAAACAGTTATGAAGCATTGTTTAGTAACCTTATTCTGTTTGTGGGCTCTGTTTGATGTGTCGGCTTTTGCTCAGAACATTATCCGATTACAGGGCTCTTGGGACTATGCTCTTGGCGACTCTACTAAATACAGCGACTATGTGATGTTGCCAGGTTCTGTTCCAACAGCTGGTAAGGTGTGGTTCAAACGAGGTGTCTATGTACCGCTCGATTGGCAAAAACGGCATATCACGCTTTTTCTTGAACGCCTCTATGGCGAGGCCGTTGTTTTCATCAATGGCAAACAGGTGGGGCTCGACACCGTACGCTGTGCCCCTCATCAGTACGATGTGTCGCAGTTTATCCTTCCCGGACAAAGAAACACGTTAGCCGTTTGTGTCGCCACTCAGGAGACAGAGGGAAGGAATGGTATTTTCGGACGTATGGAACTCCGCGGTGACTCCAGGCAGCTTTTTTTCCGTCAGGTGCATTTCCAGCCTTTCCCCTACGAGGGTAGAGTTCATATCGACTTGACTGTTGATGGTAACGGTCTTAGGTTCGACGATTATGTAGCCGAGGTGGTGGCCCAATGCGACAGAATCGACAGTGCCCGCATCATACGGGGTCTTTATCCTGTCACGAAGCGTCATTCTGAGTTTAGTTTATCCTTAGGCAACGAAATTGCGCTTTGGGATGATTATCATCCGAACCTTTATCGTATTGGTATCTTTTTAGGCGACGAGGATTATTATGAGGTCTCGATTGGTATGCGAGAGTTGAGCGTGGATGGTTCCCAGCTGATGATCAACCGCCGTCCGCTTCATCTGCGTGGTGTTGTGGTCGATAATCCCTTTGTGGAGTCAGTAAACGCCCTTTCCGTTGAACAGGCTTGGCTCGATATCCTCACGAAGTATAAGGAGCGTGGATTCAATCTTTTGCGTTTCCGTTCCTATTGTCCTATGGAGGCTGCTTATGCGATGGCCGACCAATTGGGGCTCTTCTTGTTACCCGGTGGCGATTTTAGTCCAAGTGAGAAGAAACGTATGATTAACGCCTATGGCTATCATCCCTCTTTTGTAATGAAAGAAGATCTTCTGGTCGATTCGCGCGTACATTAATTATATAATTTAAGAACTATGGATCAAATGACTTGGGAATTTATTTTGAGAATCTTTGTGGCGGCCTTGTTGGGTGGTGCTATAGGTTTGGAACGTGAGTATCGTGCTAAAGAGGCGGGTTTCCGTACGCACTTCCTTGTGGCTTTGGGTTCAGCCTTGTTTATGGTGGTGTCGGCTTATGGTTTCGATGGGGCGATGTACACGCCTGAGCATCGTTGGGATGTGTCGCGTGTCGCTGCGCAGGTAGTTAGCGGTATCGGTTTCATTGGTGCAGGTACGATTATCTTCCAGAAGAATGAGAACGCCGTACGTGGTCTGACTACCGCTGCAGGTCTATGGGTAACAGCAGCCATTGGTCTGGCTTGTGGAGGTGGAATGTATATCCTTGCAGCCGCTTCTACATTCCTTGTCTTGGTCGGTTTAGAGGCTTTCAACTTCATCCTTCATAAGTTTGACAAGCATCGTAACCAGTAGTAAATATTAGTTTATTTTCTATAAAATTGCCTTTTTAAATGTAACAAAAGTCTTGTTTTTGTGTAACATTTTTAAAGCGTGTTACATTTTGTAAAGTCTTTGTTTCATTTAGCAAAGCCTTTCGTTAATAAATATAATATATTTGCAGCCAAATTGTGCACCGCAATAGGATGCGGTGTGCCCCAAAACGAAATGTGATCAAATAATTATACTACAAATTTTACCTAACTAATTAATTAAATTATGTGGAATTTTAAATCACTACAAAAGCCGTTAGTGTTTCTGTTCCTGCTCTGTTTGTTCCCACTGGGAGCGATGGCTCAGAGC
>CAMKUA010000056.1:0-12014 GCA_946415825.1 uncultured Prevotella sp. | reverse complement strand
AGCACTCGCTTCTTGTACTACTTCTGTCTATGTAAATCTCTCAAAGAACTCTTTCCTTCATACTAAACGCCCCAAAAAAGGGCGAAAGCGGGTGCAAAGGTACGAAAAATATAAATACCCTCCAAACTTTTTCCGTGAAATATTTGTTAAATAACGAAAGTTTTCGGGATTGTTTACAAAACAAGATTACACCTTTAATATAATATAAAGGGCAATAATCACTCGAACAGTTCGTCAATACCAAGATCTTGGTGGTCAGCCTCGAGTACCTCGTCAACAAATGAGCATGGATCGTAACCTGCGGGAAGGTCGAAAACTGCATTCTCGTTATAGCCAAGTTGCTGGTCTTTGTATACCTTTTGCATATAAAGTGCATAGATGGGTAATGCCATAGCAGCACCTTGTCCATAGAGCATCGTGTTAAAGTGAATGTCACGATCATCACCTCCTACCCAACAAGCATTGACCAAAGTCGGTGTAACGCCCATGAACCACGCATCACTATTGTTATTGGTGGTACCCGTCTTACCGGCAATATCGCCTTTCATGTTATACTTGAAGCGAAGACGACTGGCAGTACCTCCATCAACAACGGCTTTCAACATATACAACATCTTATGGGCGCTCTCCTCACTTATGACCTCATTCATGCGGGGCTGGAACTGAGCAACCACATTGCCTTCGCTATCCTCGATCTTAGTGACAAACATCAAAGACGCACGAATGCCATGATTGACAAAGGCAGTATAAGCACTTGCCATCTCACCGACGCTGATATCGCACGGTCCAAGACAAAGCGCCATCGAAGGATGAATCTCAGGATTACGGATGCCATATTCTCGAAGCAGATCAACAAAAGCCTGAGGATTGAGTTTACTCATCAAATAGGCTGATATCCAGTTGTTTGACTGCTGAAGTCCCCACTTTAGTGTAACCATCTCTCCATAGCGGGCACGACTGCCATTACGCGGTGTCCAAGGATGACCAGCAACAATATATGTCTCTTGTACATTTGGAGCCTGGTCACAAGGAGAGAAACCATTCTCCATTGCCAGAGAATAGAGATAAGGTTTGATGGTAGAACCTACCTGGCGCCTTCCGTCCATCACCATGTCATAGGCGAAATACTCATAATTCAGTCCACCGACATAGGCTTTCACATGACCATTCTGTGGGCACACACTGACAAAGCCCGTACGCAGGAAAGACTTGTAGTACCTGATAGAATCAAGAGGGGTCATCGTTGTATCCACCGATCCATGATAAGTGAAGACCGACATACGAGTGGGCGTACGGAAAGAGTTATGAATCTCCGCATCGGAGGCTCCGCTCTCACGCAATGCTCTATAGCGCTCGCTTTGACGAACAGAACGATTCAGGATCTGTTGTACCTGAGCCGATGTCAGATGGGAAGAATAAGGCGCGTTGGCATTACTCTTCTTTTCAGCATTGAAGGCTGGCTGTAAGAATTTTGCAACATGTTGATAAGCAGCTTCTTCTGCATATTTCTGCATTCTGGAGTCGATGGTGGTATAGACCTTCAAGCCGTCTGTATAAATACTATAATTGTCACCATTTCGCTTCTTGTTCTTGTTGCACCAGCCAAACAACGGGTCAGTCTCCCAATTAATCGAATCATTATAGTATTTCACCATGTTCCATTCAGGGTACAAGGCACGATCGGGCTTTCTGGCCGTCATATAACGGCGTAAGAACTCACGGAGATAGACTGCCAGACCCTCTTTATGATCGGTAACATGGAACTTTAGATTGACAGGTTGAGACGCATAGCTATCATAGTCGGCCTGACTAAGATAACCAGCCTTTACCATCTGGCCCAATACGACGTTTCGGCGCTCACGACTACGTTCCGGATGTCGGACAGGATTATATAAAGACGGGTTCTTACAGAGTCCAATAAGCGTTGCTGCCTCATTGACTGTAAGATCCTTAGGTTCTTTACTGAAATACACATTCGATGCCGTCTTTATACCCACAGCATTATGAAGGAAATCGAAATAATTAAGGTACATGGTTATTATTTCGTCCTTTGTGTAGTTTCGTTCAAGTTTCAAGGCTATCACCCATTCAATAGGCTTCTGGAGCACACGTTCCAGCGTCGAACTTGCATGCTCGGAATAAAGCTGTTTGGCAAGTTGCTGGGTAATGGTAGAACCACCACCGGCACTTTTCTGGCCAAGGATGCCACGCTTGATGACAGCACGACCTAAAGCATAGAAATCGATACCGCAGTGATCGTAGAACCTGATATCCTCAGTGGCCACCAAAGCCTGCACCAACGATGGAGACAACTTGGTATAATCAACCAGGACTCGGTTCTCACGATTATAATTCCAGGTTCCTATGATTTTTCCGTCAGCGGAATATATCTGTGTGGCAAAACGGTTGATAGGGTTTTGCAAGTCTTCAATAGGAGGCATATAGCCTATATATCCATTGTCAATTGCATAATATGCCCCCCCTGTTAACAGAACAGTCACAGCCAGTAATGTCCATAGAAAATATACAAACAGCTTTCTCATATGCTTGATTTTCTTCGCTTTTTTAAGTATTTTGGTGCAAAATTACGATTTTCTTTCCAATAATCGCACGAAAAACAAAAATAATGTGTACTTTTGTGCCAATAATTTCAAAAGAGCCCGATGGAAAAGCATAATTTTGTAACCATTGCCAACCTCACTCGTGAGAAAATCATGTATATGATTGAGATGGCAGAAGAGTTTGAGAGACACCCTAACAGGGAACTCCTGAAGGGTAAAGTGATAGCGACCCTATTCTTCGAACCTTCGACTCGTACCAGACTGAGTTTTGAGACAGCCGCCAACCGTTTAGGTGCCCGTGTAATCGGTTTTGCTGACCCCAAGATTACCAGTGGCACAAAAGGCGAGACACTGAAAGATACGATCCTGATGGTGTCTAACTATGCCGATGTCATCGTCATGCGCCATTTCATCGAAGGTGCAGCCCAGTATGCTTCCGAGGTCGCTCCCATCCCCATCGTCAATGCAGGCGACGGTGCCCACCAGCATCCTTCTCAGTGCATGCTCGACCTTTATTCCATCTACAAGACACAGGGGACATTGGAAAACCTGAACATCTATATGGTAGGTGACTTGAAGTATGGTCGTACTGTTCACTCCCTGCTGATGGCCATGCGCCATTTCAATCCGACATTCCATTTTGTGGCTCCTAAGGAACTGGCCATGCCCATCGAATACAAGATCTACTGTAAAGAGCATGGAATTAAGTATCAGGAACATACAGCCTTCAACGAGAAGATCATTGCCGATGCCGATATTCTCTATATGACACGTGTACAGAAAGAGCGTTTCTCTGACCTCATGGAATACGAGCGCGTGAAGAACGTATATGTGCTGAATAATGAGATGCTGCGCCTGGCGAAGCCGAATATGAAGATACTGCATCCCTTACCCCGTGTCAACGAGATTGCCTACGAAGTGGATGACAATCCCCATGCCTACTACATCCAGCAGGCAGGCAACGGTCTCTTTGCCCGAGAGGCTATCTTCTGCGACGTGTTAGGCATCACCCTGGATCAAGTAAAGAACGACAAAACCATTATTAAATAGGAAATATGGCAAAGAGCGAGATGTTAGTGGCAGCCATCGAGAATGGCACCGTTATCGACCATATCCCATCAGAGAAGACCTATCAGGTGGCTCAGCTGTTGGGACTTCAGAATCTTGAAACACCTGTGACCATCGGATACAATCTGCTTTCAAAGAAACTTGGGAAGAAAGGTATCATCAAGGTGGCCGACAAGTTCTTTACAGACGAGGAGATCAGCCGTCTGTCGGTTGTTGCTCCCAATATTGTACTGAACATTATCCATGATTACGAGGTAGTAGAAAAGAAGACGGTAGTAACCCCAGAGGAAATCAAGGGCATCGTAAAATGCAATAATCCCAAATGTATCACCAACAATGAGCCGATGGCAACCTACTTCCATGTTACCAACGGTATCCTGACCTGCCACTATTGCGAGAAGGAACAAGACATCAACAAAGTGGAGCTGGTATAAGATATAAAAAAGGTAAAAAGGTAAAAAGTAAGAAAGATTAGGTAAAAAGATGAAAAAGGAGACTCCTGTTTTGCTGTTGACAGGTTACTTGGGCAGCGGCAAGACTACCTTATTAAATAGAATATTAAGCAACAAGCGCGGCATTAAGTTTGCCGTCATTGTCAATGATATCGGTGAGGTAAACATCGATGCCGACCTGATACAACAAGGTGGTATCGTGAATCAATCCGACGACAGTCTGGTGGCTCTGCAAAATGGTTGTATCTGCTGCACGCTCAAGATGGATCTTGTCAAGCAACTGCAAGATATCATCGCCCTGCAGAAGTTCGACTATATCGTGATTGAAGCCAGTGGCATCTGCGAGCCCGCCCCTATTGCCCAGACCATCTGCAGTATTCCATCCTTGGCACCAGAAGTAACCGAACAGGGTGTGCCCCGTCTTGACTGCATCGTTACAGTCGTTGATGCCTTGCGCATGAGAGACGAGTTTGGCAATGGACTTGACCTGTTGAAACAGAACATTGACGAGGAAGATATCGAGAACCTGGTGATTCAGCAGATTGAATTCTGTAACATCATCCTGCTCAACAAGGCTGCAGAGGTAACGCCTGACGAACTGGGACGAGTGCGCAGTATTGTGCGCGAGTTGCAGCCTAAGGCCAGGATCATAGAGTGTAATTATGGTGATGTAGATTTTGATGACATCCTGAATACCAACCTCTTCGACTTCGATAGTGTGGCTACATCTGCCACATGGATTCAGGAGGTGGAGAAGCATCACGATGACGATGACGACGACGACGATGAAGATGAAGAAGAGCATGATCATCACCATGAGCATGAGCACCATGAGCATGAACATGAGCACCACCACCATCATCACCACCATCATGAGGATGAAGGCGAAGCCGAGGAATATGGCATCGGCACCTACGTCTATTATCGTCGCCAGCCCTTCGAACTCGGACTCTTCGATGAATTTGTGGCCCGCAAATGGCCTAAAGGGATTATCAGAGCCAAGGGCATCTGCTATTTCCGAGACGAGAAAGACGTCTGCTATGTGTTCGAACAGGCTGGTAAACAGGTTTCTATCCGTAATGTCGGACAATGGTATGCCACCATGCCCAAAGACGAACTCGAGCAGTTCATGGCCCAGAATCCAGGACTGCGCCGAGACTGGGACGAGCAGTATGGCGACCGTATGCAGAAACTCGTATTCATCGGACAGCATCTCGACAAGCAACTGATTGCCGACGAACTCGACCGCTGCTTAGCATAGACATATTATTAACATCACAATAAACAAAGACAATGAACAGAGACAACACCATCTTTGAGTTAATTGAGAAAGAGCATCAGCGCCAGCTGAAAGGCATTGAGCTGATTGCCAGTGAGAATTTCGTGAGTGACCAGGTCATGGAGGCCATGGGCAGTTACCTCACCAACAAATACGCTGAGGGCTATCCTGGCCACCGTTATTATGGCGGCTGCCAGGTTGTTGACGAGGTCGAGCAACTGGCCATCGACCGTGTTTGCAAACTTTTCGGAGCAGAATATGCCAACGTACAGCCTCACTCAGGTGCACAGGCTAATGCTGCAGTACTCCTTGCCGTTCTGAAGCCAGGCGACACATTTATGGGCATGAACCTCGACCATGGTGGTCACCTCTCTCATGGTTCACTCGTAAACACATCGGGCATTCTTTACAAGCCCGTAGGCTACAACCTGAATAAAGAGACAGGCCGTGTGGATTATGATGAGATGGAGCGACTGGCACTGGAGCACAAGCCCAAACTGATTATCGGTGGTGGCTCAGCCTACAGCCGTGAGTGGGACTACAAGCGTATGCGTGAGATTGCCGACAAGGTAGGAGCACTGCTGATGATCGACATGGCCCACCCCGCTGGTCTGATTGCTGCCGGATTGCTCGACAACCCTGTAAAGTACGCTCACATCGTCACATCTACCACCCACAAGACACTTCGTGGTCCTCGTGGTGGTATTATCCTGTTGGGTAAGGACTTCGATAATCCTTGGGGGTACACCACTCCGAAGGGTGTCGTAAAGAAGATGTCACAGCTGATCAACTCAGCCGTATTCCCTGGTCAGCAGGGTGGTCCGCTCGAGCACGTCATCGCTGCCAAGGCTGTTGCCTTTGGCGAGGCTCTGCAGCCCGAGTTCAAGGAGTGGGCCAAGCAGGTGCAGAAGAATGCCAAGGTGCTTGCAGAGGAACTCATCAAGCGTGGCTTCACCATCGTCAGCGGTGGTACCGACAACCACTCCATGCTGGTTGACCTGCGCTCAAAGTATCCTGACCTGACTGGTAAGGTGGCAGAGAATGCACTTGTTGCTGCCGATATCACCGTCAACAAGAACATGGTACCGTTTGATACCCGCAGTGCCTTCCAGACCTCTGGTATCCGTCTGGGTACACCAGCCATCACCACACGTGGTGCCAAGGAAGACCTGATGGTTCAGATTGCCGCCTGGATCGAGGAAGTCCTGAACGATCCTGAAAACGAGCAGGTGATTGCCAGCGTTCGTGCGAAGGTCAATGAGAAGATGAAAGACTATCCCCTCTTCGCTTATTAATTGAATGAATACAACAAGAGAAAAGGCATCCGGTTTGGATGCCTTTTTTCTTTTATCAGCTGATGTTATCTTCTTCTGTTCTTTCTGACAGCCTTCTTGCGAGCGGCCGCCTTCTCCCCGTCTGAGCTCTCGTCAGCAGGAGTCAGCTCTGGGTAATAGCACATATAAGAGAATGTCTCACTGCTGTGCTTGTACTCCACGACGAGGAGGTATTGGTGGGTATTCTCCTTAGCCTTTCCAGGAATGGTTACAGGCACCATCGTAATGGTTCCGTCTTCATTCTCAACCTCCTGTTCCTCGACGGTGTCTTCCTCATATTCCACAGGAATATCAGCCTTGAACTCAAACTCCTTACCGATAGCCCACTTTCCGGCATCACCCTGAGGCTCGGCACTCGTCAGCACCACATTGTCGGAATAGAGTGTCACCTTGGTAACCATCAGGTCATATTCGCTGTTATTGGTAAGTGCACAACTCAGTTTTGTCAGCACGCTCACATCGTCGAATGGCGTAAAGTAAGGCTGCCACTGATACTGTATCTTATCCTTCAGGTCGGCAGGCTTTTCTACAGTTACCGATACGTTGTCTGTATGCACGCCATCCGAAGAGAACACCTTGACGATGGTTACTCCAGCACCTACACCAGTCACATTACCCTCGTCATCGACAGTGGCAATTTTCTCGTCTTCCGTCTCCCAATATACAGCCTCATTGTCGGCATTATAGAGAGTCAGCTTCTGAGAAGCGCCAGTCAGGATCTTGATCGACGACTCCTGGATATAAAGATTACGCGTCTGGGTAATCTTGATGGTATATTGAAAACCAAACGACGCATTCTCCACACTCAGTGAAGAAGTACGTTCAGGCGCTTTATCAGTGAAAGGATAAACATAGACCTTCTGGCAGACAGTATTGTCGTTGATGGTCTCACGATTTCCCTTTTTCTTCACCCAGGCATCTTCTGGAGTCGTATAGAAGTCAAAGGAAATATTGGTCTCGATATTGACAGCGATCTCACCGCCCAGCTCATCGAGCGTAAAACTCCTCTCTGCCACTTTCAGATAAGCCTTGAACAACTGTTTGACAAGAATGATCTGCATAGCGCCTGATGTCTCGTCTTTGATGACGACCTGGGCACTGCGAGCTTTCTCCGTCGTGTTTCTGGCCACCTGAAGAACAACCTGCGACTGCTGCAGGCCTCTTGTGCCGCTGGCGCCAGGCAGGGTAATCCAATCCACATCACTGGGAATCTGGACGGTATAACTCACGTTGCTCTCCAGATTGACGACAACCTGTCCGCCATCTGTGCTCACCTCATAAGTGACGCCCTCGCCGTCAACCAGCCTGATCACGTTGTTCTGTTTCTGCGTCACAACGAATGTACGAGACGAAACGCCGTCTTTCGTATCCAGGATAGTAACCGTGGATTTGCGCTCGTCAAACGTGTCGTTATTAGTGACCTTGATTGTCATCGTCGAGGTCGAATCGGTAAAGTACACCGTACACCATTCAGCATCTGGATTGGCCTTATAGTGCGACACATCTTCACCGCGGAATGTCAGCGTGCTCACCAGTTCACCTTCATCTTCAGTAGCCTCAAACACCAGTTTCTTACTGTCAATCAGCAGTTCATGAATACGCGATTCATAACTGTCATCACTGCATGACGAAAAGCCTATGCACAGCACAAGCATCATCACACTTATTTCTAAGAATTTTACTATTTTCATTATCTATAATCACTTAAGCACTACTTTTCGGGTGCAAAGATACAAACTTTTTCTACCTCTATAACCGCCAACCGTCATAAACCTTGCACGAAACAGTGATTAATTATGATTTATTAACAACAGCGTGGGTCTATTGGCCTCATTTCATGTTCGCATTGAAATGATTAACAGCCTGACGGAACAGATGGTTACGCGTATTACCGCCATAGATGCTATGATTACGATTTGTATAGACCAACTGACGGAAATCCTTGTCTGCCTGCACCAGTGCCTCCACGTATTCTGCCGTATTCTGGTAGTGCACGTTATCATCAGCCAGACCGTGGCAGATCAGGAGAGCCCCATGCAACTGCGAGGCACGATGGATGGGGTTCACCTCGTCGTAGCCTTTCTGGTTCTCCTTGGGTGTACGCATATAGCGCTCCGTATAGATAGAGTCGTAATAGCGCCAACACGTAGGGGGAGCGATGGCAACACCTGCACAGAACACAGGTCTTCCCTCCGACATCGACATCAGGGTGTTCCATCCGCCGTACGACCATCCCCAGATACCTATCCGCTCCTTATCCACATATGCCTGTTTCCCAAGCCATATAGCCGTCTCCACCTGATCGCGTGCCTCCAGTTCTCCCAGTCGCAGGTAGGTACATTTCTCAAACTCCGCCCCACGTCCGCCAGTGCCTCGGTTATCCACGCACACACAGACGTAGCCTTGCTGAGCCAGATACTGTTCCAGGATGGCGCCATTGCCGCTCATGCCTATCCCCCACTGGTTGAGCACCTGCTGGTTGCCTGGTCCGCCATACTGGTACATGATGACAGGGTACTTCCTGGCAGGATTAAAATCAGCAGGCTTCACCATCCAGCCATTCAACTGGATGCCCTCCGAGGTGGTGAAGGTAAAGAACTCCTTCTTGCCAAGGTCGTAGGCCGAGAGTTTGTCGAGCAGCGCCTTGTTGTCGATGAGTGTCACCAGTTCCTTCCCGTTATTCTGGCATAGCGTATATTGCGTAGGATGATCCACATCGCTCCAGATGTTAATGAAAAACTTGAAGTTCTTACTGAATACCGCCCTGTTCACACCAGCCTTACGCGAGAGTATCTCCGTCTTGCCATTGGCATGAGCCACCATCACCTGCTGATCCACAGGTCCGTTGGGGTTGGCAGCGAAATAGGTGTCACCAGTCTGCTCGTCATAGCCATACACCGATTTTACCACATACTTGTCTTTCACAATCTGCCGCAGCAACTGCCCGTTCAGGTTGTAGAGGTAAAGGTGGTTATAGCCGTCGCGCTCACTTGACAGCAGTATGTGCTTGTCGGTAATCTTCACGTCCTCGAGCACCTCTTCCTTGATATACTTGTCAACCTTGTCCTCAATGGCCAACTGACACACCGTCGAGAGCGGATTGGCCATGTAGATACGAAGCACATCCTGATGACGGTTCATCGTAAAGACGGCTATCTTGGCAGGATCGCTGGTGGCCTTGATACGTGGTATATAGCCGTCGGCATCCAGGGGAAGGTCTATCTTCCGAGTCTGATGCGACTGGATGTCGTAGCTCATCACGCTCACCTTCGAATTCACCTGCCCAGGAACCGGATATTTGTAGGTATAGTCGCCAGGATACTCCGCAAAGGCATCGCGCTCAGGGGCCATCCCCTTGAACAACTGCATCGAATACTGCCTGACGTCACTCTCGTCGTATCTGATCCACACAATCTGCCTTGAGTCGGCCGAGAATACCATCGAACTGTTCGTAGAGAACTCCTCCTCATATACCCAGTCGGGAATGCCGTTGATGACCTCATTGAACTTACCGTCCTTCGTCACCTGACTCTCGGCATTGTCATAGAGCAGTTTCACCAGATAGATATTGTTCTCACGCACAAAGGCTATCTGATTACCATCCGGCGAGAACAGTGGCGTCTGCTGGGGACCGCCGTCGCTGAGCGGCTCCAACTTGTTGTTACGGATATCGTAGATATAATACTCAGCCGTAAAAGAGCGTCGGTAGATGGGCTTCGTCTTCGTCTGGATCAGCATGCGCTTGCCGTCAGGACTCATGATATAACCGTCCACGCTGCCTATCTGCGCACCTCTGGCCGTTGCTGCGTCGAAGAGCACGCCTACCTGTTTCCCAGTACGGAACGAGTACGATACCACCTGCTGCCCATTATCGCTGATCTGACTATAGGTCTCACCGTCAGCCATCGGACTCACTGCCTGCATCGATTCCGAACGGAAATAGCCCTGGTTGATATCCACCAAACTCAGTTTCTCTCCAGCGTGTGCCGATGTCAAAGTCAGGGCCACAAGCATAGAAAGAACCAAACATCTTTTTTGTTTCATTATAAAAATATGGAATAAGTGTTTTTTATTTAAAGTCGTCATACTCTGTATCGGCCAGCAACTGGGCTACAGTGGTACTCGGATGGCGCCGCATATACAAGTCAACCATCTGTACATACAGCGTATGGAACACCTGCTCGCCCATCGCCTTGTTCACCACCCACTGTATCCTGCCGATGTGGATATCGCGCTCCAGCTGCGAGAGCGGCCTGTCGTGCGGCATCGGATAGAGGCTCAGCAGATAGAAGCCAATACAATCCGGTACGATATACTTGCGCTCCATCATCTGCAACTGCTCTGGCGAATAGCCATACTCCAGACGCTGGTACAAGGGATAGTCTGAACCCAGATACTTATCCAGGCAGATGCCTATCGAGTTATTACCCACGGTGATACTCTGATCCAGCGAACCTATCTGGGCATATACCTCAGGCAGTTCCAGGTTTGGAATCACATCGTCCAGATAGCCGAAGGCATCAGTCAACTGGCTGTTGATGTCCTCCATGTTCGCATACTGCATCTCCGACTCTGCGATCAGCGTCTGCAATGTGGAATCCTGGAAGAAACGCAGGAACTTCTTGTTGATCTCCTGATCGTCCACCTTGCCGATATGCAACACGTCCTCAATGAGCGTACGTGTCTGCATCGGATACACGGTGTTCATCTGCTGCAAGGCCGAGAAGTCGCCTGTAGTCAGGTATAGGCTCTGTACGCGGTCATAACGCTCAACGACAATAATCTTATCCTCCTCTTCAGGAGTCTTCAACTGCCATTCACAGCTGGTGAGAGCCAGCATTATTACCAATAGTATATAATATACCCTACGCACTAACCTTCGGTCTTAATGTTATACCTTTGTTAAAAAGCGGGTACAAATATACTAAAAATTATTTTAAAAACCAAATTTTAACCTAAAAAGTTTAAAAAATAGTGTAAAAACGTGCACATTTTGGCCTATTTGTGTAAAAAAGTGCAATTATTTCAGTTCCGAAAAGGTTTTTCTGCCTTTCACGTAATACTGCCAGAGCAGTGCATATTTTCTGCGCTCGGCAACCGCCCCTTCCAGTCGCGACGACTGTATCTCCCTTCGGTCGGCCTCGAAGTCCTTCCGCCATCGTTTGAAGGCTCTACGAGCCCGATACACGGCCTTGAAGTCACCCACATTCCGCTTCAGCAACAGCATCTCCCACGCAGCCAGATAGTCGAGCCACCAGCGCCAGCGCATCACTGGCTTCAGCTCGTCCTCAGGCAGACATTTATAGAGCATCGTCAGGTT
>CAMKUA010000055.1:0-12049 GCA_946415825.1 uncultured Prevotella sp. | reverse complement strand
AGTGGCTGCGCTCCCTGATAGGTCTTGTTGATGTCTTGAAGATGTATCATGAAACGATCTTAATACCTTAGTTTAACTTATACCATTTACTTTGTTCTGTCTGTTTGTCGCTATTTATACGAGAAAAGTTGCAGATAATTTCGGAAAACAGCACCTATTTAACACTCTTTATCTCTTTATAAGCTTCTACAACATCTTCGATCGTAATATCGAGCAGTTGCATCTGCCTGAAGAGTTCCGGCAGGCGTTCCTTCATGAAGTCCTTCTTACGGGCCTTCAGTATCTGCTTCTTCGCCCCTTTCGTCACGAAGTAGCCCAGACCGCGCTTGTTGTAGATAATCTCCTCGCGGGCCAGTTGTTCGTAGGCCTTGACGGCGGTGTTGGTGTTCACCTCCAACAGCACGGCATACTCACGGACACTGGGAATGCGGTCGTCGTCATGATACACACCAGAGAGGATCTCGTCCATCAGACGGTCTGCCATCTGGATATAGATGGGTTTATCGTTTGAGAATGTCATCGTCTTTGAATTTATTAGCGTTCAACCATTGATTCGTCATCGGTTCGAATTGCTTGAAAATGCGGTATGCATTCCAGTATGCACCGATAGCGGCTGCAAACAGCAGCGCAGCGAAGATATAGGCAGCATCGCCTACCTCCTGAGAGATGTAGTGGTCTTCCATCCATACAGAACGGAACAAGGGGAATTCGAAGTGCATCGTTATCCTGAAGGAGAGGAACATCCACAGGATAAGGACGATACTTGCTATCACAAACGAGTACCGGCGCAGCAGTGTCGCTCCAAGGGTATAGTGTGCATGCACAAAGAGGATAAAGACTCCAACCAACACCATACTCATCACCCGATATGAGAGCGTGTAGCTGTAGATATCCGGCGCATTCACCCAGTCGGGCGACAGATGCCTCACAATCTCTGGAACAGCCGACGACCACCAGTAGGTGTAGTGCATCTCGTTGCCGTCGGGATACCAGTTACTGCCCAGCTGATGGAACTGATTCCACATAGCCATGGAGCCCATGCGCAGGCTGTCGGCAACGACGAAGCTCAAGATGCCGACAATCGTACAGACTACCGTCACATAGATGATCACAGCCAGAAACTTCTCCATATTCATCGCCGGCAGCATCAGGAAGGTAGTGCGCTGCTGCTTCGTACCAAGTTGGGTGAATTTCGTAAAGGCCAGACTCACAAACAGTATCACAGACAAGACCAGGCAGAAGATGGCAAAGCCTGCTACATGCGAGAGGAACTCATTGGGGTTAGGGTCGGAGGTCATGATAAACATCCCCAGTTCTATCAGAAATATGGCGACTGTAGTCCCGGCAAACTCTCCCAAAAGCATGATACGGTTCACGCTCACCAGCCAGCGCAGCACTAGCCAGCATCTCTTTATACTAAAACTATTCATATCCTTACACATTTACAAACCTACCTATCACCTGCAGCCGACAGAAGAACCTGTACGACAGCCAGAAGTTCACCACAGTGAGCAGCGGGAACACCAAGTCGAAGAAACTATGATTATTCCACCAGTACATATTGACGTTCTGCCAGTGGCCTGCCATGACCGAAAGCAGGATACCGACCACGATGAGCACCAGACTCGTTGTTATCCAGTTGTTCTTGCGGAAGCGGAAGAAGGTTGCCCCTACGGCATAGAACGAATGCAGCCATACGAAGAGCCATACGAAGGTCATGCGGTACGACAGGGGCATATCGCTCTGACAGGATTCGATGACGGCGCTGGTCACCAGTCTTACCTGCTCGTGGCCCACCGCCAGGCCAAACACATACTGTATCAAGTCGGCTGCGAAGAAGGCCGCCAACTGGATGGGCAGCAGGATGATCCACGAGGCATAGCGCATCAGGTACTTCTCCAGGTTCGATGCCGGCAGCATCAGCAGCCTCTGCATGTCGTACTTCCCGCTCATGCTATAGAACATGAACGACGAACCCAGGATAAGCGTCACAGCAAAGGCGACGACGGTTGCGATAGTGCAAGGCAGATAGTTAGCGGGCTGCTGGCTTACTGTAAAGGTGATCGAGGTGAAGAACACGAACGTCAGGGTGAACACCACCAGGTTCTGGAAGAACGACTTCACGTTGTACTTCTTTTCGATCGTCAGCGTCCATCGTGCTAACTTTATGAACCGTTGTAAATTGAATTGTATCATAACCTATCCCTTCAATCCTTGATGTTTCAATTCTTCAATTCTTCAATTTTTCAATTCTTCAATTTTCCCTTGTGTCACGGCATTGAAGAGCAGTTCGAGATTAACCTGAGTCTCAGCGCTGTCAGCCTTGCGAGGAGCGATGACGGCGTTGCCCTGCAGCGAAGGCTCGGCATAGAGCGCATCATCCATCTCGGCTGGCGTGCGATACTCAAACACGTACTTGTCTGTAATCTCAGCCACCGGGGCATCGAGCAACAGCTTCTGCTGCGAGAGAATCAGGATGTGGTCGAGCAACGACTCCACATCGTGCACCTGATGGGTGGAGATGATCAGCGTGCGATCTTCGGTCATGTACTGGGCCACCACCTTGCGGAACTGCGACTTCGATGGGATGTCGAGACCGTTGGTGGGCTCGTCCATCAAGAGCAGCTTCGTACCTGAGGCGAGGGCGAAGCTCATGAACACCTTCTTCTTCTGTCCCATCGAGAGGGCATTGAGTTTCAGGTCGGTCGTGAGTTCAAAGTCCTTCAGACAGTTCTCGAGCACCTCACGGGAGAAATGAGGATAGAACGGCTCATTGATCTTCACATACTGCTCCAGCGACATCATCGGCAGGTCGAACTCCTCCGGCACGATGAAGATCTCGCTCAGTATGTCAGGACGGCGCAGACAGGTGTCAACACCATCGAAACGCACACGACCCGTCTTAGGACGGAGCAGACCACTGATCAGATATAGCAGTGTTGACTTGCCCGTACCGTTCTTTCCAAGCAGTCCATAGATATTGTTCTCCTTCAGTTTAAGACTGAAGTCATCAAATACCAGATCCTTCTGGCCTGCATACTTAAAACTGATGTTACTTACGTCAATCATATCGTATCTATTTTGATGTTAATAATCCTTGTGTAATAGTGTACCACTTTAATAGTACACTGCAAAAGTAAGACTAATATCAATACCCTCCAAACTTTTTGGAAGAAATCTTTCATTTCTTAACACACTTTAAGAAACGAATATCGCGCGTACATTATCTAAGGATTATCTGGTATCGGCGCCCCACATCATCTTCTCACGCAGGGAATCGAAATAACGATGCTCAGCCCGCTTCACCACGTTAATATCGTAGGGCGCGCGACGGAGCGTGATCTTCGTACCCTCCTTGCATTTCTCTGAACGGCCGTCGATGGCCACGAGGAAATGATGGCTACGGCTCTCCACGTCGAGTTCTATCACGGCAGAGTCGGGCAGCACAATAGGACGCACGTTCAGAGAGTGGGGAGCCACGGCCGTCATCGAGAACACCTTTGTGCCAGGGACGATAATAGGACCGCCGTTAGAGAGCGAATAAGCCGTGGAGCCTGTGGGTGTGGAGACGACCAGACCGTCGGCCTGGTAAGTATTCAGGTACTGACCGTTGATGCTGGCACGGACAGAGATCATCGCTGCGGTATCACGCTTCAGGATGGCCACGTCGTTGAGCGCACAGTTAAACACCTCGAAGGGTTCTCCGTTGGTCTCTACCTGTATCATCGCACGCGACTGGATGGCATAGTCTTCATTGTAGAGGGCCTCCACGCATTTTCCGATATCGTCGGGACTGATATCAGCCAGGAATCCCAGTCGGCCCATGTTCACGCCCAGTATGGGGATGTTCTTCTCGCGCACCCTGCTCGCCGCCTTCAGGAAGGTACCGTCGCCACCCATCGAGATCACAAAGTCAGCATCGAACTCGTTGCCATAAAACACGTCGTCGGCAGGCACGTTCAGATGCAGGTCGTCTTTCAGGAAGTCATAGTACTCCGCATCGACACACAACTCGGACCCTGACTCCGAAAGTGTCGATAGAACCTTCTGAATCGACGCAGACATATTGGCCTGGTAAATATTGCCGAAAAGGGCGAATCTCAGTTTACAGTGCTCCATATCCTTTAGCTTTTGGGTGCAAAGATAATTAAATTATGGAACACAGAGATACTGAGATACTGAGTTTTTTATTTTTTTATTAAAATTCTCTGTGCCTCTGTGCCTCTGTGTTCATTTTTATTTGTATCTTTGCGCTCAGAAACCCTAAAAATAGAAATTATGGCAAAAGTTTATGTATTCCTGGCAGATGGCTTCGAGGATGTCGAGGCCCTGATTCCCATCGACGTGTTGCGCCGTGGAGGCGTGGAGGTAGTAACCATCAGCACCACCCTCTTCCCACAAGTGGAGTCGGCTCATGGTGTGAGCATCGAGGCCGACCTGCAGTTCGATCAGGTTGACTATGCCGATGCCGACCTGCTGTTCCTTCCTGGCGGCATGCCGGGTGCCAGCAACCTCTTTGCCCACGAAGGGGTGCGCGAGGCACTTCTGGCTCAGTACAAGGCCGGCAAGAAGATTGCCGCCATCTGTGCCTCTCCGGCCGTGGTGCTGGCTCCGCTGGGCATACTCAACGGCAAGCGCGCCACCTGCTACCCAGGTTTCGAGAAGGTGCTCGCCGAGACGGGCGCCACCTATACCGGCGACCTCTTCACCGTCGATGGCAACATCACCACCGGCGAGGGGCCGGCAGCTGCCTTCCCCTTCGCCTACGAACTGCTTGCACAACTCGTTGACCAGGCCACCTCTGACCAGATTGCAGAGGGCATGCGCTACAAACACCTGATGGCCTGATGGATTACGTCATCATCGTAGCAGGGGGCAAGGGCCTGCGCATGGGGAGCGACATCCCCAAGCAGTTCCTGCCCATTGGAGGGCGCCCGGTACTGATGCGCACACTCGAACGTTTCAGGGCCTACGACGCTGAAATCCAGATTATTCTGGTGCTGCCAGAGGCCCAGCAAGCCTATTGGCGTGAACTCTGCGAACAGTACGATTTCAAGGTGCCGTACCAGCTCGCCAATGGCGGTCCCACGCGCTTCCATTCCGTTCAGAACGGTCTCGCCCTCGTGCCCGACGATGCCGAGGGCGTGGTGGGTGTGCACGACGGGGTGCGCCCCTTCCCCGGCATCGAGGTCATCCGCAACTGTTACCAGACTGCCCGTGAGAAAAAGGCCGTCATCCCCGTCATCCCTGTGGTCGAGACGGTGCGCCACCTGGAGGACGAGGGGTCGGTCACCGTACCGCGTGGCGACTACCGACTGGTGCAGACGCCCCAGACCTTTGACATTCAGCTGTTGAAGGCGGCCAACCGTCAGCCCTTTAACGACGGCTTCACCGACGATGCCTCTGTCGTAGAGTCGTATGGCCACCCGATCACCCTCGTCGAGGGCAACCGCGAGAACATCAAGATCACCACCCCCTACGACCTGAAGATTGCCGAAGTGCTCATCTGATGGATATCCTCGATCAAGACATACAGTACCTGCCTGGCGTAGGTCCCAACCGCAAGAAGATACTGGGCGACGAACTCGGTATCCACACCTTCGGCGACCTGCTGGAGTACTATCCCTATAAGTATGTCGATCGCTCCAAGATCTACTCTGTCCACGAACTTACGGGCGACATGCCCTTCGTGCAGGTCGTGGGTCATATCCTCAGTTTCGAGACCTTCGAGATGGGACCTCGCAAAGAGCGCGTGGTGGCCCATTTCTCTGATGGTACGGGCATTGCCGACCTCGTGTGGTTCCAGGGTGGGAAATATGCCAAACAGACGTATAAGATCGGTGTGGAGTACGTGGTCTTCGGCAAGCCCACCGTCTTCAACAACCGCATCAACATCACCCACCCCGACATCGACCGTGCCGACACGCTCGAGCTCTCCACGATGGGTTTGCAACCCTATTATTCCACCACCGAGAAGATGAAGAAGCGGGGACTCTCCTCGCGCACCCTCGAGAAACTCACCAGGGCCATGCTCGAAAAGCTGCCCCCACTGCCCGAGACCATTCCCGACTTCATCACCGGTCCCCACTACCTGGCAGGGCGCGACGAGGCCCTGCGCAACGTGCACTATCCCAAGAATGCCAAAGACCTTGAGCGCGCCCGCGTCCGGCTGAAGTTCGAGGAGCTGTTCTTCGTACAGCTCAACATCGTGAGATATGCCAGCGACCACCGCCGCAAGTATCGGGGCTACGTCTTCAGTCATGTGGGCGATGCCTTCAACACCTTCTACCACAATCACCTGCCGTTCCCGCTGACGGAAGCCCAGAAACGGGTGATCCGCGAGATCCGGAAGGACACGGGCTCTGGGCGCCAGATGAACCGTCTGTTGCAGGGCGACGTGGGTAGTGGCAAGACACTGGTGGCCCTCATGTCGATGCTCATTGCCATCGACAACGGCTATCAGGCCTGTATCATGGCACCTACCGAGATCCTTGCCGAACAGCACCTGCAGACCATCATGGCCTTTCTCAAGGACATGGACATCCGCGTGGCCCTGCTCACAGGCATCGTCAAGGGCAAACGGCGCCAGGAGGTGCTCGACGGTCTGACAGACGGCACCATCCATATCCTCGTGGGCACCCATGCCGTCATCGAGGACACCGTCCAGTTCGCCCGTCTGGGCTTTGTCGTCGTCGATGAGCAGCACCGCTTCGGTGTGGCCCAGCGCGCCAAACTCTGGGCCAAGAGCCAGAATCCCCCGCACGTGCTGGTGATGACGGCCACCCCCATCCCCCGTACCCTCGCCATGACACTCTATGGCGATCTCGACGTAAGCGTCATCGACGAGTTGCCGCCAGGCCGCAAGCCCGTCCGCACCACCCACGTCTTCGACTCCCGCATGACCTCACTCTACGACGGCATCCGCCAACAGATCCGCGAGGGCCGTCAGGTGTATATCGTATTCCCGCTCATCGAAGAGTCGGAGAAGAGCGACCTCAAGAACCTTGAAGACGGTTTTGAGGTCTTGCGGCAGGTATTCCCTGAATTCCGCCTCAGCAAGGTCCACGGCAAGATGAAGCCCGGCGACAAGGAAGCCGAGATGCAGCGCTTCGTCAGCGGCGAGACACAGATCCTGGTGGCCACCACCGTCATCGAGGTGGGCGTCAACGTGCCCAACGCCTCTGTCATGGTCATCCTCGACGCCCAGCGCTTCGGACTCTCCCAGCTCCACCAGCTCCGTGGGCGCGTAGGTCGTGGCGCCGACCAGAGCTACTGCATTCTCGTCACCCCCTTCAAGCTGAGTGAGGAGACCCGCAAGCGCATCGACATCATGTGCGACACCAACGACGGCTTCCGTATTGCCGAAGCCGACCTGAAGTTGCGCGGTCCTGGCGACCTGGAGGGCACCCAGCAGAGCGGTATGGCCTTCGACCTGAAGATTGCCGATATCGCTCGCGACGGACAGCTGGTGCAGATGGCGCGCGACGAGGCCCAGAAGATCATCGACGACGATCCCGAGTGCACCTCGCCACGTTATCAGATGCTGTGGAACCGGCTGCGCCAACTGCGTAAGACCAACATCAACTGGGCAGCCATTTCTTAAATTTTAAGGAATGTCAAGTATCAGGGCCTAGGTGTTAAAACAACCCTATTTTTGTTAACGCGCACTGCAATTGTGCACGTTTTCAGTTTTTTATACCTACCTTTGCACCAATCTTTTTCGAATTAATCAAAACCGAAGTCATGAAGAAAGTATTCCTATCTGCCCTGCTGATATTGTTTTCCATGAGCGAGATCGCTAATGGAGAAACAAAGAAACCTGTGCAGTCACCCGACCAGTATGAGGAAGAAGAGATCGGCAATTTTGATTTCCTCTACGGCGACGACGCTCAGGGTTTCGACCAGATGGAGATGCTGATCGAGGAGGCTTTCTCTCACCTCGGCACGCGCTACCGTTCTGGCGCCAAGGGACCGAGTGCTTTCGACTGTTCCGGTTTTACAAGTTACGTCTATAAGCAGCAGACGGGCATCTTCGTCGGTGCCTCCTCGCGCGACCAGTATGCCCGCAACACCCCTATCCGTCGCGATGAGATCCAGTGCGGCGACCTGGTGTTCTTCACCAGTCCTCACTCTGGCCGTAACGTAGGTCATGTAGGCATCGTGGTCGATGTCGATCCTGTCACCCTCGAGTTCACGTTCATCCACGCCAGCAGCACGAGTGGTGTGAAGCTCAGCAGCTCTTCCGATTCCAATTATGCTAAGAGATATGTAGGTGCGCGCAGGATTCTTGAACTGAGTGCCTTATGAAAAACCGTCTGCTTAGTCTGACTTTCGTCCTTATTGGCATCACCCCTCTTCATGCTCAGACCCTTCATATCGCCATGACAGGCGATATCATGATGGGCACCACCTTCCCCAGCATCATGCTCCCTGCCAACGACGGTCGCGACCTCTTCCGCGATGCCAGGGCCGTGCTCACAGGGGCCGACCTCACGGTGGGTAACCTCGAAGGGGCCATCTGTGACGGAGGCCGCAGCACCAAGGGTGTCGGTCCCAACAGCTACGCCTTCCGCACACCCACCAGCTACGGTCATCTGCTGAAGGAGGCCGGCTTCGACTTCCTGAGCATGGCCAACAATCACGCCAACGACTTCGGCCTCGAGGGCATCGAGTCCACCGAGCGTGTGTTGCGCGAGCAGGGTATCCTCTTCTCGGGCATCGCCGGTCGTGTAGAGAGCACTATCATCGAGCGCAAGGGCCTGACGATCGGTCTCTGTGCCTTCGGCCATAACAGTTACACCCTGAAGCATACCGACCTCAACCTCGTAGGCCGCATCGTCGATGAGCTCGTCGGCTGCTGCGACCTCGTCATCGTATCCTTCCACGGCGGTGCCGAAGGGCGCTCCAAGAACCACCTGCCCTATGGTCCTGAGACCTTCCTGGGCGAGAACCGCGGCAGTCTGCGCCAGCTGGCCCACTTCTGCATCGACCACGGTGCCGACGTCGTCTATGGTCACGGTCCCCACGTGGTGCGCGCCATGGAGGTCTATAAAGGTCGTTTCATCGCCTACAGCCTCGGCAATTTCTGCACCCCCTATAACGTCAGTCTGACGGGCATCTCGGGCTATGCGCCCGTCGTGGAGATCAACATCGATGCCGACGGCTCGTTCATCGACGGCAAGATCAACTCCTTCCTGCAGGCGCGCGGCGTCGGTCCCCGTCATGATCCGGCAGGCAGCGTGGCCCGCGAAATCCGCAGTCTGAGCATCGCCGACATCCCCCAGAGCGAGGCTGCGATCGACAACGAGGGCAACATCCGTTTAAAGTAGAAAAGCCTAAAAAGGTTGGCGAAAGTGTTAAAAGTGCACAAAATACACCTCTATTATTGCATATTTACAACATAAATACCTATCTTTGCAGCGAAATATTGCAAAATTGAACATTACAATCGTATGAATATAAGTTTCAAGAAATTACTTTTTATTGCGTTCACAGCCCTGTCAGTCACTCCTGCCACCGCTCAGGATCTGTTGGCCAAGCAGGCTCCCATCGACCGCAAAATGAAAGCCGTTGATTCCATCGTTCTTAAAAAGCTGATCATCGAGGAGGAGCGTTATAACCCCTCTGCCGATCTCTATGAGGACTGGAACAACGTATATGCCCACCGTGAGACCTCACTGCCCGACACGTTCCGCATCGACCTCCGTGGTTTCTGCATGCCTACCGACAGTCGCGTGGTAACGTCCAACTTCGGTGCCCGCTGGGGCCGCCAGCACAAAGGTCTCGACATCAAGGTCTATGTCGGCGATACCATCCGTGCTGCCTTCAGTGGCAAAATCCGCATCGTGAAATACGAGCCTAAGGGCTATGGTAAATATGTCGTCATCCGCCACCACAACGGTCTTGAGACCATCTACGGTCATATGTCGAAACATCTGGTGGTCGAGAACCAGGAAGTCAAGGCAGGCGATCCCATCGGCCTTGGTGGTAACACCGGCCGCAGCACAGGCTCCCACCTGCACTTCGAGACGCGCCTCTGCGGCGTGGCCCTGAACCCTGCCCTCATGTTCGACTTCCACAATCAGGATGTCACAGGCGACTTCTACAACTTCCGTCGTAACCGCTATGCAGCCGAGTCGGCTCAGGCCACACGCCTGCGCGGCGTAGGTGGCAGCCGCAAGGTAAGCGCCGACGATGAGGATTCCGACCTCGCCGTTACGGCTCCCAAGGCCTCTTATGCCAAGGTAGCCCGCTACCACAAGGTTAAGAAGGGCGAGACACTGCAGAGCATTGCCCGCAAGTGCCACACCACAGTCGATGCCCTCTGCCGCACCAACCGCATCAGCAAGAACAAGCGCCTGATGCCCGGTCAGATTCTGAAATACAACTAATCACCCCATACAAAAAAGCCCCGCTCAATTCCGAGCGGGGCTTTTTTTACGGGATAATATCTACTTAGGCTGCAGGTCGGCATACTCGCGGGCGACGTTCTCGATCGAGGGGCACGCCTTCAGGGGGGTCAGGTCGTGGTGGCCCAGGATCACGGCGCGGGGGTAGCGCCGGTGGAGTTCTTCGAGCAACTGCCGCAGGGCAGCCTTCTGCGCCTCAGTGCGTGTGTCGGCGGGTTGACCGCGGATGTCGAGCCCGCCCTCGTAGCATACGCCTATCGAGTGGGCGTTGTGGTTCTGGCAGTGGGCGCCGACCATCCATTCCGGGCGACCTGGCTCAATATCTCCGTTACGACGGACAACGTAGTGGTAGCCGATACCAAATTTCCAATGGTTATCCCGGCGATGCCACGTATCTATCTGAGCGGCTGAGGATGTCTGGTCGGGCCTTACTGCCGAACAGTGAATCACAATCAGGGTTATCGTCCGCATGCCTGAACCAAGAACGTGGATACGAACAGCGACCCTACGGCCACCACAAACTTAACGACCTTGACAATCAACTGTCGCTTACCTCTCAAAAACTTCAGCATAATTCTTCAATTTTGATGTTTCACATCGAGCCTGCTCACACATTCCCGAGCTTTGCTCGCCTACCCGTAGCCTTTCGGCATAGCTCAAACAAGTTTGGCTCTGCTCTCGCTTAATCGCAGCCTTCAATCTTCAATCTTTCAATTTTTCAATTCTTCAATTCTTCCCCTCGTCGTCGCCACCTTCGGTATTGCCGCCGGTGCTGCCACCGCCGGTGTCTGAGCCCGTCGAAGACCCGCCGGGGTTGACCACTGTACCGTTCTCATCCTCCACGTTCATCGAGTTGTCGTGCGTTTCCTCGAAGATCACGTCCTTGATCAGCGTCTTGGCGATGACGTACTTCTGCTTGATGGAGCCGTCGTCCTTTTTCTCCTGACCCACGATCACGCGTTCGGTCTCGGGCTGGAACAGCACGCGGCGCGTGGTGATGGTCGATGCCGTGCAGTCGTCCTTCTTCGCCACGCCGATAGAAGAGAAGCCTACCTTGAAGATGCCGATACCCTTCAGGTGGATCTTCTGGCCCAGTTCGAAGAAGTGCTTCATGGCCTCGCCCAGCTCCTGCAGCACGGCGATGATGTCGCTCTTCTTCACCGATGCCTGCGTCTGGATGAAGGCGGCCAGCTCCTCGGTCTCGATAAACTTGGTGTCATACACGGCCTGGGCGTAGTACTTGCCGTAGGCGGCCGACTTGTCGTTCTTGTTCTGTGTCTTGATGTACTTCTGACTCATAATAACTGTTTGTTTAATTGTTTGACATTCCGGCTCGGGGATCTTCAGGTCGTTCGGGTATCTCCTTTGGCTGATGCGAGTATCTCCTTTCGCCCGTGCCGACGTCTCCTTTCCCCCTATAGGAGGCATCTGCGTCGGTCGTGGAAGCTATCTCCGTCACCCGTGGAAGGCATCCCTATGTCTCGATCCCTTTACCGAGTACAAAGGTACGACATCCCAGAAACGCGGTTTCCGTTTACTTCCGTTTGCTCCACATTTTTCTTGTTATTTCCTGTTATTTCCTTATTCATTTAATCCTCCACATCAATACAGAACTTTTCTATTATAAAGTTGACGATATG
>CAMKUA010000054.1:0-12402 GCA_946415825.1 uncultured Prevotella sp. | reverse complement strand
TCTATCTGCCGCAACTGGTCTATCATCCACTCCTGCGTCATGTCGGCTCCGCAGACGCATGCCAGGCGGCCCTGCGCGTCGAAAATGGGTGTGGCAAACGTCATGTAGTAGCCGCTGGTCACGTTCAGGTCATCCTCGTAGTAATACGGCTCTGACCAGAAACTCTCCTTCTCCTTGATGCCTTGCACGTACCATGTCGAAGTGGTATAGTCGTGGCGTGCCGACCCCACGAACGTCAGCACGAACTCCGACGAGTCGCCCTGGTGCACGTAGGGTTGGAACCACCGGCCCTCCTGCGGGAAGTAGTTGGGTACGAAGGCTGCGAAATAGCCGATGACGTCGGGGTTCAGACTGGTCTTGCTGCCGAGGGCCTCGATGACCGTCTGGGGCGACTCCATGTGCTTCTTCACCTCGTCGAACACGTTCTCCGCGTTCATCTCTACGCCCCTGATGGTCCTCGACAGTTTCAACTCCACCGTGTTCATCATGCTGATGTAGCGCATGTTGCGCTCTGCCCGAACCGCGTAGTTCAGGGCTACCGCCAGCAGTACTGTCACCACCGCCAGAGCGCCGATGACCACTGGCCATAGCCATTTTTTTGTATTGGTATTTTTTTCCATATCATTCAGATCTTATCCAGAGCCTGTTTGATGTCGTCGAGGATATCCTCCACGTCTTCGATACCTACAGAGAGACGGATCAGGTCGGGGGCTACACCTGCCTCAAGAAGTTGCTCGTCGGAGAGCTGGCGATGAGTGTGGGATGCGGGATGCAGCACACAGGTACGGGCATCGGCCACGTGGGTCACGATGTTGATCATCTCCAGCGAGTCCATCCACTTGATGGCGGTCTCGCGGTTGCCCTTCAGTCCGAAGGCAATCACACCACAGCTGCCATTAGGCAGGTACTTCTGTCCGAGGGCGTAGTTCTTGTCGCTGGGCAGACCGCAGTAGTGCACCCATGCCACCTTGTCGTTACTGCTGAGGAACTCGGCCACCTTCTGGGCGTTCTTACAGTGTTGGGCTATGCGCAGATGAAGTGTCTGCAGACCGAGGTGCAGCAGGAACGAGTTCTGAGGAGCAGGAATCGAGCCGAGGTCGCGCATCAGCTGGGCTACGAGTTTGGTGGTAAAGCCCATCTTACCGAAGGCCTTCACGTAAGTCAGACCGTGATAGCTCTCGTCGGGTGTGCAGAGCCCTGGGAACTTCTCGGCGTGGGCCATCCAGTCGAAGTTGCCGCTATCCACCACCACGCCACCAACCTGTGTGGCCAGACCGTCCATATACTTCGTGGTGGAGTGGGTGACGATGTCGGCGCCCCACTCAAACGGACGGCAGTTCACGGGTGTGGCAAAGGTGTTGTCAACAATGAGGGGCACCCCGTTCTTGTGGGCAATCCTGGCGAAGCGCTCAATGTCGAACACTGCACAGCCTGGGTTGGAGATGGTCTCGCCAAACATGGCCTTCGTGTTGGGACGGAAGGCAGCCTGGATCTCCTCGTCGCTGGCCTCCTGTGAGATGAAGGTACAGTCGATGCCGAGTTTTTTCAGGGTGACACCGAAGAGATTGTAGGTGCCGCCATAGATCTCGTTAGAGGTGATGAAGTGGTCGCCCGCCTCACAGATGTTGAAGAGGGCGTAGAAGTTGGCGGCCTGACCAGAGGAGGTGAGTACGGCGCCCACGCCACCTTCGAGGGCCGCGATCTTGGCGGCTACCGCATCGTTGGTGGGGTTCTGCAGTCGGGTGTAGAAATAGCCTTCCTTCTCGAGGTCGAACAACTTGGCCATCTCGTCGGAGTCGTCGTACTTAAACGTCGTACTCTGGATGATGGGCAACTCTATCGGTTCGCCGTTCTTGGCCTTGTAGCCAGCCTGTACGCAGAGCGTGCCTTGTTTCAGTTTCTTTTCCATAATTGATATGATGTTTTTTATTTTACGGTCATCTTTTCGGAGGTGAAAGCAGCCAGCATGTCGAAGATCTGCCTTAGGTCGGCATAGTTCTTCTCGGAGTGGGATAGCTTGTTGATGCTGAACTGACTCGACATCTGCACCTTTCCCTCGCTGGGGGTGGTGAAGATACGGCCTTCCAAACCCTTGTCCTGCGTGGTGATAACAGTATTCCTGGGTTCGCCGACAAAGGTCTTTCCTTGGGGCAGAGCGATGTTCATCACCACTTTTTCAGTACCCAGACTACCGAACTCCACAGGCATCTTTCTCGTTTCAGCCTTGAAGGGATTCTCCACGGGCTGGGCGTAGGGACAGAAGCTGATCACCCCGTCGTTTACCTCACCTTGAATCTCGATGTCTTTCTCCTCCGTCACATCGGCGGCAAAATCGTTGATACCTTTCTCCTGACGGTACTTCATCGCTGCAAGACCTTCGTAGCGGGTGGTCTGTTTACCCGAAAGCTTGCCATCGGCTCCAAGCACGGCGTCGATGATGGTGCTCTTCTGCGACTTCGACAGCTTCTGCAGGTTCACCCACTGGCTCTTCTTGCCCTTCTGTACTAGTCGGGCCTTCTCCACGAGCAGAGGCTCGGCCAATACGTTCAGGTAGCCGTTCTTCGAGGAGGCGTCAACGTAGAAGGTGCTGCCGGCACTTGGTATGACGGCCACCACGAAGGATGATAGTTTCGTGATGGAGGGGAAGTTGTGTGGGAGTAGTCCCTCGTTGCGCGTTCTGAGTACCACCGGAGCGGCTCCGAGTCCCACCTCGCGCAACGACTGGATGAGCAGCATGTTGATGTCGGCATTCGAGCCGCTATGCTTCTTCAGTGTCTCAGAGGTGTTGGCAGGCCACATCTTGTAGGTACCGTCCCAGTCCACCTTGTCCATCACCAGCTGGTACACAGCGGCGGCCCGCTGCATCTCGCTGGCCATCTCCTCGATCTTGGCGTCTTTCAGCTCCTGGGCCAGCGGACTGTGGTTGTCGAGCTGTTTGCCCAGGTCGGCATCCTCGAGCAGCATCTGGTCGATCTGCTCCCATGTCTTGGCGTAGTCGAGCAGCATGGTGCCACGCAGACTGTACTGCTTCAGTTCGGCCGTGATACCGGCACAGTGGTCGTCGCTACACCACACATAGTCGTCTTTCGGCATGGCCGTCAGGTTGCGGCCCACGCAGATGTAGTGGTTGGTGTTGATCACCGTCGGGGCAGCCAGCGGGTCGCTCTCCAGCTTATATCTCATCGTACCCTGTGTACAGGTGCATACCAGTCGTTGTATGCCGTGTTCCTCGATGTTGAATATCAGGTAGTTGGGTATGTCCATATCGAGTTTAGCATATACCACGGGAATCTCTCTCTGGGCAAACCAGTCGCGCAGTTGCCAGAACAGCTCGCTGTGTACGCAGTACTCGATCTCAATCACGGAACCGGCTTTCACGTCTGGCACGGTGAATTCTATCTGATGATGTTGCTTGTCGATCTCCTTCCTGATGATGTCGCCTTTCTTCAGCGTGCTCTTGGTGGTCTTGCCGTTTTCCAGGTTAAAGGTCGTGACCTTCAGATCTTCTATGCTCTCGTCGGAGTAGTTGCCGAGGGCATTCTCCAGCATCGAACCGTTCTGGTTCTCAAAGTAGCTGTTGGCACTGCCTATCTCTATCGACGAGGACCTCAGCGAGAACTTCGAACCGCCCACGGTGTCGGCACTCTGGTTCTTCAGGTAGGGCAGTACCACGTGGGCCAGGCGCTCGCCCTCAGGCTTCAGCACTTTGATGCGTATCTTCTCGAAGTAGTCCACCAGATAGCCACTCGTCTGTACGGTATAGACCACATCGGTGAGTCGGCACAGCACGACGGCCTCTGCCGCGGGGTCGGCGGCATAGGTGGTCATCTGCAGCTCTTCCTTGGTGGGCTTGCCAAACTTCATGTTCACGTCTTGTGCCAGGGCCGTCGTTCCCGCCCAAGCTAAAAGGATTAAATGGAATAGGGTTCGTTTCATGATCAGCTTATTGGTTGATGGGGGCAAAGGTGAATACTAAATCCTGGAGGGTGCAGAGCGACTTCTCCTTCGTGTCGGACTTGAAGACGAGGAAGATGGCGTGCTTGCCGGCGAGGTCGTTCTGCTTGGCCTCGTTGCTGATGCCGATGGCTGCATCACAGATGCTCTTCGCCATGTCGGCCTTTAGGGCTATCTCACCAATCTTCTTGCCTCCCTGCGAGGTCCAGGGACGGTCCATCATCACCTCGATGGTGCCGTCGATACCCTCGGGGATGAGGCGCAGCACGAGCATCAGGTTATCCTCGGTAGCCAGGCGCCGGGCGTCGAAGTTGAAGTATTTGTAGCCCACGATGGAGCCGTCGGTATTGTTTACCACCAGGTTGGTGTTGTTCTTCAGGTCATAGGGCGCGTCGAAATTACTCTCCGTACCATACGATGAGGCTACATACGAACCGTAGAAAGTGTTGTTGGGCCAGTTGTGCTCAGCCACTTTCGGCCCGGTGTACCAGCAGCAGATACCTGCCGAGTGGCACTCGAAGGGGTCGAGACCTTCCAGGGCGAAGCCGTTGCTGTTGTACTCTCCCTCCGAGATCTCCACCTTGCCGCCTTCGCCTTCCTCCACCTTCACCTCGATGGGGGCTACCATGGCCTGGCGGGCATACTCGTCGGTACCCGTCTGACGGTGATAGAACACATACCACTGACCGTTGATCTCACAGATCGAGCCGTGGGTATTGCCGTCGGGCGTGGCTGAGGCGATCACCTCACCCTGCTCGTTCTTCTCGCGGGCACGACCGTCGATGATGGTGCCGCCGTAGGTCCAGGGCCCTAAGGGCTTGTCGCTGTAGGCATAAGCCAGCGTATAGTTCGACGTGGGCAGTCCGAACTCACCGTCGCTGGTGAAACGGCTATAGATAAACACGTACTTGTCTTTGATCTTACGGAGCGACGAGGCCTCGAAGAACCTGAACACGCCCGGCTCGTTGCGCCCCGACACCATACCGTCCACAATCTGTGTGCCGGGCTTTACCGTGCACATCGTCTCGGGATCGATCTCTGCGGCATACGAGTGCTCGAAGCCCCAGTAGCCATACACGCGACCGTCGTCATCTACGAACACGGCGGGGTCGAAGCCATAGATGCCCGTCACTTGGTTGGCATCGTCGTCCTTCCAGTTGCACACCTCGAAAGGACCGTCAGGACGGTCGCTCTTGGCTATCAGACCGTTGCGATAGCCCGTCTGGTCGTTGGGAAACAGGTAGTAGGTCTTCTTGCCGTTGGCATCGGTCACCAGCGTCACGTCGGGGGCATAGAGCACGTCGGCCGTTCCTGCCGAGTCGAAGGGCTCACCCTTGGCGTTCTTATCAACCACGAGGATAGTGCCGTCGTAGCGCCAGTTGTTCAGACTATCTACCGATGCCGACCACACCACCTGGTCGCGCCCGCAGTAAGCCGTCACCAGATCGTCGTGCGAGCCATAGATATAGACGCGCTGCTTGCCGGGCTGGTCGGGGTCCTCAAACACGTAAGGCTCACCGTCGGGAATATGCTCCCACAGGGGCAGGTAAGGGTTGCCAACGGTGGTAAGGGCGAGTTCGCTCTTGGCGGTTTCTTTCTGCTGAGCGCAGGCACCGAGCATCATGGCGCAGCAAACGGCTGCTGCCATACATGCGGAGGCTTTTGTTCTCATTGTTAGTTTTTTAATCATTGGTTATTGTTGTTAGTTTCAGAATTCAGAACGATACGGCAAACGAGCCTCCAATGGTGAAATAGTGCATCTTCTTTTCTTGCTCAAACACCAGGGGATTCGTAGGAGCGCCCAGTATGTCAAACACCATTCCCAGGTCGGGTGTCATCACATTCATGAAGCTCATGGGGTCGTAGGTCAGCTTAAAGGTCTTCTTGGAGTAGTCGTAATCCACGAAAACCTTCCACATGAAGTTCGACTTGTACTTATAGGTCAGTGAGATGCCCGTACCGTAGGTGGTCGAGTTGCCACCGCCCAGTGTGAGGTAGTCCCAGTCCACATCGTAATCCTCGCCGTCGCGAATATTATCCAGACTGAGATCAGTCAGCGAGCCATTGTCGATGACGATGTGCGAGTCCATGGCCTTCTGTGTTCCCTCGTAGTGGGCGTTGATGTCGAGTTCCTGTGTCATGGTGCGCCCGATGAGGAGTTTGGTGCCAAGGGCGAAGCGCTTGCTGAGGGGCAGGTTCAGGTAGAGGCCCACGTTGGCCGAGAACTCCGTCAGGTGGTCGCTCTCCACGGTGATCTCCTCATTGCTGATCATACCGTCCAACTTCTGGTAGAAGTCGTCCGCCGGCATGATATCCTCTCCAGGGCGTAGCGTGCTGTAGAGGTCGTAAACACTTTCAATGTAGTTGTCGCAGTCCATCTGCGCCTGACTGATGAAGTCGCCCCAGCCCTTGGCTGTCATTGCCCTGACGCGCAGGCGACCGCCCACACCCACATATTTATTAAAGAAATAGGCACCCTCGGCATCCACCGATGTGGCGGTGTGGAACTCAAGGTTCATGCCAAGTTCGTTCCGGTCTTCCTCGTCAAACAGCAGGTCGTCCTTGATGGTCAGGTCGTCATAGCTGAAGTCGAGGCTCTTCGAGCCGAAGCTCATGCCCATCGAGATGGCAAAGAACGAAGGACTCTCGCTGAAGCCCTCAAGGTCGTTGCGCAGCAATCCCTTGCCCTTGAAGAGCAGGTCGCCGATGGCATAGCCCAACTCTGTTGACATGATACCGATGCCGGCGCCCGAGAGCACATCGCTGATCCAGTGGCGGTTGTTCAGGATACGCATCACGCCCGTGGCGGTTGCCACACCATAGCCGGCCACCGAGAACCATGGCGAGCGCGTCAGTCCGTACTCCTTATGCAGCACGGTGGCGCCCACAAACGAGGTGGCAGTGTGCCCCGAGGGCCACGAGTTGGCCGTACTGCCGTCGGGTCTCATCTCCTTGGCGGTGTATTTGATGCCATTCACGAATCCGGCCATGATGGCATACGACATCAGCGACGATCCCAGCAGACGGCCCCAGTCGCTACGACCTTCGTAGCCTCCCAACTTCAGACCGACGGTCAGGGCGGGTCCGAAGAACTGCGTGTAGTCGTCGATACCAGTCTTGAAGTTGGTAAGGAGCCGGGTGTTGGCGTGCTTATTGTTATAGTCCTGACGGAACGAGGCCTTGTCGCCCTTGATGGCCCAGCCTGCGAGGAACACGGGGATACCCACGAAGGTCAGGTCGTCCATAAACTTATAAGGCTTCACCCCTGGGTTGGTGTGCATCCACGTCCAGTTAGCCTTGTCCCACGGGGCATGATCGTCTTTGGTCGTCGCCGGTTCCGGCCAGCGCAGGTCGGCTGCCGTGTAGTCCAGCTCCGGCGCCATCTCGGGCGTGGTGAGTCTCAGAGGTTCTAAGTTCTTATAGTCAGCAGCCAATGCGCATACCGTGGCTCCGATCACTAAGAATATGGTTAAAAACAGTCTTCTTGCTACCATCATTTATTGCAGGAATGTTATTATTTGGTGCAAAGTTACTAATTAATGAGCGAAACACCAAGTGTTTTTCAAAAAAAAAGCACCCCGGAGGGTGCTTATAGCCTTTATGACAAAGTTAATCCCCGCCATCGGTTGCGGGGATTAACATGATTGTTAGAGAGCGAACTTGTAACCAACGGTCAGCTGGAACACCTGGTTCTTGCTGTTCTTGTCACCGTCCATCGTGTCCTTGGCGATATCAGTCACACCGAAGATGGCACGAGCGTCGATGTAGATGGGGATGGTGGGAACCTGATAAGACACACCAACGGGGATAGAGACATCGAACTTCTTGCACTGGTCCTTGACGTCCTCGTCGAATGAAGTAGTTCTGCTATCAACCTTAGTAGTTGACTTACCATTGGCACTGAGCAGGAATCCGAACTGCACACCACCCTTGATGGCAAAGCCCTTGAAGAGGTAGATGTTAGCTACGAGGGGGATGTTAGCGTAGTTGAGCTCGATCTTGGTGTCCTTCATCTCGATCTTCTCGCCACCGATTGTGAAATCATCGTCTTTCCACTGGCAACCCTGCATAGAGAACAGCAGGCCAGCAGCCAAACTGAAGGGCTTGGCAAGCTGATATTCAGCCTCGACACCGAAAGCGGCACCTCCGAGGAGTGAGCGGTCAAGCGTATAATCACCTCCACCAAGATTAGGCATATTGCTAACCTTTGCGAGGTTGATACCGATCTTCGGCTGAAGTGAGAATGTACCTGGTTCAAACTGTGCGTTAGCACTCAGAGTAGCTACCATCATGGCAGCAATCATCAAAATCTTTTTCATTTTTTTACCTTTTTAATTAATAAACAAAATGTAATCTATCAATATTTAGAATTTGTAGCGGATACCAGCCTGTACAAAACCCTGGTCACCGACACCGAACTCGGCGAAGCCACGGAAGGTGTGGCCGAACTCAAGACCGGCAAACGAGAGCTGGAACATGAAGTAGGAACCGTTGTTATCCGTCCATGAGCTTTCACCATTCTCCTTGGATTCGCTATGGAGGAAACCAACACCGGCAGCGAGTTTAGAGTAGAGGCCGAACTTGTTGTTGAGAACCCAATAGCGCTTCACTGAGGGCATGACAGAGAAGAAGTTACGCTTGCGCTCACCAACCTTCTCATCGTTACTACGCTTCACGATGTCACTGTCCCACTTGGAGTAAGAAGCAATACCACCTACAGCCCACTTGGGGTTGTTGAAGTGATAGAAATACTCTGCAGAGATCGGACCCAGTATAAAACCGTCGTCCATTTCTGTATCAGTGAAGAGGGCATGCACTAAGCCTTCGCCAATACCGTCGCCTATCTGGGCGATACTTCCAAAGCCGTATGATAAACTGAGTTCGTTGTGAAGATCCTCACTCTGGGCGTTTACATTGAGTGTAACCATCAAGGCGGTTACGGCCATTACTAATAATTTCTTCATCTGAATGGAATGTTGAATAGTTAATCCTTACAATTGTTATTAAATTCTGGGTGCAAAGTTATAAAAACTTTTTAATAGAGCCACGTTTTTTCTAAAAAAAGTGTAATTTTGCACGCAATAGTTGATTTAGATTTGGAAAAAGCGCCGATTAGTATAAAGAATCATACCTATATGGAACAACAGAACCCCTACATCAAACAGTTTCCCGACCTCTTCAAGGGAAAGACTATCCTCTATGTTCATGGTTTTGCAAGTAGTGCGGCCTCAGGGTCGGTCACGCGCATCCGTCAGGTGTTGCCCAGTGCGAGGGTGGTGGCCTACGACAACCCCCTCCATCCTCAGGAGGCTATCACCATGTTGAACCGTGTGTGCGCCC
Source organism: uncultured Prevotella sp. (assembly GCA_946415825.1). Taxonomy (GTDB): domain Bacteria; phylum Bacteroidota; class Bacteroidia; order Bacteroidales; family Bacteroidaceae; genus Prevotella. Next base: position 3,108 of record CAMKUA010000054.1, on the reverse strand, counting down.
AGGAGAAGCCCGACCTCATCATCGGCATCTCGATGGGAGGCATGTACACGGAGATGCTCTACGGCTACGACCGCATCCTCCTGAATCCCGCCTTCGAGATGGGCGAGACGATGAAGGAGCACGGTATGATAGGGGCGCAACGCTTCCTGAACCCACGGCAAGACGGGGTGATGGACTTTATCGTGACAAAGGCTCTGGTGAAGGAGTATAAGGAGATAACGGAGCACTGCTTCTCGAAGGTGACGCCCGAAGAGCAGCAGCGTGTGTGGGGACTCTTCGGCGACGAGGATGCCGTGGTCCATACCTACGACCTCTACCGCCAGCATTACCCTACGGCCATCCGTTTCCACGGCGAGCACAGCATGAACGACCATGCCTTCATGCACTCGGTGGTGCCCGTCATCCGATGGATTGACGACAGACAGGAGGGGTGCGAGCGCAAGATCATCTATATCGACATCTCGACGATGATGGACTCGTGGAAGAAACCCCTGAGCTCGTCGCAGAAGACCATTCGCACGTTGCTCGAATCGTATCAGCTCCATTTCGTGGCGAAGGCTCCCGTTGATGCCTCCTACTATGCCGACGTGAACGCCTGGCTCTACGACTATATCAACGTGCCAGCCTACGGGCATACCGTGTTTACCAACGAGAAAGGCCTTCTCTATGGCGACTATCTCATCGACACAGAGAAGACCGAGGGCATGGCGACGCTCATCCAGTTAGGTACGGAGACCTTTAAGACCTGGGACGATATCGCCGACTATTTCTCGCGCTTAGGCGGCCAGTAGCCTACTTGAGTGCTTCAGCCACAATCTCAGCTATCCGTCGTGCTCCCTTGCCGTCGGGGTGGATGCCGTCGTCGAGCATCTTATCGCTGTCGGCGGCAAAGAGCGTGTGGAGGTCTATCACCTTCAGCCCACGCTTCTCGGCCACTTCCTTCTGGATGGGTATGACACCGTTGACGATGATGGAGTCGCTGATGTCCCAGCTCGACTTGAGGGCAGGGATGGGCGTGCAGAGTAAAATGCGCGGTTTGGAGGGTTGGTAGGCGCGCGCACCTCTCTTCCTGGGTGGGAGGAACAGGTCGGGATTCAGTTTCAGGAGCATCTCCTCAAGATCCTTCTTAAACTCCGTGGCGTATTGCCAGTTCTGGGGCTTGGTGTCGTTGGTGCCCAGTTTGATGACCACGATGTCGGGCTTGAAGGCCTGCGCATCCTTCCAGGCTTCCTCAACCATGTAAGGCATGTCGCCCTTGTTGAGCATGGTGCGCCCGCTCACGCCGAAGTTCTTCACCCAGTAGTTGTCGCCCAGTATCTTCTGCAGTTCAGCAGGGTAGCCGTAGGCCGTGGCCATGTCGATGCCGTGTCCGTCGGTAATGCTGTTGCCGATGCAGGCCACCTTGATGGCACCGGGTTTGGGAGCCTTGAGGTGGTCGAGCCAACGCCCTATGTCTGAGAGCAACTGGTCGTGGTAGGGGAACCAGGGACCGAAGCCGAAGCCATGGTCGCCCGTGGGATATACCAGCATCGAACAGTCGTTGCCGGCCAGGCGCATGGCCTTGTAGTACTCCAGACCGTTGGTGACGAAGGGCACCAGACGGTCGTCGCTGGCCGTGATGACGAGTGCGGGCGGTGTGAGGTGCCGGCGCACGGCGTTCTGGGTGGAGTACTTGTTCACGAGCTCAGGATTCTTATGCCCCTCCTCGCCGAGGAAGTTGATGCACGACCACTTGTGGGATACGCGTTCGTCCATCGAGATGACGGGGTAGAACAGGATTGAGAAGTTGGGGCGCACGTCGTAGTCGGAGAGGGTAGAGATCACCGACGAGAGATGTCCGCCGGCCGAGAATCCCATGATGCCCACGTCGTCGGGGTTGATGCCCCATACGGCGGCAGAGTCGCGCACGGTGCGGATGCCCTTCTGCACATCACCCATGGGGATGGTACGGTCGCCGTTGGGCAGACGGTAGTTCACCACGAAATAGGCGATGCCCCGTCCGTTCATCCAGCCCGATGCCAGATAGCCCTCGTGGCTGTTGGAGAGCATGGAGTAACCGCCTCCAGGCACGCCCACGATGGCTCTGCCCGAGGGGGTGTTGGGCAGGTAGCACACCATCTGTGCCTTACCGTCGTCGGTGAGGTCGATTGTAAACTTGCGGGCCGTGTTGGTAAGGTCCTCCTTGGGTTGCTGCCATTGTGCCTGCATCGAGGCGGTCAGCAACAGCATACTGAAGATGGTCAGTTTTCTTTTCATACGTTATGATGGTTAAATGGTTATCATTTGTCAGAACTGCCAGCGGCTGGGTATCTGGCGCTCAGGCCAGAGATGCTTCGCGTAGGTGTAGTGGTAGAGGTCGAAGAGCGACGTCAGTCGTGTGAGTCGCTCGCTGAAGGCCTTGTAGTCCTTGCGGGCAGGCATCGACCACTGTACCTCTGCCAGGGCCGACATGCGTGGCAGGGCCTGATACTCCACCAGGGCCTCGTTGGTCATATACTCCGTCCATAGGTTGGCCTGTACACCGAGGATATGCTGGCGTGCCGTCGCTGAGATGCTGTCGGGGGCAGGATCGAGCGCATACACCTTCTCGATGGGGATACACCCGCCGCAGCGGCTCGGCTCAAACTGGGTATCCTCCACCTGCTGGTAGTCGAAATAGCAGTAGGTGGTAGGAGCCATCACCACGTCGTGCCCCGTCTCGGCAGCCCTGGCGCCGGGCTCAGTGCCTCGCCACGACATGATCATGGCATCCTGGGGCGAGCCGTCGAGAATCTCGTCCCATCCCAGTGCACGGCGCCCCTTGGAGGTCAGGAAGTCGAACACCCTCTTGGTAAAGTGAGCCTGCAGGGGCGACAGCTTCGAGGTCAGGGGCTCGAATTCCCCGGCGTTCTGCTCAGGGGCGGGTAGCCCTTTCTGCAGTGCCTGGCACTTGGCACACTGGAGCCACTTGTCGGTGGGCGTCTCGTCGCCACCTATGTGTATCACCTCCGAGGGGAAGATGTCCATGATCTCGGTGAGCACGTCCTCCACAAACTCATACACCTTGGGATTGGCCACGCAGAGCACATCCTTATACACGCCCCAGTAGTGGCCCACCTGATAGGGACC
>CAMKUA010000053.1:0-12417 GCA_946415825.1 uncultured Prevotella sp. | reverse complement strand
GATAGAAGTCGTAGCAGCAATCATCCATGATTCTGAGGGACGGATATTCGCTACTCAGCGGGGATATGGTGATTATAAGGATGGCTGGGAGTTCCCTGGGGGAAAGATGGAACCTGGGGAGAGTCCTGAGGAGGCGCTGAAGCGTGAGATTTGGGAAGAATTAGAAACCAAGATCGTTGTAGAGCGTCTGGTGCAGACTGTGGAGTATGACTATCCGAAGTTCCATTTGAAGATGCATTGCTTCTGGTGTCACATCGAGAGTGGTAGCCTGATCCTAAAGGAGCATGAGGCTGCACGATGGCTTAGCAAAGATCTGTTCGACAGCGTGGATTGGCTACCTGCAGACAGGATTGTAATAAATAAACTCAAAAAGACAAGATGCCGATAATTTGCGTTTTTTGAACGTTCTTCTGCGAAACGCTTGGAAGTTATCAGAATACTTTGTATCTTTGCATCCATGAAACAGATAGAAGCCGTAGCTGCAATCATCCATGATTCTGAGGGACTTGAAAGCGGCTATACCAGTTTCTGGAGTTAAAACATAATCAATCGTATGGGAAAGATAGAAGAGTTATATCAGGAATGGCAGAGCGTTCAACCACTGAAAGAGGAGGACGCACGTCGATTGAACCAGAAGTTTATGCTGGAGTTCAATTACAACAGCAACCATATTGAGGGTAATACCCTGACGTATGGACAAACGGAACTCTTGTTGATGTTTGGTCGTGTTGTTGGTGAAGCCAATATGAAAGATCTGGAAGAGATGAAGGCTCATAATGTCTGCCTGAAGATGATGCAGGAAGAGGCAGGCATCAAAGAGAAACCTTTGACAGAACTCTTTATCCGTACTCTTCATCAAACGATGTTGCGAGAAGATTATACTGTCTATAGGCAGTTGCCTGGTGGTGTTAACACGAGTTATGTAGTTCATGCTGGGTATTACAAGACACGCCCTAATTCTGTTATTACGCCGTCAGGAGAACGCTTTGAATATGCATCGCCAGAGGAAACTCCAGCCCTGATGGCCGATTTGATTGCGTGGTATAATCAGGCTGAGGTAGAAAAGTCAATGTCTCCTGTAGAACTGGCCGCTTTGTTTCACTACCGTTATATTCGTATCCACCCGTTTGAAGATGGGAACGGTCGTATAGCCCGCTTATTGATGAACTATATTCTGACGAAGCATAACCATCCGATGCTGGTGATTCGCAGCAAAGCCAAGAAGCAGTTTCTTGATGCATTGGGTAAGGCAGATAAGATTGTAGGACCAGTTCCCTCAGATGGCGCACACGCCACATTGGAACAGGCTCGTGACTTCGTAACCTATATTTCCCGTCAGATGGAAGACACTATTGAAAACAATCTGAGGTTTATAGGTGAGAAGGCGGATGCTGTTTGGTGGTACGATGGAGAACTCATCACATTTAAAAATGAAACTACAATAACGATTCTCAATGCGATGCTTGATAACCCAAAGGTTACAACTAAACAGATAGCAGAAATCGCTGGCGTTAGCGCGACTTCTATTCAAAAACAATTGGTGAAGTTGCAAGAAAATAAATACATTGTACGCATTGGTGGAAGAAAAAACGGCGAGTGGAAAGTAAACTTGATCCGAACGAATAAATAGAGCCACACTTTATACACAACCTTTTAGGGTTATGTAAAGGAATGGTGGTTATGAAAAGAAACGAGATAGATTTACTGACGATACAGCACCAGGATTTCACGATGTACGTTGAATGTACGAAGTTAGACGGCATTTGGAATAAGGCGACGAGAATAGATAAACTCAAACATAAAGTGGTATGAAAAAGTATTTGGTTTCTATGGTTTTTGCATTCTCGGCATTGGTGATGCTGAGTGGGTGCATCGTTTCGGAAAATAAGTTAACAGACAAGGTGACTCAGGGCATCGTGGAGTATGAACAACAGCAGGGAAATCGCCTCGAAGTGACTGACCTGAAACTCGAAAAGAGTGAGGGGAAGGGCTACAAAGGTGTGCTGAATGGCAAACTCAACGGCAAGGATGTAACCTACGACGTGACTGTCGATGATGCTGGTGACGACTTCGAGGTGGATTGGGAACTGAGGAAGTAGGCTACCCTTTGATACAGATACCTGGTAACAAAAATAATCCCCAGCTGAGTGGCTGGGGATTATTGTGTTTAGATATTGGGCGTATCCCAGATCTTGGTACGCTCGCAGAAGATGGGAACGGTCTGGTTGCCGATCTTCAGGATGAAGTCACCCTCTTCGAGCGTCCATTTGCCATCGGCACCTACGAAGGCAAGCGACTTGGCAGGGAGCTGGAAGGTAACGGTCTTCATCTCACCTGGCTCAAGGACAATCTTCGTGAAGTCGCGCAGACGTTTGTTGTCGGGCACGATAGAGGCAACGAGATCGCTTGAATAGAGAAGTACGGCCTCCTTGCCAGCACAACTACCGGTGTTCCTGACATCGACACTGACGGTAAGAACATCATCTGCCGAGAACCTAGCCTTGTCAACCTTCAAGTTGGCATACTCGAACGTGGTATAACTAAGGCCGTAGCCGAAGGGCCACTGGAGGCTGACCTTGGCATCGTAGTTATAAGCACCGGCCATGGTTCCCACTTCCTCGCTGACCTTATAATCATAGGTGTTGAGCGAGTTGATCTCACGGGGATAGGTGTAGGGCATTTTGCCAGAGAAGTTGGTATCGCCAGCGAGCAGATTAGCGAGGGCATCGCCACCATAGTTGCCCGGGATGAGGATATCGACCACGGCCTTGGCCAACGGCTCGATATCGGCAATAAGGCGAGGACGGCCTTCGTTCAGCACGAGAATGATGGGCTTGCCCGTCTTGGCCAGTTCCTTCACGAGGTTTCGCTGATTCTCTGAGAGCCAAAGATCGGTAAGGTTGCCTGGCGTCTCGGTGTAAGAGTTCTCACCTATGCAGGCGATGATGACATCGGCACCGGCTGCGGCATCAACGGCTTTCTGAATCTGGGGTTCGTTCTCGTCGTAGTAGGCACCGTCTTCGTTATAGGTCACACCTTGCTCGAGAATGATATTGTCTTTGCCGTATTTCTGGCAGAGAGCCTCGTAGATGGTGTTGTACTTCTCAGAGAGCTCCTCTGCACGAGAACCCTGCCAAGTGTAACTCCAACCTCCATGCAGACAACGCATCTGGTTGGCATTAGGACCTGTGAGCAGGATCTTCTTGGGTTTCAACGGCAGGGTGCCGTCTTCGTTCTTCAGGAGCACGATAGACTCCTCGGCTGCCTGGAGAGAGGCTTTGGCAAACTCGTCGCAGCCAAACTTCTCGAAGCCCTTGCCACCCGTATTCGGTTCATCGAAGAGACCGAGGCGATACTTGGCACGGAGGATACGGCGCACGGCATCGTCGATACGGGCCATTGACACTTTTCCTTCGTTGACAAGCTCCTTCAGCAGGATGCAGAACTCCACACTATAAGGATCCATCGACATGTCGATACCGGCATTGATGGCAATGCGAATGGCGTCTTTCTTATCCTTGGCGACATGCTCGCGAGAGAAGAGGTTGTTGATATCGGCCCAGTCGGTCACGAGGAAACCATCCCACTGCAGATCTTCCTTCAACCACTTTGTGAGATATTCATAGCTGGCATGAACAGGCACACCATTGACAGAGGCAGAGTTGACCATCATGGTGAGGGTGCCTGCAAGGGCAGCGGCCTTGAAGGGCTCAAAATACTTCTCGCGGATCATCTGCGGCGAGAGGTAGGCTGGCGTACGATCCTTACCTGTCCAAGGAGCACCATAGGCAAAATAGTGCTTGGTGCTGGTACCTACGTGGAAACGATCGATGTGATTGTTATCCTCACCCTGATAACCCTTAATCTCGGCTGCCACCATCTTGGCGTTTACGATGGCATCCTCACCAAAGCTCTCATAGACACGGGGCCATCGGGGATCGCGACTGAGATCGACAACGGGGTTATACACCCAAGGACAGTTAGCCGCACGACTCTCGTAAGCCGTAATCTCCGCACCACGGAAGGCCAGTTCGGTATTAAACGAAGCGCCGAGGTTGATGGGCTGTGGGAAGAGCGTACCGCCACGGGTATAGGTGACACCATGATTATGGTCGAGACCATAGATATCAGGAATGCCGAGATACTTCATCGACTTCTCCTGAATCAGGCGAATCCACTGTTGCCACTCATCGACACTGGGGGCCCGGGTGCCGGGCGCATTGAGGATAGAGCCTACCTTCCACTTAGAAATCAGTGTGTCGAGCATCACCTCGTTGAGTTTCCAGACGCGCTTGGTATCGCCCTGATAGATATCGACGGGGAAACCACCCAACTTGTCGATAATCTCCTGATCAGTCATCTTTACCATACCCTCGATCTCCTCAGCAGAACGTCCATACTGCTGAAGCACGGAGCGCACCTTCTCACGATCTACCTTGGCGTTCTCAACCGTCATCTTGCCCATCACGTCGAGGTTGAGTTCGAGCATCTGTCCGATCTTCTCGTCGAGCGTCATACGGGCAAGCGTTTTCTCAACTTTTGCCTCCAGGGCTGCATCACGAGGAATAGCTGGTTTCTGTGCTTGTGCAACGATGGTAGCACAAGCAATAGCAAACAATAAAAGCGTTTTCTTCATATAAAAATTGTTTAGTTATGGATTATTCGGGCTACAAATATACAATAATTTTTCCGTTAAGCCACCTTTTGTGACATTTTTTATTTAATTTTGCATCAGATTTGCGACTAGAGGCGTGATGAACAGAGGTGTATTATACTGTATTGGCCTTGGGGCGATCATCGTGATGCTCTTTGCCCTGAACCTTCTGTTGGGGTCGGTTTCGATTCCCGCCAGCGACGTGGTACGCATCCTTTTAGGTGATGAGGGTGAGAAAGCCTCATGGCAGTTCATCATTCTCCAATCGCGACTACCACAGGCTATCACCGCCATGCTGTGCGGAGCGGCACTGGCCGTAAGCGGCCTGATGCTCCAGACGGCCTTTCGCAACCCCCTGGCTGGTCCAAGTGTGTTTGGTATCAACAGCGGTGCCGGACTTGGTGTGGCGCTGGTAATGCTGCTGCTTGGAGGCAGTTTCTCTGTCGGTTCTGCCAGCATCAGTGGTTTTGCAGCCATTCTGTTGGCTGCCTTCATAGGAGCGATGGCGGTGATGGCGGTCATCTTCTTTTTCTCCACACTGGTGCGCAACAATGTTATGCTGTTAATCATCGGTATCATGATTGGCTATATCTCCAACTCTGCCATCTCGCTACTTAACTTCTTCGCCACCGACGAGGGGGTGAAATCGTATATGGTGTGGGGTATGGGCTCTTTCGGGGGCGTGTCGATGGCGAATATGCCTGTATTTGTCATTGTAACGCTGGCAGGACTCGTGGGTGCCTTGTTGCTGATCAAACCTCTGAATGCACTGATGCTGGGCGACCGTTATGCTGAGAACCTAGGCGTCAACATCATAAGGGTGCGCAATTGGTTGCTCATCGTCACTGGCGTGCTAACCGCCATCACCACTGCATTCTGCGGACCTGTGGCATTTATCGGACTGGCTGTGCCCCATATCGCCCGATTGCTGCTGACCACCGACAACCATCGTCAGCTTTTGCCCGCTACCCTACTCTGCGGATCGGTCGTTGCACTCTTCTGCAACCTCGTCTGCTTCCTCCCTGGAGAAAGTGGGGTGATACCTCTGAATGCAGTAACACCACTGATTGGTGCACCGGTCATCATCTATGTCATTGCAAGAAAAAGGTAAATTATATGAAACCATTCAAGTTGTTTAAGATAAAGCCCGAGGAACGTGTTCAGGCGTTTATTGCTTTGGCGGTCATCCTCCTCCTCAATGCTTTGTTTATTTGGAGGATGCACGAACTCTTCATGCAGGAAGGCTTTGGCCCCTACTGGAAGGTATTGGAACGCGAGTTGCATCTCTCTGGCTACGACCCGGCCACCTATCATGGCGTGACCGAATGGGATATGGTATATCAGGTTTTCCGCCATCCGTTGCTGTCGTTTATGATCTGGCCTTTGTGGGTTATCAACGAGGCCCTTGAAGCACTGTTGGGAGTCAATTGTGCACAGTATCTGGTAGCTTTGCCACTGATCGTCTGCTCGTTCTACTCTTATATCTTCCTCTATAGGATTCACCGAGAGGTGATAGCCTTAGAACGATGGGATGCCACCTTGCTAACGGCCTATCATTTCTCTTTTGCCTATATTCTACTGTCATTCATTGTGCCCGATCATTTCACCATCTCCATGTTCTTGCTGCTCATCACGCTTTATATCTCCGGCGTGTGCATCCAGAAAGGGCGCGAATTCCGTTGGTGGCAATCGGCCATCCTTTTCTATATCACGGCAGGCGTTACCCTGAGCAATGGTGTTAAGGTCTTTCTGTCGGGTTTCTTTGTGAACCTTCGCGACTTCTTCCGTCCCAAATATCTGCTCTTAGCCGTTGTTTTGCCTGCTGCCCTACTTTGGGGAACAGCCATGTGGGAGAATGACACCTTTGTGCAACCTAAGGAGAAGGCTAAAGCCGAACAAAAGGAGAGAATGGCCGAGAAGACCAGGCAACGGGTGGCCCAGATGAGTACAGAAGAGAAAGCGGAATACGAAAAGAAACAAGCCCGCCGTGAGAAGATTCTAAAACGTCAGGCCGCAAAGACAGGTAAACCGATGGAGGATCATGGTTTCTTAAAATGGACGGATATCTCTACCTCCCGTTGGCAGACTGTCTATGACAACCTCTTTGGTGAATCGCTACAGTTCCATCAGGATTATTTCCTGGAGGACACGTTAGTTGGCCGACCTGTGTTTGTGCCTTATCGATGGACCCTTAGTTATGTGGTAGAAGGCATCATCTTATTGCTATTTGCCATAGGAGTCTGGTGTGGCAGGAAGAGCCGTTTTCTCTGGCTCTGTCTCTGTTGTCTCTGTTTTGACCTGTTCCTTCACCTGATACTGGGCTTTGGCATCAACGAGGTGTTTATCATGGCGCCTCATTTCATGTTTGTCCTACCGATAGCCACCGCTTATCTTTTCAAGGGAATACAAACGCGATGGCTTCGCATCCCCGTCTTGTTATTAACGCTATACCTCTTTGCCTATAATGGCTATCTGTTGGTGGACTATCTGCTTACACCCATACAGGCCACCATTTAAACATGCTTGTCGGTACCCAGCCACTTCCTGATGCGACGAGAGAATGATTTTGTAATCTGTCCAAAATGGCCATAGCGAAGATTCAGCCATAGTTCCTCAAGGGAATTCATCACTTTGATCCTAGGGTGGCGCCAGGCATTGACCTTATAGAGGCGCTCTTTGTATTCAACATCCTCAATAACGTATCTGGGATGCTTCAAAGGAAACTCCAGTTCATACCGTTTCATGGTGAACATACGTCGAATGCGCTTGGGGGTGGTCTTTGCCGAGGCGGTAAAATGCGTGGAGTCGGCCATCAGTCCAAGGTTGTTGATCTGATTCTTCGAGGGCATAATGGCAAGACCGGAATTAAAAAGCATGGAAGCCCAGAAGATACTTTCGTAATATTCTTTCCCCGTCTGACGATGATCGTGGAACATCTGAATCATGTCCTTTCTGTATTTACGCTGCTCGGCCAAAGCTTTCAGCTGGCGCATATTATAAGCATCATCGAGAAAAGAATACTTCCCATCCCACTGGTCAACAACCCTGCGCCACGAAGCCCAACCCCAGATGGCGAAAGTGGAGGTAAAGAAATAGTCGTAAGGACAATCTGGGGTTACTTCGTCGATGTTGAACCCGGAAATCATCGTGATACGCTCATCATGCTCATAACGGTCGAGCATCTCCTTACAAAAGGGGAAAAACGACTGTGACGGCACATCGTCGTCCTCGAGCACCATACATTTGTCAACAATGGAGAAAGCCCACTTCTGGGAGATATACTCGGAGGGATCGCATCCGACATTCTTCTCCTGATACATACGATGAACCTCACACTCCCAGTCGATGTTCTCATCAGAGACCATGTTCCGACACGCCTCGATACCAGGCAGGTCGCGCTCTCCACGCGGACCGTCCTGATAAAGGAACAACTTTGAGGGGCGCGCCTGGCGCACAGCCTCAAATACGAGTCTGAAGGTTTCTGCACGATTAAAAAACAGCAACAGAACAGCGATATCGGTCTTAGCAGGATATTTCATGCTGCAAAGATACAAAAAGTTTGGTATTCATAATGAATACTTCACAATTATTTCGTAACTTTGCATTCTGAGAGGAAGTAGTTATGGATTACAAAGAACAATTAAGGGTATTCTCGCAACCCAATTTGCGCAATTGTCAACTGAAACAATTGGAGATTCTGAAAGTGATTGACAGCATCTGTAAGAAACATGGCCTCAACTATTGGCTCGATGGTGGCACATTGTTGGGAGCTGTGCGTCATGGTGGTTTTATCCCATGGGACGATGATATCGACATTGCCATGGACTATCAGGACATGATGCGCTTTGCAAAGGTTGCCCCAGACGATTTGCCCGAAGGACTCTTTGTACAAACCCCTGAGACAGATCCTCATGTGAAAGAGCAGATGGTAAAGGTACGCGATCTGAACTCCCTCTATATAGAAAAAGGAGATAATTTCGTGGACGATTATGTGAAGGGTATCTTTGTGGATATCTTTCCCTTCGAGGCTCACCCTGATATACCTAAGTCGTGGACGAAACGCCTGGCAAGGGGTATTACCAAGAGTAACTCCATTCTACACCATCCTCACACCTATTCACTTCGGGCCTTTGCCGAGTTCTTCTGGTTTGGTGGTAAACTGCTGCTTTATCAGGCTCTTTGGAAATTGCTGAAGGCGGTATGTCCTTCTTCGCGCTATGCCAATATCCCCACGATGAACGGCTATGGCATTACTCACGATCGTGAGACGGTGCTACCACTTTCAACCATCAAGTTCGAGGATGCAGAGTTTCCTGCACCTCACGATCCTGACCAGTATCTGCGTAATATCTATGGCAACTACATGGAGGTACCGCCTGTAGAGAAGCGGCATTTCCACTCTGTGGTGATTATTCCAGAATTAACGAAGTAAGCGTTGGGCTGCTAATGTGTGAGTGAGTCCCTCGGCAATGGTAGTTTGAGGCTGCCAACCTAATTGTGCCAGTTTCTCTGTAGAGAAGGTGGCACGGGTGATGGGTGTGGTATTACCATTAACCTCGTCGATATCAAGGATGACTTTTCTGTTTTCTGCTGAGGCCAACAGTTCTGCCAACGCCCGGATGGTGATGTCAGACTGTTCGTCTGCCACATTATAAGCTTCCCCCTTAGTACCCTTCAATAGAATGGTGAGCAGGGCAAAGGCAGCATCGACCACATAAAGCCACGAACGGTATTGCTCGCCCCGGCTTTTCATGACAATATCCTTGCCGTTGAGCAAGTTACGGACGAACTGGGCATAGACACGATTGTCGCTCTCTGTAAAATAAGGACCATAGGTATGGCAAGGACGGGCAATCACCACATCGGCACCATACTCAGCAGCATAGGCCACGCACAAGGTCTCGGCAGCTCGTTTCGATGAAGGATAACAAGCACGAGGCGTAGCACAATTCACATAACCGCTATCTGTCTCTGTAAATGCACTCCCATTACCTTCACCATAAACCTCGCCAGACGACACGTAAAGCATCCGCTGCATGTTATGAGAAAGACCGTACTGCATCAGCTGCTCTACACCCATGATATTCGATTTGATGACTTCCACAGGTTTTTCCTTGAAGAAATTAGGACTGGCATTACTGGCTGCATGAATGATATAATCGAATGTCTCGTTGCAGGAAAGCGGCATGGTGACATCGCCATAGATAAAATGAAATCGGTCTGTCTTCCAATAGTTAGCATAACGCTTTTGAGCCCTTGCCTCATTTCTGCCCATGGCAAACACCTGACAAGAACTATCACTATGCATCAGCACGTCCACCAGACAACCGCCTATCAGACCCGTAGCACCTGTCACGAGGATCTGCTTGTTGCGAAAGGCCGTCAGATCGAAATCATTCAGTCCCCTCAGGATATCTTCAAGATATGGATTTACTTCAGCCATGACTCCGCCTTTACATTCATAAGAGCTTTCAGAATCTCAAGGTCTTCCACGGTGGTAATCTTGATATTCTTTTCCGAACCAGGAACGATGTGCATCTCTATGTCACCCAGTTCAGCCATCAGCGTGCAAGAAGCAACAGAGTTGGTAATGCCACGCTCCCTGGCCAGTTCATGGGCAGCGATGATGTTTCCAAGGCGGAAGGTCTGTGGCGTTTGGGTACGGATGAGTTTATCACGAGGAATGCTCGAGGTTGAAGAGAAACCGTCCTCACTCTCAAGGATAGCCTCACGACACTTAATACCTGTGATGGCATAGCCGTATTTCTTGCAGATGGCGATGTTCGACGAGATGATATCCTGCGACAAGAGTGGTCGCACAGCATCATGGATCAAAACCAGATCCTCATCCTGACAACCAGCCTCACGAAGGCCATAGATGCCATTATGAATCGACTCCTGACCATTATCACCACCAGGGAAGATCCATTTTAGTTTGTCGATAGAGAACTGGTTGGCATACGACTGCAACACTGTTTCCCATCCCGCCAGACAGACCACGGCGATGCCGTTGATGTCGGGGTGTTGCTGAAAGGCCTTCAGCGTGTGGATAATGACAGGACTGTTGTCCACATACATAAACTGCTTGGGAATGTCCTGTCCCATACGGTTGCCGGAGCCTCCGGCGATGATCAATGCATAATTCATATCTGACCGTTTTGTTTGTTTTTTCTAAATAGGAATGCGAGTACCTCGTCAAGAATCTTCGCCTTGGCTGCTTTCATCACGAGGAGATAGAGCACTGAGGCAATAATAACCCGACTGATGAGCAATAACCAGAGCGAGGCATAGTCGCCTACGAACGCGAGACTGTCCACGATATACTCCGTAAAATATTTGGTAAACATCATGACAGCCACCGCAGCAAAGCCGAAGGGCACAATGTCTTTCAGGAATTGCAACAAGGAATAATCGGTGAGTCGCTGAGCAAAGAAATACCATACGAAAAGCCACACAAGGTTGATGGCCACAAAGACCTTTACCATCAAACTGACACCATAGGGATAGAGCAACAGCATGGCCAGAATCTCCAGAAGACCGAGGGCGAACGTACTCCCCATAAACGTGTCGCTCTTCCCCTTGCTGATGATGAAATCGGCCAACAGCGTGCTTAACGGCAAGATGGCCCCACAAACACAGAGCCATTGCAGATACGTGGCCGATACCAGCCATTTCTCACCAATGGCAAGCACGATAAACTCCTTGGCTACAATGCCAAAGCCCAACAGCAACGGAAACGAAATAAAGGCAGCAAAGCGCAACAACTTGCGGAGCACGGCGAGTTGCCGCTCTCGATCGTCGCTCACACTCACCAGTACAGCCTGGTCCACCTGCTTCACCATACCTTGTATCAGCGATGTACACTTGTTGTTCCACTGGTAAGCCTGGTTGTAGTTGCCTGTGGCGTGGGCTGAATAATAGCGCCCCAACAGAATATTCATCACGTTATTGTTCACATGAGTGAGTATGTCACTGATCAGGATTTTCACACTGAAAGGAAAGGCCTGCCTCACAAACGAGAAGTCTATTTTCAGTGAGGGTCGCCAGTCGCTATAGTGCCAACGCAACAGGGTAGATATCAGTATGAAAAGATTGGTCTGCGTGGCCAGACTCCAATACGAGAAACCCTGCCAGGCCATCACCACCGCCACCAGACTCGATACCAATGTTGCCGTAATACTCGCCTTGGCCAACTGTTTTGCTTTGAGATTCTTGAAGAGATAAGCCGCCTGGGCCACACCCGAGCAAGAGAACAAGAGTCCGATAAAGGCGTAGCGGCAGAGGGCTACCAGTCGGGGCTCGTGATAATAGTCGGCTATCAAGGGTGCCGAAAGGAAAAGGATGACATAGATGGCACCTCCCATCAGGATGTTAAACCAGAACACGGCATTATAATCGCTCGCCTTTGGCTCCTTCTGATTGACAAGGGCTGTAGAGAAACCGCTATTCTGAAGCGCAGTGGCTATCAGCGAGAAGATGGTGATCATCGCTATCAGTCCATAGTCCGACGGATTAAGCAGGCGCCCCATGATAATGCCAAAGACAAATCCGAGCAATTGCTGGATGCCATTGTTCATGCCGCCCCAAAAGAGACCTTTTGCCGTCTTCTCCTTCAATGATTCCATTCTTGGGTGCAAAGATAAATAAAAAACAAGAAATCTCCGCCATTCGGTAGAGATTTCTTTCACCTTTATATTAATAGAGGTTTACTTCCAGGGATTCTCGTAGCTGACGGCACCGTTCTCGAGCTTCTGGCAAACGAT
>CAMKUA010000052.1:0-13895 GCA_946415825.1 uncultured Prevotella sp. | reverse complement strand
TTGCCCACGCAGAAGTTTTTGAAAATATTTTCTAACACTTCGTTGGGAGTAATCTGACCACCGGTGATCTCTGAGAGGATGTCGATGGTCTGGCGGAGATCTTCAGAGAGCAGGTCTCCGCTAAGATGCATTTGAAGTCCGTCGATGACACGCAGGACACTCTCATGGGCCCGAAGTAAGGCATCGTAATGCCGGGCGTTAGTAACAAGAATGTCAGAATCGTTAGCCGTCAGACCAGCTATTTGGGTTTCTTCATAGATGCGTCGCTTCAAGTTGGGTATGCCATAACCCGTCTTTGCACTTATCATTGTCAGAGGAAGGAAATAAGGGGCAAAAGTTTTCATATCAACCAAGTCGGCCTTGTTGTGGACAGGTATGTATCTTTTCCCTTTTATTAGTTTTTTTATTTCTTGATATTCAGTTTCCGATGGTCTGCCGTCTAACAACCAGATAACTATTCGGGCTTTTTCGATGGCTGTGTAAGTGCGATCGATACCAATACGTTCCACAGTATCAGAGGTGTCACGGATACCAGCCGTATCAATGAAACGGAACAGTACGCCGTTGATCTCCATTGTCTCTTCGATGGTATCACGGGTTGTTCCGTGTACATTCGAGACAATGGCCCGGTCATCGTCAATAAGTTGGTTGAGAAGTGTTGACTTCCCCACATTGGTTTTTCCGATGATAGCCACAGGAATGCCCTGTTTGAGTGCTTGTCCTGTTTCAAAGCTCTTAGCTAGATGGACAATATGTTGATCAATCGTTTTAGCAAGTTCCAGGAGTTCGCTTCGATCGGCAAATTCGAGGTCTTCGTGGTCGGAGAAGTCGAGTTCGAGTTCGAGCAGAGACGTGAGTTTTAATAGTTGTTCTCGAAGTTGTGCCAGCTGTGAAGAGAATCGGCCTCGCAGTTGACTCATTGCCATCTGATGGGTGGCTTTATTGGAGGAGGCAATCAGATCGGCAACGGCTTCAGCCTGTGAGAGGTCCATCTTACCATTGAGATAAGCACGCATGGTATATTCTCCGGGATTGGCCTGGCGACAACCGTTCTCAATGAGCAAGGCCAACACCTTGTTCAATATATAGCGCGAGCCATGACAACTGATTTCTGCGCAGTCTTCACCAGTGTAAGAGTGGGGGGCACGGAAGACGGAAACGAGGACTTCGTCGATGACTTGTTTGGCCTCTACCTTTAGTCCATCCTCATCGGAAAAGGGAAGTTTCTGAATGATCTGCCCGTAGTGAATGGTGTAAGGCTCTGCTTGCGAGAGGTCCTTGGAGAAGATGTGAGAAAGAATCTCAAGCGCCTGAGGGCCTGAGATTCTTATAATTCCAATAGCACCACCAGAGGCAGTAGCGAGTGCGCAGATGGTATCGTTCATTTAGATGCGGTCGAGAACTTTTTCGATGAGTGTATCAATGGAGTTCTTATACTCCGTATTCATCTCTGTGGTGTAACGGTTGGCGATGACCATACAGCAGGTCATAGCACGATGGCCCAACAACGAAGCCATACCAGCCACAGCCGAAGATTCCATCTCGAAGTTACAGATCTTCATGCCATCGTATTCGAAAGCCTCAATCTTCTCGTTCTGCTTGGGGTCGGCGATGTCGGCACGAAGCACACGACCCTGAGGACCATAGAATCCGCCACAGGAAATCGTATATCCACGCACCATATCGTCGTCTGCAATCTGGTCGATGAGTTCCTCATCAGCCAGTGCCACATAAGGCGCACCCTTGATGGGATCCCACTGCATGTGCTTTGTGAATGCTTTCTCCATATCGATGTCACAAACCACATTACGACCTGCGTAATAGTTCAGCAGACCATCGAAACCGATGCTCTTGACTGAGGCGATAAAGCAACCAGTTGGTGTGAATGGTTGCAGACCGCCACAGGTACCGATGCGCACCATTGTCAGCGAGCGGTGTTCATCTTTCTCCTCACGAGTCTGGTAGTCGATATTGGCCAGTGTGTCGAGCTCGTTGACCACGATATCGATGTTATCGCAGCCGATACCATGACTCTGCACCGTGATGCGCTTGCCTTTATACGTACCAGTAATGGTATGGAACTCACGACTGCTGACCTCGCACTCTTTCGAGTCGAAGTGTGCTGCAACGGTCGTCACACGATCAGGATCACCCACAAGGATCACCTTGTCGGCCAACTGTTCTGGCTTCAGATGCAGATGGAAACAAGAGCCATCGGCATTGATAATCAGTTCGGATGCTGGAAAATGTTTCTTACTCATAGATTTGATATTGTTAGTTGATAAAATGTAATTCTGCTTGTCGTATCTGCTTTTCAAGTTGCCTGATATGGGCATAACGCGACTCCTGATCCTTCTCTGCCTTCAGTATCTCACTTCGCATAGTCTGACGTTGGGAACCGTTGGCCTTGGCATAGTCAGAGCGCGCCTGGCCGAGTTGAGCATTGAAAAGATCAAGTTGCTGGCGCTCGTCAATGAGTTGCTTGTAAAGCCTTGCTGCCTCAGGCGAACGGAAGTCGTTGGCGCTCGAGTAGGAGAGGGCATCGTTGATGACGAATGCCTGATTGCTCTCCGAGTGATTGGCCTTGTTCACCCCCTTTATCGGGGTAACCATATTCTTCAGTCGTGCCAGTGCTGCCTTGCGCTCTGAGCCATTACCCCAAGTGTCTGAGATACAAGTGATATCGGCAAAGTCACGAATCTGCTGTTCTGTATAGTTTGAAGGATCGTAGGTCATGCGCCGCTCTGAGGGGATGAAGATGTAGATGCACACCTTTCCCTCTGGTTGACGACGGTCGCTGACGAAGTAGCCTATATGGTTAAACTCGTCGATGGCATACATATAGTCGTTAGCCTCTGAATTGAAGGGCATACCCATATTCTCAGGGGTGAGGAAACGACCCGTATGAGAATTGTATCGTGTCATGAAGATGTCGTATCCACCGATGCTCTCTTCGCCCTTACCAGCGAAGTAGAACGTCGTACCGTCAGTAAGCATGAAGGGGTAGGCAGCCTCACTGATACCTTCGTTGATGCCTTGCACAAGCTGGGGTTGACTCCATTCCTGACCCAGTTTGTCGCTGGTATATAACTGTTGACTTCCTGAGACGGGTTGACTGAAATAGGCCTTGTTTCCCATCTCATTGACAAACACGCAGGTAGTGTCGGCCTTTCCCAAGAATTCCTGCGTCGTGAGCAAACGACCGGTTTCGTTCGACAGTCTGAGATGCGCCAGAAACATATCCTTATCCGTCACAATGCTGTCGATGATGACGATCTGCTGAGTCATCTCACGCATATTGGTGATACGTGGATCCTCCTGAGGTTCCTCAACGACGGGCTTCTTCACCACACGTCTCTTTTTCTTCTGCGCGCTCATCGAGAGCGGCAAAAGGAGTGCGATCATCAATATAGTCAGTTTCTTAAGCGTCATATCTTCTGTTGGTTATTCTTCAATGAGTCTGTTGTCCGATTCGATGGCTCTCCAGATACTGTATCTCACCTCAGGATTCATCTGCTCCATCGTTTCGTAGAGTCGTTTGATGTCTGAACGGTGCGAGTCTGTCTCGTAGGGACATTGTTTTTTCTGTTTCTGATAACCCTGCATCTCTGCGTAGGCTTTGATGTCTTGTTCCTCTATCATACAGAGTGGACGAATAATCGTCAATGGCATCTTGCGCATCTTCAGACTGGCCGGCATCGTTCCAAAACGACCTTGATACATCAGGTTCATCAGTGCCGTGTGGATGAGATCGTCCTGATGATGCCCGAGGGCAATCTTGTTGCAGCCAAGTTCCTGAGCCAGATTGAACATCTGTTTACGACGGTTCCACGAGCATAGAAAACAAGGTTGCTTTTGCTTTCTTCTTATTGAAGATTGAAGATTGAAAAATGAAGATTGCTCAGCTGTACGCTCGTTGCTTTCCATTTTCCGCTCGGCTTTGCCGCTTGGCTCGTCCAAGAATCCTCCATCTTCAATAGTTTCAAAACGGGTGGTCTTAACGTGAAGCTTCACACCCAGGGCATCACAGAAGGCTTGCAGATAACTGGTGTCCGTTTCATAGTGGATGTTCTCCATCCTCACATGCAGGGCCTCTACGGTAAATCGCGGGTGCTCAATCTTGCTGCGCTTTGCCAATAGTTCGAGTAGCAGGAGGGAGTCCTTTCCACCTGAGAGTCCCACGAGGATACGGTCATCGTCTTCTATCAGATGATAAGTAGCCATCGCCTTGACAAACCGCTCGTTCAAACGCTTCTCCAGGCGACGGCTCTCCATATCGTTTTCAATTTTCAATTTCCCTTCAGGTGCTTGTCCATATTCAGGGCTGCACGACGACCATCACCCATAGCGAGAATCACCGTTGCACCACCACGTACAATGTCGCCACCAGCGAAGATCTCGGCACGTGAAGACTGCATGTTGTCGTTGACGGCAATCGTGTTCTTGCGACCAAGTTCGAGTCCCTGGATAGACTTCGGCACGAGTGGGTTGGGAGATACACCAACGGCCACGATGACCTGATCGACATCGAGAGTCACCGTCTTGCCCTCAACGGGTACAGGACTGCGACGACCTGAAGCATCGGGCTCACCCAGTTCCATCACCTGAAGTACGGCCTGCTTAACGGCACCCGTTTCATCAGCGATGTACTCGATAGGATTATGCAGTGTCAGGAAGTTGATACCTTCCTCCTTGGCGTGCTTCACCTCCTCAAGACGAGCAGGCATCTCAACCTCAGAACGGCGATAAACCAGTGTAACCTCAGCACCCAGACGCTTGGCGGTACGACAAGAGTCCATAGCCGTGTTACCACCACCCACCACGAGTACGCTCTTGGCGGGGTTCAACGGGGTGTCGGTCTTGGGGTTAGCCGCATCCATCAGGTTCACACGAGTCAGATACTCGTTCGACGACATGATGTTGATCGAGTTCTCGCCTGGGATATTCATGAAGTTAGGCAGACCGGCGCCAGAGCCTACAAAGATACCCTTGAAGCCCTGAGCCTCAAGTTGCTCCACACTGATAGTCTTACCCACGATGACGTCGGTCTGGAAGTGAACACCCATCTTAGCGAGGTTCTCGATTTCCACATCCACGATCTTATTGGGCAAACGGAACTCAGGGATACCATATTTCAGCACACCGCCGATCTCGTGCAGGGCCTCGAAGACATACACGTCGTAACCATTCTTCACCATATCGCCAGCAAACGAGAGTCCGGCAGGACCAGAACCCACGACGGCAATCTTGATGCCGTTGGCCGGTGCAATCTCAGGCAGACTGATATTTCCGCTCTCGCGCTCGAAGTCTGCTGCGAAGCGCTCCAGATAGCCGATAGCCACAGCAGGCTCGTTCATCTTCAGGTGGATACACTTGCTCTCGCACTGCTTCTCCTGAGGACATACACGACCACAGACGGCGGGTAGGGCAGAGGTGTTCTTCAGAACCTTAGCCGCAGCCAGGAACTGACCACGCTCGATATTCTTGATAAACGACGGGATATTGATGTTCA
Source organism: uncultured Prevotella sp. (assembly GCA_946415825.1). Classification (GTDB taxonomy): domain Bacteria; phylum Bacteroidota; class Bacteroidia; order Bacteroidales; family Bacteroidaceae; genus Prevotella. Next base: position 8,383 of record CAMKUA010000052.1, on the reverse strand, counting down.
CAGGACAACCCTCCACGCAACTGGGCTTAGCACAGTCGAGACAACGCTTGGCCTCAGTCATCGCCATCTCCTTCGTGAGACCGATGTTCACCTCTTCCAGACGAGTGGTGGCACGATAGACGGGGTCGAGCTCAGGCATGATGACACGCTCAATCTGAGTGCGCTCCTTCGGCTTCATCGAAGCACGAAGTTCCTTACGCCACTCGGCATCACGGTCTGTGAGTTCTTCTATTGAAGATTGAACATTGAAAATTGAAGATTGTTCCGCATCCAATTCTTTTTCAGATTGCGCAGCCGATTTTTCAATATTCAATTTTCCTTCTTCAATCGAGTCAAGGTGCTCCTCGTAGTGAGCCAGTTCCTCCTGCTCCTCGCGCTTGAAGGTACCCATGCGCTTGAACATCTCGTCCCAATCCACGAGGGCGCCGTCGAACTCAGGACCATCGATGCAGACGAACTTGGTCTTGCCGCCAATCGTCAATCGACAAGCGCCGCACATACCCGTTCCGTCCACCATAATCGTGTTCAGCGATACCTCGCAGGGGATATTGTGCTTCTGAGCCGTGAGGTTCGAGAACTTCATCATGATGGGAGGACCGATAGCGAACACCTTATCCACGTGCTCCTGCTCGAAGAACTTCTCCATACCAACGGTCACCACGCCCTTTTCGCCATACGAACCGTCGTCGGTCATGATGATCACCTCGTCAGAGCTCTCACGAACCTTGTCCTCAAGGATAATCAGATCCTTCGAGCGACCAGCCATCACAGAGAGTACACGGTTGCCTGCAGCCTTCAGAGCCTGGATAATCGGCAACATGGGAGCCACACCGAGACCACCGCCGGCACAGACCACCGTACCGTATTTCTCAATCTTCGTGGGATTGCCCAGAGGACCAACAACATCTGTCACATAGTCGCCCTCGTTGAGCGCACAGAGTTTCTTCGATGAGAGACCCACCATCTGGACCACCAGTGTGATGGTGCCCTTCTCGATGTCGGCAGCTGCGATGGTCAGAGGCATACGCTCACCTTTCTTGCCTACGCGTACGATCACGAAGTTACCAGCCTTACGGCTCTTGGCAATCAGCGGAGCCTCAATCTCGAAAAGGAATACCTTCTCGGAGAACTGTTCTTTTCTTACGATTTTATTCATTTTTGCTTAGTTTAGGTCGAAGTTAATTTAGTCAATTACATCACATCCCATGTATGGAACGAGGGCGGCGGGAATCTTGATGCCATTCTCCGTCTGGTTGTTCTCAAGCAGAGCAGCCACGATACGAGGCAGGGCGAGAGCCGAACCGTTCAGCGTGTGACATAACTCTGGCTTCTTGGAACCCTCAGGACGATAGCGGCACTTCAGACGGTTGGCCTGATAGGTGTCGAAATTGGATACCGATGATACCTCGAGCCAACGACCCTGAGCCTCTGAATACACCTCGAAGTCGTAGCAGATGGCACTCGTAAAACTCTGATCGCCACCGCATAACAGCAATATACGATAGGGAAGCTCCAACTTCTTCAGCAAGCCCTCTACATGCTCCAGCATCTCCTTATGACTCTCCTTAGAGTGCTCGGGCTTGTCGATGCGCACAATCTCGATCTTCGAGAACTCGTGCAGACGGTTCAGGCCACGAACGTCCTTACCATACGAACCAGCCTCCCTACGGAAACACTCCGTATAAGCACAGTTCTTAATGGGCAAATCCTTCTCGTCGAGGATCACGTCGCGATAGATATTCGTAACGGGCACCTCGGCCGTGGGAATCAGGTAGAAGTCGTCCACCTCGCAGTGATACATCTGTCCCTCCTTATCGGGCAGCTGACCCGTGCCGTAACCTGAGGCCTGATTCACCACCGTGGGGGGCATGATCTCTGTATAACCGGCCTTGTTGGCCTCAGCCAGGAAGAAGTTGATCAGCGCTCTCTGCAGCTGGGCACCCTTGCCGATATACACGGGGAAACCGGCTCCCGTAATCTTCACACCCAGATCGAAGTCGATGAGATTGTATTTCTTGGCGAGTTCCCAGTGGGGCAGGGGATTGGCGATGCCCAACGAGGGGTTCACATCCCAGTTACCAACGGTATCCTCAGGCGTGCACTCCTTCAGGTTACTCTTCACCACGTGGTTGTCCTCTGCGGTGCGACCCTCGGGCACCTCGTCGTAGGGGATGTTGGGAATCTGACAGAGCAGAGTGGTCATCTCCTCCTGAGCCTTGGCCATCGTGTCGTCGAGCTCCTTCGATTTCTCCTTGAGCGCGGCTACCTGGGCCTTTACCTGCTCGGCCTCGTCTTTCTTACCCTGTTTCATCAGGGCTCCGATCTGACTCGACAACTGCTTCTGCTCGTTGAGCGAACGGTCGAGTTCCTGTTGTGCCTCACGGCGCTTCTTGTCAACGGCCAATACCTGGTCGATTGCTTCCTTGGCATTAGGGAAGTGCTTTTTCTCCAAACCGCGAATCACGCGTTCGGTTTCCTCATTGATGAGTTTCAGTGTTAACATTTTAAATACGAATTTATTTGTTTAATTTACTTTCTAGCGTGCAAAGTTACGAATAAATGAGAGAAAAACCAAATTTATTTGGATTTTTCCGAATGAGAGTAACTTAGAGCATAGCTCAAAGTTACGAATAAATGAGGAGAATGCAAAAAATCTAGTGTTTTTTTATAGGGAGACAAGGAGACAGGGAGACAAGGAACTCCCTTAATAAAAGCAGAAATCCCGCTGCTCCTTGCGGAGTGCGGGATTCTGTTGTTTGTTTGGAATAAGTTTCTTTTTAATGTTTGGTGGTCATCATGCTCAAAGCCTAAAGCTTAATGCTTAAAGCTCAAAGCTCAAAGCCCAATGACCTTAGGCCTCAGCGTTTGGAATAACCGAGACTACGCTCTTGTCGCGCTTGCCCTTGTGGAAGTTAACCGTTCCGTCAACAAGTGCATAAAGCGTGTCGTCCTTGCCGATAGCCACGTTGTTACCAGGGTTGTGCTTCGTGCCGCGCTGGCGAACGATGATGTTACCAGCCAAGCACTGCTGACCGCCGAAGATCTTAATGCCGAGTCGCTGAGCTGCGCTCTCACGGCCGTTCTTAGAACTACCTACACCTTTTTTATGTGCCATAATGTTGTCCTCCTACGGTTTTAAGCGATTACTGACTTGATTTCTAACTGAGTGAACTGCTCACGATGACCGTTACGCTTACGAGAGTCCTTGCGGCGCTTCATCTTGAAGACGATGACCTTGTCACCCTTCACCAGCGGTTCAACTACTTCACACACTACTTTGGCTCCCTCTACGGTTGGAGCACCCACCGTCACTGCACCGTCAGCATCTACGAGCAGCACCTTGTCGAATTCAACAGTCTTGCCAGCCTCGGCATCCTTCATGTGGTGCACAAAGAGCTTCTTGCCCTGCTCGGCCTTGAACTGCTGACCCTGAATTTCTACAATTGCGTACATTATTTTTATTGTATATTATAGGGTTTTTTCCGCGAGGCGGCATACGTTCGTACACACTTCACTCTGCCCCAACGGACTCTAACGGGGTGCAAAGGTACTCATTTTATTGAAGATTGAAGATTGAAGATTGAAGATTTGTGCGATATTTAGCAAAGTTTAACACTCTCGAAAAAAAAAAAAAATAAAGCGATGACTTTCGCAAGCAATCGCTCCATATCTTCAATAGGTATTAGCTTTCTAAGGTAAAAAGATTGTTTTCAGGATAACGAGTGCAAAGGTAAATCTTTTTTTCCTCATGTCCAAACATTTCCTTACTTTTTTTATCCCACTTTTAGCTGTGTACCCACACAAAAGCAAATTTTATCAAATGTTAACACAAACAGTTGCGTAATCGCCCCCCTTAATCGATAAAAATCGGCCTAAATCGCACAACAGAGCTCTCTCAGTCCCATTGTGCGAAATCTGACACTGTCATTTGTCAGAATTGTCAGATTTTACCTCTAAGCAGCGTGCTTCTGATAGTAGGTCTCCGTCTTGAAGAGTATCTTCTGTGCCTTGTCTTCCTCTATCCATCCGCGCTTCTTCCATTGCGAGAGCAGATTGCTCGAAGACTTCCTGAAGTCGGAGGCAGAACCACCCTGTGCTTTGTAGAGCACCTCGAACTCCTGACGTGTGAACGAGTCGCCCAGCTGCTCCAGCAGACAGGACACACCTGGCTTCATGATCAGTTTGTCGCGCTGAAGTTTTGTAGTGATCTCCTGACCCATCAGGCACATCTTCACCCACATGTCGTAATCAAACGACCAAGTGGCGAAGTCCTCGATGTCCTTAGTCCACTTCATGCCGTTCATGATATAGAGCAGGACGGCCTTTCGGAAGGCAATCTCAGCAGCACGATAGGACAGTTCGAGGTAACTTTCATTGCCCATCATCAACGCGTGCTCCTCGCCTCGGTCGAGCAGTTTCTCGGCCAGCTCCTTGGCCTTGTTGCATACGATGATGCCCTTAGCTTCATCCAATCGAGCCAGATAGACGGTCAGTTTCTTACGGAAAGCATCGTCATAGCGCCCGAATTTGGGGCGATGCTCCACATCTTCCTTCACGATGGTTGATAGGCTCAGGCGTGAGAACGTACCATTGTCGATGTTGCTGGCAAGGAACCTCTGGGCCGTTTGCGGCGTGGTCGAGATCACGACATTGCAACGCATGGTTGAACGTGTCTTCACCGATTGGGCACCCACGCGCTCCTGACCATAGATATCAGCATCGAAGTCGCGGCGCATAATCTCGGTGGCCTCATCGATGGAGCCTCCAGCCAGTTTCCTGATCTGCTCGAATTCATCGGCACGTATGTAGAGAGCCTTGTCGCCGGCGCGCTCGGCATCTTCCAAGTGCTGACACAAGGCCGCATTGGTCATATCCGAATCGACCACCTGTACACAGATGTCCTTAGGACGTGTGGGCTTGTCTGCATTGGCACCCTTCGTACTCGTTGCCTCTGCCCAGTCTTTCTCTTTCTGACGGGCCAACTTGTCGCGCTCGATGATGGGCTTGAGGATCTCGTCACTGGGGTCCTTGATACATGACTTGCCCGACGACATAGGGGCCACAAGCATATCCAACTGAGTCAGCTCCCTCAACTGGTTGTTCCAGAATTCGGCCTTTACGCCTCCCGTATAGGTGGCACAGGCAGCAAACACGTTGTTGGAGATGGCTGGCCAGTAGCCCTTGGGGGCTTTCGAGGTAATCAGGCGGATGAACGCAGGCAGGCGCTCTGGCATCCTGGGCTGGCGCATCAGCGACTCCTCATCGACACCGTTCTCCATATTCACACGCTTGCGTGCCAGGGTGACGGCATTCTTCACCTTCAGGGGTGTGGTCTTCGACTGGTTGCGACGGCAGACGCTCACGATGGTGGCGTTCACACGGTCTTGAGCCTCACCGAAGTTGGGTAACTATAACATATATAAATGATGAAAGGTGTTACATTCCAGTATTATTTTGGAACGGAACGCGCAATCGCTAAACTGACAAAGATATGACTCAGCCAAATGTAACAGATCAGGAATTCAAGTATCTGAAGGAGCAACTTACCGCTCGCATGATTCAGATTCTGACAGAGGAGCGAGGCTACACCCTAGAGGATGCTTTTGACCGTGTATATACTTCTCCAATTTACGAGAAATTGTCTGACGCCTCTACGGGTCTCTTTTTCCAATCTCCGCGTTACGTGCTATCTTATCTCTAATCGTAACCGCCTGCTGGGGCTTGGCTCGTCCAAGAAGTGAGCTTTATACCTTTAACAATATATCCCTGGGCCCGAAAAGGTTCAGGGATATTTTTTGTTTGAGTACGCACTCACACCAACTTTCTGACAATTCTGACAAATGACAGTGTCAGATTTTGGGGGAGGTTGCGACAGGAATGGAGGGTGGTGAGGGCGGTTTGTCGCGTGAGGGGGCTTGTGTCGCAACAAGTGGGGAAAGAAGAGGCGGAAATTTTTGGTGGCGCGCGGAAATCGTCCTACCTTTGCTCTCGATAACATACTAGTCTCGATTTTTGCTACTAATTTTAATGTGGTTAGGTTTTTAAGTTTATTGGTTTAATGGTTTATTAATGATTTTGATTAATGGTTTTTGAAGGAAGCAGGGCCCGCAGTTGATGCGCGCCCTGTTTTTGTTTGATGCCCCTGGACGGGATTGCCTTCGGATGGCTCTCACTTGACTCGGGTGAAGACGATCTCTGTGCCGTCGTCATCGGCGAGGGTGAGGGTGGTGGAGGTGATGGACTTGATGGTCAGCTCGCCATCGATGAAGGATTCGTCGGCCAACTGGTTCTTATAGACCCCAATGACGCCCTCAACCATAGCAATGAGGCTTTCTCTGGTCTCAGGACTCTCATCCATCATCTTCTTCAGTTCCTCGTCTTTGGGCTTGAACTCCTCGAGTTTGATGGAGATGTCTTCTTTCTTGAGGTTGACTTTCATCTTGTCGCCCTGACGGATGTAGGTGCCGGGTACGTTGATGCTGGCCGAGATGGTTCCCATCTCCTCGTCGTCTTCTTTCATGTTGACCGTGAAGAGCAGGTCGGTCTTCGTGATGGTCATCACGCAGGGGATGCTGGTGCCCTCGTCTTCGATGACGGTTTTCCACTTGCCGAGCAAGTCGGCTGCAAATCCTTGTGCACTGATGGCAATGAGCATCAGGAGGCTGACAGTTAGTCTTTTCATACGCATATTGTTGGTATTGTTTATTTCCTGACGATGACGCTACCACTGGCCTGATGGGTGGCAAGGATGAGCACTTCGGCTATCTGAACGTGGGCAGGGGCGTTGGCGGCATAGACGGCCACGTCGGCGATGTCGTCGCCCGTGAGGGGCTTGATGCCCTGATACACATTGGCTGCTCGCTCGGTATCTCCACGGAAGCGCACATTGCTGAAGTTGGTCTCCACGAGTCCGGGCTTCAGGTTGGTCACTCTGATGGCCGTATCAGCCACATCGATGCGGAGTCCGTCGCTGAGCGCCTTCACAGCAGCCTTCGTGGCGCAATACACGTTGCCCCCCTTATATGCTGCATCGCCAGCCACCGAACCGATATTGATAATATGACCGCTATTGCGCTCCACCATACCCGGCACCACGAGGCGTGTCATCGTGAGCAGGCCCTTGATATTGGTGTCGATCATCGTGTCCCAGTCGTCGGGGTTCATCTCGTATTCGGGTTCGAGGCCCAGGGCGAGTCCGGCATTGTTCACCAGCACGTCAATCTTCTGCCACTCGCCCGACAGGTTGTCGAAGGCACTCTTGGAGGCCGCACCGTCTCTCACGTCGAACACCAGGGTGATCACCTCGGCGCCCATATCGGTGAGCTCCTGCTTGATTTCAACCAGCCTACGGGCATTGCGACCCGTCAGTATCAGTTTGTCGCCATTCTCAGCGAACTTCTTTGCACAAGCCAGCCCTATGCCGCTCGTAGCGCCTGTAATGAGTACAATCTTCTTCATATATTGGATCCTTATTTGAATGCAAAAGTACAAAATAAATGTGAAACTATATAATAAATAAGGTAAAAAGTTTTGTGGTTTGAAAAAGATTCACTACTTTTGCAGCGATAAAATTCATTACAAACCAAAACCTTTTTAGTATGAAGATAGTATTTATGTTGCTTGCCATGATGGCTATGCCTTTTGCCATGCAGGCTCAAACCAAGTTCCACGACGCTGAAGCCAACGAGGCCAAGGGCGCTGTAAAGTCACTAACCGTTTCGATGATGGGTATGGATCGTACCTACCAGTTCTCTGAGGAAGGAAAGATCGTTTCCGGCGACATCTCTGATGCCAAGTATGATGCTGATGGCTATATCCAGTCGGCTAAGATGAACATGCAGGGCCAGAGCTCTGAGATCAAGTTCGTATGGGAGAACGGTCAGCTGAAGGGTCAGGTGCTCGAAGTGATGGGCACTGAGCTGAAGATGACCAATGTGTACGACGAGAACGGCGTTGCCACAGGTGTCAAGATCGACATGGGCGGTCAGGAGATGGAGCAGAAATATACCGACATCAAGCTCGACGACCACGGCAACTGGATCAGCCGCACCTCATCTATGATGGGTCAGGAGATGGTTACCACTCGTAAGATTGAGTATTACGAATAAGAATACACTGATTGATTTTTTATCATTTTATCGAGGCTGGATCTCAGAGATGGGATCCAGTCTTCGTTGTTTTAGGAGCATAGCGAGGATAAGGATGCCCAACGAAGCACCCACCTCCACACAGAGCGGAATACGGGAATCGAACCCGCCTCCCAGGCTTGGGAAGCCCGTGCACTACCGATGTGCTAATTCCGCATGTAAATAAGATATCTGATTACGCTTGAGCCGATACCCGGACTCGAACCGGGGACCTACGCATTACGAATGCGTTGCTC
>CAMKUA010000051.1:0-14203 GCA_946415825.1 uncultured Prevotella sp. | reverse complement strand
TGTTCTTGATGCCGAAGAAGTTGGCTGCACCACACTCGTCGATGTATTTCTTCTCTTTGGCGTCGAGGTAGAACTCACAGGCATAACCCTTCTCGTGAGCCAGATTATTGGCGAAGAGAGAGGCAGCGTAGTTACCACCCACCTTGTATTTACCGGTACCCAGCGGTGCTGAGCGGTCGTAATCGCGAACGATGACGTATGGATTGCTTGAGAATCCACCCTTGAAGTAGGGACCTACTGGGGTAACGAAGATCAGGAAGCAGTACTCCTTGGCGGGATGAACGCCTACCTGAGCGCTGGTACCGATGAGCAGCGGACGGATGTAGAGTGTGGCACCGCTCTCGTAGGTGGGGATCCACTCCTGATTGAGGCGAACCACCTTCTTTACCATCTCGGTAAACAACTCTATTGAAACCTCGGGCATCATAATACCACGGCATGTGCTCTGGAGGCGCTTGGCGTTCTCGTCAACACGGAAGATGCGCACCTTGCCGTCAGGACAGCGATAGGCCTTCAGGCCCTCGAAAGCCTCCTGACCATAGTGCAGGCAGGTGGCAGCCATGTGCAGATTCAGATACTCGTCGGAGCAAACCTCGATTTCGCCCCATTTCCCGTCGCGATAATAGCAACGCACATTGTAGTCGGTCTTCATGTAGCCAAACGACAGACTACCCCAATCTAAATTCTTCATATCTATTCAATTTTATGATGTTAAAGTTCCGATTTTGCTGCAAAAGTACATATTTCGTATCAGATTCACGACATTTTGGGCGGAAAACTTACTTTTCAGCAAGTATTTTCTTGATTTCCTCGTCAGTCGTGGTCAGTTTGTCCTTGCAGAGTTTGATTAATTCCTGGGCACGTTTCAACTGGTCAGACATCTGGTCGATGTCGAGTTCGTCGTTCTCCATCTTGCGGACGATGGACTGGAGTTCGGCCATAGCCGCCTCGTATTTCAGTTCTTTTTCCATATCTTATGAGGTTGTTATTTTCGAGTGGATAATGCCGTTGGCCAATCGCGTCTCAATTTCGGCGCCCGGGGCCAGTTTGCTGGCGTCTTTGATGGTCTTGCCCTGATAGGTGGTGATACTATAGCCGCGCTGTAACAGTAAGGTGGGATCAAGTGCTTTCGCTTTCTCTTCCAACAGTTGCAGACGGTGGCATTCGGCGGTAAGTCTGCGATCCAGGAGTAATGGTATCCTTGATTCTGTATTCGAGATGGTCGCCATTTGACTAATGATGCGTTGCTGAACCGTTGACTGTAATCTCTCCTGAAAAGCTGCCAGTTGGGATTGGAGCGAGGAGAGCTTCTGTTGGGCGTAGTGAGTGATGAGACTTTGAGCCCCTTCGATGGTGTCGAGTACACCTTTCAGATGATCTATGAGAAAGGCTGCTGCTGCGGTGGGGGTCTTTACCCTTGTGTGCGACACCATGTCGAGGATGCTCTCATCACGATCATGGCCGATGCCGGTAATGATGGGTATGGGGAAATTGGCGACGTTCTCAGCCAGGGCTAAGGTGTCGAAACCGCTCATGTCGCTTGTGGCACCTCCACCGCGGATGATGACGACGACATCGAAGTGAGAGTTGGAGGTAGAGTAGATCTGTTCAAGGGCGGCGATGATGCTCTGCTCAACCCCTTCGCCCTGCATGATGGCCGGAAAGAGTTGGGGGGTAAATTGGAAATCATAGGGATTGTCGGTCAGTTGGTTGCAGAAATCGCCGTAGCCTGCAGCCGTCTCACTCGAGATGACTGCAATATGCTGACAGAAGAGGGGCAGGTGTAACTCTTTCTGTAAGTCGAAGACGCCTTCTTCCTTCAGTTGGCGGATAATCTCCTGACGCTTGCGGGCCATGTCGCCAAGGGTGTAGGTGGGATCGATGTCGGTGACGATCCATGAAAAGCCATAGGCCTCGTGGAACTGGGCATAGACCTTCAGCAACATCTTTATGCCGGCATGGAGTTGTTGACCAGTGGTACGCTCGAAGTAGGGGCGGATAAGCATCCATTTCGAGGCCCAGCATCTGGCGTCGGCCTTTGCGATGGGGGTGGCACTCTTCTCGTCTTTCTGAATAAGACTCATGAAACAGTGGCCGTGGCTCTCGCGACATTCCGACAACTCGGCCTCTACCCAATATTCATCGGGCAACTCGCACTCGATGGCCTCGCGCACCTTACTGTTAAGTTCGAACAATGAAACCCTCTTAACACTCATAGCTCTAACCTGTCAATGATTACTGCTCTATTCTCCCTATCATATAGGCCCGCCAGAAATTGGGGATGCCGTAACCATATATGTTGTCAGGATTCTGATAGCCGTTGCTGGTGCTCCGTACCAATTGGATCATCTCGAGAGCCGATTTTCCAGGGAATGCTTGCCACAGACAAGCCACAAGACCGGCTATAATGGGGGTGGAAAACGAGGTGCCCATATCCCTGATGACAGTGCCTCGGCCCGATATCAGGGATGCCGGACTACCGAGGGCCATGACATCGGGTTTTACACGGCCGTCTTGTGTGGGACCCACACCACTGAAAGGCGCATTCTTCTTCTCCGTGTTCAGGGCTCCCACCGTCAGCATATCCTCAGCATCGGCAGGGAAGGCTATCTTCTTCCAAGGGCCCATGCCTGAGTTGCCTGCAGAGTTGACGAGAAGGATTCCCTTCCGTGCCAACATCGAGGCGGTACGCGAGATGAGGGACGTGTGTCCGTCAAGGTCGCGCTGATGATAATAGGCAGAGTCGCCATCATATTCGTTGTACCCCAAACTGGAGTTGATGATATCTACGCCTACAGAGTCGGCAAATTCGGCCGCCATTGCCCAGTAGTCCTCCTCTACAGGTTGTTCTGTCTGCTGATCCTCGCAGCGCAACAGCCAGTAGCGGGCTTCGGGGGCTGTGCCTACCAGCACCTCAGGCTCGTTGGCACCCATGGCGGAGAGCACTTTCGTGCCATGGTCGGTCTCCTGATAGAAAAACGGGCTGTTGGGATAGACGAAATCCTTTGTGCCAACAATGTTGATGTGCTGTATGGCGGGTATCTTGTCGGCATTCTGGAACCCGCCGTCGAGTACAGCGATGGTGATACCTTTGCCTTTCATTCCGATGCGGTGTAACTGTTGGCCACCCAGCATCTCTATCTGCTCCTTGCCATTGCCATAGGGGGCACCCTTGATGCTGTCCCAGGCATTGAAACTGTCGTGATAGTCTTGCTTTACCATCTTGGTGATGGAGTCGGGCGACTCCCATACCAGCTCTGCCTTGGCAACGCAGGGCAGGGTGGCAATACTGTTGAAGATGGTTGTATCGTTGGCACGCACCAAGACGGTATTGTTCCAACGGCTGGTGCCTATGATAACCCATTCCGAGGATCGTTTTCCGTTGCGCCTGACAGCGTCGGCCGAGATTTTCTCTATCTGTCGCAGATACTTGCTGCTGACGGGTAAATCTGTAGAGTCAATAGCCAGTCCTTGGCGCTTCCTGCGTTCCAGCGACTTGTGGGTAAGCCATCTGCCGGGATGGTCGATGGAGTAGGGGGAACCCTGCTTGTCGATCAGCGTGTATCGGTAGATAAAGAACTTGCCGCCAGGGTATTTCCGCTTGGCTGTACTTGCTGTTACCGATAGAAAACCCATCAGCACAAACAGTAAACACACGAGTCGCAGAAGGTGGCTACATTCCCTTTTGTTCAGATTCATAATGCAAAGGTACTCCAAAATTCCGATACCACCAAATTTGTGCCTTTGTTTTTTGCTTATCTCGGATTTTCTTCGTACCTTTGCATCGTCAAAAACGAGAAGACTGTATATGGACAACAAACAAGCCGCACTGGAACTGGGACAAAAGCCTGTGGGACAACTGCTTTGGCAGTATGCCCTGCCTGCTATTGTGGCCATGACGGCGTCGAGCTTATACAATATCATCGACCGCGCCATGATCGGTCAGCTGGTGGGTCCAGAAGCCATTGCAGGTCTTGGTATCACCTTTCCCTTCATGAACCTGAGCGCAGCCTTTGGTGCTGCAGTGGGCGTGGGTGCTTCGACCTGCATCAGCGTGAAACTGGGACAGAAAGACTATCAGACAGCAGAGAACCTGCTCGGAAACACTGTTACGCTGAACCTGATTATCGGGTTTCTGTTTATGGTGGTTAGTCTGGTGTTCCTCGATCCGATACTTCGCTTTTTCGGTGCTTCAGACGTCACACTGCCTTATGCCCGTGAGTTCATGATCATCATTTTGCTGGGTAATATGGTGACGCATATGTATTTTGGTATGAATGCCGTGTTGCGAGCGGCAGGAAAACCCCGTCATGCCATGTATGCTACACTGTTTACAGTGGCTATGAATATTATACTGGTCGTTGCTTTTGTGTGGTGGTTCCGTTGGGGCATCCGTGGCGCGGCTTTGGCCACAGTCACCTCTCAGTCGCTGGCTCTCTGCTGGCAGATGCACTTGTTCTCTAATCCGAAAGAACTGCTGCACCTGAAACGAGGCATCTATAAACTGAAGAAGGATCTTGTCAAGAATATCATCGCCATTGGCATTTCGCCTTTCCTGATGAATGCCACGAGTTGTGTGATTGTGATCTTCATGAACAACCAGTTCGTACGTTATGGTGGCGATATGGCTGTGGGAGCCTATTCGATAGCCAACTCGGTGGTCATGGTGTTCTTCATGTTCGTGATGGGCGTGAATCAGGGCATGCAGCCTATTGTGGGCTATAACTACGGGGCGGAGAAGTACGACCGCATGTTTCGTTGCCTTTGGCTGACAATAGCTTGTGCAACCGCTTTCCTGCTGGTTGGCTGGACGCTCTCAATGCTTTTCCCTCGGCAGATAGCGCGTATCTTTACCACAGATTCCACACTGCTCGACCTCTCGGCAAAGGGCATCAAACTCGACATGCTGGTATTCTTCGTGGTGGGCTCGCAGGCTGCTATTACCCACTTCTTCCAGAGCATTGGCAAGGTGAAGGTGTCGATCTTCCTGTCGCTATCGCGCCAGCTGTTTCTCTTGTTGCCCATGGCATACATCTTCCCGCTGTTCTGGGGGCTCGATGGCGTGTGGTACTCGATGCCATCCAGTGATTTCGGATCGTTTGCAATGACCATACCTATTCTGATATGGTACATGAAAAAAATAAAGGCTTATGGATAAGAATCATATCATTATTAACGTAGGGCGACAGCTCGGTTCGGGTGGTCATGACATCGGAAGGATGCTGGCTCTCGACTTTAATGCCAGATATTACGACCGCGAGTTGTTGAACCTTGCTGCCAAAGAAAGCGGTTTCTCAGAGAAGGTCTTTGAGCAGAACGATGAGAAGAAGGGCTTCTTGAAGGGACTGTTCAACCTGCAGGCATCGCACTTCAATGGTGGGAGCATCTACAAGTCGAATATCTCGCAGGAGAGTCTGTTCCAGTTTCAGAGCGATGCCATCATCAAGGCTGCCAAAGAGGGCTCATGTGTGTTTGTGGGACGTTGTGCCGACTATGTGCTGAGAGATTTCCCAAACATCGTGAACATCTTCATTACTGCATCGTTAGATTATCGGGTGGAGCAGATCATGAACAAGCAGAGCCTTGACGAGGATGCTGCCAGGGCCTTTATAGAAAAGCGTGAGGACCAGCGGGCAGAATACTATAACTATTTTACAGGAAAGAAGTGGGGGCATGCAGCCAGCTACGACCTCTGCATCGATTCGTCGATACTGGGGCTGGTGGAGACCGAAAAGATCATCGCCGATTTTATCCGCAAGAAGTTTAGAGTATGAAAAGAATAGGCATCCTTAGCGATACGCACTCTTATTGGGACGATAAGTACCTGCACTATTTCGAGCCTTGCGACGAGATATGGCATGCAGGCGACATAGGTAGCGTGGAGGTGGCTGAGAAACTCGCAGCGTTCAGGCCCTTCCGTGCCGTATGCGGTAATTGTGACGGGGGAGACCTCAGACTGATGTACCGCGAACTTAATAGGTTTAAGTGTGAAGATGTTGATGTACTCATCAAGCATATCGGGGGTTATCCTGGCAACTATGATGCCAGCGTGCGCTCCACGCTCTTTGCCAACCCGCCACAACTCTTCGTGGCTGGTCACTCACATATATTGAAAGTGAAATACGACAAGACTTTGGGACTGCTGCACATCAATCCTGGAGCGGCAGGCATTCAGGGCTGGCACAAGGAGAGAACACTCGTGCGTCTCGTCATCGACGGGAAGGAGTTTAAGGATCTTGAGGTTATAACTTTAGGAGATCATCAATAAATGGAGCAGATCTGGTCGTTCGTTAAAACCATATGCGGTGGGTTCAAACAAGGTGTAAGGCTGTACTTTGAAAACGATTTCCAAGACTACTTACCTCTGTATGTGATTACTGGCGTTCTCCTGACTATGGTTCTAGTGAATAAATTAATAAGGAAAATTAAAAATAAAAAGGAACAATGAAAACAATCGTCATTACTGGTGGAGCTGGATTTATAGGCTCACATGTTGTTCGCCTGTTCGTGAACAAGTATCCCGAGTATCACATCATTAACCTCGACAAACTGACGTATGCGGGAAACCTTGCAAACCTGAAGGACATCGAAAACAAGCCCAACTACGAATTCGTGAAGATGGACATCTGCGACTTCGATGCCTTCTATAAGCTGATGCAGGACAAGAAGGTGGACGGTATCATCCACTTGGCAGCAGAGAGTCATGTGGACAGAAGTATCAAGGACCCGTTTACCTTTGCCAAGACTAACGTGATGGGTACTTTGAGTCTGTTGCAGGCTGCAAAACTCTATTGGGAGTCGTTGCCTGAGAAGTATGAAGGCAAGCGCTTCTACCATATCTCTACCGATGAGGTGTATGGCGCACTGGAGCTGACACACCCTGAGGGTATCGAGCCTCCGTTCACAACTACCGCCTCCAGCTCAGAGCACCATCTGGCCTATGGCGACAAGTTCTTCCTGGAGACTACGAAGTATAATCCCCACTCACCATATAGTGCAGCCAAGGCATCGAGCGACCACTTTGTGCGTGCTTATCACGACACCTATGGCATGCCGGTCATCGTAACCAACTGCTCAAACAACTACGGTCCTTATCAGTTCCCTGAGAAGCTGATTCCGTTGTTTATCAACAATATCCGCCATCGTAAGCCGTTGCCCGTCTATGGTAAGGGTGAGAATGTGCGCGACTGGCTGTATGTAGAGGATCATGCCCGTGCCATCGATGTGATCTTCCATGAGGGTAAGATTGCCGATACCTATAATATAGGAGGCTTCAACGAGTGGAAGAACATCGACATCATTAAGGTTGTTATCAAGACTGTCGATCGTCTGCTGGGACGTAAGGAAGGCGAGGATATGGATCTGATAACCTTCGTCACCGACCGTGCCGGTCACGATCTGCGCTACGCCATCGATAGTACCAAACTCCAGAAGGAACTGGGCTGGGAACCCTCACTGCAGTTCGAGGAGGGTATCGAGAAGACCGTGCGCTGGTATCTCGACAATCAGGAGTGGCTCGACAATGTCACCTCGGGCGACTACCAGAAGTATTATGACAATATGTATGCAAACCGTTAAGATATGAAGAAGATATTGCTTTTAGGCTCAGGAGAACTGGGCAAGGAGTTCGTGATTGCCGCCATGCGCGCTGGCCAGTATGTAATCGCATGTGATCGCTACGACAATGCCCCCGCCATGCAGGTGGCCGATGAGCGTGAGGTGTTCTCGATGCTCGATGGTGATGCCCTCGAGGCTGTGGTCAACAAGCATAAGCCCGACATCATCGTACCCGAGATTGAGGCTATCCGTACCGAGCGTCTTTTCAAGTTCGAGGAGCAGGGCATTCAAGTGGTGCCCTCGGCTCGTGCCGTCAACTTCACGATGAACCGCCGTGCCATCCGCGACCTGGCTGCCAAGGAACTCGGTTTGCGTACAGCCAAGTATTTCTATGCCAAGACCTTCGAGGAGTTCAAGGCTGCTGCCGACGAGATCGGCTTCCCTTGTGTGGTAAAGCCGCTGATGTCGTCATCTGGTCATGGACAGAGTTATGTGCATAATGACGATGAACTCGAACAGGCTTTCCAGGAGGCTATGGAGGGTAGTCGTGGCGATGTGAAGGAGGTAATCATCGAGGAGTTTATCGACTTCGATTCCGAGTTCACATTGCTCACCGTAACTCAGCAGCATGGTTGGCCTACGATTTTCTGTCCGCCTATCGGTCATGTGCAGAAGTCGGGCGACTACCGTGAGTCGTGGCAGCCCTATAAGATCAGTGATGAGGCTCTGAAACAGGCCCAGTTTATGGCCGACAAGGTAACCAAGGCCCTGACGGGTGCCGGTATCTGGGGCGTGGAGTTCTTCCTGACCAAACAGGGTGAGGTGATCTTCAGCGAACTCTCACCGCGTCCTCACGATACAGGTATGGTAACCCTAGGACATACCACCAACCTCTCTGAGTTCGAACTCCACTTCCGTGCTGTGATGGGATTGCCTATTCCTGCCATCCATCTGGAGCATGCCGGTGCCAGTGCTGTGATCCTTTCACCGAAAGAGGCTTCATCACCCGTTGACCGTTCGTTGCTCGACTATAACTTTGACGAGGCCCTGAAGGAGGACCGCACCCGTATCCGTATCTTCGGCAAGCCCGAGGCTCATAAGGGCCGTCGTATGGGTGTCGTGCTCTGCTACGGTGAGGTGGGCGATGATACCACAGCCCTGCGCGATAAGGCTAAGCGTCTGGCCAAAACCGTCTTGGGTACTGATCCGTATGCAAAACTGAGATAATAAGAGTTGGACTCTGCGACAGATGGATCAGAATAAAGCTAGATTGCTGGATTTGCCGAAGATTGTTGACCCGCGTGGTAACTTGACGGTGGCTGAACAGATGAAGAACGTGCCCTTCGACATCGCACGTGTCTATTGGACTTACGATGTGCCTTCGGGTGAGCGTCGTGGTGGTCATGCTCATCGCACCTGCGAGGAGATTGTGATAGCGGTCAGCGGTTCCTTTGATGTGGAGGTGTTCGACGGCAAGGAGCGTCAGACGTTCCATCTGAATCATCCCTATCAAGGATTATATATTGGTACAGGCGTATGGCGCACGTTGGAGGATTTCTCCAGCGGTGCCGTCTGCCTCGTGCTTGCCTCAGAACTCTTTGACGAGGATGAGTATATCTACGAATACGACGAATTCCTGCAACTGACGAAAGATGTTTGAGATCGTTCGATATACCCCAGACAAAGCAGAGGAGTGGAATCTGTTCGTGGCGCAGTCTAAGAACGGCACGTTCCTTTTCAACCGCGGATATATGGACTATCATAGTGACCGCTTTGAGGACTATTCGCTGATGTTCTATTTACAGGGGCGCCTGTATGGCCTGATGCCTGCCAACAAGAAGGGTGATTCTTTTCAGTCACATATGGGATTGACTTATGGGGGACTGGTGATGGATGCCAAGACGACGGCGGCACAGACCGTGGAGTTGTTCCGAGAGTTGAACGATTACCTGCGGAGTGAGGGCTTCCATCATGTTCTTTACAAGTGTATCCCTTGGATTTATCACCAGATGGCGGCAGAGGAAGATCTTTATGCAATGGTTCGCACGTGCGATGCCAGCCTACAAGAGCGAGACTTGGGTACGGCCATCATCCAGCGCAATGCCATCCGATGGGAGCGGGTTCGTCGCCGTGCTCTCAAGCGTGCAACTGAGGCTGGCATTTGTGTTGATGTAAGTGAGGATTATGCAGGATTCTGGGATGTGCTAAACGACAATCTGGCACGAACCTATCACTCCAAACCCGTTCACACACTTCAGGAAATAACGCTACTGCATGCGCGATTTCCGGAGAATATTGTTCTTTACGTGGCGAAGCAGGAGAACGAGATTCTTGCTGGTATGGTTATTTATGTTTCTGCTCAAGTGGTTCGTGCACAATATAGTTCGGCTACTCCACTTGGAAAGCAGTTAGGAGCAATTGACATACTCTACGACCGTATTATCCGTCACGATTATATAAATTATCCGTACTTTGAGTTTGGTACGTCAGCACTTGGAAACACTAACGTAATCAACGAATCTTTGGTGTTTCAGAAAGAAGGATTCGGTGGTCGTGGCATCTGTTTTGACAGATACGAATGGAGGTTGTGACTAAGCTTTTCCCTGCATAGCCTATATTCCTATAAAAGTAAAACAACTTGTTTTACCTTCAAAGATGACGTCTCTTCAGCTGTAAAAGATGCCTCCTTCGATAGTAAAACAAGTTGTTTTACTTTTAAAGATGTATTTACTCCGGCAGTAAGAGCACGGTGGCACTGCGCGCAGCCTGTGCTCCCATCACTAATACCTGGGCGATATCAGCCGTCTTCGAGGGACCGCTGATAAAGGTGCCGTAGCCGTCGTACTCCTTGTCGAACTCAATGCGCTTGTAGGCTTCATGCATGTTGTTCACAATCTGACTCTTCGGCAACAGGATCACCAGATTCTCTGAGATAAAGCAGACGGCCTTCTCTTTCATGGTCTGGGGAATCCACACACAGGCGTTCTCGGCCACACCAAACTTACCTCGGATAATGCCGACATCCGTGCCATTGAGGTCGCGGGCCCGTCCTACATTGTCGGGATTCCTCGTGGCAATCGTCAACTCGGGCAGGTTCGAGGCTATCTCCTTGGCATCGGGGTACATCTCCTTGACCAGTTGGTTGATGTCCTGACCTTCCTTCACCTCTATCACATGACCACCTACGCTCTCCGTCATCTTGATAAACTGCACCAGTGGGTCAGGGTAGGTGATGGCCTTAATGTCACTGAGGTCGGGCATGTCGAACTTTTCCCTGACGTTAGCCCTATACCTTTTTAATATATCTTCCTTGTTACTCATAACTTCAATCCTTCAATTCTTCAATCCTTCAATTCTTCAAAAAGTTTGTGGAACGGTTTCTTCGGGAACTCCATCATCTTATGGCCTTCTGCCCACGGGTTCAGACCGCAGTTGATGAGGGGCGAGGGGATGATGTTGGCCCAGTGTGCCAAGGCCGTGCCGAGGTTATAGAGACCGCTGCTGCCAAAGATGGTGCTCATGCCCTTACACATCAGTTTCTTCTGAGGATTGGCGGTGCCGAAGTCGTCAAGCTGTTGGCGCCACTGATAGATCTGGTCGCCCAGGTTTACCTTGACGGGGCAGACCGTTTGACAGCTCAGACACAGGGTGCAGGCACTCACGTTGCCCGAATGCTGCTGGGTGTCGCGCAGCATGCCGAGGTTGATGCCGATGGGGCCGGGGATGAAGTAACTGTACGAATAGCCGCCTGAGCGACGATACACCGGACAGGTGTTCATACACGATCCGCAACGGATGCACTTCAGGGCTTCCCAATGCTCTGGGTTGCCTATCCACTCACTGCGCCCGTTGTCCACCAGTACGATGTGCATGGGGTGGGCCGTAGGACGGGCCTTGCGGAAATGACTGGTATAGGTTGTCGTTGGCTGTCCGGTGCCTGCTCGGCAGAGCATACGTTGGAACACGGCCAGACAGTCGTAGTTGGGGATGATCTTCTCCAAACCGATAGCGGCGATATGCAGTTTTGGACACGATGTTGACATATCGGCATTACCCTCGTTCGTACATACCACGATGTCGCCTGTCTCGGCAATACCGAAGTTAGCGCCCGTCATGCCGGCATCGGCTGTCAGGAACTCGTTTCTCAGACTCAGGCGGGCCACGTAGGTCAGATAGGTGGGGTCGTGGTTACCCTTCTCACTGCCCAACTTCTCTTCGAACAGCTCGCCCACATCGTCGTGGTTCAGGTGGATGGCGGGCATCACGATATGACTGGGCTTCTGCCCCTTCAACTGGATGATGCGCTCGCCAAGGTCGGTCTCCACCACCTCGATGCCGTGCTTCTCCAGGTAGGGGTTCATCTCGCATTCCTCCGTCAGCATCGACTTCGACTTGACGAGTTTCTTCACGTTGTGGTTCTTCAGGATGCCATATACAATCTCGTTAAACTCGTTGGCATCCTTGGCCCAGTGCACAACACATCCGTTCTCCTCCGCCTTCTTGGCAAACTGGTCGAGATACTCGTCGAGGTGGGTGATGGTGTGGCGCTTGATAGCACTGGCCTTCTCGCGCAACTGTTCCCACTCGTCGAGCCCGTATGCCATATTGTCACGCTTTGACCGTACGGCCCAGAATGTGGCGTCGTGCCACTTGGCGTATGTCTGGTTCTTCAAGAACTCCTTTGCTGCTATACTATGTCCTGTACTCATAATCCTGCTGCTAAAATCTCTACTACATGTTTAAACTCTACATTCAGACCTTGCTTCTTGGCTATGCCCGCCATGTGCATCAGACAAGAACAGTCGGGACCGGTTACGAATCTGGCACCGGTCTTCATGTGCCGCTGAATCTTGTCCAGTCCCATCTGCGCGCTGACGGCTGTCTCCTCCACAGAGAACATACCTCCAAAGCCGCAGCACTCATCAGGGCGCTCGGGCTCCAATACCTGAATGCCGTCAACCAGGTTCAGCAGGTCTTTGATCTTATTAAAGGGTGCCACATGCTCCTCACTGGGCGAACTCAAGCCCAACTCTCTGACACCGTGACAGGAGTTGTGCAGGCTCACCTTATGGGGGAAGGTGCCGAGTGGATGATCTACCTGGATCACATCGTGCAGGAACTCCACCACGTCCATAATCTTGCCTGAGGTCATACACTCGTGTTTGCCTTCCAATAGGCGTGGATAGTTCAGTTTGATAAAGGCGGTGCAACTCACGGAGGGAGCCACGATGTAGTCGAACTCCTTGAATTTGTCTTCAAACTTCTCTGCCAGAGGGATGGCTTGTTTCTCGAAACCGGCATTGGCCATCGGCTGTCCACAGCATGTCTGGTTCAGTGGATACGTTACGTCAAGGCCTAAATGTTTCAGCAGTTTGTAGGTGGCGACACCCACTTGGGGATACACCACATCTACATAACAGGGGATAAATAGTCCGATCTTCATTGTTCTGTTAGTGTATTATTATTAATCCGTTTTTAGCTATTAATGGGTACAAATATAGTGAAAAAGTTGCAATAAAGCTAATAATCTGATATTTTGTTTCCTTATTTTATGCTTTATTAAAACTAATTGCTTACCTTTGTGGCATCATATTTGCTGTTTGAATCGTGAATAAGTAATAAGAATGAGTATGAACTATAACGAATTGAATTTTGAGGCCGTCAATCGTGAGCGCGAACTCTCGATGTCGGCGGCCTTCCCCGCTTTGATGCGGAAAGTGTATGTATGGATGACGTTGGCCCTTGTCATCACCGGCGCTACGGCCTATGGCGTGGCAACGAGTCCTGGTGTGATGATGGCTATTGCCACGAACAAACTCTTGTTCTGGGGACTCATCATTGCCGAGTTTGGATTGGTGATCGGAATCACAGCGGCCATCAACAAGTTGTCGCTTACCACGGCCACACTGTTGTTCGTGTTGTATTCCGTCATCAATGGTGCAACCATGTCGTTTATCTTTACCATCTATACGATGTCGAGCATCGCCATGGTGTTCTTTATCACAGCCGGTACCTTTGCAGCGATGGCTATCATAGGTTATACCACCAAGGCCGATCTTTCTTCTATGGGAAAGATCCTTATCATGGCCTTGATTGGCATCATCATTGCGACGGTGGTGAATATCTTCCTGAAGAGCACAGGACTTGAAATGATTCTCAGTTATCTGGGGGTGTTGGTCTTTGTAGGACTGACGGCTTACGACTCTCAGAAGATTAAGCGTATGCTCCTGATGGCTCCTGATGCCGGAGAAGGTGCTCAGAAGCTTGCTTTGCTTGGCGCACTTACGCTCTACCTCGACTTTATCAACCTGTTTATTTACCTGTTGAGGATATTTGGCCGCAGGGAGTAGTTTCGCACGTACATTATATATATTATATAGAGTCTGGTTGAAGGGGTTCCGTCGTGTGATCGACGGAATCCTTTCCTTTTTATGTGCTATAAAGATGTGTTTTGTAAACAATCCCGAAAACTTTTGTTATTTAACAAATATTTCACGGAAAAAGTTTGGAGGGTATTTATATTTTTCGTACCTTTGCACCCGCTTTCGCCCTTTTTTGGGGCGTTTAGTATGAAGGAAAGAGTTCTTTGAAAGATTTACATAGACAGAAGTAGTACAAGAAGCGAGTGCTTTTTCATCTTATGATG
>CAMKUA010000050.1:0-14358 GCA_946415825.1 uncultured Prevotella sp. | reverse complement strand
CCGACCTCGAAGAGACCGTTGCTTCTAAGGACTTCACCGTTGAAGTGGCTGGTGAGCTGAATCCGGAAATACGTCTGCTTGCTTCCAACGACTACGGCAAAAAGACTTGGAAGTGGGATCCCTCAGCTGTTACTGAAGGTGACTGGGCAGGTGCTGTCTGGGGTAACATGGGTTACTGTGGTGGCGCTGGTGCTGATGTTCAGAAGGGTAATGGTGCCTGGTGGGGTGTTAAGACCTCAGAAGAATTTAATGGTCAGCTTGCGCATACAGAAGACGGAACCAACCATGGTGACGGTGATCTTGCTGCCTATATGGTGTTCACCGAGGATGGATTGATTAACGCCTATGACGCCAGTGGCAGTGTAATCCGCTCAGGCAACTATGCAGTTGAAGGTTATAATCCTGCAGGTGAGTGGAAGGTAGGTGATCTGGTTACAAATGCTATCCTGTGGCCTTATGAGATCAACTCTGGCGGCAACATTCCTGGACGTTATGAGATTTGCTATCTGACAGCTGATAAGATGACACTCGTATATCCTGACGGTGGTGACTTCGGTGGCCTTGGCAACTGGGGTGAAGCAACATTCTGGCACTTCTGCAGCAATAGCGATATTAACGGTATGGCCGCTGGCTATGAAGGAGGTAAGGACTGGACATGGGATACTGCGGCTGTTACTGAAGGTGACTGGGCAGGTGCTGTTTGGGGTAACATGGGCTACTGTGGTGGCGCTGGTGCTGATGTTCAGAAGGGTAATGGTGCCTGGTGGGGTGTTAAGACCTCAGAAGAATTCAATGGTCAGCTTGCGCATACAGAAGACGGAACCAACCATGGTGATGGTGATCTTGATGCCTATATGACGCTGAATACTGATGGAACCATAGTTCGTCATGCAGCAGACGGCTCTGTGATTAACAGTGGAACCTACGAGTTCGTACCTGTTGACGGTAACGAATGGAAAATTGCTGACTTGAATACAACCGCTGGTACCATTCTGTGGCCGTACGAGATCAACTCTGGTGGTAACATGCCTACGACCTTCGAGGTTGTTGATATGACTGGCACCACCATGACCCTCGTATATCCTGACGGTGGCGACTTCGGTGGTCTCGGAAACTGGGGTGAGGCAACATTCTGGCACTTCAAGGCCAAGTAATCTGGCTTAAGACTAAACCTCTATAATCACCGCCCTGCAACGATTAACCGTTGCGGGGCGGTTTTAGTATTTGTTTGTTTTATTGACATAGTATAGTTAATCTGCTATGAGTAAGTTGATTATTTGTGATAAAAACAGATGTAAGATTAACAATAGCTGGATAAATTTGGTGGAATCGGTTTTTATTAGTACCTTTGCACGGTTTTTCTGGACAATACTATCAAATATGGAAAGGAAATACAATCCTAAACAGATTCCGGCAAACTGGATATTTTGTTTTAACAGCAGTTGCCCATTGGCGGGCGAGTGCCTGCGCTATCAGTCAGGACTTGAGATTCCTGACGATCGCCCGTGGGGAAACGCAGTGTTTCCTTCGTCCATGAAAGACGGACATTGCCGTTTCTACCGCAAAGACGAGAAAGTGACATTGGCCACAGGTTTTATCGTGGCCCACAACCCTCGTATGGGTGACGCTTTCGTCAGGATGCGCCATGCACTTACCAGATATCTGGGTGGCAATGGCACCTATTATCTGTATCGCAATGGCAAGAAATGGCTTACACCCCGTCAACAGGAGGATATCCGTGAGATATTCCGTCGTGCGGGCTATCAGGAGGAGGTGGAGTTTGGGACAACCAAGTTGGACTATGATTTCACTTAAGCTGCCCGGTTCTCATTACAAAACTTATGTAAAGGCGTTACAAGTATGCTGTAATGGCATTACAAATATCGTGTAACGGTGTTACAAGTATGTTGTAATAGTAGTAAAGGATTATCTGAACAACCGTAAGAGACTATCTTAATCAACCATAAAGACTATCGGAATGAAATGTCGATAGTTGTAAACTAACTATTCAAACGAATTATATTAATCAGATGTTTTGCTAATTCGGTAATTGTTTGTAACTTTGCAGCTGAATATGAAAAAGAGGATAGGGAACTACTACAACTGGGGATTGTCGGTGCTGGTGGGCATCGGCATATTCTTGTTTTGGTATGTGGCTTATCCTCATGCGCTATCGTACCAGGAACAGTACCAGTTGTTCCTTTGGACGGGCGATTATTTCTGGGAGCGGGTGAGCCTGCCTGGAGGCTTGGCTGACTGGCTCGGAGAGTTCATCGTGCAGTTCTATTATGTGGAATGGTTGGGGGCCTTGCTGCTGGCTTTGCTCTTTGTGGCCTTGCAGCGCCTGACGGCCCGACTGTTGCCGAAGGCGTGGTGGTTGTTGAGTCTGGTGCCTGTCGTGGTGCTGTTGTGGCTGATGGGTGATATCAATGTGCTGTTGTCGCTGCCCGTTGCCATCGTCCTGGCTTTGGCATTGGCCTGCATCCGTCTGCCTAAACGGCTTTTCTGGTTGGATATCCTGATCGTTCCTGTGGCCTATTGGCTGATAGGGCCGGCGGTCTGGATATATATAGTGGTACGTGTGATCCAGCTGAGTTGGAAGCACCTGTGGTCGGCTGGGTGGCTGTTAGCCGTGCAACTGATGGTCTATGCCTGGCTGTTGCCCCAGTGGCCGTTGGAACAGGCGATGACAGGACTGAACTATTACCGAATCCCCCTGCATTATCCGCAGTGGAGCGGTTACGATAAGGATATGTACGAGCTGATCCGTATGGATTACCTCGTCAGAAACGAACGATGGGACGACATCGTGAAACGGGCTGGGCAGTATCAGGTCAGGACACCGTTCTGGTCGAACTGTGTGAATCTGGCTCTGTCGCAGAAACGGTTGTTGGCTGATCGTATGTTCGACTTCTACCAGAGTGGTGAGGATGCCTTGATCATGCCCCGAGTGAGAGACCTGACATCGATGCTGCCATCGGCAGAGGCTTTCTGGCGCTTGGGTATGGTGAACTCGGCTCAACGCTATATGTTCGATACTCAGGAGTCGATTCTGAATGGACGGAAGAGTGGGCGTTGTACCAAGCGCATCGCTGAGTGCATGATGGTGAATGGGCACTATCAGACGGCAGCTAAGCAACTTGATTTGTTGAAGAAGAGTTTGTTTTATCGTGGTTGGGCTGAAGAGGCTGAGGCGAATCTGAATGAAGGTTGGGTGAATGCCCATCCTGTGTATGGTAAGCTGAGGCAATTGAGATATAAGGAGAACTTCCTCTATAGTTATGAGGAGATGGACAAGATGTTGGGACTGCTCTTTATGAACAACAACCAGAACAAGATGGCGCTCGACTATTTTCTGGCGCAGTTGCTGTTGAAGGGAGATATGAGAAGTTTCCAGCAGTATCTTGGTCTGGCCCAGCAATATGGTGGTTATCGTCAGATGCCGCTGGGTTATCAGGACGTGATGCGCTGTATTCAGGCTCAGGGTAACGTGCCAGGTTCGCCCTTTGCCAATTATGCCAAAAGAATGATAGAAGGAAAAAGGCCATGAAACGATTCTTATATATTATGATAGGTATATGGCTGATGGTGGCCTGCACTTCGACACCGACGGATGTGGTGAAGGTGGAGCAGTTGCCTGATATCTATCCCGATTATATCGGGGTGACGATTCCTGCTGATATCGCCCCCCTGAACTTCAACTTTGCTGACGAGACGATCGACTGCATGGATGTGGTGGCCAAAGGCAGCAAGGGTGGCGAGATACATGCTAACGGTGCCTGGGCAGACTTCGACATCGACGACTGGCACGAACTGACGGCACAGAATCAAGGTGGAAAGATCACATTTACAGTTTGTGTCGAGAAAGACGGCCAGTGGAAACAATATCAGGATTTCGAGGTGACGGTAAGTCCTTACAGCCTTGAGGAGTGGGGACTAACCTATCGCCGTATCAAACCCGGCTATGAGGTGGGTGGCGATATCGGTATCTACCAGCGCGACCTGAGTACTTTCGACGAGTATGCCATCCTGACGGAAACGGTGGTGCCAGGGCGCTGCTTTAACTGTCATACGGCCAACCGCACGAATCCCAACCGTATCACCATGCAGATGCGTGGCGAGGGAGGTGGAACGCTGATTCAGAAAGACGGTCGTCAGATTTGGGTGGAGACGAAGACAGACTCCACGAAGGCAGCTGGCTCATACAGCTATTGGCATCCCGCAGGCGACTATGTGGCTCTGGCAGTGAATTCTGTGCATCAGAGTTTCTTCACAGGAACAGGTCAGCGCATTGAGGTGTATCATCGGTTCAGTAATGTGGAGGTGCTCGACACTCGCAGCAACGAACTGATCCTGTCGCCCCTATTGCAGACGGAGGACCTGGAAATTTTCCCTGCCTTCTCGCATAATGGTCAGTGGCTCTACTATAGTTCATCGAAGCCTTGTCGAGTGCCGGCAGAATATGAAAAGGTGAAATGCTCCCTTTGCCGGATTGGTTTTGATGCAGAGAAAGGTGCCTTTGGCGAAGTGGTGGATACGCTGCTGAATGGTCCGGCTACGGATCAAAGCTATGTATTGGCGCGACCCAGTTATGATGGCAAGTGGCTGATGTATTGCGTGAGCAGTCGAGGTAACTTCCCCGTCAGCCAGAACGATGCCGACCTCTGGCTGATGGATCTGAAGACGGGCGAGAGTCGAGAATTGAAGGAGTTAAACAGCAATCAGAGCGAGAGCTATCACAACTGGAGTGGTAACAGCCACTGGTTTGTGTTCAGCAGCAAGCGGGAAGACGGTATGTACACCAAGGCCTATCTGGCCAGCATCGATGAGGGGGGACGGGTATCGAAACCTTTCCTGCTGCCCCAAAGGAATCCCCGAAAGTTCTATCGGGAGATGATGGACGCCTATAACTGTCCAGACTTTACGAAGACGAAGGTGGAGCTCGATGCCCATGAGGCCTATCGCCAGGTGTTTGACAACAAGAGAGAAGTGGTGAAGGTGAAGAATTGAAGAACTGAAGGATTGAAGAATTGAAGGATTGAAATAGCGATGAGAAAGATTCTATTATGTTTTGTGGCTGTGGCAGCTGTGATGATGATGTTCAGCTGTCAGAAGGCCAATGACGGAAAGTTCCATGTCGAGGGCGTGGTAAAAGGTGAGCAGTTGGAGGGTAAGCGTATCTTTATCGTCCCCCTCTATGGTAAGAAGACGGCAGAGTATGTCGATTCGATGGAGATCACGAATGGTAAGTTCCATTTCACCAAAGACTCGATGCAGATGTACAAGATCCTGCTCGACTACCACTACCGGATGAATGTTCAGCAGTTGTTGGTGGTTGGTGAGCCTGGTACCATCCAGGTGGTGATCGACAGTGTCAGCCATGCCACGGGTACGCCACAGAACGACTCGCTGGAGAAATGGAAGGTGCGTACGGAGATGCACAATCGGGAGTTGGGTAAGATGCGCAAGTTTATTGTTGACCTGAAGAAACAAGGCGACACCGTTCAGGCTAAATACATAGCCCAGCGTGCCGACAGTTTCCATCTGGTGTATAAGAACTATACCCGTCAGATGGCCAAGAACCTTCAGGGTACTTTGCTGGGCGACTTCCTGGAGCAGATGTATCCATTGACCTATAAGCGGAAGTATCCTGATGGTCGCACGGTAACGATCAATGCCGATACGAATGAAGAAATCCCTGAGTAACAGTCTGTCGAAATACGGTCCTTGGCTGCTGATGGTAGCTTTCGGTTTAGCGGTGTTCCTTTTCTGGACATTCCGCTACCCCTTTGCGCTGACTTATCAGGAGCAGTTGCAGTTGTTCCTCTTTGACGGCGACTTCTTCTGTGACAGGATGGCTGAGCCAGGTGGTTTTGCCCGTTATATCGCAGAGTTCCTGGTACAATTCTATAACGGTGCCGCCATTGGTGCCGCTATCATCGCCCTGCTCTATATGCTGGCACAGCGTCTTACCTGGCGACTGATGCGCTCGAAGTCGGAGGGTTCGTATCCGCTGAGTTTCTTGCCAGTCCTGATGTTGTGGTATGCTATGGGCGACGAGAGTGTGATGCTGACTTACACCGTGGCGCTTGTGATCGCATTGGGTGTGATGGTGGCCCTCCGCAAGTGGATAGGATGGATCACTGCCATCATCTTGATTCCTGTGCTCTATTGGCTGATAGGACCGATGGTGCTGTTAGTGGCGCTGTTGATGCTGCCTTGGACGCTAATGGTGGCTGCATTGATCTATGCCTTGGCACTGATGCTGCTCAGTGCGCATTTCTTGCCATTCCCGATGCTGAGGGTGATGCTGGGTATCAGTTATTACCGTTTCCCTGAGACGTTGCCCTATGTGCTGATGGCAATCCCTGTCGTGGTGGCGCTGTTAGTATGGTTGAGCAGGAAAGATTATCTCAAGTGGGTGCCAGCCGTACCAGCGATAGTGGTGTTGCTTATTCTGGGCATGTTTTTCATCCCAAGGGGTTTCAATGCGAAGAAGTATGAGCTTATCGAGTACGACCATCTGGTGCGTGTCCAGAACTGGAACGCGATTATCGCTAAGGCAGAGAAGCAGATGCCAGACCTGCCGATGAGTGTGAGTGCAACAAACCTCGCACTGGGTATGACGAACCAGTTGGGCGATCGTGCCTTCGATTTCTATCAGCGTGGCTCAGAGGGTTTGTTGCCCAAGTTTGAGCGTAACTTCGCCACCACACAACTGACGGGTGAGATCTATTTCTGGCTTGGATTGGTAAATACGGCTCAGCGTTTCGCTTTCGAGGCGATGGAGGCTATACCTAATTATAATAAGAGTGCCCGAGTGGTGAAGCGTCTGGCTGAGACCAATCTGATCAATGGTCAGTACAAGGTGGCCGAGAAGTATCTGAAGATGCTGGAGAAGACCGTCTTCTATCGTCCATGGGCTCAGCGCACGATGGCCCTGTTGGGCAATGAGAAGGCTATTAACGAGCATCCGCTCTATGGCACCTTGCGCCAGTATCGCCTACAGGAGGACTTCCTGTTCAGTGATCGTGAACTGGATAAGATCTGTGGCCAGCTGTTTGTGCATAACCAGCAGAACCAGATGGCGGCTCAGTATCTGGTGATGCTGCCATTGCTTGACAATGACATGCCACGTTTTATGCAGTATGTACAGGTAGTTCAGAATAAGATTAACTATAATCCCCGCCATTGTCAGGAGGGTATCGCCTTTGCCTTTATGCAACAGCGTCAACAGCCTCCGCAGGGTGTCGTCAATCCGCTGATATTGCAGCAGATGAATGAGTACGCCCAGGCTTATTCCCAGAATCAGAATTCGCCTGAGCTGAATCGCTTCAGAAACACGGTATGGTATTATTTAACGGTAGGGAAATGAGGAAGAAACTATATATGCTAGGAATGCTAGTCCTTCTAATCCTGTTAGGATGCACTAGTCAGGTGGAGAATCCGACGTTGGTCAATGAACTGCCGGAGATATATCCCGACTATGTCGGAGTGACGATCCCCGCAGAGATAGCACCGCTGAACTTCAATATGGCTGATGAGACTATCGATTGTATGGATGTGGTGGTGAAGGGCAGCAAGGGGGGAGAACTGCATGTGCAGGGCGATGAGGCTGACTTTGATATCGACGACTGGCATGCTTTGACCGCTCAGAATAAAGGTGGAGAACTGACGTTTACCGTTTGCACTAAGATAGACGGCCAGTGGAAGCAGTATAAGGACTTTACTGTCAGCGTCAGTCCATATAGCCTTGACGAGTGGGGTCTTACCTATCGTCGTATTGCCCCTGGCTACGAGGTGTTTAGTAAGATGGGACTCTATCAGCGCGACCTCTCTTCTTTCGATGAGTATCCGATTATCGAGAATACTCAGGTGCCAGGCATGTGTGTGAATTGTCATGCTGCGCACCAGACGGATCCTTCGAAATTCGTTTTCCATGTTCGTGGCGATCATGGGGCTACGATGTTCCAGATTGATGGTCAGCGGGAGTGGTTGAAGGCTAGTAATGACCAACTCGGTGGTTCGATGGTGTATCCCTATTGGCATCCGAGTGGCAAGTATTGTGCTTTCTCCACTAACCAGACGCGCCAGGGATTCCATATCGTACCCAATGAGCGCATCGAGGTGTTCGACTTGTCGAGTGATGTGTTCGTCTATCATCCTGCCACCCATGAGATCATCAAGGACTCGCTGCTCTCTACCAAGGACTGGAGTGAAAACTCGCCAGTGTTCTCGCCTGACGGGCGAACCTTATATTATATGACCTGCAAGCAGCAGGATTATCCAGCCCACTATAAGGATGAGAAATACAACCTCTGTAAGATCGCCTTCGATCCAGAGAAGGGTACCTATGGCGAACAGGTGGATACGATCTTTAATGCTGTGGCGATGGGGAAGAGTCTGACTTGGCCTCGTCCCAGCTACGACGGTAAGTATATCCTTTTCACGTTGATGGACTATGGCTATTTCTCCATCTGGCACGAGGAGAGTCAGCAGTGGTTGCTTGACTTGCAGACGGGAGAGGCCCGCGAACTGGAGGAAATCAACAGTGACAAGGCCGACAGCTATCATAACTGGACGACGAACTCGCACTGGATTGTCTTTACTAGTCGTAGGGACGACGGCTACTACAGTAGGCTTTACCTGGCTTCGATCGACGACAAGGGCCGGTTCTCCAAACCGTTCATGTTGCCGCAGCGCCATCCCAGGGAGTACTATGAGGAGAGTATTTTCTCCTTCAATACCCCCGACTTCACGAAGACAAAGGTTGATTTCGACGCCTACCATGCCGGTCTTGAGATTTCTTCCGACCAGCGCATAGAAACCAAGGTGAAATAATAATAGCGGCTCGCAGGGCCGCTATTGTTATTTAAATGGAATGGCTTCTTGTTTCATCGCCTTCGCCACATCCTCGACATCGAAGGGAACCTTTCCCTTGCCCAGTTCCGGGGCGTTGAAGGATTTCAGGTTATTGTCGTAGAAAGTGGGATGCTGCTGGGGCAGACAGAAAGGTTTGTGAGCCTTACCGTCCTTATCGACATAGCAGAAATAGGGTTTGCCGTAGAGACCGTCGTCGCGCTTCGAGGCGAAGACAAACCAGCGGCTGTTGGATGACCAGGCGTGATAGGTGTCGCTCTTCGGACTGTTCACGATGGTGAGGGAGTCGATGGCACCCGTCTGCAGGTTCATCATCTGAAGGTCGGCTTCTGGATGCCAGATGGGGAAGGTGCCGTAGTCGGCAACGGTGTAGAGGATGAACTTCCCGTCGGGAGAGATGCGAGGATGGCACACGCTCCGCTGGTTGAAGAGGGTATCGACCTCGGTGCCGATGGTGCCTGTGCCCTCATCGAAAGGAATGCGCACCAGACTGTACTGAAGCTGGCGGATGTCGGTGGGCAGACTGACGGTATCGGCGGCACAGTAGTAGATGTATTTCCCGTCGGGCGAGAAGGTCGGGAAGGTCTCGAACTTCAGACTGTCGCTCAATAGTGGTGAGGAGATGACCCGGTGCTCCTCCATATCGGCCACGAAAACATTCGACGAGGCATCATAGACCTCGAGTCGTTTGCTGGGGTCGCTGTGGAAGGCAGGGATAATCTTCTGGGTGGAGTAGGTGATATAGCGCCCGGTGGAACTGAATCCGAAATACACACTACCAGGGATGCTGAGTTTGCTCAGTTCTCCCTTACGGTTCAGGATGGTTCCACCCCCCTGGCCGCGAACGTACATCATGGAGAGTTCGGGTGATTGGTTGGCGTAGGTATGGCAGTTCATACAGCGGTTCTCCAGCTGTTCGTAGTGTCCGAGGGCGTTCACGTCGAAGTTCTCCACACAGCGCTGTTGAATCTGTACGTGGTTCCATATCTCGTAGTCGGGTTCTATGAGCCGGTAAGTGAGATAGGGGTCAACCTCGTCTTTCACCACCTGCCATTCGAAGGGCTTGTATGCCGTCCATCGTCCATCGATGAGGGCGGTAATGGTGACGCTTAGTGTCTGACCAGCCGATTGCTGCATCAGTGCTTTCCAGTCGTCGATGTCAAACACGGCCTCGTTGCCGCTGGCATTCAGCGTGAGACTTCCCACCTTTACCTCCAGGGCCTCACAATGCCCCCTCAGCAGAAAGTTCAGCGGGGCGATATTCTGAGGGATGGTCACGTTGCAGTAGTCGGGGTAGATGGGCGGCAGTTCATTGCTCTTCTGCACGTTCTCCGGCGTGGGCGTACAGCCAGTGAATAGTTGATAGCTGATAGTGAATAGTAGTACTACCACTATGCCATTCAACATCCTTCTCAAATCCATGCTTTTTCTAATCATAACTATCCACTATAATCTATTCACTATCCACTAAATCTCAGGTGCTTTAACTTTGTCGAAGTAATACCAGTAGGTGTCCTTAAACTTGGGATTACCCCGTTGGTCGTTGTATTCCATAAAGCGTCGTATCACGTCCTGACTCTGGATGTAGCGCTGCCAGTCTTCCTGTGGGGCATTAGTGCCAGCCAGCCAGATGCAGAGGGCCTCCTGATAGAGCTTTTTGATGCGAGGCTTGCCTGTCTCGATACAATAGCGGTCGTAGTCGCGCTTGAAGTTTGCAATGTCCTTCAGTAACAGGGTGCTACAGAGGATATAGTCGAGGGCAATGGTGTTATCGGGATTGGCATCGAGCAACTGCATCATCAGGAAGTGGGCATTGTCGGTGATGGTGATCGTGTCGTGACGGTTCACCATCCTGATCTTCTCCTTATAGATATCCTTGCCATGCCGTCTGATGTTCTCTGCCCACTGGTGATAGACGAGTGTCTTGTCGAGAATACGCAGGTATTTCTCTGCAGCCAACGAGTCGCCGCTGACGATGTTGCACTCAGCCAGGCGCTGCATCATACGGACATTGCGGTTATCGCGAGAGAAGACGTTTGTCATCATGGCAGCCCTCTCCGTAAAGGTCATGTCGCCCAATGCCCAGTAGAGCTCGTTCATGTTGCGAATGGTGAGCATGGGCGTCTCCGGCCCGATCCGATAGAACGTGCCGAGGTCGGTAGGCGTAAATTTCAACAGGTTGTCGGGCAGTTGTCCGCGCTGTGCCTGAACCAGGTTGTAGAAAAACAGCATCTGAGAAGTCCACCGGTCATAGCCCTCCACCATCTTGATGACCTTATTGTGGTTGCCGAAATAGTATTCACAATCCACGGCGAAGTCTTTTTCGAGGATGAAGTCAGGACTCTGTATCTTCTTCACTTCCGGGATGCCGAAGAGCAGATAGCAGGGTAACAGACCGCATGCCAAGACTGAGAATTTCAGCAACCTGCGATTCATGACGGACACCAGCCAAAGCAAGAGGCACCAGCCCATGACAGAGATGGTGGAAGAGAGTCGGTAGCTCGTACTGAAATGGCAGACAGCCACGAACGTCATCACCACCAGGGCCAGTACCAGGGCTACGATGCGGCCCACCTTGAAGTTACGTAGTCCTATATATAATAAGGTGGCGATGGCGAGCAGACAGAGCGTCAGAATCGTGGCGCCAACGTAGAGGTAATAATAGAACTGCGTCAGGAAATCGCCAATAAGACGTGCCAGCCATCCAGAACCACGGTAGGTCTCGATATAGTCGCACGAATAAAGGAAAATCTGATTCTGCTCCTGAAAGAAGAAATGATAGGGATACCAGAACTGGAAGAAACACCAGATGATGATGGCCCATAGGACAATCACAGCCGTGGGGTAATAGCTTGAAAGTTTTTTTTTCATCCGAGTATTTTTTCTAATTCATCGATCTCCTCTTCCGTTGTGGCCCAACTGGTCACGAAGCGACAGATGGTGTGGTGCCTGTCGGTCTGACCAAAGTGGGAAAACTCCACCTTGCGACTGAGTTTCTCTGCCTGTTCGTTGTCGAGAATCACAAACTGCTGGTTCGTGGGGGAATCGACATAGAACTCAAAACCCTTGCGGATGAAGAGCTCCTTCATCCTCATGGCCATCTTAATGGCATGTTCCGAGAGCTTGAAATAGAGTTTGTCGGTAAACAAGGCCTCGAACTGCAGACCAATCAATGCTCCTTTGGCTATTACGGCTCCGTGTTGCTTCTGAATCGAGAAGAAGTGCTTGTGCGCCTTACGGTTGGTGAAGACCACTGCCTCACCACAGAGTGCACCGATCTTCGTGCCTCCGATATAGAACACATCGCAGTGACGGGCCAGATAGGGCAGGGTGATATCGTTGCCATCGGCCATCAGACCATAACCCAGACGGGCACCGTCGATGTAAAGCGGAATCTCGTAATTCTGACATACCTGATAGATGTCTTTGAGTTCCTTGGCCGAATAGAGCGTGCCAAACTCAGTGGGGAAGGTGATATACACCAGTCCGGGGTGCACGGCATGATCCTTGTTACCGTCGTGCATATAGTCGTCGAGATACTTGTCGAGCACCTTGGCTTCCATCTTGCCCTGATAGTCGGGGAGGGTGATGATCTTATGCTCCGTAAACTCCACGGCACCGGCCTCGTGTACATTGATATGCCCGGAGCCTACACAGATAACTCCTTCATACTGATACAGCATCGAGTCGATGGTGGTGGCGTTGGTCTGGGTACCTCCCGTCAGGAAGAATATCTGGGCATCGGGCAGTCCGCAAGCCTCACGGATACAGTGCTTG
The DNA here is from genome assembly GCA_946415825.1 of uncultured Prevotella sp. Classification (GTDB taxonomy): domain Bacteria; phylum Bacteroidota; class Bacteroidia; order Bacteroidales; family Bacteroidaceae; genus Prevotella. The sequence goes on along the minus strand of CAMKUA010000050.1, from coordinate 1,701 downwards.
GCGCGCTCAGAGAATTCATCGAAACCATAGGGTGTCGGCTTGGCATTGTTGTGCCTGATGAGGTTGTCGAGCACCTGCTGACAGGCTCCATTGTTATAGTCACATTCGAATGAAATCATACTCACTTTTAGTTATTTGCCTGCAAAATTACACAAAGTTTCCCGATTTGCTTGCAGAGTTCGGCTTAAATTTGTAATTTTGCATCCAAATTTGTTTTATACGACGATATGATGAGGCTAAGAAGTGCCTTTTTAACGCTGATAAGTATCTTTCTGGTGTTGCTGTTTTCCTCTTGGGAAAGTGGCTCCAATATGGTAGGTCCTACCCCGGCTGCACCCATCTATTCCGACTCCACTCAGTGGTTTATTCGCGACAGGGGAGCCGATGTCGATCTGTTCTACATCATCTCTACTGAGACTGGCGACCATCTGATTCGAACAGATACCTGCCATTTCGCTGATACTTACGATGATTATCTGCGTAACCGAATGCGCCACGAGATGCATGCTGTCGATTCGTTCTATTCAGGTCGCCTCAACTACTTCTCTCCCTATTACCGTCAGGTGTCTATGCAGTCGTGGGCTACTGAAGAGATGGCTCTTTCGCGACTGCCTATAGCTATGTCCGACTGTCGTCGCAGTTGGGATTACTATCTGAAGCATCTCAATCAGGGACGTCCTTTCATTCTCGCTGGGTTCAGTCAGGGTGCTCATGCCTTGATGGATATTATGCGACGGATGCCCGATAGTGTGGCAAGTCGGATGGTGGCCGTCTATGTCATTGGTTATAAGGTTACGGCTGAGGATACTGCAGCCTGTCGTCATCTGCGACCCGCCAAGGGCGCAACGGATACGGGTGTCACCATCTGCTTCAATTCTGTCAAATCACTTGAGGCTGAGATTCCTGTAGTCAGTGGTGGCAATCTGTTCTGTATCAATCCCGTCAATTGGCGCACAGATACCGTCAGTGCACCCTTTATCAATTATGGTCGCAAACAGAATGACACGCTTTCAGCCCGACTTGATCCTGAGAGTCGTCTGCTCCTGATAGATGGATATAAGATCGATAAGCCCATGCCCATCATTGGTCGTGTAGGCAACTACCATCATCTGGAGTTGAAGTTCTTCTATCCTTATATCCGACAAAACATGGCCGACCGTGTGGCGGCTTATCTGAGGAAAAACAAAGAGTGAGTGCCTGGGCACCCACTCTTATTGTTTTAATACTCCAGAACCAGACTCTGTCGTGGCTTGAGTTCGAAGTCTTTTGAGAGGTCGTAATAACGTCCTGTCAGAATATCCTTTGCTTTTGTTGTATTGCCAATGACCTCAGCATAGCGCTCCACTTCCATCGTGGCTGGCTTCGAGGTGCCATTGAGAATGGTGAGGGCGGTTCGTGTTACGACATGGTTTGGTGCATCCAGTGCATGGTCGTCCAACTGACGGGCAATCACATAGACACCCTTGTAGGGAATGAACTGTGTCTGCGAGCCCTTGATGATCACATCGTTGTTCTGGCGCCAGTGCAACAGACGGCTTAACCAAGTAAACATACTCTGTTCGGCCCTTGTACGACCTTCCTTCGTGAAGCAGTTATGCTCGTCGCCAGGGAATCCGCCGGGGAAGTCGCAACGCACGTTTCCGTCAGTCACTTCCTTCGTACCGTTCATCAGCACTTCCGTACCATAATATAACTGGGGGA
>CAMKUA010000049.1:0-14434 GCA_946415825.1 uncultured Prevotella sp. | reverse complement strand
AGCATGGAGAGCGAGCCGATGATGTTGAAGCAGGCCACCATGAGGATGAAGGTGAGGAAGATGTAGGCGATGAACTTCTCGATCTTCATGATCTTAAAGGTGTCGTCTTGCTGCTCGAAGCGGTCCCTGACGGCAAACTGGTCGCCGCAGAGCTGCTTGATATCAGACTTGACGGCCTCGAAGTTGCTGCCCGGCTTCAGGCGCAACTCGAGCGAAGAGAGCATGCCCTGCTGGCCGAAGATGCGACGGGCAAAGGCGATGCTGGTGATGATGTAGTTCTTGTCGTACTTGGCCTGCTTCACGTTGAAGAGCACGCCTGGCGAGAAGAGCTCGTCTTCCTCAAAGGCGTCGGAGGGGTTGGTCATATCGAACTGTCCTTCACGACGGGGTGCATAGATCTTCAAGGGACGCTCGTAGGTATAGCCTGTAGAGAGCTGCTCGGCCAGGCGGATGCCCAGGATGCCATAGTCCATATCGGCAGCATGGAGACTGAACTCACCGTCGCCTATCAGGATCTCATTGATGCGGGTGAGCTGGTCGAAGTTGTCCTCCACACCTTTCACGACCACCATGGCCTGGTGGTTGTTGTAGATGGCGAGTGCCTGATCCTCAACGCACTCGGTGGCCACCTCAATCTGAGGCAACTGGCGTATCTGCGTCAGTACGGGGTCATCGGCAGCTACCGTCTTACCCTTCAGGGGAACCACCTTCAGCTGGGGGTCGAAGGAGGTGAAGAAGGAGGCTACCAGGTCGTGGAAGCCGTTGAACACACTCATTGTCACCACCAGGGCCATCGTAGCCACCGCCACACCAACGACAGAGATGCCGCTGATGACGTTGATGGCGTGGGTGGACTTCTTAGAGAAGAGGTAGCGCCTGGCAATGAAAAACGGGAAGTTCATATCTCACTTTGTTCGCTATGCACTTTTGTCACGACTCGGCCAAACAAGTAAGCTTGATGGCTCTCGCGGTTCCAAAAGTTCATCGTTTTAATAATTGATCTATGTGTTCTATATAATCCAGCGAGTCGTCGATAAAGAAGCGCAGTTCGGGAATGATGCGCAACTGATTACGCACGCGCGTACCTAATTCATATCTTATAGCCTTATTACTGGCATTGATATTGGCCAGTATCTCCTCACCCTTCTCACTGGGGAAGATGCTGAGGTAGGCGGTGCAGATGCTGAGGTCGGGCGACACCTTGGTACGGGTGACGCTGACCATCGTGCCGTGAGTGGCACGTGTCTGCTGTTGGAATATCAGCGAGAGCTCCTTCTGGAGCAGTCGGGCTATTTTGTTCTGTCTTGTTTCTTGCATTTCTTACTATTTTACCTTTTTACTTTTTTACCTTTTTACCTTTTCCTTATCAGTGTAAGCCCGTCGCGAAGGGGGAGTATCACCTGCTCTACCCTCTCGTCGTGGGCGATATAGTCGTTGAAGGTCTCGATGCCCTGCGTCTGGTGGTCATGGTCGTAGGCATGGTCAACGACATGGCCGTCCCAAAGCGTATTGTCGGCAAGGATAAAACCACCGGGTCTCAGTATGCTCATCACCATCTCGTAGGTTTCACGATACGTGCGCTTGTCACCGTCGATAAAGGCCATATCGAACAGGATGCCGAGTTTCGGGGCCTCGGTGAGCGCATCGCCGATGATGAAGGTGATCTTGTCAGCCACAGGTGAGCCTTCTATCCAGGGACGAGTGAAATCCTCCATCTCGTCGTTGATCTCGAAGGTGTATAGATGTCCGTCATCAGGAAGACCCTCGGCCATCGATATGGCACTGTAGCCACTGAAGGTGCCAACCTCGAGAATGGCCATCGGACGAATCATCGCCACGAGCATCTTCAGCAACCGTCCCTGCAGATGCCCGCTGGCCATACGGCCATGGATGGTATGGACGTTCGTAGCCCGCCAGAGACGGTAGAGGTAGTCGGGCTCCGGATCGGAGTGCTGAAGGATATACTCGTCGAGCGTCATCCTTTCTGGGCGATGATGGCTTCAACAGCCAACCGGTAGGAGTCGAGGCCAAAACCACAGATCACTCCGAGACAGGCGCTGGAGATCATCGACTTGTGGCGGAACTCCTCACGCTTATGCACATTCGAGATATGCACCTCGACCACAGGGCACTTCAGTGAGCGGATGCAATCCTGCAAGGCCACACTGGTATGGGTGTAGGCACCGGCATTGAGCACGATACCGTCGTAGCCACCGAAGAATCCCGTCTCCTGCATCTTGTTGATCAGCTCGCCCTCCACGTTGCTCTGATAGTAGCCGAACTCAATGTCGGGATACTTGGCGCGCAACTCCGGTAGATAGCTGTCGAACGACTCTGAGCCATAGATACCAGGCTCACGCTGACCAAGCAGATTGAGGTTCGGACCATTGATAATCTGTATCTTCATACACCTTATTAATTATTACGGCTGCAAAGGTACAAAAAATCTAAGAATTAAAAAGTAAGAATTAAGAGTTTTTTCGTACCTTTGCACAAAATATGGAGAAGGACATCATCAAGAGCTACGTGCGCTACCTGAAACTGCAGCGTAACATGTCGGGCAACACGCTCGACGCCTACCAGCGTGACCTGAGGAAACTGCTCGACTATCTGGAGAAAGAGCAAAAGGACGTGAGGGAGGTGACGCTGGAGGATCTGGAGGCGTTCTCGGCAGGGCTCCACGACATCGGCATCCATCCCCGTTCGCAGTGCCGGATACTGAGTGGTGTACGCTCGTTCTTCAGGTTCCTGCAGATGGACGGCTTCCGGGAGGATGACCCGACAGAGCTGTTGGAGTCGCCCCAGATCGGAGAGCATCTGCCAGAGGTACTGTCGCCCCAGGAGATAGACCAGCTGGAGGCGAGCATCGACCTCTCGAAATGGGAGGGTCATCGCAACAGGGCCATCATCGAGGTGCTGTTCTCCTGCGGTCTGCGTGTAAGCGAGCTGGTGAACCTGAAACTTTCGAACCTCTACCTCGACGAGGAGTTCGTGCGCGTTTTCGGCAAGGGGTCGAAGGAGCGGCTGGTACCTATCTCACAACGGGCCATCCAGGAACTGAAGTTCTGGTTCGACGACCGCCATCACATGGTGATAGAACCAGGCGAGGAAGACTACGTATTCCTGAACCGACGCGGGGCCCACCTGACACGTACGATGATTCTCATCATGATCAAGAAGCAGGCCGAGCTGGCTGGCATCCAGAAGACCATCTCGCCCCATACACTCCGCCACTCGTTTGCCACGGCCCTGCTGGAAGGTGGCGCCGACCTGCGCATCATCCAGGCCCTGCTGGGACATGAGAGCATCGGCACAACCGAGATCTACACTCATATCGACACCTCGACGCTCAGGCGCGAGATTCTGGAGCACCATCCGAGGAATATAAGAAAATAAATGGCGATTTATTTTGCATTTCGCCCGATTTGCACTATCTTTGCACCAAAATTTGAGAGATATGTCATACCTATTTTCATCAGAATCAGTATCTGAGGGCCATCCCGACAAGGTGGCGGATCAGATTTCAGATGCCATACTTGACCAGTTCCTGGCATACGACGAAAAAGCCCGCGTGGCTTGTGAGACTTTTGTAACCACTGGTCAGGTGGTCATCATGGGTGAGGTGAGCAGTGAAGTGTATATCGACCTGCAGACCATTGCCCGCAACACCATTAAGCGCATCGGCTATACGAAGGCCGAGTACCAGTTCGACGGTAATTCATGCGGCATCCTGAGTGCCATCCATGAGCAGAGTGCCGATATCAACCGCGGTGTAGATAACGGCAACGAAGACGAGCAGGGAGCAGGCGACCAGGGCATGATGTTCGGCTATGCCACCAATGAGACGGAGAGTTACATGCCCGTCAGTCTTGACCTGGCTCACCTCATCATGCGCACTTTGGCCGACATCCGCAAGGAAGGCAAGGAGATGCCCTACCTGCGCCCCGACGCCAAGAGTCAGGTGACCATCCAATATAGCGATGCTGGTATCCCTGAGCGTATCGACACCATCGTGGTGAGCACCCAGCACGACGAATTCGACGAAGACGAGAAGATGCTGGCCAGGATCAAGGACGACGTGATCAACATCCTGATTCCCCGAGTGAAGCAGCAGATACACTCACAGAAGGTGCTCGACCTCTTCGGAGACGACATTAAATACTATGTGAACCCCACTGGCAAGTTCGTGATTGGCGGTCCTCACGGTGACACGGGTCTGACGGGCCGTAAGATTATCGTTGACACCTATGGCGGCAAGGGAGCCCACGGTGGAGGCGCCTTCTCAGGCAAAGACTCCTCGAAGGTGGACCGCAGTGCGGCCTATGCGGCACGCCATATCGCCAAGAATATGGTAGCAGCCGGTGTAGCCGACGAGATGCTGGTACAGGTAAGTTACGCCATCGGCGTGGCCAAACCCATGAACATCTACGTTAACACCTACGGCCGCAGCAACGTGAACATCAGTGACGGAGAGATTGCCAAGAAGATTGAAGCGCTTTTCGATCTTCGCCCGAAGGCCATCGAGCGCACCCTGAAACTGCGCCAGCCTATTTATAGCGAGACCGCTGCCTACGGCCATATGGGGCGCCAGCCGGAAACGATCAAGAAGACCTTTACGAGTCATTATCATCCCACAAAGACCATCGATGTAGAACTCTTTACCTGGGAGAAGCTCGACCGCGTGGACGATATCCGCAAGGCTTTCGGTCTTTCATAAGACATGATAGGGCAAGACAGCATACAGACAACCTTTGCCGTTACAACGGTGAACGATACCGTTGCAAGACAATTTACCAGACCGCAGACACCTTACCAGGTGCTGCGGCTTTTGCCTAAGAATGCCACCCCAGCCCAACAAGACTCGGCCATCCAGGCTTGGCTGACACCTCAGGAGATACGCTATAGCGAACAGCCCGACACCCTCCACCTACCCGGAGAGGAAGCCCCACGCGACCTGTCGGCGGTCAGTCTGCCCTTGTATTATAAAGAGAATTTCTTCTCCAATAATCCCATGTATCATGAGGAGTTGGACAGCAAAGGCTATGGCATGGCGGGCGACCCCATACCTGAGATACTCAGCAACGACGATGTCATCACTGGTTTGCTCATCCTCTGTTTCTTGTTCATCGCCTTTACCCTGTCGAGAATCTCTGGCTTTATCGTCAAACAGTTGAAGAATTTCTTCTATCCCCAACGGGCCGACCGCGACATCACAGAGACTGGTAACGAGGTGAAATTCCAGTTCGTATTCGTGGGACTGACCTGCCTGGTTTACGGACTGCTGTACTATCTGCATGCCACTTACTATGTTGCCGATACCTTTACACTGGCGTCGGAGTATTACATCCTTGGCATCTTCGTAGGGGTATTCATCGTATACTTCCTTTCCCGGTTTATCCTCTATAACGGCATCAATAATCTGTTCTTTAACAACAGGGATAATAAAAAATTCTTAACAGCACTACTATTCCTTACCGCTATGGAGGGGGCGGTGCTGTTCCCTATCCTACTCCTGCTTACCTATTTGCATTTTTCACCTATTTATGCGGCCATTTATTGCGCTTTTGTGCTCATTTTGGTTAAAATACTGACATTTTATAAGTCTTACATCATCTTTTTTAAGCAAAAAAGATTTTTTCTTCAAAATATTTTGTACTTTTGTGCCCTCGAAATGGTACCGCTGGCAACGCTTTGGTGCGGCTTATCGGTCATCGTGGATATTTTTAAAATAAAAATTTAGGACACAAATGATTAAGAAGATCCTGGTTTCACAACCCAGACCAAACAGTGAGAAATCGCCATATTTCGATATTGCGAGCAGATTTGGAGTAGAACTGGTATTCCGTCCTTTTATCAAGGTGGAGAGCATTACAGCAAAGGAATTCCGTGCACAAAAAGTCAGTATTCTCGACTATACAGCCATCGTGTTCACCTCACGGCACGCTATCGACCATTTCTTCAATATGGCCAAGGAACTGAGGATTAACATTCCGGAAGACATGAAATACTTCTGCGTTACCGAGACCATCGCCCTCTATATTCAGAAATATGTGCAATACCGCAAACGCAAGGTGTTCTTCGGAGAGACTGGTCGCGTTGACGACCTAGTGCCCACCATGGTGAAGCATAAGACCGAGAAGTTTCTGGTGCCGATGAGCGACGTACATAATGACAGCCTCACTATCCTGCTCGACTCCAAGAAGCTGCAGCATAAAGAGTGCATTATGTACAAGACGGTCAGCAATGACTTTACACCCGAGGAAGTCAAGACCTTCGACTACGACATGCTGATCTTCTTCAGTCCGGCCGGTATCGAGGCGCTGACAAAGAACTTCCCCGATTTCAAACAGGGTGAGATTGCCATTGCCACGTTTGGGCCTGCTACAGCCAAGGCAGCTAAAGAGGCTGGGCTCAGACTTGACATCGAGGCTCCATCGGAGAAATACCCCTCTATGACAGGCGCCCTTCAGCACTACCTGATCGAGAACCAAGAATAATTCCTCAAGCAGATGGCGGCTCCTACATTCAGGAAACAGGAGCGTATCGTCAGCACTCGTCTGATTGAGATGCTCTTCAGCAAAGGTGACAGCCAGTCGCAGTCAGCCTTCCCGCTAAGGGCGGTCTTCCTTCAGACAGCACGCCAGGAAAAAGGGGCTCCGGTACAGATCCTGATCAGCGTACCGAAGAAACGGTTCAAACACGCTGTTGACAGGAACAGGGTGAAACGACAGATCCGGGAGGCCTACCGCCAACATAAAATATTACTCGAAGGAAAAGTGGACGAGGAGAAACTGCTGATGATTGCTTTCATCTGGCTCTCCGACAGGCACTATCCGACATCGGAGATAAAAAACAGGGTTGTCAGTCTCTTAGAACGCATCGCTCAAGCCGTATGAAATGGTTGTCACAGATACTCGCAAAGCTTTTGGTGCTTCCCATCAGGTTTTACCAACTGTGCATCTCCCCTCTTTTGGGGCCATCGTGCCGCTTCACACCCACTTGTAGCGAATATGCCCGTCAGGCCATCCTGAAACACGGTCCCATCAAGGGGCTCGGACTGGCCATCTGGCGAATCTTAAGATGTAACCCCTGGGGCGGATCAGGTTATGACCCAGTGCCATAAATTAATAATAAGGTATAAAAGTGAAAAGGTAAATAATATAACGATGAAGAACTTTGTAGAAGAACTGAAATGGCGTGGTATGCTGGCACAGATGATGCCCGGCACTGAGGAACTGCTCCAGAAAGAGATGGTAACAGCCTACTTAGGCACAGACCCCACTGCCGACTCACTGCACATTGGACACCTGTGCGGTATTATGATGCTGCGCCACCTGCAGCGCTGTGGCCATAAGCCCATCATCCTCGTGGGAGGTGCTACTGGTATGATCGGCGATCCCTCTGGCAAGAGCCAGGAGCGTAACCTGCTGAATGCCGAGACACTTTACCACAATCAGGAGTGCATCAAGAAACAAGTGGCCAAGTTCCTCGATTTCGAATCTAAGGACCCCAATGCCGCAGAGATGGTCAACAACTATGACTGGATGAAGGACTTCACCTTCCTCGACTTTGCCCGTGAGGTAGGAAAGCATATCACCGTGAACTACATGATGGCCAAGGACAGCGTACAGCAGCGCCTAAACGGAACTGCCCGCGATGGCCTCAGCTTCACTGAGTTCACTTATCAGTTGCTGCAAGGCTACGACTTCCTCTATCTCTATCAGCATAAGAACTGTAAGCTCCAGTTGGGAGGTAACGACCAGTGGGGCAACATCACGACAGGCACAGAGCTCATCCGCCGCACCCTTGGTCATGAGAATGAGGCCTTTGCACTGACCTGTCCGCTGATCACCAAGGCCGATGGCAAGAAGTTCGGTAAGACAGAAAGCGGTAACGTATGGCTCGATCCCAAGCGCACCTCGCCCTATCGTTTCTACCAGTTCTGGCTCAATGTCAGCGACGACGATGCCGAGAAGTACATCAAGATCTTCACTTCACTGGAGAAAGATGTCATCGACGCCCTCGTTGAGGAGCACAAACAGGATCCAGGCCGTCGTATCCTTCAGAAGCGCCTTGCCGAAGAGGTAACCACGATGGTACATGGCCAGGCAGAGTTGGAGGCAGCCATCGAGGCCAGCAACATCCTCTTTGGTAAATCAACCAAGGAGGCACTGGAGAAACTCGACGAGCAGACCTTCCTCGACGTGTTTGACGGTGTGGAGAAACACGAGATCAGCAGGGACCAGCTTGGACAGCCAGCCATTGAACTGCTGACCACTGCTGCACCCGTATTCCCGTCGAAGGGCGATATGCGAAAGATGGTTCAGGGCGGTGGCGTCTCTCTGAACAAAGAGAAACTGACGGATCAAAACCGTATCATTACGGCCGAAGACCTTATCGACGGCAAGTATTTACTGGCCCAAAAAGGCAAGAAGAACTATTACTTGCTGATTGTGAAGTAATATTTGGCTGCAAAATTTTGGTACTTCAAATTTATTTCGTACCTTTGCAGCCGCATTCTGGACGATGGTGTAATGGTAACACTACAGGTTTTGGTTCTGTCATTCCCGGTTCGAATCCGAGTCGTCCAACTTTAAAACCGCTACAAACATTAAGGGGATCCCGATGGGATCCCCTTGAATAATTATTTACAAATTGATTACTTGATTGCATCAGTAAGCTCAGCACCAGCCTTGAACTTTGCCACCTTCTTGGCAGCAATCTTGATCTTCTGCTTGGTTGCAGGGTTGATACCCTCACGAGCCGGGCGCTCATTTACGCTGAATGTACCGAAACCAACGAGGGAAATCTTGTCACCTGCTACGAGAGCATCCTTAATAGCTGCAACTGTTGCATCAAGAGCCTTCTTAGCGTCAACCTTTGAGAGACCAGCACCTGCTGCAATCTTCTCTACCAATTCTGATTTGTTCATAATGTTTGTAATTTAAATGAATTATTAATAGTAATAACTGTGGTTTTATTGAATTCGTTGGCAAATATAATGCAAAGTATTTAGAAAAACAACAAAAAAACGGAAAAAATTCTTTTTTTCATGAAAAATTCTTGTATTCACACATTTTTAGGCATAAAAACGAGATAAATTTTGTAATTTTGCACCCGAAACGTAAAAATAACAAATAACAAAGACTATTTAGTAATTAAGATATCAAGATGATGTTCCGTATTCCCACCGTCACGAAAAACCTTCTGATTATTAATCTGCTTGCGTTTATTGCCACCTATGTTCTTCAATTACGTGGTATTGACCTGGCAGACATCGGAGGACTGCATTTTTTCATGGCGAGCCACTTTCACCTCTACCAGCTGGTGACCTACTTGTTTCTCCATGCCAGTTTCATGCACATTCTGTCTAATATGTTCGGACTGTGGATGTTTGGTTGTGTGATAGAGAATGTATGGGGTCCGAAAAAATTCCTTTTTTATTACATTACTTGCGGCATCGGTGCCGGATTATTACAGGAAATCGCCCAATTCGGCTCTTTCTATATGACCGTTGCCGAACAAGTGCCTGAGACGACACTCGGAATGGTGATGGAATACGGCACCCACTATGCCAGTGCCTTGAACAGCTGGACCACCATTGGCGCCTCGGGTGCGGTGTATGCCGTTATCCTGGCATTTGGCATGACCTTCCCCAACGAACGGCTGTTTATCATCCCGTTTCCCTTCCCCATCAAGGCCAAGTGGTTCGTTTTAGGTTATGTGGCTATCGAGTTCTTCTCTGCCCTGGCCTCCTCGGGCGACGGTGTGGCCCATACGGCCCACTTGGGCGGTATGCTGTTCGGCTACCTGATGATACGCTACTGGAACCACCATCCTGATGCCGGCTATGACCGTGGCAGGGGGCAGCAGTTCTTCGAGAACCTCAAGCGCAATTTTGAACAGCGCCAGCAGAACAGCCAGCGGCATCATAACGCTGACATGCATGTAGAAAGAGGTGGCGGCAAGGAAGCCGACAGGGAATACAATGCCCGTAAGCGCCAGAATCAGGAGGAGATCGACGCCATTCTCGACAAGATCCGCAAGAGCGGCTATGACAGTCTGACCAAGGAAGAGAAGAAAAAACTCTTTGATGCCAGTAACGAGCGATGATTAAACAACTCAAAGCATTCACCATCAATATCATAGCGGGAGCTAATGTGGCTACCGTATTGTTGATGCTGGCTGCTGGCTATGCCGACCATATCAACCCCACCAGTCACCCCATGCTCTCCAATCTGGGGATGCTATTTCCTTTCTTCCTGATAGCCAACCTGTTGTTCGTCTTCTTCTGGCTGACCTTCAAATGGAAAAAGTTGTGGATTCCCATCCTGGGCTATGCACTGGCTTATCTGCCCATCACGGTCTATATGCCTCTGAATGGCAGCAAGGAGATTCCGGAAGGAACCCTCAAGATCATATCGTATAACGTCTGCCAATATGGGGGCAACTACAAATACGAACAAGCCTTCGACACCATTTACAGTTATCTGAAACGCGAAGATCCCGATATTGTCTGTCTGCAGGAAGATGTCGATACCTGGCGACGCTTTGTCTTTCAGCGCTATCAGAAGACTTATCCCTATAACGACACCATCGTTTTCCAGCGTACCAGCACCAGTATGAATGGGGTGGGTATTCACTCCAAATACCCCATCTTGAGGAGAGAACGCATTGACTATTCGTCGAGAGCCAATGGCTCAATGGCCTATTACCTACTGGTAAACGGCGACACCATCCTCGTTATCAATAACCATCTGGAATCGACGCACCTGACAAAGGAAGACCGTAACCGCTATACAGAGATGGTATCGGGCAAGATGAAGCGCGACACCGTGAAGGAAGAGTCGTTGCTGCTGCTTGGGAAACTGGGGCAGGCTGCTGCCATCCGTGCAGTAGAGGCCGATGCCGTTCATCAGTACATCGAGGCGCATCGGCAGTACCCCATCATCGTCTGCGGCGACTTTAACGACAATCCTATTTCCTACTCCCGCCGAACCATTGCCAAGGGACTGAAGGACTGTTTCGTAGAGACTGGAAAAGGGCTCGGTTTGTCATTTAATCAGAAAGGATTCTACTTCCGTATTGACCATATTTTGTGCTCGGATCATTTCGAACCTTACGATTGCAAAATTGACAGCAAAATGGACGCAAGTGACCATTATCCTATCTCTTGTAGGCTAAAATTAGTACATAAACCTTAAAAAATGAGCGAAATTCTTCCATAAATTTTGCCTCCTTTAAAAAAATGTCTATATTTGCACGCTAAAAATGTACGCGAACAGAATATAATAACAAAAATAACATCAAAAATCAAAATGCAAAACAAAGGAATTGTAAAAGTAATCGCAGTGCTTCTGATTCTCGTGTGCTGCTTCTACCTTTCCTTCTCATTCGTGACACGCCACTACGAGAGTAAGGCTGCCGCCATGGGCGAGGAAGCAGGTGCGGAGTACCTCGATTCAATCAACAACGAGAAGGTGTATATGGGCATCTACTCACTGAAGCAGTGCCGTGAGATGGAAATCGGCCTTGGTCTTGACCTGAAAGGCGGTATGAACGTGATTCTTGAGGTATCAGTGCCTGATGTGGTTGACGTGCTCGCCGACCACAAGACAGACGCTGCCTACAAGAAGGCTATGGAACTTGCCAAGAAGGAAGAGGAGACCAGTCAGGCAGACTTTGTATCTCTGTTCGTGAAGTATTGGAAACAAGAGGGTAACGGTCGTCCCCTCGCCGCCATCTTTGCTACCCAGCAGATGAAGGGCAAGGTGAGCACCCAGTCGAGCGACTCTGAAGTAGAGAGCGCCATCCGTGCTGAGGTGCAGAGTGCCGTTGACAACTCTTTCAACGTGGTTCGTAACCGTATCGACAAGTTCGGTGTTGTTCAGCCCAACATCCAGAAACTCGAAGGTCAGAGTGGCCGTATCATGGTCGAGATGCCTGGTATCAAGGAGCCGGAGCGCGTACGTAAGCTGCTCCAGGGTTCTGCCAACCTTGAGTTCTGGGAGACCTATAACAGCAATGAGATCACACCGCTGCTTGCCCAGTTGAACCAGCGCTATGCCGCTCAGGGTGGTGAGGTCGTTGATACCACTGCCGTGGAGCCCGCTACCGAGGAGGCTGTTGCCGACAGCGCAAAGGCTGCTGGTGACCTTGCCGCCAAGCTGGCCAAGAAGGACACGAAGGGTGGCGACAGCAAGGCTATCGAGGCTGCCAAGAAGCAGAACCCCCTGTTCTCTGTCTTCCAGCCCACACAGGGTAATACCCTCGCTGTTGTTGGTTATGCTAACGCTCGCGATACCGCTGAGATCAACAAGATTATCTACTCCGACCTCGCTAACCAGATCTTCCCTGCTGAGCTGAAGCTCCGTTGGGGTGCCAAGCCCGAGGATTTCGGAGGTCAGAACACCAAGGGCGACATCTTCGAGCTCTATGCCCTGAAGATCACCGAGCCCTCAGGTCGCGCTCCGCTGGAGGGTGATGTCATCACCTCTTCAAAGGACGACTTCGAGCCCACCACTGGCCGTCCCTGTGTATCTATGCAGATGAACTCTGACGGTGCACGTCGCTGGAGCCAGATTACCAAGCAGAACATCGGCAAGGCCGTAGCCATCGTGCTCGACGATGCCGTCTATACCGCTCCTCGTATCCTTTCTCAGATCGATGGTGGTAACTCTCAGATCACTGGTAACTTCACCATCGAGGATACGAAGGACCTTGCCAACACGCTGAACTCTGGTAAGATGCCGGCTCCTACCCGTATCGTACAGGAAGAGGTGGTTGGTCCGTCACTTGGTGCCCAGTCTATCAAACAGGGTATCATCTCGTTCATCGTAGCCTTCGTACTGCTGATGATCTACATGATACTGCTCTACGGCTTTATCCCTGGTATCCTCTCGGATATCGCCCTGCTCTTCAACCTGTTCTTCACACTGGGTATCCTGACCTCGTTCCAGGCTGCACTGACGATGCCTGGTATTGCAGGTATCGTACTGACGCTGGGTACCGCTGTGGATGCTAACGTGCTGATCTACGAGCGTATCAAGGAAGAGCTGAAGAAGGGTCTCTCAGTGAAGGAAGCCCTCAACAAGGGTTACTCTAACGCCTTCAGCGCCATCTTCGACTCTAACTTCACATCATTGATCACAGGTATCATCCTGCTCTACTTCGGTACAGGTCCTGTGAAGGGCTTCGCCACCACTTGGATCATCGGTATCGTTGTTTCGTTCTTCACTGCCGTCTATATGACCCGTCTGGTCTATGACCATATGCTGAAGAAGGACAAGTGGACGGACCTGACCTTCGTAACAGGTTACTCAAAGAACCTCATGCAGAATGCCCACCACAACTTCATGGGCATGTATAAGAAGACCTTCATTATCTGGGGTGCTGCTGCCATCCTGTTCTGCATCTCGTTTGCCGTTCGTGGCTTGAGCCAGAGCATCGACTTCACAGGTGGTCGTAACTATGTGGTGACCCTTGATAAGGAGACACCTGTTGAGGATGTGCGTCTGGCACTGACTGGCGCCTTCATCAACACGATGGGTGAGAATGCCCAGAAGGAGGCCAACACCAGTGTTATCGCCCTGGGTACCGATGGTAAGACGGTACGTATCTCTACCAACTGGGATATCGAGTCAAACAACCCTGAGGTTGACGACCAGGCTGAGACCATCCTCTTCAACACCTTGAAGAAGGCAGGTCTTGTGAGCCAGGATAACGTTGAGCACTTCAAGAATCCTGATGTTCGCGAAGGTGGCTCTATCATCTCTTCTGCAAAGGTTGGTCCTTCAGTGGCTAAGGATATCACTTATGGTGCTATCATCTCCGTGATCATCGCCCTGATCGCCATCTTCCTCTACATCCTGTTCCGTTTCCGCAACGTAGCCTTCTCTGTAGGTTCTACTGTTGCCCTGGCACTCGACGCCCTCATCGTGATCGGCTTCTACTCAGTGCTCTGGGGATGGGTTCCGATGTCGTTGGAGATCGATCAGACCTTCATTGGTGCTATCCTGACGGTGATCGGTTACTCTATCAACGATAAGGTGGTGGTGTTCGACCGTATCCGTGAGAACATCGGTCTCTTTGGCAAGCGTGATCGCCAGGATCTGTTCAACGACTCACTGAACCAGACGCTGGCTCGTACCATCAACACTTCTGTAACGACCTTGATCGTGCTGTTGGCTATCTTCATCCTCGGTGGTGACAGCATCCGCTCGTTCTCGTTTGCTATGATTTTGGGTGTCATCTTCGGTACACTGTCTTCACTCTTCATCGCTGCCCCTGTTGCCTACCTGACACTGGGTCGCACGATTAAGGAGGAAGGTGAGATTGCCGCAGCTCCTGCTAAGAAGAAGTAAGGTTTACACCTTATTAAATAAAAGAAAGCATCGCCCAGTTTGAGCGATGCTTTCTTTTTTCCTGGTACCCC
>CAMKUA010000048.1:0-15190 GCA_946415825.1 uncultured Prevotella sp. | reverse complement strand
CCCCCCACTTACCCTTCTGCCAGGCTGCTGAGAGGTTGGGGAACCAGTCATTATAAGTGCGACTGGGCTCCTCCTGCCTGATGCCGAATGAGGTGTATTCTGCCGATACATGCTCATATCTGAGGCCTGCATTCAGATGCCAATGGCCCAATTGAAAATCGTATTCAGCAAATCCGGCAATATTCTTTTCCTTCATCTCGTTGTCGGACTCTGGTATGATGTTCTCCTGATTGTAGTTATGGCCCTGACTCTTTGTACTTGTTGCCTCTGAACCGCCACTCAGTTCGCCTTTCCAGATAGGGTAGGTCAGCACCAGCTTACCAGCCACCATTCGACGATCCTCATTGGTCAGGGTGGTGATGGTGCGGTTGTCGAGTTCTTTGCTCAGTTCATGTTGATTGTTATGAGCCTCCGATTCGTGCCGCAGTACTGTGGCATTCAGGTCGATGCCTAATTTGCCAGCCTTGCCCACATAATAGCCATTCAGTTCCCAGACGGGCTTGTCTTTTTCGCGGATATCCGTTTCCAGAAGCACGTCACCGTAGAACGCCCCGTTTTTCAGATAGTGCTGCTGCATCACAGAGTTGTAATGGGTATAAAGGCTTTTCTGCGATGAAAAACTCAGTCCGATGGAATGGTCAACGTTGAAGTCATAATTCAGACCTGCCTTATACTCTATCCCCGTCCAACTACTTCTTCCTGGCAC
The DNA here is from genome assembly GCA_946415825.1 of uncultured Prevotella sp. Classification (GTDB taxonomy): domain Bacteria; phylum Bacteroidota; class Bacteroidia; order Bacteroidales; family Bacteroidaceae; genus Prevotella. Next base: position 14,484 of record CAMKUA010000048.1, on the reverse strand, counting down.
ATCCATTTGAACATTAAACAGATCCTTACTAATGTGCATTTCCTGGTCGATGTCCTGGTCGTTGCTGTAATGCCCGTTGTCGAGTGCCACATTGGCAAAGGCTTCCAGTCCGCCTGTGCGGTATTTCAGGGTCAGGTCGTCATAGGTGTTCCACTTGTTATTCTTCCACGTATCACTGGTCACCATCAGACTCAGTCCGTCGCCCTGTGGTTTCAGCGTCTTGATGCGGATCACGGCATTCACCTCGGCGTTGTATCTGGCACCTGGGGCGGTGATGATATCGACGCTCTTGATGTCCACCGACTTCAGTTGTTTCAATTCGTTGGGGTCGAGTACCTTCTTATTATTGATGTAGATTTCAGGTTCGCCCTTGGCTAACACCTCAAACTTACCGTCCTTGCTTTGCACCATCGGCATCATCGACAGGAGATCGTTGGCCGTACCTACATCGTGCAGGATGGAGTGTTGCACATCTACAATCAGTCCGCCTTGAGCTGCCTTGTATTGCGGAATCTCACCCTTTATCTCTACGCCTTTCACCATATAGGTCTCTGGCTGGAGAGTGATGGTGCCGATATGGCCCACGCTGATGTTACGGGTGACTGTCTTATAGCCGATATATGACACCTTCAGCGTGATCTGCCGGGCCTTGCAGGGAATCACGAAGTCACCATTCTCATTGCTGACACCGCCATTGATGTATGTGGAATTACCGTTACTGCTATTGGGATCTGCAGCGCCATGCAATGAGATATTAGCGAATTCTATGGGTTTGCCGCTTTCATCGACCACACGTCCGATGACCTTTGTGTCCTCTTTCTGGGTGCACTCGATGAAGATATCCTGATGGTCGAAGGTAAGGTGCATGGGGTAGAATCCGCAAACCTGGCGCACGGCATCTTTTACTGATACGTTCTCCAGACGGGTGGTGACCGTAAAATCCTCCAATTCATCGAAGATAAAGTTGAGTTTATAGTCGTCCTGGGCATGATCAATCCAGATCAGGGCTTCGCTGAGCGATACATTCTGGAAGTCGTGTGATAACTGCTGTGCCCTTGCGCTCATGGCAATAAGGCACAATAAGAGTATATGTATCCTTTTCATAGTGCGTGCTTATTCAATGGTGATGGTCTCTTCGTTGAGTGTCAGATGCACTTTCTCGAAGTGGTTGATCTTGTCGATAATCTCCTGAAGGGTGTCGTCGGCCTCCCACTGCAGATAGAAGCGGATGCTGCCTGCTGCCTTGTTCTTAAACTCTACCTTGACATCATAGCCATCGGCCACATACTGCATAATCTGCTGAAGTTCCACATTATTGAATACCACAGGGGCTTTTTTCGTGGGGGTCATCTCCATGCCGTAGGTCTTCTCAACCTTGTCAACATCGGGTTTGCGCTCCGTAATAGCCGCCTTGGGCTTCTCGTCTGTCCCGATGAAATGGGCGATTGTGGCGTAGGCGATGCCCGAAAGCATCAGCACACCCACCAACATAGCGGCCATCTTCTTGATAGAGTTGAAAGAACCTGCATTTTTCAATTCTTCCATTTCCTCATTGTTGAATGTCGTCCATTCCTCGTTGGCATCAGGCACAGGAATATTCACCTCGTCCAATATCTGGTCGAGTTGCTCATCTGTGTATTTCTCAGGGTGTAGCAACATCCTGATCTGTTCTTCTCTCTTCATACTTCTCTGCTTTTAAAAGTTGAACGTAGTTTCCTCAACCCTTGCACAATGTGCTTGTTGACAGCCGACAGACTGATATCCAGCGAGTTGGATATCTCCTTGTACGACTGGTCCTCGTCGAAGTGCATCTTGATGATGCGACTGGTCTGAGGCGTGAGCTTCTCATCGACGTAGCGATTCACCATTTCTATGATTTCATCGTCATACGTTTCACTGGCGATTGCTTCTGACGTCAGGAGTCTGATGGCCTCCTGCTTCGTCTGACGGTGTGCAATGATGTTGAGACAGCGATTACGGACACAGGTCAGCAAGAACGTTCTCTGCGACTCCTCTTTCAGTGGGATGGTACCTGCCCACAGCTTAGCGAAGACGTCCTGTACTGCGTCCTTCGCCTCGTCTTCGTCGCCCAGCAGAATGTAGGCTGCCTTGTACATCCTGCCATACTCCGAGAGGAAGAGTTCTTTGAATTGTTGTTCTTTGATCTGCATTTTTTCTCGCTGTTTTTACTTATATATACAGATGAGCCAGAGAAGTCATCACCCCCTGGCCCTGCAAAAATACAACAATTTTATATTCTACCGCTATTTTTACTAAAAAAACAGCATTTGTGGCTTCCTCAGGGGAATTGATATACCAGATACTGGGTGTTGGGCTCGGTGGGGTAGTTGGTGAGGCGACCAGAGCGGGTTACAAACGACAGGATGCCGTTGTAGATGCTGTTGCCAAATGTGTATTGACCACCGTAGATGTTGATATAGTGAACACGACGGGCATCATAGTTTAGAAGCCGCTCCATGTTGATGACTGGCATACCGTCGATCAGCACCAGTGAGGGCCATGAGCTCATATAGGAATCCAGATCGGTGTGGACCACCAGTTGAGTGACGTCGTTGACCTTCCTGTTTCCGACACAGTTCACATATTCCACGAGCACCTCCCTGATGGAGAGAAACTGACGGTACTCGTCAAGGTTATAGCTCAGATAGGGTTGGGCGCCATATAGCGTCCCGTCGTACTCTAATGGTACGGCTTCTTCCGACATACCGTCGTCAAGCACACCAATCTGCAGTTCGCGCTTGGCGGGAGTGATGGCCATCTGATGGCGCTGCATGTCGATGGAACGGGCTTCGACCTCACTGCGATTGTAGTGGAATACGAGCTGGGGGAGCTTCTTGGGAAGAAGGGTGGCAAACGGGCTGATCAACTCGATGGGCAGGCTTACACCAGTGGATGTGACTGCAGAGAGCACCAGCGGTTGTTTGCCGTGGATGTCGTAGGTATAGAAGACGGCAGTGGAGTCGTTGACCATCTTTCCCTCGAAATAGTGTATTTGCTTGCCTACGATACCGATGGAGGGCCGAATCTGAGAGCTGCTGAAAGAATGCCCGTCATTGACGTTCTTGACGCGTGCCTTGATGATGTGCCCTTCTGTCTCACGCACACCGACCTCCTTCTTCTCTGCCATATCAGCAGAAGAGAAGGGCTCGCTGGCTGAAGGATAGCTCAGTGAGTCGGTGTGTATGACCTTTACCCATTCGATGGCATCGTCCACACTCTTGTGAAGGGGGTTGACAATGGCGACGAGCTGGTGATACACCTTGACACTGTGGCGCGTATAGGTTGACAATACATAATAGCCACTATGGAGATTGGCAGGCAGTTCGATGATGCCAGAACCCTTGCCCTGCTGAAGGCCTACCACAATGCCAGCCGTAAGACCCTGTGTGTCACATAGTTCGGCATAAGCTATCTGGGCATCGTCGTCAGTGATGCTGACTTTCATCACCTCCCCGGCAAGATACCATGTGCGGTCGGTCTCGATCGTCGCAGCAAACGAGGTAAAGGGGAAAACAATTAAAAATGTTATAATGTAATAATGTAGAAATGTATTGTTCCTCATCTTTTCCGAACCTTTTTTAATAACTTACATTTTCTTGTAGCAACCAGAAGTCGGGCGCTTCGATATAGGCCCCTCTCAGTCTGACATCGAGCTGGTATTCGTAAGCCCATGATGTTCGTAAAGTGCCCCCCGTCATCCTGTTGTCCTCCCAGGTGCACAGGTACAGGCCGTCGTTTACCTTTTTGCGGCAATCATATTCACTACAGTCATTGAGCCATATAAGTGTGTCCTCTATCCGAGGTGTCTTAATTGAGAAATCTTCGGCATTGAGGAAGAACCTGTATTCACTGGTATTCAGTGAGCATCCCACGTATCCTATCACACGTTTGCCCGATGTGAGACAATGGATATTGCTGGGCAGGGCCGACGGCTGGGGCGTAAATAGGCCTCCCATCTCAGAACCAGCCTGGCGGCGGGCCATGTCATACTCGTACTCTGCCTTCGTAATGGCACGCTGGTGCACCAGACCGCTATACCTGAACCATACCCGCTCATCCCTGCGATCAATGTCGTACATCTTGAGTTGCTGGATGTGGTGACCTTCGTAGCTTGCGCTTGAACCCACCATGATGCTTGAGCCAGTGGCATCAAACCATCCACGTACAGGGAACGGACTTGAGATAAAGTCTGGCATCAAGGTCTCTGTGTCGAAATACTGGAAGATCTGAAAGACAGGATGCACCTCCCATGTCTCATCGTATGTCCACGAGTAGTAGTTCACCTCGTCAGGATTGAGTGGAGCGGCAGGCGTGACGAGAATATCGATATGACTATCAGGCGTAAGCTGCATGCCCCTTACATCTTCGATCTTCTCTGTGCGCAGAGGTTTCTGGGGCTCTGACTCATAGACCTCACCATCAACCTCGATACGCAGATAATATTCTACGTCGGGAGAAAGTTCGCCTACCTCGCAGGTGTAATTTCCGCCAGTGTCCACAGCCACGTATTCGGAGCCGTCGCTGCCATGTATGGAAACATGTGCTCCCCAGACCTTTTGCGGACTCTCCTTAGAGTTGAGGGCCATGGCGCGTGTCAGGATGAACGTATTCTTTTGGGAAGCACAAATCGACCCTTCCACGACGAGTATGTCAGAATCATCTGCAGGGATGTCGGCCTCATATTCCTCAATACAGCCTGACATCATACTTGCAGTGAAAAGTAAAAAGGTAAAAAGGTAAAAAGGTAAGCGCCTCATTAGTTGAATCGTATATTAAGTGAAACATAAGGAATGGCCGTGCCAAACACAGAGAGTTTATAGCCCTTGATATCCGTGCCTTCAGTGACATAATAGACATTATAGGCATTTTTGCGTGCCAGGGCATTATACACACCGATAGAGAACGAGGTGTGAAGGAAGGTCGTCAGCTTGTGGGTAGGCTCTATATTGAAAGCCAGGTCCAGACGCATATAGTCGGGAATGCGATAGGTGTTGCGGTCTGTATAGTAGGGCATGTATTTCCGGTTATGCGAGTCGTAGTATTTGCCTGCAGGCAGCGTCGTCGGACGACCTGTGGCATAGTTGAAGTTGCTCGAGAAACTGTATCTCTCCGTAAACTTAAAGTTGAGCACAGCCTTCACCTCGTGTGGTCTGTCGTATTCGGAGGGATACCAGTCGCCATCGTTCAGAGGCACAGCCACCCTCTCGTCGTCCTGACGGAGCTGGGAGCGCGAGAAGGTATAGCTTACCCATCCGTTCAGCTTTCCAAAGGGTTTCTTGGCCTGGAGCTCTATGCCATAGGCGCGCCCCTTGGTCGAGATGACATCCGTCTCCAGGTGGTGGTTCATCAGCAGCACAGCCGAACTGCGATAGTTGAGGTAGTCGTTGATATGCTTGTAATAAATCTCTGCAGAGAACTCGTATTTCTTACCCGGTGTCTCGTGGTAGATGCCAGCTGCCACCTGCCATCCGTCCTGGGGCTTGATGTTGACGTCGGAGAGCTTCCAAATATCGGTGGGCGACATGATGGAGGTGTTCGACACCTTATGGATATACTGGTGCATCGTGTTGAAGCCAGCCTTCAGGGAAAGGTTGTCCATGAGGGCATAGCGGGCCGACACACGTATCTCTGGGGCATGATAGGTCTTGATGATACCCGTCTCATGGCGCGTCTCCACCAGTGTTCCCTCTGTGGGGAGCTCATTGTTGTCATAGCGATTCACGTCACGAGGACCGAGCGCATTGAACATCGTATAACGCAAACCTGCAGATACCGACAGCTTATCAGTGAGCGACCGCTCATAGTCGATATAGACGGCACTCTCCAGAGCCTTTTCCCTCTGCAACTCATCGGCTGTGATCTGTGATATGTCTCCCACGGGCTCGTACTTACCAGCCTGAACATTGTAATGCAGGACGGAGAGGCCATAGGTGAGGATTTCCTTTTCCGACAAACGCTGACGCAGATGCAGCTTGCCCCACAGCTGGTCGATGCCGAAACTCAGTCGGGCTGCCATTGTGGGAGCGGCCTTGTCCTCATTGAAATAGTCGTAGTGGTCGAGTCCGGCAGATACCGTAGCCGTCAGCTTGTCACTCAGGATTGAGCGCCACTCTGCAGAGATGTTACGGTTCTGGTAGCCATAGTTATCCTGCGAGCTGAACGAGAACTTATCATGACTCAAATAGCCATAAACCTTCAAACGGTGCATGCTATTGAGCTTCCAGGTCAGCACACCGCCAAAGTCATAGAAGTTGGCACTACCGTCTTTATAGCCGCTGTCCTCTGGCAACAGTTTCAGAATCCAGTCGCTGTAGGTGGTGCGCCCGTTCAGGAGCAGCGACACATGGTCCTTCACGATGGGAATCTCTAAGTTCGCATTACTGGTCAGGGCGCCAATACTGGCCGAGCCCGTCAGTTTCTGCATGTTAGCCTCCTTCGACGTCACCTTCAGCACACTGCTTATCCTGCCTCCATATTCCACAGGGATGCTCGACTTGAACAGCTCCACATCCTCGACAGCATCAGAATTGAACGACGTAAAGAGTCCGAACAGATGGGAGGGATTATACACAGTACCGCCATTGTAGAGTATCAGGTTCTGGTCGGTAGCACCGCCTCGCACATTATAGCCGCTCGAGGCCTCTCCAACGGTGGTGACTCCTGGCAGCGTGAGCACAATCTTCATGATGTCCGACTCGCCAAACGACGAGGGGATATTCTTCAGCAACTGGGGCTTGAACTTCTCAGATCCGATGGTTGTGCTCTTCACAGCCGACTGACGACCACCCACAACGACAATCTCAGCCAGCTCCTGGTCGTCGGCTACACTCACCCTGGCTTTCTTCACGCCTGGCACGATATAGGTCTTGATGGGATTTACAGACGTGGCGACGGAGTCGTTGTCGAGCACAGGGATACCGGCTATCAGTCGGCTCTCGTCGATGGTGCCTACAGGCTTCTGGGGCCCTTCGTTGACCGTTGGGGCTTCTGGGGGCAGGGGAGCATCAGCGACGCGAAAACCTGCCGTCGCATCAGCCTGCAGACTTCCAACCACTTTCACCAGACTTCTCTCACGCTCACGCCTTGAAAACGAAAGACGATTCTGTTTCACAAACTGCCTGATCTGCTTTTTCTGTTCAGGAAAGAGCTTGGCTATATCCGATGCGTTCTTCACTTGATGTGGCTTTCCGTCGGGAGTGGTGAGCGTATAATGTTCCCTGATGCTGAGCACCTTCAGTGATTTCCTGCCTTCAAAATGGTTTTCACCACTCACAACCTTCCGCACATTATGATAGAGGCGGACGCCATTGTTACTTCCATCGCAGAGCAGTGTGGCGTATTGGGTACTGTCTTCCGGATCATGCACATACCTGTAACCGTCCATCTCGAACCAGTCAACGTAAGCCTGCTCAGGCAGACAAAACACATTCTTCACAGGCGATAGTACCACAACCCTCTGTTCCAACTGGTCGAAACGGAGCTGCACATTGTCATAGACCACCCCATAATTGCTGACGCGACCTTTATACATATCCGTCGTACCTTTATAATATGGAATGTCGTGCCACAATGACAATTGGTATTGCGGTTCGACGGGACCCACAAACAGACGCGCAAAATCAGAAGCTGAGGAAAAATACTCCTGCGCCACAACATGCTGTACGGCTATTAGCATACAGACAAATATCAACAAATATTTTCTCACGTTATTTATAACTCTAGCTTTCTATACTTTCGGTTTGCAAAATTATAATGATTCTATCTATATAACTAACAGAAAGCGAAAATACTGCACGAAAACGCAAAACTTTAACAAAGTTTCACTGATTAGCAGAAATTGATGCAGAGCCTATTGCTTCTCAGCTCGTTTCGACTCTGTATCTCTCAGGTCGTGGCGTACATAGCGCACCTTTTTGCCTCCGAATGAATAGGTAGCAGTAAGGCCGATGTAATGGCTGTGATGATTGGTGTGACTCTCTTTTGTCATAGGAGCAATATTCCAATAATCACCAGTATACAGATTCCAGTTGTTGTAGTCTGACTCATCAGTGACATGCTGATGGAAAGGATCGTTAGCCACAAGCGACAATTTCAGACGATCATTCAGCATAGTATATCTGAGGGCAAAATAGAAGTAACCATAACCGTCAGTCATTGTCATGTCTTTATAATCGGAAAACCAATGCTGATAACGGGCATTAAATAGGAGTGTATGACGGCTATTCAGATACCAGTCTGCAGAGACAGCTAATCTACTTCCCCATCCGTTAAGACTTGTATCTTCAATCGTATTCCCTTCGTGATAATAGCCATCTCCCTCTGCTGTAGCCAACAGATGTTCAGATAGTTTTTGCTGGTAACGCAGATAAAGGCCAGTCTGATTGATGCGCCCATAGTTCCATGGCTTTGTTCCTGCTTGGTTTAGAGTATGCCCAGGAGATGTTCCGCTATTCGTAACCCACATCACCATATTGCTACCATGGTGATGATAGGCTGTTAAATAGAAACCATGTTGATTATAATAATTCAGTTCTATATTACTTATCCTACTTGGTGTTAATGCTGCATTTCCTTCCGTATATTCACTTTCTGTCTTATAGACTCGGAAGGGGTTGAGATCGTAGAAGTTGGGACGCATAATACTAGTTCCCCAAGAAAGATGGATATGATGCCCCTCTATAGGTTTGTATGACACACTGGCCGAAGGCAACCAATAGTTTCGAGAATCATCGTCCCATCCGATATGCTCATAACGCAATCCTGCCTTGATGGTAAAAGTGTTCCAGTCATGTTGGAGTGATAAATATCCAGCTTTAGTTTTTTCCTTATAGTTGAGGAAATCGCTTGCGTAGCCGTCTTGAAGATATGTAGAAGTATTATGAATATCTATTTGGGCTTGGTTACTGATATTGGTATAAGAACCACCTGCATCAATAGTAAGAAAGTCAAAGGGCAATGTCAAATCAAGTCTGGCAGATTGTATGTGGTAATCGAAATAGCTATCATAGTTTTGAGATATCGTCTCGTTAAGAAAAATATCCCATAAATTCATGTAATCATCTGACCATACCTCAGAACTGGCGTCATCATCTTTCTTGAAATTCTGGTAGGTTAGACTGAGTTGTTTTCCTTTAGAATCGAGTTGCCAATCGCAATAGAAAGTCAAACTCTTGGCTGTTGCATTGTTGTTAGGCTTTCTTTCAGATTGTGAATTAGATATTTTACTGGGAAAGTATAATTTTCCATCAATCATAGTTTCGGGCCACAAGGTCTGCCATGAAATCATTCCTCCCAGTTCAAGATGGTTTGTGGGTAGATAGCGGAGCATCAGATTAGCGGCCAGTTCCTTATCTTTCTGCTTGGCTTGAGTCCTCGAAATAAAGTCTGCATCCTTTCTTACTGGGTATGTAGTTTGGTTATCTGTGGTCTGTGTGGTATATCCTCCATGAGCATCAATCGTCATATCGAATTTCTTGGAGGCATAGGTAACAGAACCGCTGGTTCTTCCACTCCAGTCGTTTCTGATACCAGTTTCAGTTGTGATGTCTCCTCGCCACCCTAATGATTGATCTTTGCGGAGTACGATATTGATATAGCCTCCACCCATCCCTGATATGTCACGACCAGAGGTTATGGAGATGACTTCAATTCTTTCAATATCTTCAGAGCGCATAGTCCATAGTTTCTGTTGAATGGTCTCGTCTGTCATATCTGTAATGTGACCATTGAGCATAAAATGAGCAGGTCCTTTACCTAGAATCATGGGTTGTCCACCATTCATAGTAATCATGGGCACACGATTTAGCAGTTCTTGGGCGTTTAATCCTTTGGCAAACTCATCGTCGCTGACGATATATTGCAATCTGTTAGACTCGTTTCGGATAATGGGTATCCGTCCATTCACAGTAACATTACCCAAATAATTATTCTCTATCTGCATGTGGATAGTACCCGCATTACCGATAGGTATCACTTGCTCAATGGTTTTGAAACCCACGCAACTGATTCTTACTTTGGCTTGGGTAGCACTGCATGGAATCACAAAATCGCCTGCTTCATTGCTAACGCCTCCACCTATTAATATAGTATCAGATAGCAGAAAGAGGGTGATGTTGGCATAGGCAATGGGCTGATGGTCTGGTCCGATAAGTCGTCCCGTTAGTTTCGTTTTATCTTTTTGGATGCATTCTACCAGGATATCTCGCCCATTAACTGAAACTCTGACTGGATAGAATCCACAAACCTCTCGCACAGCCTCAGGCAGAGAGCGTCCTCGCTTGATGGTCTTGGTTACAGTGAAATCCTCCAGTTCGTCATAGACAAAGGAGATATCATAATGTTTTGTTGATTTGTCAAGTGTGATGAGCGCCTCTGAAAGTGAGGTACCTTTGAATACATGCTGAGCATGAGCCGTAGCACAGATAGTACACAATATAAAAATGTGAAGCAGTCGTCTCATGATTACTCAGCGATGATTTGATGATTATTCAGTTGTATGTTCACTTTCTCAAATCCGTTCAGTCGATCTACAATCTGATTCAGAGAGGCTTTGGTATCCCATTTTGTATAAATTCGGATATGGCGTGACTGATCGTTACGGAACTCAACGCCTACATGATAATGGTCTGAGAGCTCCTGGAGTATCTCTTGCAGTTCGGTGTTCTCAAAGGTTCTTACTGCATCGGGCTCTTGCTGGGACTCATCAACCTGTTGGGGCGCATTCGTCATTTGCACCTCCTGAGCGGGGGACTGGGAATCCCCTTTCACTGCATAGTGATAAGCTGCATAGGCCATCCCTGACAACAGCAATACCCCAACAAACAATGCAGCAATCTTGAGGAGCATCGTGTATCTGCCCTCATGATTCCTGGCGTGCCTCTTCTGGGCGAAACCAGCCTCAGCCTTCACCATCAACTCGTAGTAATCCCTCATCTCAGGATCACTCAACAGCTGTTCCAGTTCCTCGTCCGAATAGTCTTGCGGACGCTCTGTCGTTCTGAGCAGTTTTTCGATATCTTTCATCTTCTTGTCGGATTATATTTCTCTTTCAATCTCTTCAGTGCCTCAGCAAGGTGCTTATAAACTGAGACTTCGCTGATGCCTAATCGTTCTGCAATCTCACGATATAACAGGCCCTCGTCAAATCGCAGTTGGAACACTCGCCACATCTGCTTGGGAAAGGTCCGCTCTGCGTAGGCAATCATCTCTTCTGCCTTTACGATGTCGGATTCTACAGAAATCAGATTTGGCTGCGAAAGTGTCAGCTTACGCTCCACCCTTTCACGGATTGTCATACGATGGATGCGGTCTATACACAGATTGCGAACTGTTACCATCAAATAATTCTCTGGTCGCTCTTCAGGTAGTTTCAACGAACCATCCGCTAATTTGGCAAACACGTCGCTCACTGCGTCGCTGGCGTCGTCATCATCGTTCAACATCCGTCGCGCCACAGTGAGCATACGTTGGTAGCTGTCTTTATACAGTTGCTCTATGTCCGTCATTATAAACCGAAGTCTTTTTTCAGCCCGTCTTCAGGCTTCTCTCTGTCTATATAACGAATAAGGTGCTCTTTTTCCTAACCACAAAAGTATAAAAAAACAAACACGCCCTATCTTTCTTTCTCAAAGGAGATGTCCTTGTAGAGTTCGGGGGAACCTTTGTCGCTTTCGGGGATGAAATGGATACGAACACCTTTAATGTGCTTCTTGGCTTTGAAATCCTTGGGATCATCCACCTTTTCGCTCTCGATTTCGAGTTTCAGGAGGCCGAAATTCCTCAGGCGCACCTTGTCTCCCATTTGGAGATGACGCATCATGGTTTCTGCCACAGTCATCATCAAACCTTCAAGCATACCACCACTGATGGTCATGCCTCTGGAAGCGGCTTCATCGCAAAGTTGACGACTCTCAATCACTTGATTATGAACGGCTACAGCCTTGTATTTACCAAATGTAGGAAGCGTTGGTTTGGTTTCTTTCTTGATTCTATATTTCATAAATCTGTCTGTTTAATCATTTTGTTACTTCTCGCACAGCCAATATTCCGAGACCCCGTTTATCATGCGGTGTTTAAAATTGAAACGGTAGCTGTTCATCGTCTTGCCTAACATGGTTGGAGTGGCCCGTTTGGCGTCGAAATAAGCATATCGACTGGCGAATGTGGAGAGAATCTCTGTCGTTCCCCACCAGCTGCCCTCACCGTCTTCTGGCTTACGGAAGGTCTCGTTGATCATCTCCACCAGATCGACCGTACGCTGGAAAGGCACGTTTTCTTCGATCAATTCGGCGATTTCATCGTCGTTCAGCCAGAAGCGCTCCTTACTATTAAATAGGTGAAGGGCCTGGGCAAAAAGCTGGCGATGGTTGAGATTATCCGTATAGTCGATGTTCTTGTCTTTGGGAATACCTACGCAGACGAATCGACGACTTCCCGTCGGATCGACCAAAGGCTGCATCTGATTGGTCGTACCTATAAAAGAGGTGTAGCGACGATACTGCTTGATGGTCTTGCCGTAAGGCGGACGGAATTTGACATCGCTCGACGAGAGCAGATACTTCAGCACAATCTGCTGAGAATTCGATGTTTTGTCGAATTCATCGATGTTTATCAGTGCAAAACTTGTCAGAGCGATGTTCAGGTCGAACTCATTTTTGAAGTTCAACTTGTCGTTATAATACTCTCGCAACTCCTGGGGCAGGATAATCTTGCAGAAACGCGTCTTTCCGCTACCCTGACGACCTATCAGCAAAGGGGTTAACGCATTGCCAGTCAGCTGCTTATCGCTCTCACGCCACTGAGCCACCATACCCACGAGCCAATACCTCAGATACTTCTCCCAGTGGGGCTGATTGGTGGGTACTCGCCTGGCCAGGTCGGCTATATAGTCGTGCCCGTCCCAAGTGGGGAGGGTATCGAGCCAGGTGTTTACCGGGTCGTACTGCTCAATGCGGGTGGAGTCGATAAAGCGGTTCACGTCCTGGTCCCACGACTTCAGTCCCTGTTCGCGAGCCTCGATGGTCATATCGTTGCGCACTTCCTCTGTCAATGGCTTAAACGTCTGGTCTTCAGAGTATTTCATGCGATACTCCGCCACACCTGTCATCAGGTTCTTGCGCATATCGTAGTTGGCAGTGAGGAATATCTCTGTGCGCATCGTCTGCAACGTCTCCTGGGGCACACTCTTCAGGGGCTTCATCTTGTGCTTCTTGCGATAGTCCTCCATCAGTGTCACCTCGTAAGTGGTTGCAAACACGCTCTTTACCAAGTCGGGATCGTTATGAAACAGAGGGTGCTCCAGCGTCATACCCTGGGCATGGGCCAGGGGAATGCCCTGCTCGAGCGACTTGCGGGCTATCTGTTGCAATAACTGCATCTGGCGATCCTCGTCGGGCAAGTCGAAGTACTCACCCAACACCTCGCGAAGGATGAAGATCCAATTAAAATGATAGGTACGCGTGACAGTGCGACCGGGCATCAGCATGTCGCTCTCCCACGAAATCCTGGCAGGCTCAGGCTGGTCGTGCTTCTCTGCATCAGCCTTGAAAGCTCTGGCCTCCGGATTGAAGTACATCTCAGGGTCGGCACTCAGATAGATGGTGCGCTCCAAGAGAGGCTCCAGATACTCGATGTCGATGCCAAACTGGTTCTGGTAGGCTCTGCGGGCCGTTTCGTATAGGTTCTTATGAAACTGGCGGATGCCCTTTTCGCCCTTTGGCATGGGTTTCCCTTCAAACATCTCGCCTCGGCACACAATCTTCACGCTCATACCCGATGCCCCCAGAAAGGCCATCACCGTCTCGTCCATCCTTGCAGCCTGGTTCCTGATGGTCACTGCCTCCTCATAAGTCTTCAGCCCATTCACCTCGACTACCACCAATCCGTTGTATTTCAGTCCTTTCTGAATCTCCTTGTAGTTCACGCACTCAGCAGCGAAGAGGATACGGGGCAGGTTTACCGTATGCTTCTGCTCGTCAACGATGATTCTGCCGTCGTTCAACCTCTGGGGCTTCAGGAACTGATAGTTCAGGCGTACGTTAAACACCTGATCCTTTTCTGGGTTCTGGCGAATCAAGTCCGCCACTTCTCGCAGGTCAAGACGGTTGATAACCTCTTTCTTGCGAGAGATTTTCAATAATGTAATTTTCATTATTTAGTTAATTTTTTGGTTGATTTTTATATGAACAATCTTCTCACCTCACTTTTCTGCCTGCAAAGGTACTAATAAAATCTGAGCCGTGCAAATAAACGCCTCTGAAAAGTTTTTTTTGTGCAAAAATTCGGTTTTTGCCTTCAAGTTCTACTAAACTGAAGGTTTCTTGCTCATATATAGATACTTACGCAAAAATCAAGTTCTACTAACCCTCTACTAAAGTTCTACTAATCCTCTACCAAACCTCTACTAATTTGGTAAGCGTATCCGCTCTGACGCCTTGCAGGCTATTTCTATAGTCTTTACCTTTG
>CAMKUA010000047.1:0-15541 GCA_946415825.1 uncultured Prevotella sp. | reverse complement strand
TTTACCCAACTAAAACAAATACGATTATGAAGGAACTGAAAGGTACAAAAACAGAGAAAAACCTGCAGGAAGCATTCGCAGGTGAGAGTCAGGCACGCAACAAGTACACCTACTGGGCTTCGAAGGCCAAGAAAGACGGCTACGTACAGATAGCAGCCATCTTTGAAGAGACAGCAGCCAACGAGAAGGAACACGCCAAGATGTGGTTCAAGTTGCTGGAGGGTGGTGCCATCAAGAGCACACCCGAGAACCTGGAGGCAGCAGCCAATGGCGAGAACTTCGAATGGACAGACATGTATGCCCGTATGGCTCAGGAGGCTCGCGAGGAGGGCTTCGATGAGATTGCTGAGAAGTTTGAGGCAGTGGGTGCCATCGAGAAGGAGCATGAGACCCGCTATCGCAAGCTGCTCAATAATATTAATAAGGAGCGCGTGTTCTCAAAGGACAATGACGTGATCTGGCAGTGCTCTAACTGCGGACACATCGTGATTGGCAAGAAGGCGCCCGAGGAGTGCCCGGTGTGCAACCACCCACAGGCTTACTTCCAGGTAAAGGCTGAGAATTACTAGGAGTGGATAGCTGAGGTTATAGTGAATAGTTTATAGTGGATAGTTTATAGTTATGATTTCCTTGCAAGCCCGCAATCAGCCCGCAATAGTAATCATAACTATTCACTATAAACTATCAACTATCAGCTAACAAGAATCTGGAGAATGCGATCTGCCGTTCGACCATCCCAACGGTCAGGCAGAGCGCATTTTTTCCATTCTCCCCTCACCATCTGAGCAACAGCCTCAGCAAGTCGTTCCGGATCTTCACCCACGAGCACATTAGAACCCACAGAAACCGTTTCCTGATGTTCTGTGTAATCGTTGAGTGTGATACAGGGCACA
Source organism: uncultured Prevotella sp. (assembly GCA_946415825.1). Lineage (GTDB taxonomy): Bacteria > Bacteroidota > Bacteroidia > Bacteroidales > Bacteroidaceae > Prevotella. The sequence goes on along the minus strand of CAMKUA010000047.1, from coordinate 14,648 downwards.
CTATTGAAGGTAGCCTCTTCAGCCACATTGCCCGAGTCGGTAATCACACCTTTGGCGTGGGCTGTGAGCCAGCCAAACTCAAGATAAGACAGCGGATCGACAACTTGGAAATTCGTGTTCAGACGGTTGATGGCCTCTCGTGCAAGACCACGCAGAGGGGCTATCACAGGCAGGTCGCCAGCAGCCTCACAGATAGCCTTTGTCATCTTGGTAAGGTTTTCATTATCAGCGATAAGCACCTTACGGTTAAGGGTAAAGACGAGGTACTCTCCCTCCTTGATATCGAGCGCTGGTTTGCGCAGACGGTTGTAGTTGAAGCGCAACGTATCCATCAGGATATTACCCACCATATAGGTCTGCGACTGCTCACTCTGCTCACGGGTGGCGATGCCTGTTGAGCGCACGCCAGCAGTGAAGAGATAGTCGCTGAGGGCATCGATCACCAGACGATTGATCTCCTTGGGCATGTTGATATTAAAGGAGCGCGTGCCAGCCACGAGATGAGCCAGACGGATGGCACGCTTCTTAGTGACGATGGCTGCCGCCATTGTCGAGGCCAGGTCATCGACCACAATCACCACATCGACAGCATGCTCGTCGAGGAAACGATCGAAGGCAGCCATCACCTGACTGGTAATCTCGTTCAGACTCGTTGAGTCCACTCCGAGATAGTACTGCGGACGGGGCATCTGGAGGTCGTCGAAGAGCGAGGCTTCGAGCGTAGGGTCATCCTCACGCCCCGCATAGACCAGCAGACACTCAGCATCCTGACGCTGACTGATGGCTCGCACCAGAGGAGACACTTTCACGAAATTGGGTCTTGCACCCGCCAAGATACAGATATTCTTTGCCATAAAATCCTTAATTTTTTGCAAAGATATATATTTTTCTTGGAATTAGTTGGATTATTCGAAGAAAATGCTTATATTTGCACTCAAATACGGGTCGTGCCGCATAGATCGGGATACTCTACATTAACAAAAAAACATCGGGATTGTTTCCCTTGCCAATGGCGGGCCACAATCATTCCTTCGGGAAGAGCAGTAATGCCGGTGGATTACAACAGCAGGGAGCACCCACATCGTGTGAAACAGGAGTTTTCACCAAATCATCGGCACGCAACCCGTTTTTTAGTTGACAGTTTATAGTTAATAGTTGATAGATATGTTTTCTGGAATTATCGAAGAGTTTGCTACTGTTGTAGCGATTAAGAAAGACCGCGAGAATATTGATTTTACACTGACGTGCTCGTTTGTCGGTGAGTTGAAGATCGACCAGAGTGTGGCTCATAATGGCGTGTGCCTGACGGTGGTGAGCATCAAGGACAACACCTACGTGGTGACAGCCATGAAAGAGACGCTGGAGCGTTCGAACCTCGGACTGCTCGAGGTGGGCGACAAGGTGAACGTGGAGCGCTCGATGCTGATGAACGGTCGTTTGGACGGTCATATCGTACAGGGCCATGTCGATGAGACAGCCAAGTGTATCGACATGAAGGATGCAGACGGCAGTACTTACTTTACCTTTGAGTATCCAGAGAACCGCGAGATGGCCAAGAAGGGCTACTTTACGGTGGATAAGGGTTCGGTAACGGTGAACGGTGTGTCGCTGACAGTATGCAATCCCACGTCGAACACCTTCCAGGTGGCGATTATCCCCTACACCTTTGAGCACACCAACTTCTGTGATATCAAAGTGGGAACGGTGGTGAACCTGGAGTTTGATATCCTTGGGAAATATATAGCGAGACTACAGAGTCTATAATAATTCGGAGGGAGCGGAGATGAGAGTCTTCGCTCCATGTTTTATCAGGAAATCCTTGTCGCGAAAGCCCCAAAGTACAGAGATACAAGGCAGTCCGGCGTTCTCGGCTGTCCGGATATCCACATCGCTGTCACCCACATAAACGGCTCCTTCCTGTCCCACTCCCAATTCCCTGAGTGCTGCGAAGACGGTATCTGGTGCCGGTTTCTTACGGATGCCTTCAGCCTCGTGCTCACCGATAGCCACAGCGATAGTATCGGGGAAGAAATGACGGATGAGCTCCTGCGTGGCAGCCATCATCTTATTACTCACCACCGCCAACTGACAACCACGATTCCTCAGTTCCCTCAACGCCTCGGGAACACCATCGTAAGGCCTCGTCGTGTCGAGCGAATGTGCCATATAATACTGACGGAAGGTGGCAAAGGTGGCCTCATAGTCTGGATTGTCAGTTCCATCAGGAATGGCCCGTTCCATCAGCAGTCTCACCCCATTGCCCACAAAACTGCGCACATCATCTATCGAATGTTCAGGCATACCATGCTCTCGCAAGGCAAAGTTCACCGAAGCTGCCAGATCTCCCAACGTATCCAACAGCGTCCCATCCAGATCAAATATATATGTGCTATAGGTCATCATAACTATCCACTATCAACTATCAGCTATCAGCTGTCAACTATCAACTCCCGCCTATCGTTTCGAGCGACTTATCATCGTGCGTACCTTATTATTATATTTAGAGGCTGCTATCAGTTCCTCGATATTGAGATGCATGCGATACTTCCAGTGGTTATAGGGGTCGCTGGGCACGTTGATACGTTCATCGCGTACATGTTTCGAACGCAGCTCGCCATCCATAGCCAACCAGTCTTGTATGGAGAGCATACAGAGCATCGACGGACAATAGAGATGGCGCGCAATAATCTCCTCTGCCAGATGGGCAGGCAGATGCTCGGGCGCCCTCCCCTGTTTCTGTAGCATCGATACGTAATAGCGTTGGGTACGCTCAGGATTCTCTTCCCACCACAGGCGCAAGGGCGACATATCGTGGGTAGAGAAGGTGGCCACACTGCGGTAGGGATTACCGTCGAGGTGGGCAAACTCATAACCCGTCTGCTTGGGCATCGACTGGATTTCGAGCGTCAGGATACGCAACTGGTCGAGCACAGGTTGCACACAATCGGGTAACATACCCAGATCCTCAGCACAACAGAGCATGTGCGTATGACTGAAAATCGAGGTCAGTTTCTGGATGGCCTGTTGCCCCCAGAAGAAGTTGTGGCGCTGGTAGAAGAAGTTATTGTACAGACGCATGTAGGCATCTTTCTCCTCAGTCGTCAGTGCCTCATAGACAGGTTCCTGATAAGCCCCGATACGCGGATGATACATCTCTTGCTGGTGAGGATCCTCCACGAAGAGCACATCACTGATGAGCCGGTAGAGTCCATCACGGATCCACAGACTGTTCTCATCACCCCTACCCTCGAAGTGAACCTTCACCTTTTGCTGGGTGTCATACTCCGAACGCAAGTCGTAAAGACCATAGGCACGAGGGATGAGGAAATTCTCACGCACAAACTGGGCATGGATGCCAAACAGGCGATTGAGCACACGATCGTTGATAAACGGACGGGTCAGCAGTTCCTTCCTGAAGGGGAGTCCGAAGTATTCAATCTCTCCCGAGGTGAGCGGCAAGGCAGGCGAGAAGTGGCCCAACAGTCCGAACACAGCATCCTGAGGCACCTCCCAGATACGGAAGAAACCCAGCACGTGGTCAATACGGATGGCATCGAAATACTGCTCCATCCAACGCAGACGACGATGGAACCAGTCCACGATATCAATCATACCCTTGCTATTCCAATTGTAAGTTGGGAAGCCCCAGTTCTGTCCGTTCTGAGAGAAGGTATCAGGAGGCGCTCCCGTAGAGCAATCCATATTAAACAAATCGCGATGGACGACCGTTTCCACACTCTCACGATTCACGCCAATGGGCACATCGCCCTTCAGGATCACACCCTTCGAACGTGCATAATCGGCTGCTGCCTTCAGTTGGCGATGGAGGTGGTACTGCGTAAAGTAGATTTCTTCGACAGGTCCGGAAAGCCATTTGGCATACGACTCCAACCAATCCTTATTCTCAGCAAACCACTGTTTAAACTCCTTCGAGTCGAGTGTCTGTTGACCTCGCTCGGCAAAGAGTTCATGGATATAGTCTGATTTCACGCGATCCACTGCCTCGTAGTCAGAATAGTTGAGCGCGTTCAGTTCCTGACGCTGACGGTGATAGGCTGTCATCTTGGTCTTGCTCTTCAGTGTGCCCAGTTCCTCCAGATCCAGATAATGCGGATGGAGGGCAAAGGCCGAAACGATGTTATAGGGATAGGAATCGTTCCAATGACGCGTCGTGGTAGTATCGTTGACAGGCAACAGCTGAATGACTTTCATACCCGTTTCCACAGCCCAGTCCACCATCAGTTTCAGATCGCCGAAGTCACCCACGCCATAGGAATGGGCACTCCGCAATGAGAACACGGGCACCACCACACCAGCAGCCCGCCAGGTATGCTCCTTCACACGCAGTCCTTCACCATAGAGCACCAACACAGAACCATCGCGCAGTTGGGCATCGGGTGTGGAAAGACCGTCAATTCCCTCTACCACACGGTTGTCGCCTTCCTCCCAGGCTACCAGGGTATTCGTCTGCTCATCGATAATCACGAACTTATACTCCAGCGGCAACAAGATGGAATCAACATTTACCGAGAGCATCCACTCGCACTGTCCCAAGTGCTCCATACGGAGGAATCGCGTGGGATTCCAACCGCCAAGTGTGGGATGACTGCCCAAGAGAGCCACCGACTGACCACTGATCAACTGGGGGGCTGAAACACGGAATAGAATCGTTTTACGATAGAGCGGCATACGGATGGGTTGCACCTCTTCACCCACCGGCAGTCCGTTCATGATGCGACAGGCACTTGAGTAGAGGTGGTGCTGAAGGGGGATATCACGCCACTGATCGGAGAGGATATAACTCTTCGACGAGTCGAAAGGATAAGTTCTGGGCACCTGGGTCCATTCCCTACGCATCACCCTACCCTCACCGTCTTCCACCTGATAATAATAGGTGAAGGTCGAGATAGGATGCTGGCGCGATTCAAGGGCTGCCGTCTCAAGCGTCCATTGGGTACCGTCGTCAGTAGTCATCAGCAGATTATACTGTTTACAAGTCCCGTCAGCACTGATATATCTGATGATAATATGGAGGTTTTCGCCCCATTGCGTACCGTATTGTATCGAAAAACTAAGTTTCATAATTCATCAATTTGTTGCAAAGGTAGAAAATTTTTTCGAGTAATAGAAGAAAATGAGCGTAAAATGTTGTAACTTTGCACACGATTTTAGTAATCAAGTGATATGAAACAGGTCAACCCGAAATACTATCTGGTGGCTGCGGCGGTTTGTCTGCTCTGTCTGATTGGTGCAATCTACTATTGTTATATGGCTGATTTCGCCAAGGGTGACACGACACAATACGTGTATATCGACAGCGATGACACCTCCGACTCCATCAAGGTAAAACTGAAACCGATGGTGACGAACGTTGGACTGATGGCGTTTAACACGCTGGCTCGCTTTAGCAACTACTCCAGTCACATCAAGACAGGACGCTATGCCATTGAACCCAACACCAGTGTGATAAACATCTTCAGGAATATGAAGAACGGACATCAGGCGCCCGTCAAACTCACCATCCCCGAGAGCCGGACGATGGACAGACTGGCAGGTGCCCTCTCGCGCAAACTGATGCTCGACAGTGCCGTAGTGGCCATCTTGCTCAGCGACAATGATTTCTGCGCCAAACAAGGATACGATACCGCTACGATTCCCGCCCTGTTCGTGCCCAACACCTACGAAGTGTATTGGAACACCTCGCTGGAGCACTTGTTGGCACGCATGAAGAAGGAGCACGACCGTTTCTGGAATGAAGAGCGCAAGGCCAAGGCCGAGGCACTGGGTCTGACCCCCGTCGAGGTGTGTACCGTAGCCAGCATCATCGATGAGGAAACGGCCAACAACGGTGAAAAACCCATGATAGCCGGTATGTATCTGAACAGACTCAAAGTAGGCATGCCATTACAGGCCGACCCCACCGTGAAGTTCGCCCTGAAGGACTTTGCCCTGAAGCGTATTTACAATGACATGCTGAAAACCAACAGTCCTTACAATACCTATATGAACGCAGGATTACCGCCTGGCCCCATCAAGATAGCCTCGGTAGCAGGTATTGATGCCGTGCTCAACAGGGTGGATCACAACTACCTCTATATGTGTGCCAAGGAGGATTTCTCTGGTACGCACAACTTTGCCAAGACCTACAGCGAACACCTGAGGAACGCGGCAAAGTATTCGCAAGCCCTTAACAAACGTGGAATTAAGTAATAGTAAAAAGATATGGAAGAGAAGAATCTGAATAACGAGGAGAGAAAATCGGTGAGTTTCATCGAACAGAAGGTGATTGACGATCTGGCAGAAGGCAAGAACGGCGGCAGATTACAGACGCGTTTTCCACCAGAGCCCAATGGCTATCTGCACATCGGTCATGCCAAGGCTATCGCCATCGACTTCGGTCTGGCCAAGAAATATGGCGGCACCTGCAATCTCCGTTTCGACGACACCAACCCCATCAAGGAAGATACGGAATATATCGAGAGTATCGAGAACGATATCAAGTGGCTCGGATTCCAGTGGGCCAATGTGTATTATGCCAGTGACTACTTTCAGGAGCTCTGGGACTTTGCCGTATGGCTTATCAAACAGGGCCGTGCCTATGTTGACGAACAGAGTTCGGAGGTTATTGCCCAGCAGAAGGGAACGACCACCAGTCCAGGTACAAACAGTCCTTTCCGTGATCGCCCTGTGGAGGAGAACCTGAAGCTGTTCGAGTTTATGAACAGCGGCAAGTGCGAGCCCGGTACACTGGTGCTACGTGCAAAGATCGACATGGCTCACCCCAACATGCTGTTCCGTGACCCGCTGATCTATCGTGTTCTCAATATCCCACATATCCGTACGGGCAATAAGTGGAACGCCTATCCCATGTACGACTTCACCCATGGTCAGAGCGACTACCTCGAGGGAGTTACTCATTCATGGTGTACACTCGAGTTTGTAGAGCATCGCCCCCTTTACGATCTGTTCGTTACCTGGATGAAGGAATGGAAGGGCGAGACGGATAATATTGAGGACAACCGTCCCCGTCAGACCGAGTTCAACAAGCTGAACCTGAACTACACGCTGATGTCGAAACGCAATCTGCTGGCATTGGTCAACGAGAAACTGGTGAACGGTTGGGACGATCCCCGTATGCCGACCATCTGCGGTTTCCGTCGTCGTGGCTACAGCCCTGAGAGTATCGTGAACTTCATCGACAAGATTGGCTATACCAAGATCGATGCCCTCAACGACATGGCTCTGCTGGAGAGTGCGGTGCGCGATGACCTGAACGCCCGTGCCATTCGTGTAAGTGCTGTACTGGATCCGGTGAAGGTTGTCATCACCAACTACCCGGAAGGTCAGGTAGAGCAGTTAACGGCCGTGAACAATCCAGAGAATGAGGCCGATGGCACACATACCATTGAGTTCAGCCGTGAATTATGGATTGAGCGCAGCGACTTCATGAAGGAGGCCGAGAAGAAATTCATGCGTCTGGCACCTGGCAAGGAGGTTCGACTGAAGAATGCCTATATCATCAAATGTGATGAAGAGCATCCCTGTGACGAAGATGAGAACGGTAACGTAACGACCATCTATTGCACCTACGATCCTGAGTCACGTAGTGGTCTGCCCGGTTCTAACCGTAAGATCAAGGGTAAGACCCTGCACTGGGTGAGTTGTGCCCATGCCGTAAAGGCTGAGGTTCGTCTTTATGACCGTCTGTGGAAGGTGGAGAACCCACGCGACGAAATGGCAGCCATCCGCGAGGCTCAGAACTGTGACGCAGTGACAGCGATGAAGCAGATCATCAACCCCGATTCGCTCTGTGTATTGAAGAACTGCTATATCGAGCCCTTTGCAGCAGATCAGAAACCGCTGACATATCTGCAGTTCCAACGCATCGGCTACTTCACACCCGACTCAGACTCTACACCCGAAAACCCCGTCTTCAACAAGACTGTTGGTCTGAAAGTATAAGCGTACATGATAGATAACAACCAAGAATATTTCAAAACCAAGAAATTCAAACACCTTCTCAGTCAGTACGAGGAGGCTGTCAAGCAAGGTAACGGCTTTTTTATGGATGCCGACGACCTGGCCGACATAGCCGACTATTACCAATTTAGCGACAGGCCCGAGGAAGCGGAACGTGCCATCAATCTGGCAGTGGAATATAATCCCGATGCGGTAGGACCTATACTTTACAGAGCCCGAGAGGCAATGACCAAAAAGGACTACGACACCGCAAGGGAATATGCTGGTCATATGATGGCCGTTGACCAGCAAGAGGCTTTCTATCTGTACGGTGAGATTATGATTCACGAAGGTAAGATTGAGGAGGCCGATACCTTTTTCATGGAAAAGATGAAGGAGATTATGCCCGACGGATGGGCTGACTATGTCTATGACGTAGCCAGTCTCTTCTCCGACTATAATGCCCATGAGAAGGCTATCATATGGATTGGTCGTTCAAAGGGAGACGAATCTGACGAATTCAAGGAACTGATGGCCCGGACACTGTTTGGCTTAGGGAAATACAAGGATAGTGAGCGCATCTTCAACGAACTCGTCGATCACAACCCCTACTCCATTTCATACTGGAATGCCCTGGCTTCGTCACAGTACATGAATGAAGACTTCAACGCTGCCATCACCAGCAGTGAATATGCTATCGCCATCAACCCGAACGATCCCGAGAGTCTGCTTCAAAAGGCCAATAGTCTGTATAGTCTGGGCAACTACGAATCGGCCCTGACTTTTTTCGAGCGATACACGGAAGTGATGCCCAATGACGAATTTGGATTCTTACATCTGGGCATTTGCATGATCAACCTCGATAGACAGTCCGAGGCCTTGAAAGCCCTTCTTCATGCCGAGAAACTGGCAACAGATAATCATTCTCCCTACAGGGTCGAAATCTATCAGGAAATTGCCTTCACCTATGGTGAGATGGAGGAGGTTGAGAAAGCGATGGACTATCTGGACAAGACACTGGATTTGGAGTGCGATCATGCCAGTTTTGAGGTTATCAGGGGACATATCCTGCTTCAAAACAAAAGACTGGAAGATGCAAATATAGCCTTTAAAAGGGCCATGCGCCTTTCTGACAACATGGAAAAGACCATGCTACGGGTCATTGTCTCCCTCTTCGAGAACCATCTTGTCACCCCTGCCTATAGGCTTCTGAAGCAACTCTTTAAAGATGCGGATGAAGATTGGAATGAGGGCTATTCCTATATGGCTCTTTGTTGCGTAGCCTTGAAAAAGGAAGACGAATTTATGAAATATCTGAAGATAGCAGTTGATAAGAATCCCAAGGAGGCCAAAATCGTATTGGGACGACTCTTCCCCGAAGGCATGGATCCCCACAACTATTACAATTTCATTTTAAATTATAAAAGCCCAGAGGCATGAACTTCATCACAAACATATTAAACAGTTTAGGCTGGTACCCCACGATTTTCATACTCATGCTGTTGGAAAGTACGGTCGTTCCAGTACCTTCAGAGTTTGTAGTCACCCCTGCAGCCTACCATGCTGCCAGTGGTTCTCTGAATGTTTTCCTGGTGATATTATTCGCCACGCTTGGTGCTGATATCGGTGCCAGCATCAACTACTTCGTAGCCCTCTATGTAGGCCGTCCGGTGGTGTATAAGTTTGCCAACAGCAAATGGGGTAAGATGTGTCTATTGAATCAGGAGAAAGTAGAGCGAAGTGAGAAATATTTTGACGAACACGGTGTGGCTGCAACATTAACTGGCCGTTTCGTTCCCGTCATCCGCCATCTGATATCCATTCCTGCCGGACTGGCAAGGATGAACTACGGAAAGTTCATCTTGTTTACCACCATTGGTGCCGGTGGTTGGCATAGTGTCTTGGCTATCCTAGGTTGGTATCTGCATGCTATCGTACCCGAAGATCAGCTCAACGACAAGATCAGCGAATATGCGGAATACATCAAGATTGCCATTTTCGGACTGATTGCCCTTGCTGTCATTTATTTCGGCATCAAGACGTGGATGAAGAAAAAACAGAAGAGCTGACACACAAAAATACAAGAAACTTACATAAAAATAAGTTTTTTCCCTTAAAAATTCTTGTTTATCCCAGAATTATTGTATCTTTGCCGATTATTATAGCAGTTTTGAAGATATGGCGAGAACTAACAATCATCTGGTAATTATGGCCGGAGGCATAGGTAGCCGCTTTTGGCCCATGAGCACAACGGAGAATCCGAAGCAGTTTATTGATGTGCTCGGTGTTGGTAAGACCTTACTACAGTTGACAGTAGAGAGGTTTGGTGACTTTGTGAAGCCCGAGAATATCTGGGTAGTAACCAACCAGAAATATGCCTCGATTGTTAGGGAGCAACTGCCCAACATCCCTGCCTGCAATGTGCTCCGTGAGCCTTGCCGCCGTAACACAGCTCCCTGTATAGCCTACGTCAGCTGGCGCATCAAGTCGAAGGATCCCAAAGCCAATGTGGTGGTAACCCCGAGCGACCATATAGTCACCAATACGACTGAGTTCCAGCGCGTTATCAAGGAGTGTACGGTCTTCACCAGCGAGACGGATGCCATCGTCACACTGGGTATGAAACCCAACCGTCCAGAAACAGGCTATGGTTACATTCAGGCCGACCTCAGTACCAGTTCACTCCGAAACAAGGAGATTTTTCGAGTGGACTCCTTCCATGAGAAGCCCAATTTCGAGACTGCACAGGAATATATCAAGAAAAACAATTTCTACTGGAATGCCGGTATCTTCATCTGGAATGTGAATACGATTGTTAATGCTTTCCGTGTCTATCAGCCTTCAATGGCCAAGATCTTCGAATCGCTGCTACCCATTTATGGAACGGATAAAGAACAGGAATCCATCGACCGTTTGTTCCCCGAATGCGAGAACATTTCTGTTGACTATGCCATCATGGAGAAAGCCGAGGAGATCTTCGTTTGTCCGGCCGACTTTGGTTGGAGCGACCTAGGCACCTGGGGATCTCTGCACGAGCAAAGCAAGAAGGATCTTTATGGTAATGTATGCATAGGTCCGGCCATCGACATTTTTGAGAGTCACAACTGCATTGTTCACACCACCCAGGAAAAGAAAGTGGTGATTCAGGGGCTCGACGGTTATATCGTTGCTGAGAACAATGACACGCTGCTGATCTGTAAGTTATCTGAGGAACAGCGCATCAAACAATTTTCCGGAAACAATTAATTATTTCAAATATGGATAAAAGAGTTGCTCTTATCACTGGTATCACAGGTCAGGACGGTTCGTACTTGGCTGAATTCCTCATCGAAAAAGGATATGAGGTCCATGGTCTGCTCAGACGTTCGTCCTCATTCAATACAGGTCGTATCGAACACCTTTATCTCGACGAGTGGGTTCGCGACATGAAGAAGAAACGTCTGGTCAATCTGCATTGGGCAGACATGACCGACTCTTCATCACTGATTCGTGTCATAGGTGAGGTTAAGCCAACTGAGATTTATAATCTGGCTGCACAAAGTCATGTGAAGGTGTCATTCGATGTACCCGAATACACAGCTGATGTTGATGCCGATGGTGTGCTGCGCCTGTTGGAGGCTGTGCGCATCTGCGGACTGGACAAGACCTGCCGCATCTATCAGGCTTCCACTTCAGAACTCTATGGTAAGGTACAGGAGATTCCGCAGTCTGAGACCACCCCATTCTACCCCCGTTCGCCCTATGCAGTAGCCAAGCTCTATGGATTCTGGATCATGAAGAACTACCGCGAGTCATACGGTATGTTCTGCTGTAATGGCATCCTTTTCAACCACGAAAGTGAGCGCCGAGGCGAGAACTTCGTTACACGTAAGATTACATTGGCCGCTTCACGTATTGCTCAGGGTTATCAGGACAAACTCTATCTCGGCAATCTGAACTCACTCCGTGACTGGGGCTATGCCAAGGACTATATCGAGTGTATGTGGCTCATCTTGCAACAGCCCGAACCTGATGACTTTGTCATTGCCACTGGCGAATACCATACCGTCCGTGAGTTTACGACTCTCGCCTTCAAGGAGGTGGGCATCGAACTCGAGTGGCGTGGTGATGGTGTTGACGAGAAGGGATACGACAAGGCTACAGGCAAGTTGCTGGTAGAGGTCGATCCCAAATATTTCCGTCCTGCCGAGGTTGACCAGTTGCTGGGCAACCCCGCTAAGGCCAAGGCTAAGTTGGGTTGGAACCCACAGAAGACATCCTTCGAGGATCTTGTTAAGATCATGGTGAAGCACGACATGAAGTTCGTGAAGAAGTTATTCATCAAAGCCCAGATGGAGGAATAGTTGAGAATTATGCTGGATCCATCATCTAAAATATACGTGGCGGGACACCACGGCCTTGTGGGTTCCGCTATTTGGAATAATCTCCTTCAACGAGGCTATACTAATCTTGTAGGCCGCAGTCATAAGGAGTTGGACCTTACCGATCAGGTGGCTGTGAAAAAGTTCTTCGATGAAGAAAAGCCGGATGCTGTGGTGTTAGCCGCAGCCTTTGTAGGCGGCATCATGGCCAACTCACTCTATCGTGCTGACTTCATCATGATGAACATGAAGATCCAGTGCAATGTCATCTCTGAGGCCTATGCTCACGGTGTCAAAAAGTTGCTATTCTTAGGTTCAACTTGCATATACCCCAAGAATGCACCCCAGCCGATGAAGGAAGATTGTCTGCTGACATCGCCCTTGGAATATACCAACGAAGAATATGCCATTGCCAAGATTGCCGGTCTGAAGATGTGCGAAAGTTATAACCTTCAGTATGGCACCAACTATATCGCCGTGATGCCCACCAACCTCTATGGGCCTAACGACAATTTCCATTTGGAGAACTCCCATGTGATGCCGGCCATGATGCGCAAGGTCTATCTGGCTAAACTCATCCACGACGGAGCCTGGGATAAGATTGCCATCGACCTGAACAAACGCCCCGTCGAAGGTGTCACTGGCGCAGGCCTTTGCTCGGCTTTGCCGCTTGGCTCGTCCAAGGATGTTCAATGTTCAATGTTCAATGTTCAATCTCAAAAGGTTCTCGACCTTTTGGCCAAATATGGTATATATAATAATAAGGTGGTGCTATGGGGAACAGGAACGCCTCTTCGTGAATTCCTTTGGAGCGAGGATATGGCCGATGCCTCAGTTCATGTATTGTTGAACGTCAACTTCAGCGACATCATTGGTATCGAGAAGTATTCTTCAGTTCACTTCGGAGCCTCAACCGATGGTGCCGTTGACCGCAACCACTCTGCCGGTCGTGGTGGAGCCATTCCTAAGTTGGGCGAAATCCGCAACTGTCACATCAATGTGGGCACAGGCAAAGAGCTCACCATTCGTGAACTGTCAGAATTGGTAGTAAAGGCTGTAGGCTTTGAGGGCGAGGTAGAGTTTGATGTTTCTAAGCCTGATGGCACGATGCGCAAGCTCATCGATGTTTCGAAACTCCACTCCCTTGGTTGGACACACAAAGTCGAAATTGAAGAGGGTGTCGCCAAATTATTCCAGTGGTATCAATCTACTTTAGTTTAATATAAGAAAGAACCCCCGCCAATTGGCGAGGGTTTTTCTTTACTTTAAATATTCTTTTCCAATGTAGCTTTCCAAGCAGCATAAGCAGCCTGATACTCTGCACGGTGGGCTGCATCGGGTTCAATCACCTGCAACTTCTCCAGCGATGCGAAGGCCTCATCAGCGTTGGCATAGATACCAGCACCGATACCAGCACCCTTGGCAGCACCTACAGAACCATCGGTATCATAGAGTTCGATGGTAGCGCCACTCACACCTGCCAGCGTATCACGGAACAGCGGACTCAGGAACATGTTAGCCTTACCGGCATGGATTTTCTTGATGTCCATACCCATCTGCTGCATGATCTCCATGCCATAGCAGAACGAGAAGACGATACCCTCCTGAGCAGCACGAACCAAGTGAGCCTTGTTGTGCTTATTGAAGTTCAGACCATTGATCGAGCAACCGATTTCCTTGTTTTCCAACACACGCTCTGCACCATTTCCGAAGGGGATGATGGTCACGCCCTCACTACCGATGGGCACTGATGCTGCCAGATCGTTCATCTCAGCATAGCCAATCTCAGGCGTAATGTTACGGTGCGTCCATGCATTCAGGATACCCGTACCGTTGATGCACAACAAAACGCCCAGACGTGTCTGGTCTGCCGTATGGTTCACGTGAGCAAAGGTATTCACACGACTCTGTTTGTCGTAGTTCACCTCACCGAGCACACCATAGACCACACCCGATGTACCAGCTGTCGCAGCAATCTCACCAGGATTCAGCACATTCAACGACAAAGCATTGTTCGGCTGGTCACCACCACGGTAGGTAATGGGCGTACCTGCCTTCAGACCTAACTCAGCAGCTGCCTCTGCACTCACCACACTCTGCTCAGCGAAGGTAGGAACGATGTCGGCAATCAGAGAACTGTCAAATCCATAGTACTTCATCAGGAAGTCAGCCACCTGGTTATTCTTGAAGTCCCAGAACATACCCTCTGACAGACCACTGACCGTTGTGTTAGCCACCCCACTCAGGCGCATGGCGATATAGTCACCAGGCAACATCACCTTATATATATTATTATAGAGGTCGGGCTCGTTCTCCTTCACCCAGGCC
>CAMKUA010000046.1:0-15955 GCA_946415825.1 uncultured Prevotella sp. | reverse complement strand
TCGTATCGGCTCATCTCAACAGCACCTTGCAGGCACTGGCTGATGTTGACAATCACCTTGCCGTTACGTGTTCCTTCTCTTAAGGCATTGAGCAGCCAGGGACTCTGAGGGGCGTTGCCCGATCCGAAGGTACGCATCACGATAGCCTTCAGGTTGGGGGTGTGGATGATATGGCGTATCAGGTCTTCACGGATGCCCGGGAAGAGCGAGAAGATGATGACATTGTTGTCGAGGCGGAAGTGGGGCTTCATGGGCTTTGAGAAGTCTGGCTTCAGGATACGGTCACTGTGATAGGTGATGTTGACCCCTGCATCCACCAGGTGGGGATAGTTGAACGACTCGAAGGCGTTAAACTCCTCGGCACTCTGTTTGGTGGTGCGGTTACCACGCAGCAGGTGACCTCCGAAGTAGATGCCCACCTCGGGCACAAGGGCATGGCCCTCCTGATTCTTCGCAGCAGCTATTTCAACAGCGGTGATCAGGTTCTCCTTACCATCAGTGCGCAGCTGGCCAATAGGCAGTTGCGAGCCCGTAAAGATGACGGGCTTCGTGAGGTTCTCAAGCATATAGGAGAGGGCAGAGGCGGTATAGGCCATCGTATCTGTGCCGTGGAGCACCACGAAACCATCGTAGTCGTCGTAGTGGTCGGCTATGCAGTGCGAGATGTCAGTCCATCGGGCAGGTGTCATGTCGCTGGAGTCGATAGGAGGGGCAAACTGATAAGTGTCTATCTCTGTATCAAACTGCTTCAGTTCGGGCACATGGACAATCAGGTGCTCGAAGTCGAAGGGTTCCAAGGCACCCGTCTGAGGGTTGCGATTCATACCGATGGTACCTCCAGTATAGATGAGTAGTACTTTGCTGCGCATGTATTTTAAGCGTTTAATTGCATATTTTCTGCAAAGATAATGAAAGTTTCACAAAAAAGTAGTATCTTTGCGGAAAATTTGAACTTTAGAACAATAAACTTATGAAACAATTCAACGACGATAACTTCGTTCTGGAGACCAAGGTGGCTCAAGACTTGTATCACAACCATGCTGCCCATCTGCCTATCATCGACTATCATTGTCATCTGATTCCTGAGATGGTGGCCAACGACCACAGGTTTAAGAGCATCACAGAGTTGTGGTTGGGTGGCGACCACTATAAGTGGCGTGCCATGCGTACTAATGGCATCGAGGAGCGGTTTATCACGGGTAAGGACACCTCGGACTGGGAGAAGTTTGAGAAGTGGGCTGAAACAGTGCCCTATTGTTTCCGTAATCCGCTGTACCACTGGACGCATCTGGAACTGAAGACGGCCTTCGGCATCGAAAAGCTGCTCTCTCCGAAGACGGCTCGTGAGATCTATGACGAGTGTAACGAGAAACTGAAGAGCCCCGAGTTTTCTGCCCGTGGTCTGATGAAGCACTATAAGGTGGAGTGTGTGTGTACTACCGATGATCCGATTGACGACCTGCACAACCATATTGAATATGCCAAGCACAAGGCCGATGAGGATCCTGTGATGCTGCCCGCCTGGCGCCCCGACAGGGCCATGAATATCGAGAAGGCCGACTTCTCCAAGTATGTTGAGGCGCTGAGCAATGTGAGTGGTGTGAGCATCAGGAAGTTCCAGGATATGGTGGACGCTCTCCAACAGCGTCATGACTTCTTTGCTGAGCAAGGCTCGAAACTCTCCGACCACGGACTTGAGGAGTTCTATGACGAGCCTTACACCGACTCGCAGATCGAGACCATCTTTGAGAAGGCCATGCGCGGTCAGCAGTTGTCTCAGCTTGAGGTCCGCCAGTTCAAGCACTGTTTCCTTACCGTGATGGGCGAGATGGACGCAGACGCAGGATGGACCCAACAGTATCACTATGGAGCTATTCGCGACAATAACACAGCGATGTTCAATCAGATAGGTCCGGATACAGGCTTCGACTCCATCGGAGAGTTCAACACGGCCAAGGCCATGTCGCACTTCCTCGATAATCTGAACAAGAAGGGTAAGCTTACACGTACCATATTATATACGCTGAACCCCTGTGCCAACGAGATGATTGCCACGATGCTCGGCAACTTCCAGGGTGGTGAGCCTGGTAAGATCCAGTTTGGTTCCGGTTGGTGGTTCAATGATCAGATGGATGGTATGATCCGTCAGATGAACACGCTCTCGGTACTCGGTCTTCTCAGCCGTTTTGTTGGAATGCTCACCGACTCGCGCTCGTTCCTCTCTTATCCTCGCCATGAGTATTTCCGCCGTATCCTCTGCAATCTGCTTGGCAACGATGTCGAGAAGGGCCTCTTGCCCTGCGATATGGAGATCCTTGGTCGTATGGTGGAGGATATCAGTTATTATAACGCCCGCAGATACTTTAAGTTCTACTAATGAGATACAACGCAGGACAAAACCAAGAGGGCGACTACGATCACTTCGTGGTGCAGGAGCCCATGCCGTTGCTGGAGTGGCTTCTGGCCAATGTCAAGCAGTCGAAGACGAAGATCAAGGCGACGCTTCAGGGTAGGGGCATCAAGGTAAACGGCAAGACCGTCTCACAGTTTGATTTCCCCCTTGAAAAAGGCATGAAGGTGGCTGTGAGTAAGACCAAACGCAATCAGAAGGGCTTTAAGAGCCGTTACGTGAAGATTGTGTATGAAGACAAGTGGCTCATTGTGATTGAGAAGGAGATTGGTATCCTGTCGATGGCAGCAGGCCATTCAAGTCTGAACGTGAAGTCGGTGCTCGACGACTATTTCAAGAAATCACGCCAGAAGTGCAGGGCTCATGTGGTGCATCGGCTGGATCGTGACACCAGCGGACTGATGGTGTATGCGAAGGATATGGAGACTGAACAGATACTGGAGCACCATTGGCATGATATCGTCTATGACCGTCGCTATGTGGCTGTCTGCTCTGGTGAGATGGAACAGGATGAAGGTACCATCGCCAACTGGCTGAAGGACAATAAGGCCTACGTCACCTACTCATCGCCAACAGACAATGGAGGTAAATATGCGGTGACCCACTTCCATGTAATCGACCGAACCACCGAGCATTCGCTGGTGGAGTTTAAGTTGGAAACGGGTCGTAAGAATCAGATTCGAGTACACTCAGCCGATATGGGGCATCCTGTTTGTGGCGATCCGAAGTATGGCAATGGCGACGATCCGCTGCATCGGCTTTGTCTGCATGCCTGGTTGCTCTGCTTCCGTCATCCCGTGACTGGTGAGCCGATGGAGTTTGAGACACCAATCCCTGTTACATTCAGAAAATTGTTTAAGTGATGGGAAATATAGGATATTACATTTTTGCACTGGTAGCCATCATGGTAGCCTTCATCGTTGTGAAGAAGGTGACGACCTGCTTTGTCAAGTCGGTGGTTCTGATCGTACTGATTGTGATCTTGGCAGCCGTTTATTGGCTGTACCTCATGTAGCGCTCTCCTCAGCGAAGACTCGCTCAAAAGCCTCGCGCAGTTTATCTGGCTGTGCGATGAGGTCGCGCAGTTCGTTCAGTTTCTTGGCATTGGGCGAGTTGGGTATCCACAATCGGATATAACCCTCCTTGGAGTACTTGTTGTCCATGTGCTCCTTAAACCGTTTCCAGTGCCCTTCCTTGTCCATCTCAGGATAGTTGCTGAGGCCGAACTGAACGGTACGACGCACAACGGTCTCCGTATCTATGTCGCGGTCAGCCTCGGCCACAATCTTCCCATAGATACTTCTTGGTGCCCGACTGGCTGAGGCGCGATGATCCTCGACGGCTTCTTTCATAATCTTGATCTGCTCGGGCGAGAACCATTTCTTCAGGCGGGCATCGGCAGCGAGAATCTTACCGCCTCGTATGTGATGGTCGGCACGATGGCCAATCATCCCCAAATCGTGATAGGCGGCAATGGTATAGGCCATGTTGACATCGGCTCCTGTAGCCTTGACCAGTTCCAGGGAACTGCGGATGACTCGGGTGACATGCTCCATGTTATGGGCACGGTCGAAAGCAGCGTAACGAGGGAGTATCTGGGTTTCGATAAACTCCACCAGATCGAGGCTGGGAGTACTTGACTGATAGTTCATTGTTGGTGTGTTATTATAAAAAAGTATGTCTTTTGTTTGCAAATATACGATTTTCTGATTACTTTTGCAAGAAAATAATGAAAAAATGATGGAAGAACAGATAATTAAGCCAAATTCAGCGAAGGCATGGGTGTTGGCGGCCCGTCCGAAAACCTTATCAGGTGCAGCCGTACCGGTCATGATTGGTGTGGCTCTAGCCTATACTGATGCAAGGACTTTCTATGAGGAGGGTACGTTCAGTTGGGTGGCTGCGCTTCTGTGCCTGCTTTTTTCATTTGCCATGCAGATCGATGCAAACTTCATCAACGACTTCTTCGACTTCGCTAATGGGGCTGATGATGTGGAGACGCGCCTCGGCCCTCGCAGGACTTGTGCGATGGGTTGGGTAAAGCTCGACGCTATGAAGAAAGCGATTGCTGCCACCACCTGTCTGGCCTGTGTCATCGGTCTGCCATTGGCTTGGTTTGGTGGCTTGGAGATGATCATTGTCGGAGCGCTATGTGTCGTTTTCGCCTTCCTTTATACCACATTTTTCTCCTACAAAGGCCTGGGCGATGTGCTGGTGCTAGTGTTCTTCGGCATCGTTCCCGTTTGCTGTTGCTATTATGTCCAACTGCATACCATCACGTGGCAGGTGTTTCTGGCCTCTCTGGCCTGTGGATTGGTCATCGATGCCTTGTTGATCGTCAATAACTTCCGCGACAGAGACAACGACCGCGAGGCTGGTAAGAACACCATCATCGTGAAGTTGGGTGCTGAGGCCGGACTTCAACTCTATATGGGTGTTGGCATCGGAGCCATCATCCTGGGAGGCACCTTTTGGATGAACGGCCACGTGTTGGCATTCGTCTTCCCCTTCATCTATCTCCTGATGCATATCTTGACCTATCTGAAAATCAAACGTATCTATCAAGGAAAAGCGCTGAATCTCTGCTTAGGAGAAACAGCGCGTAATATCTTCGTATATGGGCTTTGCGTTAGTATCGGCCTGTTACTGGTTTAGTTGAAGAAGTTCCACGATACGCCGATGTGCAGCACATCGCTGTTGGTGGGGTAGTGGGGTGCCAGGAAACTCATGCGATTGCCTGAGCCTGCGTTCACATGACTCATCATGATGAAGAAGCGCACACCTTTCAGCACCATATTCGCATAGACGTCCACGAAGGGATAGCCGCCCAGTTCAATCCGGCTCTCTTCGTTTTTCTGAACGGCAAACTGGGTGATCATCGGACAGTAGTCCGGTGCATAGTACTTGGTGAAATAGGTGGCATCAGCGCCAAGTTCCACGCCAAGCACTTTGGCTATCTTGAACTTCAGGTAGAGGTTTGTGAAGATGTTCCAGGCTGGCAGGGGCAGTACTTCCTTGTTGCTGCTATTCTGGTAGGTGATGACATTCTCCCAGTTGATGGGACCTAAACGGAAGTTCTGATGGAGCTGGGCGGTAAGAATATTGATATTGCCCGACTCCTGATAGACGCCAGCCGTCATATTCTTACGACCATAGTTGGTTGTCGAACCAGACGACTGAGCAACCATGTCGTAACTCATACCATAGTAGGTATAGTTCTGTATCTCCTCGATGGCCACTCGCAGACGTGTGTCTGTCTTCTGATAGCTGAAGAGTCCCTCCAAACGGGTACGTGTTTCCTTCGACATGTCATCATCGTTCCACCAGATATGCTTGGAGTGGAACTTACGTTGGAAGAACACGGGATTGTTCCTGTGGAAATAAGCCTTGGCAGCCAGCTGGACAGTATCCCCGAAGAGGGCAAAATTCAGATCGGTATTGAAATCCACATGCAACTGCCCGGCATTGGCACCAGTCATCCAAGCCTCGGCCATCACATTGAAGTGGAGGGTCTTGCCCTGCGTCTTGCTGAGCTGTCCGCCAATACTGATGTCGTGCTCGTTCCATTTCGTCTGAGTGGCTATGCCATTCAGGGTGTCGGGCATTTCATATTTGTTGTAGTCGTAGGTCAAGAAGGCTTTCAGTCCGGCCTTCATGTATTTGTTGAAACCTTCCAACAGCGCCAGTCCAAAGGTGTTCTTGAACTGAATGTTGCGCATCACATCGTGGATCGAGTCGTTACCTGCTTCTTCGTTCCGCCTGTAATACTTGTTCAGATAATAGTCCGATGGGGTGTTATAAGCCAGATAGATATGTTCGTAGTTGTTGTATTCCATCGTGTGGATGATGCTCGTCACAGGTACATATTCCTGTTTCATAGTGGCATCGATAGAGTCTTGGATGGCCTGAGCCCTGTTCAGACTATCGAGAGCCTCCAGACTCTCAACTTTAATGCGGGTGGTGTCAACGGCAATGGCCAGTGAGTCAACGATGTCTGCCTTAGGTTCGGCTCCCATGATCTTTGCCCCTTCAGGCCTTCCCATCGGTTTGGCAATTTCCTTGCGCCCCAGAGGTGCACCTTCCTGTTTGGCACCGTTCTTAGCTTCCTTGGCCTTCTTCGACTGCATGGCAAACTCACGGGCCTTCAATTCTGCCTCCGTCATCTTCACCTTACGGTAGAAACCGATGTTATAACGGTGAGTCAGGAATATGTGATGGTGGTCGTTGCGGTTCCAGTTCTCTGAGAGTATCGTGGGAATCTCGTTCTCATTGTAACTGTCCTGGAACGACTCTGGATGCGTGATGTAATTGTCGTTGGTGATACCTCCGTTCTCGGTAGCCTTCTGATGAGCCGTGTTGAAGAATAAGTGCAGGTTATAGCGGTCGCCAACATAGGAGCCGAACAGGGTGCCATTAAAATGCGAGATGCTCTGGTTGCTGTAGTAGCCTCTGGCATAGGCATAATCGAGGTCGAAGCCCACATTGATCCTCTTACCGGCATTCACGGCAAACTTCGCATCGATATGGTCTTCACCGTTCGTGTTGTTTCCGCAGTTGTCGTAGAGCACATTGGTGTAGGGCGACAACGTGTTCATAAAAAGAAACTTCTCAGGGCGCTTATCGACAAACTCGTAAGGCTGGGTAAAAATAAAGATGTCGCTTTCAGGACGATTGACGAATATCCTACTCAGACGTGGGGTGTAGTTGCTTCCTGTATGGCTGTACTCGCCATACATCGCACTATTGAACGTCGTGTTCATGAAGAGGTGGGGAACCGTATCGGGCTCCACGAAGATCCTGTCGCCGAATTTCCTGTCGAGTGTCCAGGTATAGAGACCTTTGGGTATCTCTTTGTTGCGTGTCGTGTCGTTATTGTGCTTGTTGAAGTTCTGGTTGTCGCTACGCTGCGTGATATTGCCCATCTCGTCAATCTGGTTAAACGTATCCTGGGCACTGACGTTGATCAGTGCCAGCAGAGCGAGAAACAGCAAACTCAGTCTTTTTGTCATAGCGCTTACTTGATCATTCGCAAAGACGACTCTGCAATCTTGAAACACATGGAGAACAAAATGATGTATGTGCCGACAGTCCTGTCTTTGGTTAAATAATAAATTACCCCGACAACGGCCATAATCATAAAGATGATGTTCAGCCAATTACGTATCTGATCCTTGTTCATGTCTATTTCTCGTTAAGCAGGGCGTCGAACTTGTTGAAGATGTAGTCTTTGCGGTCAATGGTCTTCCTACGGAACTTACCCGAGATAGGATACAACTTCGTATGTTTCTTGTTGACGCAGTATTTGTCTGTGATCCATGTCTCTGCCTGATAGTGTACTGGCTTGCGCTCAAGGTCGTAATCGTATGTGATGCGGGTCAGTCTTACATCAGCCTTTCCGTCCTTGCACTCCACCAGAATCTGGTAGTTGAACTGGGTACGGTCGAGCGATAGGGTTGCATTCTTAAAGACCAGCCACTCGTGGAACACTGCTCCTAACTGGTAATTGACAGAGTCCTTCAAAGCCACTATGCTATTCTCAATCTGGTTGGGCTCCTCGGTCATCTTCGTCAGTTGCTTCAGCAGAAGGTCATAGATCTGCCTGGCCGACTTGCCAGGAGCCTGGATAGTCTGTTCCCAACATACCTTTCCGTCAATCTCGGGGACGGCATTGGGTACCAGATACTTGGCGTCGGGGTTCTCCTTCTCAACAGGTTCTACCTCAATTCGTTCCCATGTGTTGTCTTGGGCTATTGCTGCCAGTGGCAGTAGTGCCAACAGGGCTATTAAGAGTCTTTTCATATCCACTTTCTTGTTATTTCCGGGCAAAAGTACAAAGATTTTTCCTTTTCTTTGCACGGATTACACGGATTAACACGTATTTTTTTGTTTTTTCACTATTAATTGATTCGTTTAGCCTTAATAATCATAAAAATAAGGTCTATTTTTTTGTAGTTTCATTTTTTTTTCTTATCTTCGCACAAATATTTACTAATAACTAATAATTGTGCAATATGAAGAAAATTTACGTATTATTGTGTTTGTTGTCTGTAACCTTGTTTTCAGAGGCAGCTGAAGTAGAGATTGGAGGTATTTACTACAATCTTATTAGTAAAGCAAAGGTAGCTGAAGTCGTTGCCGGCTCAAACCCTTACACAGGAGCTGTTGTGATTCCTGAGACGGTGGAGTCAGAGGGAGTCACCTACACCGTGCAATCCATTAAGAACGCTGCTTTTGCCAATTGCACCGGTCTTACGTCCGTCACGATCGGAGACCATGTAACCTCTATTGGCGAAGAGGCTTTTTCTCGTTGCAGTGGTCTGACCTCAGTGACCATAGGCACTGGGGTAATGGATATAGCCAAGAGAGCGTTCTTCGAGTGTACCGGTCTTACTTCCATTGTTATCCCTGACAATGTTACCTCGCTGGCTGAATATGCCTTTACCGGCTGTTCTGGCTTGGAATCCGTGACTCTTCCTAAGTCACTGCAAACTATCGACGACTATCTGTTCCATAACTGTAGCAGTCTTGCTGCCATTACCATCCCTGACGGTGTGACCAGAATCGGTGAGTTTGCCTTTCGTGGCTGTAAGGCCCTGACAGCCTTCACGATTCCAGGGAATGTCACAGAGATCGGTAATTCTGCCTTTTATGAGTGTGCTGGTCTGACATCAATCACGATCCCGGCTAATGTCACGACGGCAGGCAATGGTATTTTCCATGACTGTACGAATCTCACTTCTGTCACGTTACCCGATACGTGGACCACTATCCCGAACAGTGCTTTCAAGGGTTGTACAGCACTCACTTCTTTCACCATACCGTCGGGTGTGACTGTGATTGAGGGTTCGGCCTTTGATCACTGTACAAGTCTGACGACGATGACCATCCCGGGAACCGTCACTACTATCGAAAGCGTGGCTTTTAATGAGTGTAATGGATTGACTACCATCAAGATAGAAGACGGTGTCCAAACCATCGGTGGAATGGCATTCAGGTACTGTACCAATCTGGCGACAATCAATTTCCCAGAGACTGTCACCAAGATTGATAATGAGGCATTCCTCGGCTGTGCCAGTTTGAAAGCGGCCGCCCTTCCCAATAGTTTGAAGGTTCTCGGAACCAATTCATTTAAGGATTGTAGTGGCCTGACCACACTCACGATAGGCACAGGATTATCAAAGATCGACAATTTCGCCTTTAACGGCTGCAGCAGCCTGACCTCTGTCGTCGTTCCAGGCAATGTCACTCATATTGCCAGCTCAGCTTTCCGCGACTGTACCAGTCTTTCTTCCCTTACTCTCTCAGAGGGGCTGGTGGAAATAGGCAATAGTGCGTTCCAGAACTGTCCAGAACTTACCGATGTCTCGATTCCCCACTCGGTAAAGACCATCAATTCCTCTGCGTTTATGGAGTGTACAAAACTGGTTACATTAACTATCGGTTCGAACATCTCAACTATCAGTTCGTGGGCCTTCCGTTCATGCGAGAATATTAATGAGGTGTATATATACGCCGAGAAGGTGCCCTATACCATTGAGGATGCCTTCAGCGGTTCTTATCCTGAATACATAACGCTCTATGTGCCATCAGGTAGTCTGGATGCCTATCAAGCAGCGAAGCCTTGGAATACGTTTAAGGAGATTAAGACGATGACCGTCACCAAATACACCTTGACATATATGGTTGACGGCGAGGTGTATAAGACCTATCAGTTGCTCGAAGGTGAATTGATTATCCCAGAGGCTGCGCCTACGAAAGAGGGCTATGATTTCTCTGGCTGGAGCACCATTCCTGAGACGATGCCAGGCAAAGATGTCACCATTACAGGAACATTCGAACTTTCCGATGACCCGTCTAAGGAGATTGTCACAATTGCGGGAGTAGGACAGACCACCTATTGCAGCGAGTACGATCTCGACTTTACGGATGCTGAAGGAATCATCAAGGCTTATACCGCTACAGGCTATAACAGAACCACGGGTACTATCTGGCTGACACGTGTCTATGAGGTTCCTGCCCATGAAGGAATCCTGCTCATTGGTGAGGGTGGCGACCATAAGGTTAGCCGGAAATCCACGACCACCTATTATGCCAATTTGTTTGTTGGTACACTCGAGCCCATGATCCTCAACGAGACAGATGGCGAATACACGAACTATTACCTCTCCGACGGTGCTCAAGGTGTAGGCTTCTACAAAGTCAACGGAACGCAATCCATCAAGGCTAATCGTGCTTATCTGCCCTTGCTGAAGAATACGGTGAGCGGTACGCGTGGCTTCATCGGTTTCGACTTTGAAGACGGTGAAGATGGCACAACGGGGATTGAAGTTCCGCTCGGCCAAAGGCCGCTTGCTACCGAAGGGACGCAAGAATCTTCAATTTTCAATCTTCAATCAAACGAAGTGTATTACAACCTTCAGGGCCAGCGTGTGAACAACCCAAGAAAGGGCCTCTACATTCGTAATGGTAAAAAGGTCGTGATTAAGTGAGTGAAATGAGAGCTTGTTCTCATTTCCGAACGTGAACGAGCTCGAGCGAAGCTCAAGGTCGTGATTAAGTGAGTTTAATGAGAGTATAAAGCAGTCATGTAAATCCCGAAATGTTTGGTCGTTTCGGGATTTTTTTCATTCCTTTTAGCTTTGCTTTTGGATAGGCTGTATCAAAAAAAAACTTCTAATTAATTTGGTATTTTGTCCAATTTGCACTACCTTTGTACCATTGTTTCGTTCGAAGAATAAATTAAATTAATTAATTATATATGAAAAAGTTTTATTTCCTATTGATGGCTTTCTTCTGCAGCATGGGTGTGTTTGCAGGAGAGATTACCGAGGAACAGGCGTTTCAGAAGGCTCAACAGCTTTTGAAGGGCAAGGTGCTGAAGAAATCGCAGGCGACCAGAAGCCGTGCAACCTCGAGGGTAGAGAACGATTATTATGTTTTTAATGCTGAAGCTAACAGCGGTTTCGCGGTCATAGCTTCTAATGACCTCATGCCCGAGGTGCTGGCTTATGCCGATCACGGTAACCTCGACCTTGAGCATGCGAACAGCAACGTGAAATGGCTCTTGGACTATTACTCCAGAGTAGCCCAGTCGCTGAAGAATGCCCCTAGCCGTGGTGCAAGAACCAGGGGTAACGCCAATCTGCCGGAACTTATTCCACTGATGAATACGACATGGGATCAGGGAGGAATATATCAGGCGCATTGTCCTGCGGTGGCTGACGATAAGACGCTTACGGGTTGTATTGCCACGGCGATGGCTCAAGTGGTGAACTTTTTCCAATGGCCTTTGAATGGTGTACGTGAGACGGTGGGCTATCTGTCTAACAGTAACGATAAGCAGAAGCCGCAGATTGAACTCGAAACACTGCCAGCCAGGAAGTTCAATTGGTTTGACATGAAAGACGACGACGTGGCATGGCTGATGCGCTATTGTGGCCAGTCGGTGCTGATGAACTATAATACCGACGAGTCGTCGGCTTATTCTACAAGCATCCCGGGAGCACTGATCTCTATCTTTAACTTCAGTAAGGGTGTTGACATTGTCAACCGTGAGGAGTTCACCGACGAGGAGTGGGAGCAGGCACTCTACAAGGAGATTGAACTGGGCCGACCAGTGATCTATAGCGGCTACAAGGGCGAGACAGGTCACACCTTCATACTTCATGGCTATAAGGACGGTAAGTTCTACATCAACTGGGGATGGGGAGGCGATCAGGACGGTTATTACGCACTGACAGCCCTCACACCTGGCAATATGGAGTTTCCTGAGAAACAGAATGCAGTGGTGGGCATACAGCCGGCCTCGAACAACGATATCAACTACGACGAGAAGCAGGAAATTGGCTTCCGTGAGGTACATATTGAGCATCAGGGACAATTGGCTTCACTACTTCCCGAGAGTGAGCGTTATCTCATCAGCCGTCTGAAGGTGACTGGAGAGGTAGGTGGTAAGGATATCGATGTTATTCGAGATATGTCGGAGAACAAGTATGGAGTCGGCAATCAGGGACGTTTGTCGAAACTTGACCTGTCGGAGGCTCGTATCGTCAGTGGCGAGAAGTTCATTGATGACACTTATAATATGGTTGACGACGCATTGTTCGACTGGACTTTTTCAAATTGTATCACGTTGACAAACATCATATTGCCCAAAACATTGAAGGAAATCGGTTATGCCGTTTTTAACAATACGAGTCTGTCCTCGATTGTCATACCAAAATCTGTGATAAAACTGAATGGTCAAACCTTTGGTCTGGAGACGCTCAATTCGATTCAGGTTGAAGAGGGTAACCCTGTCTTTTATTCTCAGAACAATACTATTTATGAGAAAGCCACAGACGCCTTGGTCAGAGGTTGTCGGGCATCGGGTATTCCTGAAGGTGTGACAGAGATTGGCAATGGCGCCTTTATTTTTGCTGGTATGGAGAATATCATACTGCCAAAGAGCGTGAAGAAGATCGGCTATGAAGCCTTCTGTTACAATAGGGATATCAAGGACCTCTACATTCCCGCTTCTGTAGAGGAAATAGGATATCGTCCGTTCTTTGACTGTAATTTGCAGACCATTACCATTGATGAAGGTAATAAGGTGTATGATTCACGTGATAATAGCAATGCTATCATCGAGACGGCCACCAATACGCTGTTGCAGGCCTCAAATGCTACGACTGAGATTCCTGCTTCGGTGACAGCCATTGCCGATGATGCTTTTGCCCGTCTTGATATCAAGAGCATTGACATTCCGCTGAGTGTGAAAACCTTTGGACGGAGCATATTTGAATCATCTAAGATAACCATCTTCCATGTGCACTATCCTACGCCCATTGAGATTCCTGAGGATGCCTTCAATATCATCGAAAACGGACAGGTAGCCAACTTTATTAGAGAGAATGCCCGTCTCATTGTGCCCGATGGCACTAAGGCGCTCTATGCAGCAGCCACGGGGTGGAAGGTGTTTGGCATGGGCTCCTATAAGATCATTGAGGAGTCGGAGTATGAGGCAGCCCGCCAGTACACCGTCACTCTGACTGAAGCCGGTACGCTCGAAACCACACTTACCCAGGACAAGAAGGATATTGTGGAAGAGTTGAAGGTGGTAGGTCCCATCAATGGCAGGGATTTACAGTGCCTGAAGGGCATGTGCGGTCAGTTTGGTGTGCTGACGAGTATCGATCTCTCCGATGCAACGATTGTTGAAGGAGAAGGCACTACGGCGAACGTGTTGCCTGGCGAAGCCTTCCAGACGACGATGGCACTCCAGCATATCGTGCTTCCGAAGAATCTGACAGCTATTGGCAGTTTTGCCTTCCAGGATAGTGGTATTGAGGAACTGGTGGTACCTAAGACCGTCACAGAGATTGGTCGCGACATCTTCTATTACGCCCGTAACCTGAAGGCTCTGAGCGTAGAAGAAGGCAACACCGTGTTTGATTCTCGTGACAACTGCAACGCCGTCATCGAAACGGCTACCAACACTCTGCGTATCGGTTGTGCCAATACGGTGGTTCCAAATGGTATCAAAGCCCTTGGACAAATGGCATTCAGCGGTATTCCTTCACTCAAGGAAGTCAAGTTGCCCAGTGGTCTGACCTCTATCGGATGGGCTGCTTTCTGGGCCGACATCGAACTCTCCAAAGTGACACTGTCTGAGAGTGTCACTGATATCGGTGAGTCTCCCTTTGGCGGATGTGAACGCATCACATCGTTTATGATTGATAAGAACAATACTAAGTACGACTCTCGCAATGACTGTAATGCCATTATCGAGACGGCCACTGACAAACTCATTCAGGGCTTTGCCACAACGAAGATTCCTGAGGGCGTCAAGACCATTGCTACCGCAGCTTTCCGCAGTCTTCAGACACTGACGGAGATAGAGATTCCTGCCAGCGTGGAGAAGATTGAGCCCGAGGCCTTCCTCTATTGTAATCAGATGACAAAGGTGGTGAGCCACATCAGGAAACCGTTTGCCGTATCGTCGATGGTGTTCAGTGGCGACAACATGAAGATTGCCAAGCTCTATGTGCCTTATGGCACGAAAGAGGCTTATGCCAACACCCCAGGATGGGACAGCTTCCCATATATCATTGAGATGGAACCCACGGCAGGGGAATTCCCCGACAATGCCGCCTCTGTCGTTACCACCGACTTCGGTAAGGGCTATGCTGCCCTGAACGGAAAGGTGTCGGTACCCGTCACTCTGATGGGCGAAGGTCTCAAGGCCATCTCGAGCATCGACTATACTGTTACTACTGGTAGCACCACTACCGAGCATCATCTGGAACTCACTGATCCAGTAACCTTTATGATGAGTGCTGAGATTCTTGTTCCATTGACGGCTGATGCCTCAGTCGGTGAGCAAGACAAGGTGATCACGCTGACTAAGGTAAACGGTGTGGCAAACGAGTTTACAACAGGTAACCTGAAAGCTGCCGGTAAACTGGTCACCGTAGCCAAGAAGCCCAAGGTGGTGCCCGTCTTGGAGGAGGCCACCGGTACTTGGTGCGGTTGGTGCGCACGTGGTATTCCTGCTTTGTCTTTGTTGAATAAGATCTATCGCGACGATGTCATCACGATGGCCGTTCACAGTGGCGATCCTATGCTCTTGGACGACTATCAGCTGAATCTGTCAAGCTATCCCAGTTGCCAGATCAACCGTGGTGAGGTGATGGATCCATATTATGGTACTGGTAATCAGGTCTTTGGTATCAGCCGCGAGATAGAGGCTGTTCAGCGTAGCTATGTACCTGCCGGTATCGAGGTGGTGGCCGACTGGACTGACGAGAGCCAACAGGCTATCAAGGTTCAGACCACGACGACTTTCGTCGAGGATGTGGCTGACGCTAAATACCGTATCGGTTATGTGCTGCTTTCCGATGAACTCGTAGGCACTGGAGCTGATTGGTATCAGTCGAATTACTATTCAGGCAGTACGGTCAAAGACGAGAACCTGAGTAGTCTGACCGAACAGCCATCGAAGATTGAGAACGCCGTCTTCAACAATGTACCTGTGGCTGTGAATAAGCCGTTTGAGGGTATCGAGGGTAGTCTTCCTGCCGCCATTACCAAGGATGTGGCCATGGAGCATACCTACACCTTCGACATCTCTAATAACAGCCGTATCCAGAAAAAGAACAAACTGAGTGTGGTAGCCCTGCTGATTGATACCTCTGATGGTAACAAGATTGTCAATGCCGCCAAGTTTAAGTTCGAGAAGGACAGTGAGTCGGGCAGTGGTCAGCAGGATGTGGAGTCAGAAATGATCAAGATCAGTGCTGCCAAGCAAGTGCCCTATTGCAGTGCCTATAATCTCGACTTCACGAATCTGCCAGAGGTGAAGGCTTACGTGGCAACGGGTTACGACAAGGCCAAGGGTACCATCTGGCTCACCCGCGTGAAGCAGGTTCCTGCCGAGACGGGCTTCCTGCTGACAGGCGAAGAAGGCGACTACGAGGTGCCAGTATCCGAGAGCGCCAGCGACTGCTATTATAAGAATATGTTCAAGGGTACACTGACTGGCACAACCCTCTACACGACCGATGG
>CAMKUA010000045.1:0-17558 GCA_946415825.1 uncultured Prevotella sp. | reverse complement strand
TTCGCGGATGGTGTGACCTTCAATCTGTGGGGTTGTTGATAGTATCATAATCGTTCTTTTTAAAAAGTTTACATCTATTAGACGTCATGACGATGCAAAAAGTTGCAAAAGTGGTAAAAAATGTGCCTAAAAAGTCACCTGATGGTGATCCAGACGGGCTCACCCCTACTCTTCGCTTCGACAATCTTCTGTTTCAGGCGGTGGAGCCAGATGCGCGAGTCGAGCACTTTTCCCACCTCACGGTTTTTACCTACGAGGATACAGCCTTCGGTGTCTTCTGAGGTATTGCCCGCGTGGATGCGGATGCCCTCAAACTTCGGTACACCGAGCAGAATGGGCAGCCACTGCTTCATCTTCGGACTCCACGAGATGACCACAGCGTAGCGGCCTTCGGGGATAGCCGAGCGACCTTTCACCTTATACGCCCCGTGCTCGTAGTCGCGCCAAGTGGGTTCAAGGGTGTCGCAGAAATAAGAGCCTCCCCCTTGCCCCTCCAAAAGGAGGGGTGACTCAGATGCTGTGGTGGGGTCTTGACTCCCCTCTCTACTTGGAGAGGGGCTGGGAGAGAGGCTAAGCCTACCTATCGTGTAGGTCTTGCGTTTTGCTATTCTTTACTTTATGCCATCAACGATCACCTTGAACGGTCTCTATCCAACGTTTGTGCCTCAAGAAAAGAATCAAACTTTTGTTAAATATGTGATGCAAATGCAGGATATCTGCCATAATTTACGTACTTTTGCGCACGGATTAAGTGGTTAAACTAATAGACTTAAGATTGAACAGATTAGAACGTATAAAGACTTGGCTGAGATCGCTGTCGTTCCGAACTGGCGTGACAGTGCTGCTGCTGTGTATTCCCTTTTACATCCTGTCGTTCGCGCAGATGCTGTTGCCGATAAGTACTGCCGCAAAGGGCGTGTTATGGACCATCCTCTTCGGGTTGGCCAAGACGTGCCAATACGGCGGGCTCACCATCCTTGGCGTGGAGGGCTACAAACGGTTAAAGAGTAAGTTCAAGCGCTGACACTAAATTCATAATATTCTTCTTCGCCGTCTCGGGCTTCATGGCTTCTTCGATGGGAAGGTAGGGCGGATTAATACACTCCACCCGTGAGAAACCTGCTTCGAGCAACGCAGGGCGGTCCTTGATGCGACCGGCTATCAACATCACGGGGACACGATGCTGCAAGGCTCGCTGAAGGATACCGAAAGGGAGCTTGCCCATCAGCGTCTGACGGTCGGCCGAACCTTCGCCTGTAATCACCATATCGGCATCTTGAAGCAGGTGGCCAAAATGAACGGTATCGAGCAAGAGATCAATGCCTGAGCGGTAATCAGCGTTTAGGTATTGCAGGAAAGCGTAGCCCAGTCCACCTGCGGCGCCGGCACCAGGCACGTCCTGACGATCGTAGCCGAAGTGAAGGGCAGTCTTCTCAGCGAACTGTCTGGCACGGGCATCGAGTGCAACTACCATTTCGGGGGTGGCCCCCTTCTGTGGTGCAAACACGTGAGCAGCGCCATTCTCACCACAGAGCGGATTGGTGACATCAGAGGCAATAGTAAACCGGACATCGCGCAGTTGGGTAACTTCATCCCACGAGCCTCCCTTGGCAAAGGCGTCGATGATGGCCCGCAGCATGCCTATACCGCAATCGCTGGTAGCACTGCCACCAAGGCCCACAACGACCTGTTTGCAGCCGCGCCGCACAGCGTCAACCACAAGCTGACCAGTGCCATAGCTGGTGGCCACCATGGGATTACGCTCTTCGGGGGTGAGCAGCGTCAGTCCGCTGGCTTTGGCAATCTCAATCACAGCCGTATCGCCTTGGACCAGATACTGGGCATCGACAGGTCGCAACAGCGGATCCTTCACATGGACATCCACCAGCTGTCCACCCTTAGCCGACAGGAAGGCTTCAAGCCAACCCTCTCCCCCATCGCTGACGGGAATCTGCTTCACCTCTGCATCAGGCATCTTCTGGAGGATACCCTCTACCGCTGCCTGGTTAGCCTCTGCTGAGGTCAGACAGCCCTTGAACGAGTCGATGGCTACGATGATTCTGTTTGTATTCATCATAATAAACACTATGTTGGCAAATGCCATGCTGTGTGCAAAGATAAAAAGAAATTATAACATGACGGCAAATTCTTTCCAAAAAATGCTGATTATTGCCGTTTTTTTCATATCTTTGCACGGTAATTTATAATCTGACGTAAGTACTTATAAATACCATATACAGATCATGATGATAAGACCGGCAACTCAGGCTAACAGATTCTACACAGGCGATGCAAAGGAGTTGAGCGAGGAGGTGGACAGCCTTCTGGCTCTGCACCGAGGCAGTACCGTATATAACAATGTGGCAGCACTGATAGTGCCCCATGCGGGGTATTATTTCTCAGGGAACGTGGCTGCAGCTGCCTATATGTCGATACCTACAGACAAGCCCTATAAGCGTATCTTCCTGTTGGGGCCAAGTCATCATGAATGGCTCAACGGGGCATCGGTGAATACGGAGGCCGACTTCTATGCTACGCCACTGGGAAACGTGAGGGTGGATCGCGAGGCGGCTCAAAGGCTGACGGCCTCGAACGGCGTCTTCTCGTATCAGCCCAAAGCGCACGACAGGGAGCATTGCCTGGAGGTGCAGCTGCCGTTCCTTCAGAGGCGCTTCGGTGAAAAGGCCGTGCCTGCCATCGTGCCT
The DNA here is from genome assembly GCA_946415825.1 of uncultured Prevotella sp. Lineage (GTDB taxonomy): Bacteria > Bacteroidota > Bacteroidia > Bacteroidales > Bacteroidaceae > Prevotella. Next base: position 14,853 of record CAMKUA010000045.1, on the reverse strand, counting down.
GTCATCATCTCGACCAACGACTATCGGAAGCTCAAACTGATGGCAGAGGCGCTGAAGCCATATTTTACGGAAGAGAACCTGTTTATCGTCAGCAGCGACTTCTCGCATTATCCCTCGTATGAGGATGCCAACGAGGTGGACGCCAAGACGGGCAAGGCCATTGAGACGGGGGATGTTGAACAGTTTGTGGCCGTGCTTGAGGAGAACGCCCGAAGTGGTAAGCGCAATCTGGCAACGAGTGCTTGCGGGGAACTGGCTATCGCCACACTGATGCTTATGATGGACAGGACGTATGAGGTGAAGCATCTGCTGTACCAGAACTCTGGAGATATTGACAACTATGACCATTCACGAGTTGTAGGCTATCATGCGTTTGCCATTCTTCGAGGGCCAGCGCAAGCGTTTGTCCTTTCAGACGACGAGAAGCATCTGCTGAAGGAGATTGCCCTGAAGAGTATCAAGGATTCGCTGGACGGGAAGCCCATCGCACGGCCAACGCTCAATTTCCACCTCTCTACGCTCAATTCAAAATGCGGAGCCTTTGTGTCATTACACAAACAGGGGCGCCTTCGCGGTTGTATCGGACACTTCGGTGAGGATGTGCCTCTGCACGAGATTGTGGCGGAGATGGCTCGAGCTGCAGCCTTTGAAGACCCGCGTTTCGTGCCATTAGGCAAGGATGAACTGGAGGACATCGACATCGAGATCTCTGTGCTTACACCCATGCGGCGCATCCATAGTCTGGATGAGTTTGAGCTGCACCGTCATGGCATCTACATCCGTAAGGGTTATCGTAGCGGTACATTTCTGCCGCAGGTGGCCGATGAGGTGAACTGGACAAAGGAGGAGTTTGTTGGGCATTGTGCTCAGGACAAGGCCGGTATTGGGTGGAACGGCTGGCAGGATGCAGATCTGTATGTCTATGAAGCAATCGTGTTCTGATGGAGTGCAGGTATTATCAGCAGTTGGACAACAGGCAGGTGGAGTGCCAGCTCTGCCCTCATCATTGTCATATTGCGAACGGCAAGACAGGCATCTGCCGTAGCCGTCATAATCAAGACGGCGTGCTGGTCAGCGAGGTGTATGGCAAGCCCTGTTCGCTGGCCATCGACCCCATCGAGAAAAAACCGTTATATCACTTTCATCCAGGTACGACTTGCCTCTCCCTCGCTTGTACGGGGTGCAACTTCCGATGCCTGAACTGTCAGAATCACGAGATATCCCAGGTGTCACCATCTGCCGTAGGCCATTACGACCTCACGCCCAAGCAGATTGTGGAAACCTGCCTGGAGCATCATTGTCCCGGCATCGCCTACACTTACACAGAGCCGCTGACGTATCTGGAATACATTACAGACACAGCCAGACTGGCTCACGAAAACGGTCTCTGGAACATTCTCGTCACAGCAGGTTACGTCTGTCAGGAACCCCTGAAAGACCTCCTACCCCATCTCGATGCTGCCAATATCGACTTGAAGTCGTTCAGCGACGATATCTACATGAAGGTAAGTGGCGGGCGTCTTCAACCTGTACTTGATACCATTCTGGCCATGCGTGACGCCGGGGTGTGGATAGAGCTGACGAATCTCGTCATCCCCGGAGTAAACGATGACTTGCTGATGATTCGAAAGATGTGCCGCTGGATAACTGATAACAGGCTTGCCGACAATCCCCTGCATTTCAGCCGTTTCTTCCCCCGTTACAAGATGCAAGACATCCCGCCAACGCCCGTTCCGACACTAGAAGCAGCTAAGCGCGTGGCCGAAGAAGAGGGCGTCAGGTACGTATATCTGGGGAATGTGTGACCGATAAAACAATAATCCCCAGCCACTTGGCCGGGGATTATTTGTTGAATTGCATGTTGAATTACTTAGCTGGCTGTGCAGGAGCCTTGGGGCTCTCAACAGGAGCTGCTGGTGCATCGGCTGATGCTGGAGCTGCCGGTGCATCGGGCACTACGGCATCCTTTTGCTGACTGGCGCCAAAACCAGGCAGGTTGTTGGGGTTAGTGGCAGGAGCCTGATAGTTCTCCATCACCGAGCTATCGTTATTAGCCTGAGGTGCTACATAAGCACAAGCCACGCTGATAACAACCATAGCTGCTGCAAGGCCCCACGTCATCTTCTCGATGAAGTCGGTGGTCTTGCGCACGCCACCAATCTGATTATAACCTGAGAACTGGGAAGCCAGACCTCCACCCTTTGACTCCTGAATGAGCACGATGCCAATCATGAGCAGGGCTGCAATCACAATAAGAACTACAAATAATGTGTACATCTTTTTTACTCTGTTTTATTTATTACTATTTATTATCAACTTCTCCAAAAAACGGATTTGGTCTGCAAAGTAAGCATTTTTTTTCGGAACTTGCAAACTTAATCGCCGAATAATTTCCAAAGCCTTCGAATATCTGCCTTGTTTGATGTAAATTCTGGCCAAAGTCTCAGTAAAGTACTCCTCCTCCACCCCCTCAGAGGCATTATCAGGCTCTTTCTCCTCTTCTGAGGCTGGCAGAGGCACATCAGCCAAAGTAAACTTACCCTTGTCAATATTTATGAACGAGTCTATCAAGTCTTGTCCATACATCTGAGGCACTTCACCTGGCATCTCCTGAGTTCCTTCTGGTTCTATCTCCATAAGATAGGCCACATAATCGACGGCTGCATCGGCAGGTGTTGGCTTACGATGCTGCTCTTCCTTGGGCTCCTCTTTGGGAATCGACTCGAGGAAATTGTCAATGAGCGAGATGGTGCGAGAGCCAGAAGGGCTGACTTTCAGCGCCTGAGCTGGTTGGTTTGCTGTGCTTGGATGACGATAGTGGGCTGCCTCAATCATATCGAAGAGCACACGGCGATCGGTGATGTAGATGGCTGCACGGCGCAGTTCCTCATCGAATGTGGGATCGTGGAGTAGATAGAGATTGCGCAATAAAAGTAACCGGGCCGTCTGATAGTATGGATAGAGTGCCAGCAAAGAGCGCAACTCGTAAAGCGTGTCACGATCCAGGCGTTCAGGGTGTTTTATCAGTTCTACAATCTCCATCTCTTCTTCTTACCAATTAGCTACGGTGGCATTGAATATCTGGTCACAGATGTCCTTGATCATCTGTCCCACAAGTTCCTCCTGTACAGAATTCAGCGATAGTGTGCTCTCGTAACTCTGTGTAGCTGTAAACTGCTGCTCAAAGTCGTCTGAGTGCTTCACATTGTTGGTAAACCGCACGTTAACCGTCATCGAGAGTTCGGTCATGGCAGAATAGCCATCAGAGCTCACCGACTTGTTGCGCTGTTCGTAGCGGGTAATCTCACCCTCGAGTTTCAGGTCGCCATTACGCTTGACCTGCTCCAGACGGGTGTGACTATTAAACTTGTCTTTGAGTTCATTGTTGAACAATGGGCCCATGGGTCCCCAAACATAACTGGAACGAATGGGGAACTCTGCAATCTGAATGGTCTTGGTCTTGGTATAGTCGATACTGGCACCATTGAACTTATAACTGACGGAGCAAGCGCTGACGATGACTGCTACGAGAGCCATCCCCAGTACTCCCCTGACAAAGGCGGGCATACGTTTGAATATATTACTGATCCAATCCATACTGTTTTAATCTTCTGTAAAGGGTCCGGTCGCTAATACCCAGTTCTTGTGCCGCCTTCTTACGATTACCATGATTGCGCTCAAGGGCCTTCTCCAGCATCTGCTTGCTCAAATCGTTCAGATTCAGGTTCTCAGGCTCTTTCACGGGCTCGATATACTCCTCTGCCACAGCGTCTTCCATGGCAGGCTGTATAGGACGAATGGGTTGTATGGGAGCCAGCTGAGTGGTTGTCAGCGGCTCTGTAGCCACCGTCTGAGCACCCTGCACCTCATCGAGTTGTTTCTTCAATGCACTCACTTCACGGCGCATATCGTTGACATTGCCACGCAGCTCAAAGAGTATCTTATACAGAATCTCACGCTCGTTTTCAAAACTATGGTCACCACTCTCGTGATGGATAGGAGCCAGTTGGGTGGTTTCCTGATCCTGAGGAATAAAACGGCTCAGCACCTCTGCAGTAATTCTGCGCTCTGGTGAGAGTACGGAGATCTGCTCGGTGATATTCTTCAGTTGGCGCACATTACCTGGCCACTTATAGCGCATCAGGAGAGCCTTGGCATCGTCGTCGAGCACCACGCGATCCATCTTATATTTCTCGGCCATCTGCATGGCGAAAAGTCTGAATAACAGAACAATGTCTTCTCCACGCTCACGCAGAGGTGGGATCATCAATGGGATACGGTTTAAACGGTAATAGAGGTCTTCTCTAAACCTACCCTCGCTGATGGCCTGACGCACATTGAGATTGGTAGCAGCCACAATGCGCACGTCGGTCTTCTTCACCTCAGTAGCCCCGACAGGGATATATTCGCCAGTCTCGAGCACACGCAACAATCTGGCCTGAGTGGCCAACGGCAACTCACCCACCTCGTCTAAGAACAGTGTTCCTTTATTGGCTACACCAAAATAACCTGGTGAATCATTGATAGCACCTGTATAAGAGCCCTTGACATGACCAAAGAGTTCGCTGTCGATGGTGCCCTCAGGGATGGAACCGCAGTTGATGGCAAAATACTTCTCGCGGCGACGGGGAGAATTGTCGTGGATCACACGTGGAATAATCTCCTTACCTACACCACTCTCTCCGACGATGAGCACGCTGAGGTCGGTAGGTGCCACCTGTAAGGCCACGTCGAGCACTTGGTTCAACGCCTCGCAGTTTCCAACGATATTATACCGTTGCTTGATGTTTTGCAGTTCAGTCGTCTTCATTTTGAGCTGACAAAATTACACATTATTTCTGAAACATCTGCAATTTTGGCAGAATTTTAACGCAAATTACTTTTCTGCACTCTCTTCGCGCCTTGGGAACTGGTCCTTCGGACGAATGGTAAAACGGGCTTTTTCACCATCTTCGCGCTTCTCGTGGTAGAGTTTTGGCAGAGGGTGAGCCAATGGCTCGTCGTACTCAATACGATGGCGAAACATATCGATGGCAGTATAGATGGCATGTCGCATCGACTGTTCGTCGGCCACACCTTTACCGGCGATGTCGAAGGCTGGACCATGATCAGGCGTGGTACAGACAGCGGTAATGCCTGCCTTCAACTTGACACCATATTCCTGAGCCAACGCCTTGAAAGGCACGATGCCCTGATCGTCATACATGGCCAACACCCCATCGAAGTCATAATACATTTGAGCACCAAAGAACTCATCGGCCACGTAAGGACCAAAGGCCTGTATGCCCTTCTTCTCAAGTTCTTCGATGGCTGGCAGAATCACCTGCTCCTCCTCAGCCCCCATTTGCGGGTTCAGGGCCAAAACAGCCAGACGGGGATTGGATATACGGAAGTCGCGCTTCAGCGAAGTATGGAATATGACACCCTTGTTCACAATCTTCTCAACAGTGATAGACTGCGGCACATCCTTAATGGGCAAATGATTGGTTACCAGTCCGACACGCACCGCATCGCTCAACATAATCGTGAGTGCCTTATCCTCTTTCGTAGGATTGGGATTTGGTTTTACAGGGGCCATAACCAGCACGTCGTACAACCCTCGTTGCAAATCTTCCTTGGCACGCTCCATAGCCTTATGTGCAGCCTCAGCACTCTCATCGGTAGATTGTCCCCACTCCACCTTCACCTCGTCATCGAAAGTCGCCAGAAGGTTCAGATGGTCATCTTTTGCCTCCTCAGCGTTGTTGATGACAGTATAGGGGGTCTCCAGGTTCATGGCCTTACGATGGTAGCTGGCCACCTTTGGCGAACCATAGATGATGGGAGTACACAACTCGAGCATCATCGGATCCTCAAAGGCCTTGAAAATCACCTCATAACCTATACCGTTCGTATCTCCGTGGGTGATTGCCACCCTGATCTTCCTATCTTCCATATCTCAATTATATCATTTTGTATTTTTACATTTTACTTTAGTGGAAAGTAACCCGCAGGCTGCGAAGATATCCTGCCCTCTGCTGGCTCTGATGGTGGTAAATACTCCATGTTTCGTCAGATAGTCACGCAACGACTCCATTCGCTTCTCGTCGGCTCCAGGAAGATCTACATCCGGTATCTCATGGAAACGGATGAGATTCACCCGGCACTCCAGTCCATCGAGCAGTTTCACAATCTCCCGGGCATGCATCTGAGTGTCGTTGAGTCCTGCAAAACAGATATATTCAAACGAGCAACGGCGCTGATGGGTAAAATCATACTGTTTCAACAGTTCCACCACTTCAGTGATCGACATCTGTCGCTCTGCGGGCATCAGTCTCTGTCGCTGCTCAGGCAATGGCGAGTGCATAGAGATAGCCACATGGCACTCGCTCTCGTCAAGGAATCTTTTCAACTTTCCTTTTACACCCACACTACTCACAGTGATGCGCTTGGGACTCCAGCCATAGCCATAGTCAGAGGTCAGGATTTCCGTAGCCCTGAGCACACTGTCAAGGTTGTCCATCGGCTCACCCTGGCCCATAAACACGATGTTCGTAAGACGGTCTCTTTCTGGCAGGGAATAGATCTGATTCAGAATGTCGCCTGCCGTGAGATTACCCTCAAAGCCCTGCTTACCCGTCTGGCAAAACAGACAGTTCATCTTGCACCCCACCTGACACGAGACACAGAGTGTGGCCCTGTCATTGTCTGGGATAAACACCGTCTCCACGAATTTTGAGCCATAGCCGACAGGAAACAGATACTTTATCGTACCATCCTTAGAGCACTGGCTTTCAAGAGGTTCCATAGCACCAACGACACATCTTTCAGCCAAGCGTTCACGGTTCACCTTCGAGATGTTTGTCATCTCGTCGATGCTTCTTACATGCTGCTGATAGAGCCATTTGGCTATCTGACTGGCTGTAAACTGGGGCATGCCCAACTCCTTCACAACAGTCTTCAACTCGTCGAGCGACAAGCCCATTAAAACCTTTATTCCTTCGCTCATGTCTTAAAAATCGCCGCAAAAATACAAAAAATATTTCAATTATTTGGTATTCTCGGAAAATAATGCGAAATTTGCACCTTATTAAATGACTAATATACCCCCATGAGAGAAAAAATTGATTGTTTTTTGCCTTGCAACGATCCCGAGATCACGCTGAACACCGTCAGGCAACTCAGAGTCAGCAAGACAATACAGCATATCTTTCTACTCGTCAGCCAACCCCTCAGTACTGAGGATAGCCGTCTTTTTTCAGACTGCCATCAATTGGTAGTCGATAATCTGACGAGCAGTAACACCCTGATGAGTATTGCAGAAAACGCTCAGGCTGATTATGTCTTGCTGCAGACACAGCCCCGTCAAATACAGATTGGAGAGGATGCTCTCGAGCGCATGCTGCGCGTGGCCTCTGACTCTGATGCAGCCATGATTTATGCCGATCATTACGACATGGTGGAAGGCCAACGTAAGCCCCACCCTGTGATTGACTATCAGATAGGCAGCATTCGCGATGACTTCGACTTCGGCTGTCTCAGCCTTGTAAAGACCTCGTTACTCCACACCTATGCCATGCAGGCTGGTGAGAACGATTACTGTCACGCTGGTCTCTACGCACTACGCCTCTTCCTGAGTCGTAAAGGTCTGTTCTTCCACATCAACGAGAAACTCTATACGGAGGAAGAAACGGATACCAGGGCTTCTGGTGTCAAGCAGTTCGACTACGTGAATCCTCGTAACCGTGAGGTACAGATTGAGATGGAAATTGCTGCCACAGCTCATCTGCAGGAGATTGGTGCCAAGATCGACCCATCGTTCTATCGTCGCCCCGACTTTAACGAACAAGAGTTCGAATTCGAGGCCTCGGTGGTCATTCCTGTCTTTAACCGTGAGAAGACGATCTGCGATGCTGTGGAGAGTGCCCTCCAACAGAAGACCAACTTTAAATATAATGTCATTGTGGTGGACAACCACTCTACCGACAAGACCACAGAACTCTTAAAGGGATTTCACGATGAGCGCCTTGTTCACATCATCCCCCAGCGCACCGACTTAGGTATTGGAGGTTGTTGGAATGTAGCCATCAACGACGATCGTTGTGGGCGCTTTGCCGTGCAACTCGACAGCGACGACCTCTACTCATCTCCTAAGACGCTGCAACAAGTTGTCGATGCCTTCTATAAACAGAATGCAGCGATGGTGATTGGTTCCTATCGCATGTGCGACTTTGATCTCAACACCCTGCCCCCTGGCCTCATCGACCATGCCGAATGGACTGATGATAACGGTCCTAACAACGCCCTGCGCATCAATGGTCTTGGAGCACCCCGTGCCTTCTTCACTCCCTTGTTGCGCCAGATTGGGTTCCCCAACACTTCGTATGGCGAGGACTATGCCCTGGGGCTTATTTTCTCGCGCCATTATCGCATCGGACGCATCTTCTCAGAACTCTATCTCTGTCGTCGATGGGGAGGCAACAGCGATGCTGCCCTCAGCATCGACAAGATCAATGCAAACAATCTCTATAAGGATCAGCTTCGCACGCTTGAAATACTCGCCCGCCAGCAGATGTTGCAAGGCAAACAGGAACTGATGAACGACTCGCCTCTGCAGCGGTTCTTCAATCGCCAACTCGAGCGTTGGGACGATGCCCGGAAACGCTACCACGACCTGCGCAATGTAAAGACACGCGAACTGGTGGTGGGTGCCTCGTCCATCCAAGTGCAATGGAATCCAGCCCGCATGGTTTCCACAGGAGCCAGCATCGACAAACAGACTATCCAAGAGCGCCCCTGTTTCCTTTGCGAGCAGAATCGCCCCAAGGAGCAGTTCAAGAAAAGCATCGATAGTCAGTACGACCTGCTTGTCAATCCCTTCCCCATTCTGCCCACACACTTCACCATCCCCAGTGTGAAGCACAGGCCACAACTGATTCGTGAGGCCTATGGTGAGATTCACAAACTACTCGACGAATACCCCGAACTGATGGTGTTCTACAATGGTCCTAAGTGTGGCGCCTCAGCCCCCGACCATGCCCATTTCCAGGCAGGCACCAGCGGACGTCTGCCTCTGCAGAAGTCGTGGAAGCGCCTCAGTCATAACCTCACACAGATCATCTCGCTCAACGACGACGAGAATATCTCCCTCATCGAAGACTATCCTTGTCCCGCCCTCCTCATACGCAGTCGTTCACAGTATGGCGATGAACAACTTTTCCTGCGCCTTTACGAGGCCCTGCCTCAACACGAAGGCGAGTCGGAGCCTATGATGAACATCGTAAGTTGGCGCAAGGACGAGGAGTATTACTCCGTGGTATTCCTTCGTGGAAAACATCGTCCCGACTGTTATTATGCTGAAGGTGCCGACCAGTTTATCATCAGTCCGGGAGCCCTTGACATGGCAGGTCTCATCATCACTCCTCGTCAAGAGGATTTCGAGCGACTCACACCTGAGAAAGCCCTCGGCATCCTCAGTGAAGTATCGCTGTCGAAAGACCAGCTCCAGCAGGTTATCGACCATCTGAAGGCCAGTGCCCAGGTCTCAACTCTCAACTCTCAGCTCTCAACAGAAAAAGAGCCTACCATCACCGTAGGTATCGTCTCAGCCGAGAAGATCTCCTTCGTGCTTAATGGCGACTATATGGCCAAAGGAGAAGCCATCACAGGTCCTCAGACAGTAGAGTTCTGCGAGGGAGGCATCGTGTGGCGAGGCACGCAATACCGTAACCTCACCTTCACCCCACAAGCCTCCGAAGCCTCGTTCACGCTCAACGATGTTACCATTGGTGTGAACTTCCATTGGGAGCGCCAGCAAAAACAGACCTTCGAAGGCACATTGAACATCGTGGTCGAAGCCGATAAGATTGTTGCCATCAACGAATTGCCGCTCGAGCGATACCTCATGAGTGTCATCTCCAGCGAGATGTCGGCCACGGCACCCCTTGAGTTCCTTAAGGCCCATTCTGTCATCTCGCGCTCCTGGGTACTCGCCCAGATGGAAAAACGCCGTCGTCACAAAGACGGAGCCGACAGTTTCTTCTCGTTTATCAAGAAAGACGATGAGATCATTCGCTGGTACGATCGTGAAGACCACACCATCTTTGATGTCTGTGCCGACGACCATTGCCAGCGTTACCAGGGCATCACCAATGCCAGCACCCCCAACGTGGCTGAAGCCATCGCCGAGACTAGAGGTCAGGTTCTTACCTACGATGGCGACATCTGCGACGCCCGTTTCCATAAATGCTGTGGTGGCGATACCGAGGAGTTCCAGTATTGTTGGGAGGATGCGCCCAAGCCCTATCTCATGAGTTTCCACGATCCCTACTGCAATACCAACGACCAGCATATCCTCTCACAGGTGCTCAACGACTACGATCAGGAGACGCCCGATTTCTACCGTTGGACGGTGGAATACTCTCGTGCAGAACTCTCCGAGCTCATCGCTCGCAAACTAAATGCCGACTTTGGTGAGATTCAGGATCTTGTTCCATTAGATCGAGGCAAGAGCGGTCGCATCTGGCGCCTCAAGATTGTGGGCACTAAGAAGACACTCACCATCGGCAAGGAACTTGAAATCCGTCGTGCCCTCAGCGAGACGCATCTTCTTAGTTCTGCCTTCGACGTAGAGCAACAAGGCGACCGTTTCATCCTCAAGGGCAAAGGCTGGGGACATGGTGTCGGACTCTGTCAGGTAGGAGCCGCTGTAATGAGCTTCCAAGGCAAGACCTACGATGAGATCCTGCTCTTCTACTACCGCGGAGCCGAGATCAAACACCTCTACACTTAATTTCCAATCCTTCAATCCTTCAATTCTTCAATTTTTCAATTCTATAAGTTTTAATTATATTTTCAGTTAATGAATAAAAAATCCCCCTGGGCTTGGGTACCCACCCTTTACTTCGCAGAAGGTCTGCCCTATGTGGCAGTGATGACCATCTCACTCATCATGTACAAACGTCTCGGTCTCTCCAATACCGACATCACGCTTTATACGTCCTGGCTCTATCTGCCTTGGGTCATCAAACCCTTGTGGAGCCCGTTTATCGACATCATCAAGACTAAGCGCTGGTGGATTGTAACCATGCAGTTGCTCATAGGAGCCTCACTTGGAGGAGTCGCCTTCACCATCCCTGCACCCTACTGGTTGCAGGGCTCGCTGGCCTTCTTCTGGCTCATGGCCTTCTCGAGTGCCACCCATGATATTGCTGCCGACGGTTTCTATATGTTGGGTCTCGAAGGCCACCAGCAGGCCTACTTCGTGGGCATCCGCTCTACCTTCTACCGCATTGCCACGATTGTGGGTCAAGGGCTGCTCGTCATGCTAGCTGGCAATCTCGAGGTCGTCACGCGCAACATCAAGTATTCGTGGAGCATCATGTTCTACGGCATGGCCGGCCTCTTCATCGCCTTCTGGCTGTGGCACCACTACATCCTGCCAAAGCCATCCGAGGACAAGGGAATGGAGAAGATGAACGGTGGCCAAATACTACAGGAGTTCTGGATCACGCTGAAGACCTTCTTCCAGAAGCCACAAGTTTGGGCAGGCATCTGTTTCATGCTCTTCTACCGCATGCCGGAGGGCTTACTGGCCAAGGTTTCCGCTTTGTTCCTTATCGACGCCACCGTCAAAGGCGGACTCGGACTCTCACCGGCAGAATACGGTCTTGTCCAGGGCACGGTGGGCGTTATTGGACTCACGCTCGGAGGCATCCTCGGAGGTATCGTAGCCAGTCGCGACGGACTCAAGCGCTGGCTCTGGCCCATGGTACTGGCCATCACCCTCCCCGACCTTGTCTATGTCTATCTCTCCTATGCCCTTCCCTCCAATTTCTTCATCATCAACGCCTGCATCTTCATCGAACAGTTTGGCTACGGCTTTGGTTTCTCTGCCTATATGCTCTACCTTATATATTATAGTCAGGGCGAACATAAGACGGCCCACTATGCCCTCTGCACCGCTTTCATGGCTTTGTCGATGATGATCCCCGGACTCTTCGCAGGCGCCCTTCAGGAGGCTGTGGGCTATCCTGCCTTCTTCCTCATTGTGGTCGCTGCCTGTGCCATGACCTTCATCGTCACCGCCGCCCTCAAGATCGACCCCGAGTTCGGAAAGAAGAAGAAAGAATAGGGAAAACCCTATCCACGTTTAGGATTTTTCACTTGCAGCGTATGGAATAATCGCCTACCTTTGCAGCGTGATAAGTTAATAAACGATTTAAAGTATAGGAGATACGATTATGAAGAAGCTGTTTTTCTACGCAATGATGCTGATGCTCGCAGGGTTCACAATGACCAGCTGCGAGACCGATGAGGAGATCGCACGCCGTCTCACAGGTGTCGACTGGGAAGGCAGTCTGAATACCTACTATTCCAACCGCTGGGGTGATGCATACCTCGACGGAGAATATCACACCGTATGGCGCTTCGAGGCCCACAATTACGATCGCTATGGCGTTGCCACCAGTGGCTATGGATACGAGGCCGACTACGACCTTTACGATCGCCGCAATCGTGCCTACAGCCCCTTCCGCTGGAGAGTGAGCGGTGGTGATATCATCATCGAATACGACGATCCAACATGGAACCCCGTGCGCATCGACTACTACAACTACACGCTCTCTTATAGCCGCTTCTCAGGCACCATGTACGACTGGGAGAACCGTGCCTACGACTTCAACCTCTACGCCAACGACAACTGGTACTGGGACGACTATCGCTACCGTTACTACACACGTGCAGCTGAAGACAGCACCGCCACCGACGATGTCTATATCGGAGAGAACGGCTCCTTCGCCACCGGCAAGTTTGCCAAAGCCCTCAACAAAATGAAGAACCCCGCCCAGTAAGCGGGATTCTTCTTTTTATAAGTCCTTATTTCACCTTGATACACATCTTCGTCAGGTCGTCGCTGGGCTCAGCGTCGCCCACAAAATCCTCCACGGCGCGGTGTATCGTCTCCGAGGTGGCCTGAGCGTCGCCCAGGTCGCGCTTCAGCAAAGCCTGCAGTCGTTCGTCGCCAAACTGCTCCTTGTTGGCGTTCTCCGCCTCGTTGATGCCGTCGGTATATACGAAGAGTGTCTTGCCGTGCATGTCGCCCACAGCCTCACCCTCGAAATCCATTTCGGGCCACAGTCCGATGGGCGCGTTCGACTCCAGCTTCATGTATTCGCCATCCAGCAGCGGGGGGTTGTGGCCTGCGTTGCAGTAATCCATGCGCCCCGTCTGCAGGTCTATCAGTCCGATGAACATCGTCACAAACATACCCTGGTCGTTGTTCTCCGTCAGGGCGTGGTTCAGTCGGTTGGCAATCGTCTTAGGCGACAGCTTGCCATCTACCAGCGTACGGAACATGCGCGTCACCTCGGCCATAAACAGGGCCGCAGGCACGCCTTTGCCACTCACGTCGCCCACGCAGAAGTACAGCAGGTCGTCTATCAGTGCGTAACCATACAGGTCGCCACCCACCTCCCTGGCGGGCGTCATCATGGCGTAGATATCCACATCCTTGCGCTTGGGGAACACGTGGGGCAACATCCTCTTCTGGATCTCGCGGGCAATTCTCAGCTCGCTCTCGATGCGCTCCTTGGCCTTCGTCGTCTGCTCCAGCATGCCGTAAGCCTCCTCCAGTTTCGTGTGTACAATCTTCAGGTGATGCATCTGCTTCCTGCGACGATAGATGAAGGCGCCCAGGAATCCGATGATCACGAGGGCCGTCGTGCCCCCCGCTATGATCAGCGTGCGCTCCTTGGCCAGCTGCTCCTCCTTCATCTCGTTCTCCGCGAAGGTGATCGAGAGCTCCGAGTCAAACTCGTTCACCTGTGCCCTCGCCTCCGACGTCTGTATCGAGTCGATCACGGCGCGTGTCTGCTTCTGCCAGTAGAGCGCCTGCTTCCAGTCGCCCATGTGCTCATAGATCGAAGCCTTCTGCGCACACTTGTTCTGCTGGTGAATCAGCTTATCGGTCCGTTGCAGCGCCAGGCTCCACTGCTTGCGGTTCTTGGCCTGATACACGTTGATCAGCTCACCAAACAGACCACCCTGTCCACCATACTCCTCTATCAGCTTCGCACGCTCCTTATAAGCCTCCTCGAAGCCCAGGCTGTCGCCCTCGTTATAGCGGGCCAGGCACTTATAGCTCCATGCCGTAATCTTGTTCATCGGTATCGCCTTCGGCTCCTCGAGCGCCAGTCGCGCGTACTCCTTCACCGCCTCGTAGTCCTTGCGGTGGAGAGCCGTCTCGCAGAGGCCTAACAGGCAGGGCGCCGCACTCTCCTCAGGCAGGAACTTATCCATCAGCTCCAGCGCCTGCAGGAAACTCTTCTCAGCCAGCCCATAATTGCCCGACTGCTCTCTGATGCTACCCAGGGCGAAGGTAGCAAAGTACATACCAATGTTGCTTTTGGCCTCCTTGGCGTGGTGGTAGATGGCATGCGACAGCTGCACACCCTTCTGCCGATCCACATACTCAAACATGTAGATCGCCTCGTAGCTGCAGGCACGGTAGTAGGTCTCCTGATAATTGGAATACTCGGTGGCGTCCTTCACCTCATCTATCCTCTCAAAGAACTTGTCGGTCTCTCTGGCGCTATAGGCGCGGTAGGCCTCGTCGACCATTTGCTGTAGTTTTGGCGGCAGTGACTCCTCCGTCCATACAGCAGATGCCCCTATCGTACTCAACAGGAGCACTAAAGCAATTTTATGAGCTATCTGTTTCATATTGTGTACAAATATACTCAAATCCCCGCAAATCAAAGGGTTTTTCATTTTACTTTTTATATTTTTTAATATAAGCCCTCCATCCCCCCCCTCCTACTCCCGTTACGTCTTGATAAATCGAACCTTGCGGCGGTTATCTTTCGGACGCACCGC
>CAMKUA010000044.1:0-17779 GCA_946415825.1 uncultured Prevotella sp. | reverse complement strand
TGTAGATTCTCTTTCGTCTCGCAATGTCTATCATATGGTAGGCAAACTCTTCGAAAATACGAGGTTCTCGTCTTTCGTTGACCTTCGCGAGATTGCTTCTCGTTACGTTCTTACCAAAGCCAAGGTGATAGGCCTTATTGGAATGCGCAGAAATAATACTAGTCAGATCACGAAGGCTGTCACGGTTGCTCAGCTGCCCGAACATCATGACAAGCAACTGGTTCCAGCATGTGAAATGCTTCACGTATTTATTCCCTTCGTATTTCATTACAATTCTATCAAAGATTCTTTGTGGCAAGAACTCTATGAGCTGAGCGAAGATATATTTTCCGGTGTTCATCGAATGACTGATTTGCTTTTGGATTGCAAAGGTAGTCAATTCAAATCGTCACCGTCAATTTTCCGCTCTAAAACTCTATATTTAAGTAATTTACAAACATCTCCGCTATTTTTTAGTGGACACTAGTGATATATATAAATTATATATGCCCTTTTTCTCAAAGATGAAAAATGTAAATGTCATAAGTGAAAAAGTGAAAAAGTGAAAAAGTGAGCAAGTTGTAAACGGTGTGTCTGAAAAAAACTATCTGCAATCAAAAATAAATGGAAAAAAGTTTGGCGGATTCAGTAAAATTTCGTACCTTTGCATCAAAGATGCAAAACAGACATCAGCATCAAAAAATTGCGGCATAGCCAAAGAAAAAATTTTTCTTAGTCGACGAGATAGTTTTTCATGGCGTAGCGGCAAAAACACGAAGAAAGGAAGAGGTTTTAAGGAAGAGGAAAGATTTTTACACCCTTAAAATTTACAATTTTATGACTCTTAAGGTAAAGGCAGCAGAGAGACTGCTAAAGCTTGACAAGAAAACGGCGGTGTTCTAGTCTGTTTGTACGGGCTGGCCCGAATCTTTCCAGGCGAGGATGCCACCCTTGAGATTGACGCACTGGTAGCCTTCTGCGGCAAGTCGGGTGGCTGCATTGGCTGAACGACGACCACTGCGGCAGTAGATGGCTATCTTCTTGTCGGCAGGAAGGGCAGCCTTGGCTTTCTCGAGGAAGTCGCTCTGACCCTGGTCGATCAGGAGGGCGCCTGAGATGTGGCCTTCGGCATATTCGCTGGCGGTTCGTACATCGAGCACAACGACACTGGAATCGGCAATCAACTGGGCAAAGCCTTCGACATCGGTGTTCTCGAAATTCTGGGCGCACGAGGTGGTAAGACCTAACGTGGTCAATAACAGTGATAACAGTTTTCGCATATTCGTTATTATATAGACAGTTTCAAGCAGAGCATGGTAAGATCGTCGTTGGGAGGGGTGCCGTCGCGGTGTGCTTCGACCTTGGCAGCCAGCGTCTCGACGACACTGCGGGCGCTCTCATATTGGGACTCGCGAAGCGTGGCGAGCAGACGGTCATCGCCAAACTGCTCTTGCAGGGCATTCTCAGCCTCATTGAGTCCGTCGGTATAGAGCAGCATGAAGCGGTTACTGAAGTAAGGTATCTCCTCGCCCACGAATTCCAGATCGGGCCACAGGCCGATGGGGGCATTGGACTCCATTTCGAGGAAGGAGAACTGTCCGTCGGCATTGCCCAGCACGGGCGGGTTATGTCCGGCATTGCAATACTCGAGCAGATGGAGATTGAGATTAAGACGACAGACGAACATGGTGACGAACATGCCGTTGGTGTTGTCCTCGCCAGAGAGGGCCTTGTTGAGTTGGTTGCATATCTCGGTGGGACTTGCCCCGTAAATGGCCATCTGGTTGAACAGACGGGTGGTCTGCGACATGAAGAGCGAGGCAGGTACGCCCTTGCCCGAGACATCGCCCACGCAGAAATACAGCTGCTGGCGCTTTTCGTTCAACATGAAGCCGTAGAGGTCGCCTCCCACTTCCTTGGCGGGATCCATCAGGGCGTACATGTCAAGACCGGGATAGTTGGGGTAATGGGTGGGAAGCATCGACATCTGGATATCGCGGGCAATGCGCAGTTCGCTCTCCATGCGCTCCTTGGCGGTGGTGGTCTCCTCCAGCTTTTCGTAGGCGTCTTTAAGCTTTGCATGTGCCTTGGCCAGCTTCCGCTGGGCGTGATTGCGGTAAACATGATAGAAGCCAAAGAAGATGCTAAGCAGCGCAAGGGCGCAGACAAGGCTCAGGATGTATCCGTTGGCTATATGCTGCTGTTGCTGCCGGATCTGCTCTTCCTTCTGGCGGATGGTTTCGAGACCTTCTGAATCGATGTTCTGCGACCGGACGATGGCCGAGTCGAGACGCTCGCATATCTGGTGGGCTACGGCATTCGCCGAGTCGCGCTGGTCCGACAGGTAATAAGCCCTATATTTCTTCAGCATATACTTCTGTAAATCTTCAAGAGAGAAGAAGGCCTGCTCGGAAGTCATTACTTGTTCGAGGTTGCGCAGACTAGAGGCCGCCTCCTTATAGCGACCTGCCATCGACAGGTAGTCGCTGGCATCGACCAGTCCTTCGGTGGTCTTCGAGAAATGGGTAAGCTTAAAACTGGCATAGGCTTCCGAGGCCTCGTCCATCTTGCCAATGCCTCCCAGACCGATGGCCTGGAATATCCTGTATCGGGCCCACTGCTTGTCGATGTAGTCTTCATCGTCGGGGTACAGATTCTTGTAATTTGCGACCAGCTGTCCCAAGCGCTCTGTCCACAGGATTCCCTGTTCGTACCTCTTCACGCTGAGCCAGCCGTAGGCTATATTGATGATGCCCACCACGGCATCGCGATAAGCCTTCTTGGAGTGGTTAGCATTGATATTGTCGATGTGGCGCTGGTAGGCGCGTTCGAAGAGTGAGTTGATCACTGAGTCGGGGGCAGCGAAATGGGCATTGCAGCAGCCTGCAAAGATAAGCAGGTTTGTGTAATCGCTGGTGGAATCATACTGGGCTGCGTCGAGTTTCCTCAATGCCTCAAAAGAGACAAACGCGGCGCGGGCGAAGTTAAGATAG
Organism: uncultured Prevotella sp.; assembly: GCA_946415825.1. GTDB lineage: Bacteria > Bacteroidota > Bacteroidia > Bacteroidales > Bacteroidaceae > Prevotella. Next base: position 14,807 of record CAMKUA010000044.1, on the reverse strand, counting down.
CGGATGTAGAGGCCCGTAAGATAACTGGCCGAACGGGCGTAGGTGTTAAGATCGCGGGGGGCGGTAGCGGTCTCCGTAGATTTAAGGGATTCCTTCCAATAGAACTCAGCGAGGCGCGTCTGTTTCTGACGGTAATAGGCAAAGCCTTGCCAGTAAAAGCTCTCGCCATCACTCAGGTCGCCCACCTTGTTAAGGCTATCGGCAAGAAACATCATTCGCTGATAGTCTTTGCCTGCAGAAGCCTCCTCAATCTTACGGACGGCCTCCTGCGTGGTTTTCTCCTTATCCTCGCTGATACAGCCTGCTGTCAACAGAAGGGCCGACACCACGAGCACAATAATCTTAAATCTACGCATTTGACGAAAAAAGGTTATTAGAGAAAGAAGGGAGTCACAGAAACTCCCTTCTTAATGGAATCGTTGGTGTTAGCCTCCGAAGTTATCGTACATGATGGACTCGGGATCGACACCGAGCGAGTCGAGCATCGAGACGACAGCCGCCGACATCGGGCCAGGACCGCACATGTAGTACTCCACATCCTCGGGAGCCTCGTGGTCCTTCAGATAGGTGTTGAGCATCACCTGATGGACGAAGCCCGGAGTATATTTCACGCCAGCAGCATCGGCTGCAGGATCGGGACGGTCGAGTGCCAGGTGGAAGTGGAAGTTGGGATACTCCTTCTCCAGGCCCAGGAAGTCGTCGAGATAGAACACCTCGTTGAGGGCGCGGGCTCCGTAGAAGTAATGCATCTCGCGATCCTTCGTGTGGAGGGTCTTCGTCATGTGCATGATCTGTGCGCGCAGCGGAGCCATACCGGCACCACCACCTACCCAGATCATCTCCTTCTTCGAGTCGAAGTGGGGATGGAAATCTCCGAACGGTCCGCTCATGATCACCTTGTCGCCTGGTTTCAGCGAGAAGATATACGACGAGGCGATACCCGGGTTGACATCCATGAATCCTGAGCGATCGGGCTTGAACGGAGGCGTGGCGATACGTACCGTCAGCATGAACACGTCACCCTCTGCAGGATAGTTGGCCATCGAGTAAGCGCGGATGGTGTCCTCGGGGTTCTTACACTTCAGCGGGAACAAGCCGAACTTCTCCCATGAAGGCAGATACTCGTCGCCAATGAGCGACTTGTCGAAGTCCTTATCGTAGTCGATGCAGTCGAACTTTGGGATCTTGATCTGGGCATACGATCCGGGCAGGAAGTCCATGTGCTCGCCAGCAGGCAACTGCACCTTGAACTCCTTGATGAAGGTAGCCACGTTCTTGTTGGAGATAACGGTACACTCGTACTCCTTAACGCCGAGGATCGACTCATCGACGTGGATGCTGAGGTCGCCCTTCACCTTGCACTGACAGCCTAAGCGCCAGTGGTCCTTGATCTGCTTACGGGTGAAGTGGGGCTTCTCGGAGTCGAGGATCTCGCCCCCACCCTCGAGCACCTGCACCTTGCACTGTCCGCAAGAGGCCTTACCGCCACAGGCTGAGGGCAGGAAGATGCCGTTCTGGTTGAGCGTGGCCATCAGGTTGTTGCCCTGAGGCACGTTGAGCACCTTATCGCCATTCACTGTAATATTCACGTTGCCGCTGGGGCTGAGGTACTTCTTAGCCACCAACAAGATAATCACCAGCAAGATGATTACTATGAGGAAAACTCCTATGCTATATGCTATAAACTGAGCCATAATTTCAATTTTTCAATCTTTCAATTCTTCAATTTTTCAATCTTTCAATCTTATATGTTCAGTCCTGAGAAGCACATCATCGCCATAGCCATCAGACCTACGGTGATAAACACGATGCCAAGACCCTGCAAAGGCTTGGGCACATCGCTGTACTGCATCTTCTCACGGATGGCTCCCATAGCAACGATGGCAATCATCCAGCCAATACCCGAACCAAAGCCATACACGATGGCATCCCAGATAGAGGTGATGGCCTGAGAGTTAGAGGGATCCATCAGGATGCGCTGCTGCATGAAGAGCGAAGCACCCATGATGGCACAGTTCACAGCAATCAGAGGCAGGAAGATACCCAGCGCTGCATAGAGCGATGGTGAGTACTTCTCAACCGTCATCTCTACCAACTGCACCATACCTGCGATGACAGCAATGAAGAGGATAAAAGACAGATAACTGAGATCGACACCTTCAGCGAGACAGTTAGGACCCAGCACCTTCGTCTGCAACAGATAGTTGACGGGAACGGTGACGGTGAGCACGAAAGTCACTGCGCATCCCAGTCCCAATGAGGTCTTCACGGTCTTCGACACTGCCAGATAAGAGCACATGCCGAGGAAGAAGGCGAAGATCATATTATCGACAAAGATCGAACGGAATAATAATGATATTGCGTGTTCCATACTTTTACATTTTTATTTGTTTACCTTTTTACTCTTTTACATTATTACTTTTCTTTGTAAAAGTAAGCACGATGTACCCAAATCACACAACCCACGAGAATCAGCGCCATAGCAGGCATCGTCATCATACCGTTGTTCACATAACCGAAGTCGTAGCAAGCATCGGGAATGAGCTGGAAGCCAAGCAGCGAACCGCGACCCAGCAACTCACGCACAGCACCCACGATGACAAGGATCATGGCATAGCCCAGACCATTGCCCACACCGTCGAGGAACGAGGGCCATGGCTTGTTCTGCATGGCGAACGCCTCGAGGCGACCCATCAGGATACAGTTGGTGATGATCAGACCTACATACACTGAGAGCTGGACGCTGACGTCGTAGGCAAAAGCCTTCAGAATCTGAGACACGATGGTTACCAGCGCAGCCACCACCACCAGCTGCACCACGATGCGGATGCGGTTAGGAATGGTGTTGCGGATAATTGAGATAATCACATTCGCAAAAGCGGTAATCACCGTCACAGCTAGTCCCATCACGATGGCTGGCTTCAACTGCGAAGTGACAGCCAGTGCCGAGCAGATACCCAGTACCTGACCCAGGATGGGATGGTCGAGGTTTAACGGATTAGTAAAAACCTCCTTATTTTGTTTACTTAATAATGCCATAGTTTACTCCTCCTCTGCTTTAGGTTCAACGGCTGTGGAATCGGCAGGTGCAGTGCACATCATCTTCACGAAGAGTTCGACGGCATTCTTTCCTGCGTCCTTCAGACCAGCCTTGATCATATCATTCACACCATTAGAAGTCAGCGTGGCACCCGTCACGACATCAACCTGAGTCGTAGGATCCTCCACTTTCTTCACAATAGAGATAGCCACATCCTGAGTGCCATCGACGAAGACCTTCTTGCCGATGAACTTCTCCTGCCATTCCTGAGAGTCCTTGATCTCGGCTCCCAAACCGGCAGTCTCACTTTCATGGTTGAAGTAAGCACCATAGACGGTAGGTGTCTCATCGCCATGGATAGACATGTAGCCACTGATGCCGCCCCAGAGTCCCATACCCTTCAGAGCAACCACGAGGATATCCTCACCGTCGATCTCGCACAGGTAGTATTTCTGTCCGTCCTTCTCGCCTTCTTCCTTCACTACCTCAGCGTATTTGGCTTCTGCCTCAGCACCATCGAGGTCGCGGATGTTCAGCGAGTAGAGTATCTGTTTCTTCACATCGAGGGCCACGTTAGCGTCCTGCATAGGCTTCAGCGCCTGATAGACGAATGCCAGCAGGAAGGCCACGATGACCACCAGAATCGCACTATATATAATAATGTACGAGTTAGAGTTTGTATTCAGTTTACTCATAATTTTTCAACTTTTCAATTTTTCAACTTTTCAACCTTTTCTGGCGTTTCGAGATATTGCGCTCCACAACGAAGTGGTCGATGGTGGGAGCAAACATATTACCAAAGAAGATGGCGAGCATCATACCCTCGGGATAGCCGGCATTCATCACTCGGATGATGATGGCCATCGCACCAATGAGGAAGCCATAGATATACTGGCCGCAAGAGGTGCGGCACGATGTCACGGGATCGGTAGCCATAAACACAGCACCGAAGGCGAAGCCACCCATGGCGAAATGCTGGCAGGTGGTCAATGGAGAAGCACCCGTCTCATGGAAGATGAACGACATCAGGGCGCCACCCACGAACACAAACAGCATGGTGCGCCAAGAGGCAATACCCATCCAGAGCAGAAGCACTGCACCAATGGCAATGGCGATGAGCGAAGTCTCTCCGATAGATCCGGGAATGAATCCCAGAGCCATGTCCATGATACTGGTATCGGGCGTGATGCCCTGAGCATACTGTCCAAGCGGTGTTGCTGCAGTGAAGCCATCAGGCAGGTCGTTACCCAATCCGAAGATGGAGTTCTGAGCCACCCATACGGTGTCGCCCGTCATCTTTGCGGGATAGGCGAAGAACAGGAACATACGGGCAGCGATGGCGGGATTGAAGATGTTCATACCCGTACCACCGAAGATCTCCTTACAGAAGATAACCGAGAAGGCGCAAGCCAGGGCCAGCATCCACAGAGGACACCCGATGGGGATAATCAGCGGAATGATGATACCCGAGACGAGGTAACCCTCCTGGATCTCCTCTCCCTTCCACTGAGCCCAGGCAAACTCGATGCCCAGACCTACGATGTAGCTCACCAGAATCTTTGGCAGGACAGCCAGGAATCCGAAGCAGAAGATCTCGCAGAAACTTGCATCAGCGAGCGTGCCTGCAAACAGATAGTTCTGATAGCCGACATTATACATACCAAACAGCATGGCAGGCATCAGGGCGATCACCACCATACTCATAATACGCTTCGAGTCGATGGCGTCGTGAATGTTCACGCCACCTGCCTTCGCTGTGTCGTTGGGCACATAGAGGAAGGTCTCAAAGCCGTCGAACAACGAGCGGAAGGCGTGCAACTTGCCCTCTGGCTCAAAGTTCGGCTTGATCTTATTGAGATAATTTCTTAATGCTTTCATATTTTATTGATCATTGAACATTGAACATTAGGCATTCTCCTTACGGAGTATGTTGAGACCTTCACGCACAATGCGTTGCAACTCGAGTTTAGAACTATCGACGAACTCAGCCAGGGCAAAGTCCTCGGGAGAAACCTCGTAGATGCCCAGAGCCTCCTGACGATCGATATCGCCAGCGATGATGGCCTTAATCAGGTATTCACCATAGATGTCCATCGGCAGCACCTTATCGTACTCACCACTCATAATCATGTGGCGCTCACCACCCTTCACACGAGCATCGAGTGCATACTGCTTCTTGCCACAGAGCCAGGAGAAATAACTGCGACTCACGGAGAACTGCTTGAAACGAGGCATAATCCAACCCAGCATCTCGTCAGCATCGTTGCCTTCAGGGATCACCGTAATCTCAGAGGTGTGGGCTCCCAGGAAACCTTCCTTCGTGGTGGGCTTGCCTGTAAGCACGTTACCGTTGATGATGCGAACGCTCTTCGAGGCATCGTAACTGTTGGAGAGCAGCGTAGAGAGTTCCTCGCCCACCAGCATATCCACATAGGCGGGATTGTTGATCTCACTGCCACAGAGGGCTACGGTGCGCTTCAGATCTACCTTACCCGTATTGAAGAGTCGGCCAATGAACAGCACAACAGTGGGGTCGCCAACGGTCCAAACCACCTCACCCTTATTCACCGGGTCGATGTGGTTCACCTGAACACCCACATTACCTGCAGGGCACTTGCCGTCGAAGATGTTGACCACAACATCCTTCACATTCTGCAAGGCTGAATCGGTACCTACGCCCAGATAAGTCGTCGCAATCTTCGAGAGCGCTGTAAGACCCGTCTGGAAGTCTTGTTCCTGACCTTTCACCTCGAACTCGAAGTCGGCAGCCAGAGGCTTGTCGCGAAGGGCTGATACGAAAATTGCCTTAGGCGCAACACCCGGATTGGTGGATACGGCATAAGGCAACTGGTTGATATAACCAAAGATACCTGCTTCGAGCAGGGCATTAATCACTTGCTCACCTGTAAGTTGGCTGACATCCTTCTTGCCGAAGTCCTTAAACTCCTGCTTGGCATCAGCATCCACCTTCACGCAGAGCACTTTCCTTCGTTCACCACGCACCACAGCACTGACGGTACCGCTTACCGGCGAGGCAAACTTCACTTCGGGGAACTGCTTGTTGACAAACAAGGCATCCCCAGCCTGAACCTTATCACCCTCCTTGACAACTACCTTCGGAGTTACTCCCTCAAAGTCGTCGGGAACAAGTGCATACTTGCCGTTTGACTTCAGCTGGATCTTCTTCTCCTCAGCCTGTCCTTTCAGGTTAATGTCCAAGCCTTTGCTTAGCTTAATTACATTTGCCATTTATATAAAGATTATTGATAACTTGCATACAGCGACGGCAAAATTACTAAAAAAACAGAAGATAAAGAACAAAAAAACAAAAAAAATGTCGAAATACCGATAATTTGTAGTATTTTTGCCCTCGTGAAGATACTTAAACGGATCATCAGCATTGTCATCTGGACTGTTATTGCCCTGAACCTGCTTACAGCAGGCTTGCTCCATTTGCCAGGCGTTCAGCAGTTTTTTGGAGAGAAAGTTTCGGCCTTGTTGGAAGAGCAACTGGGCACTAAAGTCTCTGTTGGGCAGATAGACCTGGGAATCCTGAACCGTATCATCATCGACGATGTGCTTATCTACGACCTGCAGCAACAGGAGATGCTGCGCGTGGCACGCCTCTCCGTCAAGATCGACTATATGCCGCTGACTGAAGGAAAAATACACATCTCATCGGCACAGCTCTTTGGTGCCCACGCCCATCTCTACCGTAAGGACTCGCTGACAGCACCCAACTTCCAGTTCGTCATCGACTCGCTGGCCTCAAAGGATACCACCAGCCAGACACCGCTCGACTTACGTATCAACACCTTTATCATCAGGAATTCGAGTGTCACCTACGACCAACTCGACAGAGCCCCATCCGACGGACTCTTCAACCCTTCACATCTGAGAGTTCACGACATCAGCGGACATATCAACCTGAAGACACTTACCGACGACTCACTGAACATCAACATCAAGCGACTGGGGTTCAAAGAGCATTCCGGACTTAAGGTGAACCGTCTTGGTCTGCACCTTACAGCTGGAAGGCAGCATGCCAGGATGGAAGATTTCCAACTCCAGATGTCTAGTTCCCATCTGCGCATCGACACACTTTTAGCCAACTACCAACTCAACGACAAAGGACTTGTGCCTGGTTCTCTAACCTTCTCGGTGAGGATCAATAAGTCGAGCATAACGCCCTCAGACCTAAGATGTTTTGAACCATCGTTGAAGAATTTTCAAAGAGCTGTCCTGTTGTCGACCAATGTCAGTGGAACAGACTCTCAGATTCATGTTCCAGAACTCTTGCTCTCTACCACTGAGAAGGATATCGACATCAACGTAAATGGATGGTTGGAGCACTGGGACAAAAATCCTTCGTGGCACCTGCAGATGAACCAGGTGGCACTGTCGGAGGCCAGCATCGACTTCCTCAGCAAGTTCATCAAATTGCCTGAGCAACTCACTCGTATCGGTTACCTGCAGATGAACGGAAACTTCGACTGGAACCGTCAAGGCGAGAGTATGTTGAAGGCTTTGGTTCAGTCGGGAGCTGGCGATGTAGATGTGGAGGCAGCGATGGATGCCAACCGCCAATTCAAGGGCACCATCAGCACCCAGATGCTGAACCTGAAACAGATACTCGCCAACGACCAGTTGGGCTCACTCACCACCAAACTCAATCTCGAAGGGCTCTGGCCTGAACATCAAAAGCCAACTATTAAGGTTGAGGGTGTCGTTGAGCGCATCGACTACAACAACTATCCTTTCGGCAACATCAATATCAGTGGCAACTATGAGCTGGAGGCCATCTTGGGAAAGGTGAGCATCGACGACCCGCACCTATCTGCCCAGCTTGACGGAGAGATCACCGAAGATGTATTCGAACAAAACTCCCAAAAGGCTAAGCACGTCAAGTTGCAAGGTACTATCGCCCACTTCGAACCTGCAGCGACCAGACTCACCGATCAGTTTGCTAACGAAGAACTATCTGGGCAGATCGACGCTGATTTCACTGCACAGAATCTGAGCAATGCCCAGGGCAGCATTCGTATCAGCAACTTCATCCTCTCAGGTACCGAACAACACAAGCCGTATCATCTCGACAACCTCATGCTCTCTTCGGGCTACGACGAAGGCATCCACTACCTGTCGCTGAAAAGCGATTTCGCTGATGCGGAACTGAAAGGTCAGTTCGACTATAGCACACTCGTACAGAGTTTCGTGAACCTCATTGGTTCGAAACTCCCTACCCTGCCAGGACTCCCAGCACTTACCGACAACGTCAAAGACAATAACTTCAGCCTCCGACTCCTGATGAGCAAGACCGACTGGTTGAAACGCTTCTTTGGTATCGACCTTACGCTGGGACAACCCCTCTCGCTCACTGCCACCATCAACGACTATACGCGTCAGGCTACCATCGAAGGCGACTTACCATCGTTTGCCTATAAAGGTTCGTGGTATTCCAACGGCTATATACACGTCACATCTCCAATCGACACACTGAAATGCGACATAGGTATCCAGAAACTCATGGACGACGGTGAGCACATGACCATCGGTCTGCAGGCCAATGCTTCGAACAACATCATACACTCGTCGCTCTCCTGGGACGATCATAGCACGGTACAACACATGGGAGGACAACTGAACAACGTGGCACAATTGTATAAGGATCTTCAGAACAAACCCACAGCCCATGTGCGATTCCAGCCTTCACACATTATACTGAATAACGGTACTTGGGATGTGGAGCCCTCCGACATTATCTATTCTGAGGATCGCCTGCTCGTGGACCACTTCGCTGTTCACAAGGGCCAGCAGCATATCATCATCGACGGCATTGCCTCACGCCACGCTACCGACACCCTCACAGCCGACCTTCAAAGTGTGGAGATAGGCTATATTCTCGACTTAGTTAATTTCCACTCTGTAGAGTTCAGCGGGAAGGCCTCCGGAAAGGCAAAGGGCACCTCACTCTTCAGTGGGTTCTCAGCGAAGGCTGACCTTCGTGTCGATGACTTCAAGTTCGAGAATGGTCGTATGGGGGTACTTGATGCACACGCCAACTGGAACAAGGAGAAAGAACAGATTGACATCCACGCCATAGCCAACGACGGTCCAGGCGTCAGAACCCTCATCGACGGGTTTGTTTCGCCCATACACGAGACCATCGACCTGGCGATACATGCCGACAGTACCTATATCGACTTCATGCAGAACTTCACCTTGAGTTTCCTCAGCGGAGTTTCTGGTCATGCCAACGGTGATTGCAGAGTAAAAGGTCCACTCGACAATATCAACCTCACAGGCCAGCTCGTGGTAGATGGTCAGGCAACTGTCACTGCTCTGAACACGACCTACCGTCTGGAGCGCGATACCGTGGTGATGGTGCCCGACGATATCCGTCTTAACCGCATCCCCATCTATGACCGTGAGGGCAACCTGGCTTTCCTCTCTGGAGGCATCCATCATCAGCACCTTACCAACCTGTCCTTCGACCTCGCTGTCGATACGGAGAAACTGTTGGCATACGACTTTCAGGAGTTTGGCGAAAATCTATTCTATGGCACTGTCTATGCCTCAGGCTTGGTTACTATTCATGGTGTTGACAACGAAGTGGTTATCGACTGCGATGTCACACCACTTCAGAACTCCGTTTTCGTCTATAACGCCTCTTCGCCTGACGCTATCTCCACACAGGAGTTCATTGAATGGGAAAAAGAAACCAAGAGTACTTCGGGCCAAACTGCCACCACCAACGTGACCAGTCCTACACGTGCTATGGATACCGATATCTACATCAATTTCCTGATTAATGCCACACCCGACGCCGCCCTCAGATTATTGATGGATGCCAACACCTACGACTACATCACGCTCTATGGCGAGGGTGCCATCCGGGCCACCTTCCATAATAAGGGCGCTTTCAATATGTTTGGTACCTACACCGTCGATCACGGCACTTATGGCATCACCATCCAGAACATCATCAAGAAGAACTTCACCTTCAATCGTGGTGGAACCATCATCTTCGGAGGCGATCCCTATCAGGCTGCACTCCAACTTCAGGCAGTATATTCCGTTAGTGGTGTGAGTCTTACCGACCTGAACATAGGCGACTCGTTCACCAACAACTCCATTCGTGTAAACTGCCTGATGAACATCAGCGGACAACCAGCATCGCCCCAAGTGGATTTCGACCTCGAGATGCCTAATGTGAATAGCGACGAGCAACAGATGGTGCGTTCTATCATTAACGGACAACAGGAGATGAACCAGCAAGTGGTCTATCTGCTCGCCATCGGGCGATTCTATAATCAGGGTGTGAACAACAGCAACGACCAGCAAGGCGACCAGACGACCTTAGCCATGCAGAGTTTCCTCTCTGGCACACTCTCCACTCAGATCAACACACTGCTCGGACAGATTGTCAAGAACGACAACTGGAACTTTGGCGCCAACATATCCACAGGTGACGAAGGCTGGCATAATGCTGAATACGAGGGAATTATCAATGGGCGTATGCTCAACAACCGCTTACTCTTCAACGGTCAGTTCGGCTATCGCGACAATGCCACCAAAGCCAACCCCTCGTTTATTGGCGACTTCGACTTGCAGTATCTGCTCTACCCCAACGGCAACCTGGCTCTGAAGGTATATAACCAGACTAACGACCGATACTTTACCAAGTCGAGTCTGAACACGCAGGGCATAGGTATCATTATGAAGAAAGACTTTAATGGCCTGAGCGAGCTCTTCTCAAATAAAAAGAGAAAGAAAAAATCAGCGACTTCCAATATACAGGAAAACCATTCCCAGCAGAACTAAAGCCAGATCGAAGGCCTTTGCCTTCAGGTTTTTCTCGTGGAAGAACATCGCTCCGAACATGAAACTGACAATCACGCTTCCCCTACGTATCATCGACACGATGCTGATCATCGCCTCAGGCAGACTCAGCGAGTAGAAATACATAAAGTCGGCCGTTGAGAGGAACACACTCACGCCCAGTATAGACCAAGACCAATGAAAGGGTGTTGTCTGCCCGTGCTTAGGCCACCATAGCAACCACAGCATCAACCCCATCATAAAGCATTGATAGATGTTATACCACGACTGCACCATCATGCGATCAAATCCTGCGCCTCCGTTCTCTACAGGTGCCATGAGGAACTTGTCGTAAAGACCACTGATAGCCCCCAGTACAGCAGCCCCCACAATCATATAGATCCAGTGGTCGTGCTTAAAGTCGATACCTTCTTTCTTACCACTACGACTCAGCATCAGGAACGAGGCAATGGCCAACAGCACACCAATCCATTGCCAGGTATTCAGTCGCTCGCCAAACACCAGCAACGCTCCCACAAGCACCATCACCGGGCGCGTAGCATTGATGGGACCTACAATCGTCAAGGGCAGATGCTTCATGCCAAAGTAACCCAGAATCCAACTGCTAAGCACGATCAGCGCCTTCAGCAGTATATACTTATGCACCTCCCAACCACCACTTGCTGTATGGAAGATGGTGCCGTCGAGAACATTTGTCGTACCACTTAGCACGATAAAGGGTAGGAATATCAGACTCGAGAACAACGTATTCAGAAACAATACGGGAATTACCGCATTGGCCTTCAATGCCTGTTTCTTGAAGGAATCATAGCAGCCTAACATTGCTGCTGACATAAATGCGAGAATCAGCCACATTGTTTATTGAAAATTGAACATTAATAAGTGATATTTTCAAGGAAAAGGGCGTTGCCTGGCATACTCTCACCCGCCTCCGTACGTTGCTTGCCTTCTATGACCTGGCGAAAACCGTCAAGTGTCAGTCGTCCACGTCCAACATCGATCAGTGTTCCCACCACAGCGCGTACCATATTTCTCAAAAACCGGTTGGCGGTAATCTCGAAATACCAACTCTCTGTCGAAGTCTGAACCCACTCAGCGTGAGTCACTTGGCAGAGTGTGGTCTTCACGTCTGCCCCACTCTTGCAGAAGGCACCAAAGTCCTCATAGGCCAACAGCATCTTCGCTGCCTCATTCATCTTGTCAAAGTCCAACGGATAGTGAAGTTCACAAGAGTAAGCCCTTCGGAATGGATCCTTTACTGTGTGTATATAATAATGGTACGTGCGCGAGGTAGCTGAAAAACGAGCATGCAGATCGTTGCTCACCTGTTCCACCTTCTGAACAGCTATGTCGTAAGGCAGCAATCTGTTCAGCTTATAAGCCAGTTGTTCACCATTGATGGCTTCCTCAGCCTCGAAACATGCAGAAGAGTCGAAATGGGCTACCATCATTCTTGCGTGCACGCCTGCATCCGTACGTCCGGCTCCCGTCACGATCACCTCTTCCCTGAGCAGTGTCGAGAGTGCTCCCTGCAATCGTTCTTGCACCGACTCTCCGTTGGGCTGGATCTGCCAGCCATGATAGCGGGTGCCGTCATAGCTCAGCGTGATGAAGTATCGGTGTTTACAGGGAGTCAATTCCATCGGCATAGAGTTCTGTGGCTGCATCGCTACGCTCGTCGTCAGTCATATCCACCTTCGGATGAATATCGAGGGGCTCTAGATTAACGCCATAGCGGTTCAGATTCTGATTGGTATAAGTGAGTTGGGCACCGAATAGACAGATGGTCCACGAGAACTGCACCCAGAGCATAAACAGTGGCAGTGCGGCAAACGAACCATAGATGGCGTTATAGCCCGTCACCCAGATCTGTGAGTATATGTAGAACAACTGCAGCACCTGCATGGCGATACCTGCCAGTATGCCAGGAATGATGGCACACGACAAACGCACCTTCGTATTCGGCATATATACATAAAGCACGATGAAGAGCAGCGACAACAGGATATAAGGCGAAAGCTGTAGCAGCCAATGCACCATCGGTCCGATGAAAAAAAAGTGGTTCATAGAGTCAGACAGCGTGGCCAAGAGGATAGAGATACCCATCGACACAATGACGATGATGGGAAACAGGAAGAACATGGCCAGATAGTTGGTCAGCGAACGGATGATGGGACGCGAACTGCTCAGCTGCCATATCTGATTGAAGGTTTCCTCGATATTATTTACCAGCATCAGCACGGTGTAGAGCATGAATATCAAGCCCACCCCAAGGAAGATGCCACTCTGGGTATGAACGAGATAACTGTTCACGAATCCCACAATCACATCAGCAGCCTGAGGTTGCGATCTAAGCATATCGCGAAACCAGATTTCGATGTATTTGTTGTAACCGAAGCCTCGGGCAATGGCAAACACCACAGCCAGAATAGGCACGATGGCCAACAACGTAGAGTACGTCAAGGCAGCAGCCTGTGTCATCACCCGCTTCTCCGTAAAGAAACGGATGGTGAGATACAGTTTCCGATAAATCTTCGCCAAATACGCCTTCACCTTCTCAATATTCAATGTTCAATCATAAAAGAAAGCACTGCCCCTATAAGCCGGGTTCTGTACCGCTTGCACGGCGTCTGTCATTTATCTAGACCATAAGTCACCTCATGGCTCAAGCGTTCTACCCTCCGCCGCATGAGTCCCGGCCATATTGCATTGCTGCTCAGACCTTCGTCAACTCGGACGGGCAACCCTCTATCGGGACGGTTTACATGAACTTGCAGCCCCCAGCGGACACAGCCCGATGATCACCCATCGGCTGGTGGTCTCTTACACCACCTTCTCACCCTTACCTTACGGCGGTTATTTTCTTCTGCCCTAACCTACTGTCACCAATAGCTTCCACTTTCAGAAGTGGGGCGCCCTATGCTGCCCGGACTTTCCTCTCGTGCCTTAAGGCACCAGCGACAGACCGTGACAGTGCTTTCAGCGTGCAAAGATACGAATAAGTGAGTGAAAAACCAAATATTTATTTGAGTTTTTCCGAGCGTGAGTATCTTCGAGCGAAGCTCAAAATTAGCGTAAATCGAGCGAAATGCAAAATAAAACGCGTTTTATTTTCATTTCCGAGATGTAGCCTAACTTCGTGACGAAGTCTCAAAGATACGAATAAAGCAACTCTATACTTGCATATTTTTAACTAAAACGAATAAATATTCTTAATTTTGTCAGTCTTTTAAGATTTAAAGTGTTAACCGCAAATGCGCGTTAAGCACACTGGCAGAATTGTTAAATTGGGACAAATATTCACGACATTTTGTCAGTAAACCAATTTTTGCCCCTATCTTTGCAGCGTGAAACTCGAAAGAGTCAACGCAGCCCCAGGCTGTTTATGTAGAATTTAAAACCATAATAAAATGACTGAGAATATGAAAAAGATTGTAAATGTAGCAACTCCGGCCGTATGTGCCGTTGCTTTGATCCTTTCAGTCGCAGCATTCACCAAGACCAATGCCGCCACTGCTTCCTCTCCCGCTCCCGTAGTTAGCGCTGTTCCTGCAGGCCAGCCCGTCGATCTCACCTATGCCGCTGAGAAGGCACTGCCCTCTGTGGTATATATCAAGTCTGTGCAGAACTCGAAGGTGCAGACCATCGAGTACAGCGATCCTTTCGAGGACTTCTTCTCTGATCCCTTCGGTGGTTTCTTCGGACGTGGACAGGGTAACAACGGCAAGCACCAGCGCCAGGTTCAGACACCAAAGCGCGCAGCTGCAGGCTCGGGTGTCATCATCTCTGCTGATGGCTATATCGTGACCAACAACCACGTGGTTGACGGTGCTGACGAACTGACAGTATCTCTGACAGATAATAAGGAATACTCAGCACGTGTGATTGGTGCCGACAAGACCACCGACCTCGCCCTCATCAAGAT
>CAMKUA010000043.1:0-18069 GCA_946415825.1 uncultured Prevotella sp. | reverse complement strand
AAGACAGCAGATTTACAGTCTGCCCCATTTGGCCACTCTGGAAAACACCCATGTCCCGATTCTTTTGAGCCGCACGGCCGGATTGCTTTCGCTATCCTTGAGCCTCTTGTCGGATTCGAACCAACGACCCCGAGATTACAAATCACGTGCTCTGGCCAACTGAGCTAAAGAGGCTTTTCTAAGCAGCCGCTCTCTGTTTCAGATTTACGACCTGTCGGAAAACGGCTGCAAAGTTACTACTTATTTTTGAATTACCAAAACTTTTCTGGGATTTTTTTATCTGTTCCTTAATTTTTCCTTGAATTTCTGGAGTTGTCCACGCATAGAATCCACACAAAGATCAACACTTTCCTCAAATGTGTCACTCGTCTTCTCCACGAACAGCGTGGTTCCCGGTACTGCCACCGACAGACTGACTTCCTTGTTCTGGGCAGTGGCAGGCTTCACTAGTTTACACTGCACCTCCACCTTCTGTATATCCTCAAAAGATTTTTCCAACTTGGCGACCTTCTTTTCGATGAACGCCTCTAGTTTCTCGGTAGCGTCGAAGTGAATCGACTGAATCTTAATCTCCATAGTTACCTCCTATTTTTAAATAGTTATTAATAAGGATCTAGGCTCTTGGATGAGCCTCTTTGTAAACTCGCTTTAACTGCTCGAATGTCGTGTGGGCATAAATCTCTGTCGTCGAGACACTCTCATGGCCCAGCAGATTCTTGATGCTCTCCAGTCCGGCACCATTGTTCAGCATCGCAGTGGCAAAGGTGTGGCGCAGCACGTGGGGCGAACGTTTCTTCAGCGAAGTGACCGCAGTCAGATACTTACGCACGATGACATACACCTGCTCGCCCGTCATCCGCTCTCCCCTGTCGTTCAGGAACAGGGCACCCTCTGTTTTCCTCTCCACCTGCTCGTCACGAACAGCAATGTAATGGCTCAACACCTGAAAGAGTTCCTCACCAAAGGGGATGATGCGCTGCTTATTACGCTTACCCGTCACCTTCAGCTGCCCTGCACTAAAATCCACATCGGCATCATTAAGTCCCGTCAGTTCCGACCGTCTCAGTCCTGCCTCATATAATAATATTAATATGGTACGCGCGCGAACATCCTTCAGAGAATCCCCCCACTCAATCATGTCGAGCAGGTTGTCCATCTCACTCTCACGGAGAAACTGCGGTAACGGCTTTGACTTCTTGGGACCAGTGATACAATGAGCAGGATCCTTATCAACCAACCTTCGTTTTAGGGCAAAGCGATAAAAGGAACGCAGAGCGCTCAACTTTTTGTTAATCGTTGAGGCAGTGTTTCCTTTATCCATCAGGCTCTCCATCCAGTCACGGATCAGATCGGAGTCAACCTTCTCTAAAGAGAGCCCTTCATCCCTAAAAGTCAGATACGATTCAAATTCCCGGAGGCCTTCCTCGTATGTCAGCACTGTCTGCGGAGATGCATTCCGCTCATAGCGCAAGTAGTTCAGAAACTGCTCGATCATTGCCGATATATGTTTTCGGCTACGAATTTACGGAAAATTTCCGAAACTACCAAATTTTCAGGAACATTTTTTTATTCCTCGTTGGTGCGGAGCTGCTGTACGTAAATGGCGTGCTCCATCTTAAGGCGCTTAAGTACAGAAGGTTTGTCGAACTGCTGGCGACGGCGGAGCTCTTTCACCACACCTGTCTTCTCAAACTTTCTCTTAAACTTCTTGAGGGCCTTCTCAATGTTTTCGCCTTCTTTTACTGGTACAATAATCATTTGTCTTTTGCTTTAATATTTTATGTTAAACTTACTGCCTTCTGGACTCTGCCACGAAAAGCGGGTGCAAAATTACTACTTTTTTACGAAACTACCAAGTTTTTATCCTATTTTTATTAAAATAAACGATAAATTTCTTGTGAGGGGTGCTTACTTTGAAAGTAATAAGGGAGAGTGTGGCATGCACACCCTCACCTTAACTACTCACTATAACAACTATACCAAATTATTAACTGTCATCCTTCATCGACTTAATAGAACCAAGATTCAGGTACGCCCTGGCGCTCATTCATCCAGTTTTGTGAGGGATCCACAGCGATGATCATCGGAGCCTCACCAGCCAACGGGAACCGTATTTCGAACACACCTTCGCTGTCTCTCTGCTCTACCTCCACACTCACGTTGTGGGTTTGTATGTTCCACCCTGTCACATCATCAACCTTCAGGTCGGGACTCGTCTTGAATGTCTCCTGGCCACCGGCCTGATATTCCTTATCACCGATCTTCAGAGTGAAGGGGAGAATACCACCGAGGTGACGGATCACAGCCTCCTGACGATGACCAGTAACAGTCTGTGAGGTCAGCACACCGTTGGTGTAGGTCGGAGTGATGATATTGATGTCGGCCACATCGACTACGATATCGTTGAAGTCGAAGTCATCGGTAGAACCTAGGTCCTCGATCATATAACGCACGGTGGTACGCTCCTCGAAAGTGTCGCCATCATGAATCTCAATAGGCTTGGGAACATTCTTGCCATACACCAGCAGCACGAGGTCGTTCATATCCCAGTCAGAGCCCTTGAATGTCTCTTCGCCGGCCCCGTTGACGCTGACATCATATTTCTCCACGTCGGCATCCTCGCAACCGACGATCATGACTTCATTGCCATTGAGGTTATCAGGAACAGGACAATTCTGAAGTGCCAGCATCATGCCCTTCACCGACGACTGCTTGGTTCCGACATCGTTTCGGTGATTGATTACAGCCTGAGTCTGATTGTCTCTTTCATTACCGTCCTTCGTAATTTCAAGATAGAAGTACATCTCGGCACCTACGCGGAAGTTCTTGAAGGTATAAGGGATGGAGCGAACGGCGGTTACCTGGTTTTTTGCACTCCAGTCTGGTGTCCATCGATCCGTACCGTCGGTATTATACAGACTCTCCCAGTGACCATAGCCCCAATCAAACCACTGTCCGTGCATATTGTGCCACTCGTCGCTATCAAGGTCTTTGATCTGGATCGTACCGACCTCTGTCTCATCCTGGACATTCCCATCAGAGCCACCCAGGGTAGTCTTGCTGATCTTCTCCCACACCTTATAGTCAACACCATCGATCACCACATGAAGGTCCCACATGGCTGCTGCCACTCCCTGATAGATAGGAACAATGGTAAATTCATTTCCTGGAACGGTCATATAGAATGCCTTTCCCAGATTGCGGTGGTCCTTACCCTCCACCAAAGCGTCGTGCATCCAGTCAAGTGTATTGTTATCCACATAATACCAGTCGCCAGCCGACCAGCTACCACCATTTTCACCTGCACGTGTACATGCCCTCTCAGCGACACCGTTTCCGAATGTCAGCACGGGGTTCTTGCTGCTGAAATCCCAACCCCTACTCATATCCACATTGGGATATTTCCTGGCGAAGTTCTCAGCGAATGATACTTTTGCTTTCTGCTGTGCATTCTCATTAATAGCATCGGCATCATACAGATCAGTTTTACTGCAGGCTGTCATTGCGGCTACTGCTACAACCATCATCAGTTGTTTGGCGCTTGTTTTCATTTTCTTTTTAGTTTTTAGAATGAATAATCTTGTTAATAATTTCGTTAGATCGTCATTTTGATTTCGACGGTGCAAAGGTAGAGCAAAAAAACGCCTGAAACAAGCAGATAAAGTTATAAAGTGGACGACTATTCCAATACAAATTTTGCAACCAACTGTTTTCCAGTCTGTTGCGAAACAGTCCAAACACTCTAAATGTGGAAGTCATATAGAGGTGTTTTGGCAACACTTCATCAAAAAAACTTAAGAAAAAAGGTTATTGTTACAGATGTAACTGTCTCCTATATCGCCTCACAGGCTTCGCGGAGCCACTCAATCTCATCGGGATTCAGATGGGGCGAGAGGGTGTCGAAGACGCGCTGATGGTAGTCGTTGAGCCATTGGATTTCCTCTTGGGTCATCATTTCGATGAGGATGGGAGCCTTGTCGATAGGACAGAGGGTGAGCGACTCAAACTGTAGGAACTTGCCGAACTCTGTTTCCTTATAGGGCACGATCAACAGGGTGTTCTCTGTGCGGGCGCCACAACGGTCAGGGAGGTAGATGCCCGGTTCGTCGGTAATCGTCATGCCTACCACGAGAGGAGCGGGTTTCCACTCCATACGGAACTGGTGAGGACCTTCGTGGACGTTCAGATAAGTGCCCACACCATGACCCGTGCCGTGCAGATAGTTCAGTCCTTCGCGCCACATATCCTTACGGGCCAGGATGTCGATCTGCGTGCCGCTTGCACCACTGGGGAACTTACAGAGTTCTATCTGGATATGCCCCTTAAGCACGAGGGTATAGATCTGTTTTTCCTGATCAGTCAAAGGTCCGAGGGCGATGGTGCGGGTAATGTCCGTCGTGCCGTCGAGATACTGCGCACCACTGTCGAGCAGCAGCATGCCCTTGGGCTGCAAGGGAATATCCGTCTCTGGAGTGGCCTCATAGTGAACGATGGCAGCATGGGTGCCGTAGCCGGCGATGGTATCGAAGGAGATATCGCGGTAGAGGGGCTGTTCGGCGCGCAACGAGGTTAGTTTCTCATCAATCGTGATTTCCGTCAGATCTGAGATCTCCGGTTTCCCGATATAGCTGGAGAGCCAATAGAGGAATTTGGTCATAGCGATGCCATCTTTCAGCATCGCTGATCTAAAACCCGCTATCTCAGTCTCATTCTTAACGGTTTTCATCCGCTTCACGGGCGACTCTTCTTCAACAATCTCCGTCTTTTGGAGATCATTCATCTTGCCTTTGTTCCTCACCACCTCATAGAGCCGATAGTTCACCTCGTCAGGGTCAAGCAGGATATTATACTCGAAATAATGCCTCAGTCCATTCTCTACCTGTTCGTAGTCCTCCACTTTGATATTCTCAGCATTCAGATAGGCCAACACCTCTGGCGAGAGTTTCACCTTATTTATATATAGAGTGACCGTCTTTGAGGAGATGAGCAGATAGGATACGAACACGGGGTTGCAATGTACATCGGTACCTCGAAGGTTCAGCGTCCAGGCGATATCATCGAGTGAAGCCATCAGCATACCGTCGGCATGTTTCTCCCTCAGAGCCTGACGGATACGGGCGATCTTGTCGTGTGCATGCTCACCAGCATACTGCAGGGGATAGATTTCCACTGGGTTATCCGGAATAATCGGACGGTCAACCCATATCTGCTTCAGAGGGTCGAAGTTCGTACGGAGGGTAATGCCATTCTCCTTACGGAGGTCGGCTATCAACTCTTTCACCGCATTGGCAGAACTGCACCTTCCGTCGATGCCCACCTCTGTCCAGTCCTCATAAGAGTGTTTGTGTGCCGTGATCTCCCACCCCAGCCACTCGGCAATGGTGGGCGTTCCCTCTATCTTCAGTCTCATCAGTTGGAACTCCGTACCCTTCAGTTGCTCCTCTGCTGCGATGAAATAGCGTGAGTCTGTCCACAGGGCTGCTGCATTCAGTGTGACCACAGCCGTTCCTGCCGACCCGTTGAAGCCCGAGATAAACTCGCGGCCTTTCCAGTGATCGGGGATATACTCGCCCTGATGGGGATCCGTACTAGGAAAGATAAAGGCCGCCAGATGTTCGCGCCTCATCACTTCCCGAAGGTCTTCTAGTCGTTGATTGATAGTCATGTCGTCAGGTATTTGTAATTTCAACTTTACAAAGGTACAAAATAATAGCCACAAATTTCTGCGATTAACTAAGATTAATAATAAAAATCCATTTAATATGAGGTTTTTTTGTATCTTTGCAGCACTTTTAATATAACAATTTAAAAAATACAATTATGAATTTTTTAACTGACGAGAAATTGGTGATTGTTGGTGCCGGCGGCATGATCGGTTCTAACATGGTACAGAGTGTTCTGATGCTGGGTCTGACCCCCAACATTTGTTTGTATGATATCTATGAGCCAGGTGTTCATGGTGTATTCGATGAGATGTGCCACTGTGCTTTCCCCGGCGCAAACATCTCTTACACCGTAGATGCTAAGGAGGCTTTCACTGGTGCCAAGTACATCATCTCTTCAGGTGGTGCTCCCCGTAAGGAGGGTATGACCCGTGAGGACCTGCTGAAGGGCAACTGCCAGATCGCAGCCGACTTCGGTGAGAACATCAAGAAGTACTGCCCAGACGTAAAGCACGTGGTTGTTATCTTCAACCCCGCTGACGTTACAGCTCTGACCGCTCTGATTCACTCAGGTTTGAAGCCCAACCAGCTGACCTCTCTGGCAGCGCTCGACTCTACCCGTCTGCAGCAGCAGCTGGCTCAGGAGTTCGGCGTTCGTCAGGACAAGGTGACCAACGCTTATACCTACGGTGGTCACGGTGAGCAGATGGCTGTATTCGCCAGCAAGGCTCTCATCGACGGCAAGCCCCTCTCTGAGCTTCCTCTTTCTGCAGAGCGTTGGGCAGAGATTAAGCACATGACCACCCAGGGTGGCAGCAACATCATCAAACTGCGCGGACGCTCTTCATTCCAGAGCCCAGCTTATCAGGCTGTTAAGATGATCGAGGGTGCTATGGGTGGTGAGCCTTTCAAGTGGCCTGCTGGTTGCTATGTCAACGCTTACGGTTTCAAGAACGTGATGATGGCTATGCCTACCGTTATCGACAAGGACGGTGTTCACTTCACTGAGCCAGAGGGCACTGCTGAGGAGATGGCTGCACTGCAGGCTTCTTACGAGCACCTGCAGAAGATGCGCGACGAGATCATCTCACTTGGCATCATCCCTGCCGTTGAGGATTGGGCAAAAGACAATGCAAACCTGTAATTAATTGATAATTGAAAATTGATAATTGATAATTATCAGGTATGGCTTTGATTAAAAGTTATCGCGGTCTCGCTCCCAAATGGGGGCGAGACTGTTATTTCAGTGAGAACGCCACGATAGTGGGTGATGTGACGATGGGCGACGAATGTTCCGTGTGGTTCAACGCTGTCGTACGGGGCGACGTGGCCCCCATCACCATCGGCAACTGCACGAACATCCAGGACGGATCGTGCGTACACGTCACCCACGAAACGGGACCAACTCATATAGGCAACTACGTCACAATCGGACATAATGTTACCGTACATGCATGTACCATTCACGACAATGCCTTGATCGGCATGGGCTCCACCCTACTCGATGGCTGCGAGATCGGTGAAGGCTCAATCGTTGCCGCTGGTGCCCTTGTGCTTCAGAATACCAAGATCCCAGCAGGCGAGATCTGGGGGGGAGTACCTGCGAAGTACATTAAGCCCGTACGTCCTGGCCAGACTGATAACGCCAAGCACTATGTCGCCTACTCCAAGTTTTACCTGGAAGAAGGCGAGACAGAACCCACTAAATTCTAAAGACTATCTGATGGTGGCGACAACGTATTCGGACTGGGTGCCGATGCGGAACTTGCCGCCCCAGAGGCCGATACCAGAGGTAACGTAGAATTGCGTGTTACCTCGCTGGTACGATCCCCACGAACATTCATACACATAATCGGTAATCCAGGAGATGGGCCACACCTGTCCGCGATGGGTGTGTCCACTGAGTTGGAAATCAACACCCGCCCTCTCTGCACGCTCCAGACTATAAGGCTGATGATTGAGGACGATGGTGTAAAATGAAGAGGTTTCTGATGCCATGTCTTCAATGGTTTTGCGACGTTTGTTCGTGACGTCATCACGACCAATGATCGCGATACAGCTGTCGATAACAGCGATCTCATCAATAAGCAGATGGATACCCGCATCCTTATAGAACTGCCGGGCCTCTGGATTACCCGCATAGTATTCGTGATTACCCAGACAGGCATAGACTGGCGCCTTCAGACGATGGAACTCCTCTGCCATCTTCTCTTCATTCAGCGGTCGCATGCTGCCATCGATGATATCACCGGCAATCAGGATGAAGTCGGGTTGCTCGGCATTTATCAGATCCACCCATCGCGCCAGTTCCTTACGAGGATTGTGATAGCCCAGATGCAAGTCGGAAGTCATAACCGCCTTATAGGTTTTGGGCAGAGGTTTCGACGACTCAAGATCCAGGGCTACGCGTACCTTATTCTTATAATGCAGATTGCCATAGAGGAATATGCCGAAGACAAGTACGAAAAGCCCTAACGCCATTTGCCAGTTATTGTAGAGGAGCGCCTTAGGCACGAGGCGCACCAGACGGCCAAGGTCGAGCACCAGGAAGATAATCACCAGATACATCATCACAAAGAGCGACGATGTGCCAATCTCATAGGCAGCCTGGGCCACTGGTAACGGGAAATCCTCAAACTTACGGCCGAAGTTCAAGAACAACAGTACGAAACACGACGCGCCCAAGGCAATCATCAGCGACTTCCACAGGCCCGATATGGGTAACAACACCCACACATGCCAACCAATATAAAGGAGGGCCAGAATGGGCAGAAACATGAACGAGATCATCCACATATACTTCTTTATTTCAGTGATAATGCTGCAAAATTAAGAAGATTTCTGCGAAATGACATGGCTTATTCACAAAAATTTCGTATCTTTGCAGACCGATTAAATAAAATTATCGTATGAAAAGACTATTCGCTGGATGGTTGATTCTTTTGTTTGCGTGCTCTATTCAGGCACAGAAGCATGAAGTACATATCCTTGCCGTTAACGATATGCATGCCAACATTGATGTTTTCCCACAACTGGCTGCCATCGCCGACAGTCTGCGCGGACTCTACCCCTCACTGCTGATATTCTCTGCGGGCGACAACCGCACAGGCAACCCGGCCAACGACATGTTCCGCATATCCTCCTACCCGATGGTAGCCCTGATGAACGAAGTGGGCTTCAACGCTACGGCACTGGGGAACCACGAGTTTGATGTCGGCTCCCTACCGTCGCTGATGAGGTACTCCGCCTTCAGTTATATATGCGCCAATATCTTCCCCCCTGAAGGGTCGGGGCTGCACATCGTCCCCACAAAGGTTTTCGACGTCGATGATCTTAAGGTGGGTGTCATCGGTGTAGTACAGGTGAATACCCAGGGGCGCCCCGACACCCATCCCGACAATGTGAAGGGCATCAGGTTTGCCCTGCCCAAGAACGTCGTGGCACAATATGAGAGTTTCAGCCGCAAGTGCGACGCCACCATCCTGCTATCACATGTCGGCTATCAGGATGATATCGAGATGGCAGAAGCCTATCCTTGGCTCGACCTGATTATCGGCGGTCACACCCACACACAACTGACGGAAGACGAACCCCTGCACAATGGTGTGCTGATTACCCAGAACAAGAACAAGCTGCCCAAGGCTACCCACATCACCCTGACCATCAGAGACGGAGAGGTGACCGACAAAAAGGCTGAATATATAGACGTAAAGTCGTTCCCTGTCAAAAGCAGAATGCTGGAAGTGATGGTTGACTATTTCAACAACAACCCGATGTTTCAGCGCGTGATAGGTTATGCCGAAACACCTTTCAAGACCAAGAATGATTTGAACCAGCTGATGTGTGAGGCGTTCCTCCATGAGGGACAGGCCGACATCAGCATCGTCAACAACGGTAGCGTGCGCATCGACTCCCTGTCGGCAGGCGACATCACCATGCAGGATGTGCTCTCCATGGATCCCTTCTATAACGATGTCATGGAAATGCATCTGACAGGTGAGGATATCCTCAAAGTCCTGACCACCTACAGTCGTGGCTCACTGTATCACCTGCCACGGGTAGCCGGTGTCGTCTGTGAGGCAACGATTGACAAGAACGATAAAAATAAAGACAGGCTGAAGAGTATCCGTCTGAAGACCCTCGATGGCAAAGAATTCGACATCAACAAGACTTACAAGGTGGTGACCAGCAGCTATATGCAAAGTCTCTGTAAGTCGTACGTCACCGATCCCGGCCACTCAATGAACATACTGACTTCCACGATGCTCACAAACTATCTGGAAAAACTGAGAGTGATCAGGTGTAAGGATCAGCTATATCTGAAGGTCATAGAGGAATAGCCGACAGCACTTCATCCGTAGCACCAGCCAGACTCTGCACGAACTTACCTGCCAGCTGACCTTGTTCTTTCAGATAAGCAGCATCGGTAGCGAAGCGGTCCATTTGGGTTTCAAACTCTTCGTAGTTGTTGATCTCGAAACCGCCACTTTTCTTCAGACCCTGTGCCTCCTGGAACTTTTGGTTGTTGGGACCGAAGAATACGGGCACGTCCCAAACAGCAGCCTCCAGCAGATTGTGGATGCCCACGCCAAAGCCTCCGCCTACGTAGGCTACACTGCCATAGTGGTAGATGCTGGAGAGCAGGCCGAAACAGTCGATGATCAGCACGTCAGCCGACTCGAAACTATAACAGTCATACTTCGTATAGCGAACAACCTTGCAACCTTCCAGTTTTTGTTCTATCTGTGCGAGATGGCTCTCATCAATGACATGAGGTGCAATAATCAACTTCCATTTGCCATAGCCAAAGAGTTTGTGCTCAAGAAAATAGCGAATGAAAATATCCTCATCAGGGGGCCACGACGAACCTGCGACAAACACACCTTGCGGTGGCGTATATCCAGCACATGCAGTAATAACCTCATCTTCATCAGGATTGGGGTCATCCGATATGTTGTATTGACAAAAATACTCTACTTCTTCTAACTTCTTCGCCGCCTCCTTGATCTGGAGTACGCGGTCGAAGCGCGTATCACCCACTACCGTCACCTCATTGATGCCGATCTTTGCCAACAACTCCCTACTCTGCTCGTTCTGCACGAAGAAATGCGTAAAGCAGTTGAGCACACGCCCATACTGGCGACCATACCACTTGAAGAACACCTGATCGGGACGGAAGATACTCGACACACTATATACGGGCACATTCCTGTGCTTCAGGATGTGCAGGTAGTTATACCAGAACTCATACTTGATGAAGAATGCCATTACCGGATGTACCAGACGGAGGAAGCGGATGGCATTGACGGGCGTATCCAACGGCAGATAGCAGATGATATCGGCACCCTTATAGTCTTTCCTCACTTCATAGCCTGATGGTGAGAAGAATGTAAGCAGGATCTTGTATTCAGGATGCTCCTGACGCAGACGCTCCATCAGCGGACGCCCCTGCTCAAACTCTCCCAGTGAGGCGGCATGAAACCAAACGTACTTAGCCTCGGGGTCCACCTTTTCTTTCAGCACCTGGAAAGCCGCACGCTCACCACGCCACATCTTGCGCACCTTCTCGTTGAAGCAGCTATAGATTGCCACTCCCCAGAGATACACATATATAATCAGGTTATATAACATCAGCCTAACACTTCAATAGCGCGTTTCATTCTGCGGATGGTCTCGTCTTTGCCCAGGAAGGCCGAGATGTCGAACATACCCGGTCCTTTTCCCTCACCTACGAGGGTCAGTCGCCAGGCGTTCATCACGTTGCCGAGCTTATATTCCTTCTGCTCTACCCAGGCATGCACAATCGGCTCCTGGTTCTCGAGTGAGAAGTCGTCGATACCTTCCAGCACACCGATAAGTTCTGTCATCACCTGTGCCGAGTCTTCCTTCCAGCGCTTGTTCACCGTTTTCTCGTCGTAGGCCGTAGGTGCCTCGAAGAAGAACGAGCAGAGTGGCCACAGCTCCTTGACGAAGTTCACACGATCCTTCATCATTGCCGTCACTTGCGTCACGCGCTCCAGCGACTCCTCAGGACAATGCTCCTTCACGATGGGGAAGAACAGCGAGGCAATCTCCTCTGCCGACTTCTTCAGGATATATTCATGGTTAAACCAGATACCTTTGTCGTATGCAAACTTAGCACCGGCCTTCGAGCACTTCGAGATGTCGAACAGCGGCACCAGCTCGTCGAGTGTAAACAACTCCTGTTCCGTGCCCGGGTTCCAGCCCAACAGGGCCAGGAAGTTTATCACAGCCTCAGGGAAGTAGCCGTCCTCACGATAGCCGCGACTCACCTCGCCCGACTTCGGATCGTGCCATTCCAATGGGAATACGGGGAATCCCAGACGGTCGCCGTCACGCTTCGAGAGCTTACCCTTTCCGTCGGGCTTCAGTAACAATGGCAGATGGGCAAACTGGGGCATCGTGTCTTCCCAGCCGAAGGCCTGATACAGTAACACATGCAAGGGGGCCGACGGCAACCACTCCTCACCACGAATCACGTGAGAGATCTCCATCAGGTGGTCGTCAACGATATTCGCCAGGTGATAGGTAGGCAACTGGTCGGCACTCTTGTAGAGCACCTTGTCGTCGAGGATGTCACTCTTCACGCGCACCTCACCACGGATCAGGTCGTTTACCAGCACCTCCTGTCCTGCCTCAATCTTAAAGCGCACCACATACTGCTTACCATCGGCAATCAGCTGCTCCACTTCCTCCCTGGGCAATGTCAGCGAGTTACGCATCTCGCCGCGGGTATGACAGTCGTACTGGAAGTTCTGAACCTCCTGACGCTTCTGCTCCAGTTCCTCCGGGGTGTCAAAGGCGATATAAGCCTTGTCGGCATCCAGAAGCTGCTTCACGTACTGCTTATAGATCTCACGACGCTCACTTTGGCGGTACGGTCCTTTGTCGCCCCCAAAGCTGACGCCCTCATCAAACTGGATTCCCAGCCACTTGAACGACTCGATGATATACTCCTCGGCACCGGGTACAAAACGGTTCGAGTCGGTATCCTCAATACGGAACACCAAGTCGCCGCCGTGCTGACGGGCAAACAGATAATTATACAGGGCAGTACGCACACCGCCAATATGTAAGGCTCCCGTAGGACTTGGTGCAAAGCGCACCCTCACTCTTCTTTCAGACATTGTTTTCGTTAATTTGCGTGCAAAGATACAAAAAAGTTAAGAGTTGTACGCGTAAAGTTGATAGTTTTTTGTAAATTTGCAGCAAAAATAAGAGAAAATGAGCAGTTTCAACGTAAAAAACGACATGACATGGCGCGATTTCCTGATCCGTCTGGCCATCGTTGCCTGTGCTGTCGCCATCATCGTATGGCTCATGCCCAGAAACAACTACGCCTCTTTCAAGATAGAATTGGGCAAGCCTTGGGCCTATACTGACCTGAGTGCGCCTTTCGACTTCCCCATCTACAAGAGTGACGAAGCGGTGAAGGCCGAGCGCGACAGTCTGATGAATCTCTACGAGCCCTACTTTATTCTTAATAAAGAGGTGTCGGGCAGACAGATCCGCCAGTTCTATAAGGACTACAGCGGGGGCATCCCCGGTTTGAGCAACGACTACCTCAGCATCATCGCCAACCGCCTGAGCAACTTCTACGCCCAGGGCATCATGAACAGTTCGGAATATGCCCGTCTGTGCCAGGACACCACCCGCATGGTGCGCATCGTCAGCGGTAAGGATGCCTCCAGCCGTCAGGTCTCCAAGATGTATTCCGTCGTTACAGCCTACGAGCAGATCTTCAACGACGAGTCGCTCGCCAAACATGCCGACGTGCTGCGTAAGTGCAATCTCAACGACTACATCACCCCCAACCTCACCTACGACCGGGACCGCAGTGAGGCCAGTCTCAACGAACTCCACAACAACATCCCCCTGGCCAGCGGTGTCGTCCAGTTGGGGCAAAAGATCGTTGAACGAGGCGAGATCGTCGATAAGAAGACCTATAACATCCTGCAGTCATACCAGCGCGAAAAACAGCGTCACGAGGAAAACCAGAAGGGTGTGCTCAGCCTCACCATCCTGGGGCAGATCGTGTATGTCTTCATCATGATATCCATTCTGGCCACCTACCTGACACTGTTCCGCAAAGACTACTTCGAGCGCATGCGTTCCACCATCATGCTCTTTTTACTCATCGTATTCTTTGTTGTCATCACCTCTCTGATGGTCAACCATAGCGTACTCCATGTGTATATCCTGCCTTACATCATGGTGCCCATCATCATCCGTGTGTTTATGGACTCGCGCACTGCCTTCATGGCCCATACCGTCATGATCCTCATCTGTGCCATCATCCTGCAACACCCGCTCGAGTTTATCGCCGTCGAACTGGTGGGAGGCCTTGCCGCCATCTACTCGCTCCGCGAGTTGTCGAGCCGTTCCCAGCTGTTCTGGACAGCCGTCATCGTCACCATCGTCTGTGCCCTCACCGACCTCTCTCTCGAATGGATGCAAGCCAGCGAAATCGCGAAAATCAGTTTCAGCAAGACCAACTACCTTGTCATCAACGGTCTGTTGCTCTTCTGCACCTACCCCCTGCTCTATCTCATCGAGAAGACCTTCGGCTACACCTCCAACATCACACTCATCGAACTGTCTGACATGAACAAGACATTGCTCCGCAAGATGAGTGAGGTGGCTCCGGGCACGTTCCAGCACTCCATCCAGGTGGGCAACCTCGCCGCAGAGATTGCCAACAAGATAGGGGGCAAGAGCCAGCTGGTGCGCACAGGTGCCCTCTACCACGACATCGGCAAGATCGTCAACCCCATCTACTTCACCGAGAACCAGTCGGGAGTGAACCCTCATGAGAAGATGGGCTCCATCGACAGTGCTCAGATGATTATCAGTCATGTCACCGAGGGTATCAAACTGGCTGAGAAATACAACCTGCCCAATGTCATCAAGGACTTTATCTCCACCCACCACGGACAGGGCAAGACCAAGTACTTCTATATCCAATATAAGAACGCCCATCCCAAGGACGATATCGACGAACTGCTCTTCACCTACCCCGGTCCTAACCCCTTCACTAAGGAACAGGCCATCCTGATGATGGCCGACACCGTAGAGGCAGCCTCGCGCTCACTGCCCGACTACACCGAGAAGAGCATCCGCGAACTGGTCAACAAGTTAATCGACACGCAGGTGGCCGAAGGCTATTTCCGCGAGTGTCCCATCACCTTCCGAGATATCGCTTACGCCAAGACCGTGCTCATCGAGAAACTCAAGACCATCTACCATACCCGTCTCTCATACCCCGAACTCAAGAAGTAGGGAAATCCTGCACAAATCTGCTATAAGTGTGCAGATTATTGCACAAAATTGCACATTTGTGCAGGTTTGTGTGCACATTTCGTTAAATATCGTTAACTTTGTGTACGCAAACATAACACTTTGCAACATTTAGCCTACCTTTGCAGCCGATTTTAGCAAAAAGATGTTTAAGGATATGAAAAAGATCGCTATTTTGCTCACCAGCGTGATGCTGGGTGCAGCTTCAACCGCCACAGCAGGTGGCATCTTAACCAATACGAATCAGAGCATTGACTTTCTGCGCAACCCAGCGCGTGACGGTGCCATCGGCCTCGACGGTGTGTATTCCAACCCCGCTGGTGTAGCCTTCCTCCCAGAGGGTTTCCACCTCGGTTTCAACTGGCAGTATGCCCACCAGACGCGTACCATCACCAGTACCAACCCCGTCTTCGCCCTGGGGCGCAAGAACAACGGTGAAAGCACCAAGATATACGAAGGCGTCGCAGATGCCCCGTTTATCCCCTCGTTGCAGGCAGCCTATAATAAAGGTAACTGGAGCGTGCAGTTCAACTTCTCCGTTCCTGGCGGTGGTGGCAAGTGCGAGTTTGCCGACGGCCTCGGCTCGTTCGAGAGCGTGGTAGGCGGCATCGCCAGTCAGCTGCGTGGTCTCGACCAGATAGCTACCGCCCTGGGACAGACGGCCCCTGGAGTCAGTGGCTACGACATGGACGGCTATATGCAGGGACGTCAGTACTATTTCGGATTCCAGCTTGGAGCCGCTTATAAGATCACGCCCGACCTCTCCGTCTATGGCGGTCTGCGCCTGCTCTACGGCAACGCCACCTATAAGGCCAAGATCAGCAACATCCAGGTGAAGACCGCAGGCGGATATGTCGATTTCGGCAGCTTCCTCCAGTCGGCTACTGCCATGGTCGATGGTGGCATCAGCTATGTCAACTCCTCGCTCGAGCAGGTCAATGCCGGTATGGCCCAGTACGAGGCCGCAGGTGCCACAGCCCTGCCCGAGTACCAGCAGCTTGTCGCCATGAAGGCCCAGCTCGAGGGTTCTGCCGCCCAGCTCGAATCGACCAGCGGCAACCTCAACCAGTTGCAGAAATACTCTGAGGGTGTCAATCTGCTCTGCAACCAGAGTGGTGTAGGTGTGGCCCCCATCATCGGCATCGACTGGCGCGTAGGCCCCTTTAACTTTGCCGCCAAGTACGAGTTCCGCACAGAGATCCACATGACCAACGAATCCACCGTCAACAAGGCCAGTGAGATTCCTGCTGTCAACAAGTTCCGCGATGGTGAGAAGATCGACGAGGACTCGCCTGCACAGTTGGCCTTTGGCGCCATGTGGAACATCACCGACGCCATCCGCCTGGACCTCGGCTACCACCACTTCTACGATAAGAACGCCCGCTGGTACAACAACACCCAGGACCTGCTCGACGGTGGCACCAACGAATACCTGGCAGGTGCCGAGTGGGACATTACCGACAAGTTCACCGTCAGTGCCGGAGGCCAGCTCACCCGCTACCAACTTACCGATGCCTACATGAACGACATGTCGTTTGTAGTCAACAGCTCCAGCTTCGGCTTCGGCTTCAACTACAAGGCCACCGACCATATCACGCTGAAGGCCGCCTATTTCCAGACCAACTACGAGGATTATGATCGCGTCACCTCTCGCGACCCCCTCATCAGCGACAGCTTCACCCGCACCAACCGCGTCCTCGGCATCGGCTGCGAACTGAGTCTGTAAAACGATTCTTATCCCCATAAATATTAAAAGGCTTGCGATAAACGCAGGCCTTTTTCATCCTTTTTGCGACAGATTTGGGGCCCTTGCTCTGAGTCTGTCGCAATTTCGTTTTGGTGTCGCAACAATTGCGAACGAAAAAGTGGAAAATGTTTGGAATGAGCCGAAATCCGTCGTACCTTTGCAATGTCAAAAGGAACAAAACCCCACGACAAACGAGAATAATTAAACATTTAAAATAACAACAGTATTAACAATTAAAAATTAAAGAAAGGAAAAGAATTATGGCAAAGACTCCAGTTTCAATGAAGATTGATGGTTACAAGGATCGTGAAGTTCTGATGGTAACTTATGAGTTTGATCAGGCAACAGACGTAGAAGGTCAGATGGCAGGTATCCCCCGCGGCGGTAAGATCCAGGTTCGCGTGAAGGCCCTGAACGACGGCACCCCCGACCTGCTGGCTTGGATGGTAGAGCGCAACCTTGGCAAGGATGGTAGCATCGAGTTCCTCGAGACCAAGACCGGTAAGGCCATGAAGACCATCGAGTTCAAGAGCGGCTACTGCGTGAACTTCGAGGAGAAGTGGGAAGACAAGATGGGTCACTTTGAGGAGATCACCATCACCTGCAAGGAGCTCGCTATCGGCTCAGTGAAGTACGAGAATGAGTGGGCTTAAGAGAAAATTGAAGGCTGCGAATAAGCGAGAGCAGTGTCAAGCTTGCTTGAACATTGCCGAGCGTGAGCAGGCTCGATGTGAAACATCAAAATTAATAATTAAAAAATAGAAAGGAAACAAGATATGGCAGAGAATGTAACACCAGTACAGCTTGAGGTTAAGGACTTTGAGGTACGCGAAGTAATGATGGTTGACTACAAGTTTGATCAGGCAACAGATCGTGAGGGACAGATTGCAGGTATTCCCCGTGGCGGCAGACTGAAGATCCGCGTGAAGGCCATGAACGACGGCAACAGCCAGATGCTGCAGTGGATGCTGGCTCCCAATGATCCGAGAGATTTCACAGTGAAGTTCTTCAACACGGTTGATGGCTCTACGATGAAGGAGCTGAAGGGCACAGGTTGCTACTGCATCAACTACAAGGAGAAGTGGGAAGACGGTGAGGAGCACTTCGAGGAGATGGATATTGTTTGCCAGAAGCTCGAGAACGGTGCCGTTGCTTACGAGAATCCTTGGAAATAGGCGACTTAGCGAAGGCAGAGCCAAGCTTGCTTGAGCTCTGCTGAGCGTGAGCCTATTCGATGCGAAGCATCAAGTGAGCGATTAAGCGAGAACATCGCCATATATGCAAAGACTCTTTTGCTGAAACAAAAGCAAAAGAGTTTTTTTATGCCTGTAATTTTTTCGT
>CAMKUA010000042.1:0-18472 GCA_946415825.1 uncultured Prevotella sp. | reverse complement strand
TTCGACCCCGGCTCTGGGTACTCTTTGAGTACGGACGCAAGGTACCATCACAAAGCAAGGTGCTGCAAATCAACTGATTGCAGCACTTTTTTTATTGATATTCGATAGTTTTTTCCCACAGAGGTCCGAATTTATTCTTAATTATCAATGGGTAATTCTCAATTTATTTGTAACTTTGCACCCGTTATGACTTATTCAGTAGTAGGAATGGGTGCCATTGGTGGCTTCTATGGAGGTCGTTTGGCACATGCAGGGCGCACGGTGCGCTTTCTGTTGCATAGTGATTACGATTTTGTGTTGCAGCATGGCTTGCAGGTTGACAGCTGCGACGGCAGTTTCCATCTTGACCATATCGATGCCTACGCGGCTACGAAGGATATGCCCCTGAGCGACGTCATTATCGTAGGTCTGAAGACTGTCAAGAACCACGATGTACTGCCCGAGCTGCTGCGTCCTATTGTCAATGACGATACGGTAGTCATCCTCATCCAGAATGGTATCGGACTGGAGGAAGACTTACAGCGTCTGTTCCCCAAACTACGCATCATTGCCGGTCTGGCCTTCATCTGTTCGGCCAAGACATCTCCCGGGCACATCAACCACCAATGCTATGGCAGTATCAACCTGGGCAACTATTCCTGTCCAGACGACCTGTTCCATACCATCCTTGCCGACCTGCAGGATGCAGGGTTACAGGCTGCCGAGGTGCCTTACTTAGAGGCCCGTTGGAGGAAGGCTGTGTGGAATATGCCGTTCAATGGCATGACCGTTGCCCTGAACACCTCTACCGATAAGTTGTTGAAGAATCCCTCTACGCGCCAACTCATCTACGACCAGATGATGGAGGTCATCGGAGCGGCTAATGCTCTGGGGATCGACACGCTCACCAGTGAGTTTGCCGACAAGATGATGCAGATGACAGACGAGATGGTGCCCTATAGTCCCTCCATGAAACTCGACTTCGACTTCCATCGTCCGATGGAGATAGAGTATCTCTACACCCGTCCCATTGCCGAAGCCCGCAAGGCAGGTTTCGAGATGCCCAAGCTCGCCATGCTCGAAGCCGAACTGCGCTTCATCAGTTCAAAGTAATCGCTCAAATAGTCTTGTCCCTACGACTCGGTTACCTGATGGCATACAGGTAACCGAGGAGGGCCATCTTACCACGCATGGTCTCGCGAGGAGTAAACTCACCGTTCACCCAGAAATAACGCTGGTTGAAGAACGACTCCTGACGGGGCCAACCGCCTTCGTTCCAATCCGGATAGCAGTATTTCAGGATGACACGCGCATCGCCGCCATTATGGCCTGGCGACCAGGTCTCTGTGCCATTGAAGGGTGTCTGTCCGGGATGACACTCGGGTTCACCGTCGTTACGACCAGTGGTATAGCAGTCTGTGATATGACGCTCGCCCAGACCTGTCATCTCCACCACATTACCTGGGTTACGGCCCATCGTCCAACTGGCCTCGGTGTACATCACATGCTCCAGTTCCTTCTTCCTGGCCTTGTCAGCGATATAGTGAGCCAGCATCACGAGCTGCAGGTTCTGCGACACCTGCCAGCGACTGTCGTTGGCACTGCGGCGCGAGGGGCGCTCAGTCATGTGCGAGATATTATAAGTCTGTGCCTGGGCATTGATGCTCGACTTCAGGTTGGCATAGAGGTCAGCATAATGACGCGCCTGCGGACAAGTGAGATAAGCCGCAGCTGCCCATATCTGACAGAAGGGCACGATCTTCTCGTTCTCCTCGTGCATCACGCCCACCCCGAAGAAGCCATGATTCTGTTTGCTGAACACCAGCGACTGCGGTCCTTTAATCATGCTCTCCTCTGCGAAGATCTTCTCCCAAGCTTCATCACCTGTCAGATTATAGAGGAAGGCAGCAGCCATCTGACGGAAATCGCGCCCACGCATCTGCATGCTACCGATGTCCTGCAGGTCGTCGAGTTGTGTCCATTCCTGTTTCGAGGCATAGCGGAAGGCCTTGATGGCCTCATCGGTATAGTAGGTCTTCAGCGAGTCGTTGCCTTGCAGACGGAAGGCCTCAGCAATCATGGCACAGTTGGCCGCATTGCCCCAAGCTGCCATCGTCGTACAACCAGCCTGGAACATCACGCTCCAGTTGAGGTCGGGGTTGGTGACGCCCTGCGAGTAGCCTTCTCCATCACGAATCGAGAGGAAGAAGTCAACCTCGTTGCGCGCCTCGTCGATAATGTCGGGGATGCCATTGCCACTCTCGCGAATACCCAGATTGTCGTCGCTGAGTCGTCCACCCGAGAGGATATAGGGCAGCAGCATGTCGTAGATGTTGCTGATATGGGCCAGATGACGGTCCCAGTCCATGGCGTCGGAGTGCCCGCCCTTCACCTCGATGTTCACGGGATTGCCCGGCAGACGATGCTGCCAGAAGCGCGAGGCGAGAGCCGGTTTGAAGTGAGGCTCGTCCCACACGTCGGTATGCAGGTCGCGCCATTCCTGGGAGAAGGGGTGGAAATCGGTCTTATAGACGGTAAGCCCTTTGGGATCAGTCTCTGGTATAAACTGAGGCTGACGGGGCACAGGCCACACATGGGCGGGGTCGTTGGGCTCTCCCAGACGCATATAGTAGTAGCCCCTTACCGAGTAGCGATAAGGCTGGTAATACACGTCGGAGGCGATGTCAAAATCCATCGAGCACCCCACATCCTCCACCACCAGACGATAGCGCCCGGGAGCAGTACCCCTGAAGTCGATGTTCCACACATCGGTACCCACGAGGTTCTTTGCGCCAGCCTCCATCTTCGAGGCCTCGGCCTTTTTCCAGAATTTCACATTGCCGGCACTCTGTTTCTTGCCGGTCTTTACATTATATAAATATACCTTCCTGCCTTCCCAGGTCTGATAGTCGCGCTGACCGCCATCGCCCAACCACTGGTAGAGGTCAGCAGCATGGACGGCCTCAGCAGGCGAATAGCCGATAATGTTCACATGCACAGCCTCCGACTGCTGGTTCCATACGTCGAAGCATACGGAGAGTTGCGCCTTGTCGGCCCCGATACCTTTGGGAATGCTCACGGTATAGGTGCATCCCTGCTTCATGCCCTGGGGCAACTCCAGGAAGAGCCAGTGGTCGTTCTCGCTCGTCAGGGTGTGATCGGTATTCATAGGTTTCGATCTGCGCCACACGTTCACGGGCTGTTGGGTGCCAAAGGCCTTATCGTCGCTCGAACTCACCTGCCACAGTGCGGCTTTCTGGGCCTCCTCGGCCTTCAGGCGCTCACCAAACACGACGAGGGTATCATCACCCTCCGAGAAAGAGTGACCTAAATAAGCACTAGGACCCGTACCACTGTCGCGATAGTGCACCTCACCATCACGAAACTGTACCATCAGGTAATTCTTGTCGATCACTTTCAGTCCGAGAACCTTGGTGGCCTGGGCTGGAATAGCCAAGAAAACGAGCAATCCTGCCAAAGCCGACTTGAGTAGTTTTGTAGTCATTTGATTCATTTTTTGTTAGTTCGCATGCAAAGGTACAAATAAAAAATGATTTTTCCTATAAAGAATGTAAAAAATGCGCAACATGCGCAAAAAACGCGGTTTATGCAATCGATTGCATTAATAATATTGCAAATACTTACCAATAATGAAAACAACCTATTGAAAAAAAACGTATCTTTGCAAAAAATAAAACTAAAACCATTTGTTATGAAGATCGAATTTCATCTTGAGTACCAGACCACTTTCGGTGAAGAACTGGTAGTAAACATCCTCTCAGGAGAGAAGACAGAGGCGCACAAAATGGGAACCCTCGACGGACTCCATTGGACTTGTGAGTTAAGTAAGGCAGCCAGGGCTACCGCTTACATCGACTACTATTACTGTGTGATGCGGGGCGACCAGGTGGAACGCACGGAGTGGCTTGTAGCCCCCCACCGCCTGGAGTTTGTAGCCACGAAGGGAGTGCGCTACACGGTGTACGACCACTGGCTCGACATCCCCGAGGACTCTTATCTCTACTCTTCGGCCTTCACCGACTGTGTAGCAGCCCGTGAGCGCCGCCTGAGCAAGCCTGTTGATTTTGCCAAGACCGTACGTCTGAAGGTGCGTGCCCCACAGCTGCGCTATTTCGAGCGCCTGGCCATCATTGGTGGCGGTGAGGCCCTGGGCAACTGGGAGGCCCTGCGCGCCATTGATATGGACGAGCACGAGAACAACGAGTGGGCCATCTCGCTCGATGCCGACACCCTGCCCCAGACCTTCGAGTTCAAGTTCGTGGGTCTCGACGAGGTCGATGATGTGACACCCCTCTGGGAGAACGGCATGAACCGCACCATCTCCCTGCCCCAGATGGAACAGGGCGAAGTGGTGGTATATGAGCTCACCCAGGCCTACTTCCCCCTCTACCCGTGGAAGGGCGCAGGTACCGTCATCCCCATCTTCTCACTCCGTTCGGAGGGCAGTTTCGGTGTGGGCGACTTCGGCGACCTGAAGCAGATGATCGACTGGTGTGCCAAGACCAAGCAGCGTGTGCTGCAGGTGTTGCCCATCAACGACACCAATATCACCCATACCTGGCAGGACTCCTATCCCTACAACTCCATCAGCATCTACGCCCTGCACCCCCAGTACACCGACTTGCGCCAGTTGCCCGCCCTGAAAGACGAGGCGCGCAAATCCTATTATGAGGGATTGCAGAAAGAACTCAACGCCCTGCCACAGATCGACTATGAGCGTGTGAACGAGGCCAAGATGAACTATCTGCGTGAGCTCTATGCCCAGGAGGGCAGCAAGACGATGAAGACCGCAGCCTTCAAGCAGTTCTTCGAGCAGAACAAGGAGTGGCTGGTGCCCTATGCCGCCTACTGTCACTATCGCGACCTCTATGGTACGGCCACCTTCTCTGAGTGGCCCGACCACCACACCTTCACCGACAAGGAGCGCGAGACAATGTCGAAATCCACCTCGAAGCTCTACAAGGAGGTGGCTTTCTGGTACTACATCCAGTTCAACCTCGACCAGCAGATGCGCACGGCTCACGCCCATGCACGTAAGAATAAGGTCATCCTGAAGGGCGACATCCCCATCGGCATCAGCCGCGATGGTGTAGAGGCCTGGGTAGAGCCCAAGTACTTCAATCTGAACGGTCAGGCCGGAGCCCCGCCCGATCCCTTCTCTGCCGACGGTCAGAACTGGGGTTTCCCCACCTACAACTGGGACGAGATGCTGAAAGACGGTTGCTCGTGGTGGGTGCGCCGTTTCCGTAAGATGGCAGAATATTTCGACGCCTATCGCATCGACCACGTGCTGGGTTTCTTCCGCATCTGGGAGATCCCCGTACCCGAGAAGTCGGGCCTCATGGGTCAGTTTGCCCCTGCCCTGGGCATGAGCAAGGAGGAGATCGAGGCCTATGGCGTGAAGTTCAACGAGGGCCTGTTCCTCGTCGATCACAAGCGCGACGACCGTTGGCATCCCCGCATCGCCGTCCAGTATCAGGAGGCCTACCAGCAACTCGACGAGGGTCAGAAGTTCCACTTCAACAACCTCTACAACGACTATTTCTATCGTCGTAACAACCAGTTCTGGTACACCGAGGCCATGAAGAAACTGCCCAAGCTGACACAGGCCACGCGCATGCTCGTCTGTGCCGAGGATCTGGGCATGGTGCCCGACTGTGTGCCCTGGGTGATGAACGAACTGCGCATCCTGAGTCTCGAGATCCAGTCGATGCCCAAGGACCCCAGCGTACGCTTCGGCCACCTCTCGCGCAACCCCTACCGCTCTGTCTGCACCATCTCCACCCACGACATGGCCACCCTGCGCCAGTGGTGGGACGAGGACGAGGAGCGCACACAAGACTACTTCAGTTCCATGCTCTATCGTGGAGGCGCAGCCCCCCATCCGCTGCCGGGCTGGTTGGCCAAGGACATCGTGAGCCGCCATCTGACGTCGCCCTCCATGCTCTGTCTGCTGTCCTTCCAGGACTGGTTGAGCATCAACGACGCCCTGCGCCTGCCCGATCAGAATGCCGAGCGCATCAACATCCCTGCCAACCCCCGTCACTACTGGCGTTACAGGATGCACCTCACCATCGAACAGCTGTTGGCTGCCGATGACTTGAACAACGAAATCAGCACATTAATTATTCATAGTGGAAGAAAGTAATTAAAAGGTAAGAAAGTAAAAAGGTAAGAAAATGAAAAAAAACAGATTATTAAGTAAGCTTTGGGGAATGGTAATGGGTGTTTTACCTTTTTGCCTTTTCACCCTTTTACCTTTGCCGGCAATGGCAGACAGCGTGAAGTCGCCTAACGGCAATATTGAACTGACATTCTCACTCAGTCCCGATGGCCGTCCCGTCTATGAGATGACCTACAAGGGCAAGGCCGTCATCAAACCATCGTTCCTGGGTCTGGAACTGGCCAAGGACAAGCACGCCTCGGCAGGATTGAACGAGACCGACCTGATGGACGGTTTCAAGATTGCCAAGGAAGAGACCTCTACCTTCGACGAGACGTGGCAACCCGTCTGGGGCGAGACCAAGGATATCCGCAACCACTACAACGAGTTGGCCGTTACACTCGAGCGCAAGTGGATGGAGGGTGTGGCCTCCCAGAAAGCCGGTGTGCAGAAGGCCCCTCGCCAACATTGCCGTGAGATGATCATCCGCTTCAGGGTGTACGACGACGGTATCGGATTCCGTTATGAGTTCCCCCAGCAGCCAGAGCTCATCTACTTCCTCATCAAAGACGAGCACTCCGAGTTTGCTATGGCAGGCGACCACACCGCCTGGTGGCTCCCCGGCGACTACGACACCCAGGAGCAGATGACCCAGCAGACGAAGCTCTCCGAGATTCGCGGTCGCATGAAGGAGGCAGTGAACTGGGGCAACTCCTCAGTGGCAGTGTTCTCAGAGACAGGTGTGCAGACCTCACTCCAGATGAAGAGCGACGACGGTCTTTATATCAACATCCACGAGGCAGCCTGTCAGGACTACGCCACCATGCACCTCGAACTGGTTGATGCTCAGACCAAGGCCCTTACCACCAAACTGGGTGGTGGCAGCAACGCCTATACGCCGAATCCTGCTCCCAGCGAGTATCCCCTGCCCAAGCCCCTCACCTTCGTGAGTCATCTCACCCCCGATGCCACTGGTCTGAAGGGGTGTATGCAGACACCCTGTGAGACCCCCTGGCGCACGGTGATGGTCTCAGATGATGCACGCGACATGCTCTCCAACAACCTCATCCTCAACCTCAACGAGCCCTGTAAGCTCGAGGATACCTCCTGGATCCACCCCACTAAATACTGTGGTGTGTGGTGGGAGATGATTGTTGGTCGCGGCTCCTGGCACTATACCAACGACTACCCCTCCATCAAACTCGACCAGATCGACTGGAGCAGTGTGAAGCCCAATGGCGCCCACAAGGCCAATAACGAGAACGTGAAGCGCTACATCGACTTCGCCGCCAAGAATGGTCTCGACGAGGTATTGGTAGAAGGCTGGAATGTAGGTTGGGAAGACTGGGCCAACATGTGGAAGCGCGATGTCTTCGACTTCGTCACCCCCTACCCCGACTTCGACATCAAGATGCTCAACGAGTATGCCCATTCCAAGGGTGTGAAGATCCTGATGCACCACGAGACCTCGTCGAGTTCGCAGAACTACGAGCGCCATATCAAGGAGGCCTACGAGCTGATGAACAAATACGGCTACGACGCTGTGAAGACAGGTTATGTGGGTGACATCATCCCCCGTGGCGACCACCACTACTCGCAGTCGATGAACAACCACTACCTCTACGTCATCAAGGAGGCCGCCAAGCACCACATCATGGTTAACTCCCACGAGGCCACCCGTCCTACCGGTCTCTGTCGCACATGGCCCAACCTCGTTGGTGGTGAGAGCGCACGCGGTACGGAGTATGAAGCCTTCGGAGGCTCCAACCCCGACCACACCTGTATCCTGCCCTTCACCCGTCTGCAAGGCGGTCCGATGGACTACACCCCTGGTATCTTCGTCACCCGTCTCTCAGAGTGGAGCGACAACACCTCCTGGGCACGCATCACGATAGCCGGCTCACTGGCCCTCTACCTCACGATGTACTCGCCCCTGCAGATGGCTGCCGACCTGCCAGAGAACTACGAGAAGTTCGACGATGCCTTCCAGTTTATTCGTGACGTGGCCTGTGACTGGGACGACTCCAAATATCTCGAGGCTGAACCTGCCGACTACATCACCGTAGCCCGCAAGGCCAAGGGCACCGACAACTGGTTCATCGGTGGCAAGTGCGACGAGAACGGTCATACGGCCAACGTCAAACTCGACTTCCTCGACAAGGGTAAGAAATATGAGTGCACCATCTACGCTGATGCGAAGGATGCCCACTACGAGACCAATCCCCAGGCCTACACCATCACCAAGAAGGTGGTCAAGGCCGGCGATGTGCTGAAGATCAAGGAGGCCCCTGGTGGTGGCTTCGCCGTCTCACTCTTTGCCAAATAACTAAACGATGAAGAAATTGATAATTGCAAGTCTGTTGGCCATGCTGCTGCCTCGTGAGGTGGCAGCACAGCCTTCATTCCCGCTGAAGCGCCTACCCGTAGCCTTTAAGGAGGTGACCTATTCACCCGAGAAGACCGTGTTCACCCTCTTTGCCCCCAACGACGCCAAGAAGGTGGTGGTGCGCATCTACGACGAAGGTCTGGGCGGTCAGGCCCTGAAGAC
This sequence comes from uncultured Prevotella sp., assembly GCA_946415825.1. GTDB lineage: Bacteria > Bacteroidota > Bacteroidia > Bacteroidales > Bacteroidaceae > Prevotella. The sequence continues at coordinate 9,761 of CAMKUA010000042.1, read as the reverse complement.
CGTCAAGCTGTCGAAAGTAGCCGCAGAGAAGTGGCAGACCACCGTGAAGGGCGACCTCATGGGTAAGTTCTACACCTTCGACGTGGGTCTTGGCGAGTGCCCGGGTGTGTTTGCCAAGGCCGTAGGCGTCAATGGCAAGCGTGGTGCCATCATCGACATGGAGGCCACCGATCCCGACCACTGGTGCTGCGACGAGCGCCCCAAGGTGGAGTCGCCTGCCGACCTCGTCATCTACGAGATGCACCATCGCGACTTCTCCATCGCCCGTCAGGATGCCAAATACAAGGGTAAGTTCCTCGCCCTCACCGAACCCTGGGCCATCGACCATCTGAAGGCCCTTGGCGTGAATGCCGTGCATATCCTACCCAGCTACGACTACGGTTCGGTAGATGAAACGCGCCTGGCCGACAACAAGTACAACTGGGGTTACGACCCCGTGAACTACAACGTGCCCGAGGGTGGCTACTCCACCGATCCCTACAAGCCCGAGGTGCGTATCCGTGAGTTCAAGCAGATGGTGCAGGCCCTCCATCAGGCCGGCATCCGGGTAATCCTCGACGTGGTATATAACCACACCTACGACATCGAGAACTCCAACTTCCAGCGCACCTATCCCGACTACTACTATCGCAAGACCGCCACTGGCGACTATTCCAACGGCTCTGGCTGTGGCAACGAGACCGCCAGCGACAAGCCCATGATGCGCCAGTTCATGCTCGAGAGTGTGAAGTACTGGATTGAGGAGTACCACATCGACGGTTTCCGCTTCGACCTGATGGGTGTACACGACATCGAGACGATGAACCAGATCAGGAAGATGGTCGATGAGATCGACCCCTCTATCTATATCTATGGTGAAGGCTGGAGCGCAGGCTCATGCGCCTATCCTCAGGAGCAGCTCGCCATGAAGGCCCACATCAGTCAGATGCCCCGCATCGGAGCCTTCAGCGATGAGATCCGCGATGCCCTGCGCGGTCCCTTCTCCGACGACACCCAGGCCGCCTGGCTCGCTCATGGCAATGATGCCGAGAGCATCAGGTACGGCATCGTAGGCGCCATCGCCCACCCCCAGGTCGATATGGACAAGGTGAACTACTCCAAGGAGCCCTGGGCCATCGAACCCACGCAGATGATCTCTTACGTGAGTTGTCACGACGACATGTGCCTCGTCGATCGCCTCAAGGCCTCTGTCCCTGGCATCACGACAGACGAGCTCATCCGTCTTGACCTGCTTGCCCAGACGGCCGTCTTCACCTCTCAGGGCGTACCCTTCATGCTCAGTGGTGAGGAACTGCTAAGAGACAAGAAGGGCGTGCACAACTCGTTTGAGTCGCCCGATGAGATCAACCACCTCGACTGGACCAACAAGACGAAGTATCCCCAGGTGTTTGACTATTACAAGGGTCTCATCGCCCTGCGCAAGCACCATCCGGCCTTCCGTCTGGGCAGTGCCGACCTTGTGCGCAAGCATCTGGAGTTCCTCGATGCCCCCGAGGGTGTCGTTGCATGGCGCCTGAAGGACTATGCCGGAGGCGACGAGTGGTGTAACATCGTCGTCGTTCTCAATGCCAACAAGTCGGCTACCGAGGTCGCCATCCCCGAAGGCGACTACACCATCGTCTGCTGCGACGGTCATATCAACGAGCGCGGTCTGGGCTCCGTCCGTGGCTCGAAGGCCCTCGTCGATCCCCAGTCGGCCCTCATCCTCTGCGAGCGTTTCCCCTCAGGTTCGTTCTCGCCCGTTACAAATGTCAACGCCAATGGCTATCCACGCGTGCTGAACGACAACCGTGTCATGTTCCGTGTCAATGCCCCTGAGGCCCAGAAGGTACAGATCGACCTCTGTGGCAAGAAGTACGACATGCAGCGCCGCGAGGGCGGCATCTGGACCGTCACCAGCGATCCCCAGGTGCCCGGCTACCACTATTACTTCCTCGTGGTCGATGGCGTCTCAACGTCCGATCCTGCGAGCCAGTCGTTCTACGGTTGCGGTCGCTGGTCGAGTGCCATCGAGATCCCCGAGGCCGGCACTGAGAATTTCGAGGTGCAGGAGGTGCCCCACGGCGAAGTGCGCACCGTGCACTATTACTCCAAGGTCGATCAGGCCTGGCGCCCCCTGATGGTCTATACCCCAGCCGGTTACAACGAGGGCAAGCAGAAGTACCCCGTAGTCTATATCCAGCATGGCGGTGGCGAGGACCATCGTGGTTGGATGGAGCAGGGGCGCACGGCTCAGATCCTCGACAACCTCATCGCCCATGGCAAGGCCGTACCCATGATAGTGGTCAGTGCCAACAGCAACGTGCAGAACCGTAACGGCGGTTTCGGAGGCGGCTACAGTTGGCAGGGCATGCAGGCCTTCCGCAGCGAGCTCCTCGACAATGTCATCCCCTTCGTCGAGAAGACCTTCCGTGTCAAGAAAGATCGTAAGTCGCGTGCCATGTGCGGCCTCTCGATGGGCGGTGGCCAGTCGTTCTACATCGGCCTGCGCTCACCCGAGGTCTTCGCCAATGTCGGTGTGTTCTCCACAGGTATGTTTGGCGGCATTGCCGGAGCAGCCAATATCGACCTCGAGAAGGAGGTGCCCGGTATGCTGAGCGACACGAAGACGTTCAATGCCCAGCACGATGTGTTCTACATCAGCTGTGGCGAGCAGGATCCCCGCATCGAGCACACCCGCAACATCGTCAAGAAGATGCGCGAGGCTGGTGTCGAGGTCGAGTACAATTCCTTCACTGGCGACCACGAATGGCAAGTGTGGCGCAAATCCCTTCAGGACTTCGCCCCACGCCTGTTTAAGTAAAGAGGATTTCGCACCTGATAGTTTTTCAGTGCGCCTACTAAAGCACTCCAGTGCGCCCTAGGGCGCACTGGAGTGCGTGCGTTACGTACCGAGCGCTACTAACCGATAGCCTCAGTCGAACCATTTGTAGTGTTTCTCGTAGCTGTCGAAGGCCAGGTCGGGCAAACCCAGTGTCTGGAGCACGGCCCGTATGGCCTCGATGTCGGAGGGCGAACAGAGACGCTGACCTCGGCGACGCTCATAGTAGCCTGTACGTCCGAACTTGCCGATCAGCTTAACCATAAACGTGTCGTACTGACCAGGAATCATCGACTTCTGCATGTTCTTGAAGCCCCGTGCATAGGTGGCCAGCTCGTCGGTCCTGAAATACTCGCACTCAGCCGTTGGCACAGCCTTCAGGGGATTCACGCAGTAGAGAATCCGGTTATCCTTGCCCACATCCTCGAAAGCCATGTGGCGCAGACAGTGGTCGGCAACCTTACAATCCTTACATGTGCACATGGCAAATCCGCCAGGCACTTCGTCCGTAGTAAATGTCTTCTTTTTTTCCATTTTTTATATGCGTTGTTTCGTTTTTTGTCAAACATATACCTCTGTGGCATCTAAACCACTGATTCACAGAGGCTTTAATAGAGGTATATGTTAGGCAAACATGTACCTATCATGTACCTAACATATACCTTAACATGTACCTCAGGCCACCTTCAGAGGCACCACCTTGTAGTAAGGACGGTTGCCCCGTTTGGTGAGCTCATAGCCCGATTCCTTCATCGCCAGTCCGATGTGGATCTTCGTGCTCCGAGTGTTGGCCACCATCGGATAAGCCTTCTGCACCATCTCCAGCAGTTGCTTGCAATCCATCGCCTGAGCCGCTTCGCCCTCTTCAGGTTTGCGGATACAGGCATTCAGAATCTCTGCAATGTCCTTCTCCTCCATGAAGTTCTGGTTCAGTTGCTGAATGCGTTGCACCTCGATGTTGTTGAACCAGTAGGGAGCCTTAACCACTCGGATCTCATGGAGCACCTGGGCATAGAGCTGCTCGTAGTCGATGTCGCCCTCGTTGTCGATCAGTTTTCCCTCAGGAATCTCCAGGCAGATGTAACGTCGAGAGCCAGTGGGATCCGTCAACGGGTGGGGATTGTTGGTCGTCGCCACAAACGAAGCGAATCGAGGACGATCCTCCTGGGTCTTTCCGAAGATGGGACGCCCGTTCACCTTGCTCTTCGAGAGAGCCTGCTTCAGGGCCGCATGCTGGGAGGGACGGATGGCATCGAGCTCATCGAGGTTCACCAACAGATTGTTCGTCAGGGCCATCTCCTTGTCAAACTTGTTCGATAGGTTCAGATGGTCAAGATAGTACTGACGCAGTTGGGGAGGCAGAAGCCGACGTACGAATGTCGTTTTTCCACAACCCTGCGAGCCAATCAATGTTGGTACGCACTCGTTACCATGAAGGGTGTCCATCTGTAGCCAATGAGCCACCACCGATCGGAGCCAGATGGCCAGGAAGCTGTGCTGCTCGGTACTGATGCCAGGCAATCGGTTGAAGACAGAGTCCACATGATTCTTTCCGTCCCATTGGGGCAGACCGTTCAGGAACTCAGCCACAGGGTTAAATTCTGGTACCTCCTCAGATTGCACATACAACTTGATCTGTGCGCTCGGACTTCCCTTCTCCAAGATGTTTTCCCGTTCAGCCTTCAAGATGATGCTATTCAGAGCCTCTTGAGTCAGTGGTCGCCATTCGGCCCCCTCCACTTCGGGCAAGGTTAACCGCTCTACCTTTCCGTTTAGTACGTTGCGACGGAAACGGTAGTTCTCGTTCAGAAAGAGCTCAATAGCCAGAGCCCCTTCTTGAGAGGCCGCAACAGCCTCTCCATGAATGGTAAGATTCTTACTCATTTAAAAAATTTAATTAGTTAATGTTTTTTGGTTTTGTGTTCACGCGCTTTCCATAGCGGGTGTTTTCACGGGTGCAAAGATACAAAAAAAATCTGATACCTGCAAATGTTTTTCCCAAAACCCTTCAAATGTTAAAATCGAGGTATATGTTGGCCAAAAAACGAAAAACCTCATATTATTCAGAAAAAAGTTGTATATTTGCAGCCAAAGAGCATTTGAAATGGGTGTAACATTCGACGAGACAGAAAAAAAGTTTGTGTTCGATTTCGAGCACGATGGTTCTAAGGACATTGTCAGTCTGACTGGCAGTGGCTATCAGGTAGAGGCATTCGGAAAGTGCTTCTACTATGGTTATGAGTTCTCTGATCAGGTAGAAAGCTCTGTACGTACTGCCTTTATTAAATATGTGAAATTCACCCAGGCCCTGCAGGACACGCCAAACTTGACAAACTTCATCAAAAAAGCTGTAGATAATCTTCACAAAAAGATTAATCTTTACAACTTCGATCTTGTGGTTATGCCAGAGTCTTCGAGTAAGGTGAACCAGTATATGTTGCGCTATATCTACAGATTTGCGCAACCTACATTATATAAGATGACTCTTGTAAAGGCTCTTCCTTCAAATATATCTTTCGATATGAAAGCCTACGAGCAGCAATATCTTGACGATATCTTAGAGAATGGAATGCCTCGCTATAGTCCTGCAGCGAAGGAGCAGGCAAAGAGTTCCATCAACACTATGTTGGAGATGATTCATCAGAAGGATTACTTCACGATTGCCAAAGATGTGAAGAAGAGCAGGCTTCGTCCTTACATAATGAACTTTCTCAAATATGAATCTGATGAAGAAAAGGAACTATGTTCAATGATTCGTCAGCAGAATGTGTTGGTAATTGATGATGTGACAACCAGCGGCTCAACGCTTAATGAGATTCTCCGTACACTCAGGATTCTTAATGAGGATAATGAAATCACTATCTTTAGCCTCATAGGCCGCAAGGATCTGATGGCAGAGTCTCTCTAAATCGAGGTATATGTTGAGGTACATGATAGGTATATGATAGGTACATGTTTGAGCAACATATACCTAGAGTAAAGGTGTTGTATATCAATAGGTTAAGTACTCTTGAGGTATATGTTGGCCAAAAAACGTAAAACCTCTTATAAATAAATGACAAGTCTCAACGACATCTACGAAGCAATTGATGCTGATGGCTTCAAAGAGTCAACACTACAACTCATCGACGAATTAATATATGCATCCTGCGAATGTATTTGTTGATGAAGTCAGTTCTCAAGCAATATGTATTGACTGCATCGTAAAGTTTGTGTGAAATGAACTACCGAGATTACCTTCCAGTACTGGATCCTATATTATTGCCATAGGCATCGTAATAGGTCGTGGTTGTTCCACCCCCATAGTTATTTCTGGTAGTTGACGAACCAATGCTGCCTCCGTACTGGTCATAGTAATTTGTAGTCGTTCCACCATCGTAGTTAGAGCGTGTCGTAGCGCTACCAGTGCTGCCACCATACTGGTCATAGTAGTTTGTGGTGTAGCCACCGTCATAGTTGGAGCGTGTTGTAGCACTACCTGTGCTGCCACCATACTGGTCATAATAGTTTGTCGTCGCTCCGCCACCGTAGTTGGAGCGTGTCGTAGCACTACCAGTGCTTCCACCATACTGGTTGTAGTAGTTTGTCGTCGTTCCGCCACCGTAGTTAGAACGTGTTGTTGACGAACCGATATTCCCACCATACTGGTTGTAATAATTGGTTGTGTACTGTGCATTTGCTGCGATGGCGAATACAACTGCCATCAATGTCATCACTAACTTTTTCATAACTATGCCTTATTATATTTGTTAAACTATCTTTTGTTCTTCTTCTGTTGTTTCATTTTATTCTTCACTCGTTCGAGACCCGCATTAGCCTGAGCAAAATGCCTCCTCTTACTTTTCTTGTAATCAGCCTTTGCATTCTTTAAGTTCCCCAACGATTCATAGGCTGCCCCACGAATAAAGAACAGACCTCCATTCGGATCCAAATCAATGGCATGCGAAGAATAGTTGATCACATCATACCATCTGTTTTCTTTGAATGCACTGAGAGCTTCGTTTGTATAATAATGACACATACGCTGTCGTTGTGCAGCCATTTCTGCATAAGCATTCAAAGACATATTCATTGCTCCTGTATCATACAAGTCTGCCACAGGAAGCTGCGCCCATGTATCACCTGCATAAGTCTGTGCCTCAGCATTTAATGCCATCAAACACATCACCATTCCAATCAACTTCTTTTTTTCCATAACTACTCCTTATTAAAAATAAATATTGCAAAGATAGTCCATAATCCCGCATCCTCCAAGCAAAAACCAATAACAAGGCTTGTGAAAAATATATTTTTGTCCTAAATCCTTTATCGTTCAGAAAAAAGTTGTATATTTGCAACATCCAATGATTAAAGACTTATGAAGAATTACCTGATCAGCGAGGCAATAGGCGATATAGCCGGTAGTGCATACGAGGGGAAAGGCAATCGTATAAAAGATTATAATAAGGTGAAGATGTTCAGTTCGAGGGCACACTTCACTGACGATACCGTGCTGACCTTCGCCTGTGCAGAAGCCTTCATCGACAACCTCGATATGACGATGAACCTCTGGAAATGTGCCAACGAACATCGTCATGCAGGATTCAGTTCGAAATTCAAAGAATGGTTTGCCAGTCATAAGCCTCAGCCATATCGCAGTCTTGGTAATGGATCCGCCATGCGCTGCTCATCTGCAGGATGGTTGGCAAAGACGGAAGAAGAATGTATCCAGATGGCTACGGAAACAGCTGCCCCCACCCACAACCATCCTGAAGGTATCAAAGGTGCCGTAGTAACTGCCCTCACCATCTTCCACCTGAAGAACGGCAAGGACAAGGATTTCGTTAGAGAGCATCTGCTTAACGAATACTATCCAGATTGGGCAAACAAAAGCTATGCAGACATCCACGACGACTACACCTTTTACTCCACATGCCCAGGCACTGTTGGCCCAGCCATCATCTGCTTCTTGGATTCAAAGGACTATGTGGACTGCATCAAACTTGCCATCTCCCTTGGTGGCGATGCAGACACCCTCGCTGCCATCGCAGGCCCCATGGCCTATGCCTTTTACAAAAGCATGCCCGATGCCCTTGTTTATCAGGCCATGAAGAAGCTCCCAGATTGGATGGTTGATGTCAGCGAGCGGTTTGATGAGATTGTGAATAACGAAAAGTCATAGATATGCCTACTAAGAACATCTTTGCTGGATTTGGAGTGAGGTCAGAGTTCGTTAATCTGATATACTTGGAACTGATGAAACGAGAGTTTGTCAGTTATGCCGATGTACTTGCCTTGTATTGTGGTAGGCCAAAAGGTTACTACGATAAGATGGCTTGCAATAGCGAACCTGGTTATGGCGAATTGAAGAAAGCATTCCCTGAGGTTTTGAAGGCTCTTGAAAAGACTTGCCCAGGATGTATAGAGGACAATGGGCTGAATAAGGGTAAGGCATATAGGTATATTGGCAAAAGTGACGATCCATTGTCTGAAGAGCGAAAGGCTGTTGTTCAGAAGTCCGTAGAAGATTATGTGGCATTTTGCAAAGCCTCTGCTGGTATTATGCCTGCAAGTTGGTTTTCTTCATTCTTTGAAAATACACAATTGCTGTTGGATACAAACAGAGAGTCAAAAGATGGTGAAGTGCGTATTTGCAGTGGACTCGAGCAAAACCTTACGAATATAGATTTGCTGCCTGTATTCTATAAGGCAATTGCTAATAAACAAGTTCTCCGTTTTGATTATCAGCCTTTTGGTCAGGAACCATTTACGTTGACCTTCCATCCCCAATTCATCAAAGAATATAATGGTCGTTGGTTTGTATTTGGTGAGGCAAATCGCGAACCATATCAGGCCTATAATGTACCATTAGATCGAATCGTTGGCGAAGTCAGTGAGGTGAGTGATGTGGAGTACATCCCTGCACCAAAAGGCTTCTATCAGGACTTCTTTAATAATATAGTAGGTGTCACTCATGAGAAAGGTGCTAAGGTTGAAGAAGTCATTATCCGTACTAAGACTGAATACCAGCACGGACTTCTATTAACAAAACCCTTGCATCATTCGCAGAAGGAAACGCTACCCTTTGGAGAACATGATAACCAATGGTATGGTGAAGTCCGTCTAACAATTGAACCAAATCGTGAACTGCGAGGTCGTATTCTTCTTTATGGTGAAAACCTCGAAGTCATCAGCCCTATGTCATTGCGAGAGCAGATTAAGGAGATTCTTAGAAGGCAAATGCAGCATTATTCTGAAGATAAATAGTAAGTTTTCCTCCAAAATTACTGCACTTTCAAAAAAATGCAGTATATTTGCAGCGTTATTTCTAATGAACGATGAATATCAAGGAGTACATCAGTCAAAACGGAGGTTATATATCCTCAGCAGAAGCCAAGGAGAAATCCCTTTATAATCAACTTTTGTATGAGGTTGAAAAGGGCACTATTGTTCGCGTGCGCCAAGGCATCTATGCGCTCAATGAAGGATTGGCGAAACCAATGATTGACGTAGAACGACTTGTTCCTGGTGGCATATTGTGTGCGTATTCTGCATGGTCACACTATGGACTGACTACCCAGATTCCCATTTCTTATTGTATTGCCATTGAACGAAGTCGAAAGGTTACCTTGCCCGAATACCCTCCCATTGAACTATTCTTTTTGAGTAAGAGTGTTTTCGAACTTGGAGTTTCAGAAACCGTCATCGAGGGCTTTCAAGTTAAGATATACGATATGGAGAAATCCGTCTGCGATGCCGTCAAGTATCGTAACAGGATTGGAATAGATGTCAGTTCAGAGATTCTGCGCAACTATCTTTCACGAAAAGATAGTGACATCACACGTCTTTATGCCTACGCCAATGCCATGCGGTTGGGCAAGCGTATGGACGAACTCGTAAAATATATGATCTAACGGTATGGCAAAAACGATCAAAAACTACGGAAGGTCAGTAAAGGAGC
>CAMKUA010000041.1:0-19141 GCA_946415825.1 uncultured Prevotella sp. | reverse complement strand
AACTTCACAGCAAGATGCATGCATAAAAGTATCCTCAAATGATGTGCCAATTATAAGAGAAAGAGTGATATTTGAAAAATATCAAGCAAATTTTGCGTATTCTCAATATTTTTATTAACTTTGCACCATATAAACTTATCATTACTAAATGGTAAAATACAAATATTAGAAAACTATAATGAAATACGAAAATACATTTAAGGCAATAGACCAAATCCTGTGGAAAGAGCAGGGTTGTGGTAGTGAGTTAGACTATCTGGAACAGAAATCATGGATGCTGTTCCTGAAATACCTCGACGACCTTGAAACGGAGCGCGAGGAAGAAGCTGAACTTGATGGGAAAACCTACAAGCGACTGGTATCAGGTTTCTATCGTTGGAGTCAGTGGGCAACACCTAAGAAGCGCGACCCGCAGACGGGCAAGATGGTACTGGATACAGTCAACGCTATGAGTGGTGATGACCTGGTGGAGTTTGTTGACCAGAAGCTCTTTCCTTATCTCAAAGGCTTTCAGAATACTGCTACCAGCACGGATAGCTTAGAATATAAGATTGGCGAAATCTTTGGCGAGTTGCACAATAAGATACGCTCTGGATTCAACATGCGTGAGATTATCAATATGATTGATGACCTGCACTTTCAGAGTGCAGAGGACAAGCATGAAATGACTGTGCTCTATGAAAGCAACATCCAGCGCATGGGTAATGCAGGACGTAATGGAGGTGAGTATTACACACCACGTCCATTGATTCGCAGCATCATCAAGGTGGTTGACCCTAAGATTGGTGAAACGGTCTATGACCCTGCATGTGGTTCGGCTGGCTTCCTTTGCGAGGCTTTCCTCTATATGAAGGATAAAATTAAGAGTGTGAAAGACCATGAGATTCTTCAGAAAGAAACCTTCTATGGTAAGGAGAAGAAAGGTCTGCCTTATATCATCGCCACGATGAATATGATATTTCATGGTGTCTCAGCACCTAACATCACGCATGGTAACACGCTGGCTATGAACCTCAGTCAGATTCAGGAGAGTGATCGCAAGCATGTTATCTTGGCCAATCCTCCCTTTGGTGGCAATGAGCGTGGCGAGGTGTTGCAGAACTTCGAGATTCGCACCTCAGAGACAGCCTATATGTTTATGCAACACTTCGTCAAGATGCTGAAGGCTGGTGGCCGTGCTGGTATTGTCATCAAGAATACTTTCCTGAGTAACGGCGATGCAAGCGCCATCCGCAAGATGCTTTTGGAGAACTGCAACCTGCATACCATTCTCGACCTCCCATCAGGTGTGTTCACAGGTGCTGGTGTGAAGACTGTTGTTTTGTTCTTTACTAAGGGCGAGCCAACACAGAAGATTTGGTATTATCAGGTAGATAAGCACTTCACCAAGACGCAGCCATTGACTGAGGCTGATATGGAAGAGTTCCTGACTTTGCAGAAGACACAAGCAGAGAGCGAACATTCGTGGACGCTCGATGTCAGCACCCTTGATGATGCTTGCGACCTCAGTGTGAAGAATCCCAATAAGGTTGAGGAAGTGGATGAGCGTACACCCAGCGAGATAGCAGAAACCATCCTTGCCCTCAATAGTGAGAATCAGGCTCTTATTAACGAAATAATGGAGATGGTGAAATGAAAGAAGGATGGGAATATATCGCTTTTAAAGATGTCTATCCTATAAAGATGGGAAAGACACCGCCTCGTGGTGATAAATCATCTTGGGATGAGAAAAAAGAAACCCATAACAAATGGGTATCTATTGCAGATATTAGCAATAATGAAGGTAAAATAATTGAAGATACTAAAGAGTATATCTCAGATAGTGCAGCAGAGAAAATAAATAAGGTTTCAAAAGGAAGTCTGTTGATGAGTTTTAAACTCTCAATAGGTCGAATGGCTTTTGCTGGTGACGACTTATACACAAATGAAGCCATTATTGCTATCCCTGAAAACGAAAAGTATATTCTTCGTTTTATTTATTATTACCTTTTGTCTTATGATTGGTTAAGCTTGACTGAAGGTAATGAGAAAGTAAAAGGTGCAACTCTGAATAAAACTTCGATTGGAAAGATTCAACTACCAGTACTCTCTTTAATCGAACAGCAATCCATCGTAGATTATCTTGACTCTGCTTTTGCAAAGATAGATGCGATGAAGGCTAATGCAGAAAAAGCCCTCAACGAAGCCAAAGCCCTCTTCCAGGCATCACTCAAAGAAATGCTTGAACCAAAAGAAGGGTGGGAGTCGGTAAAACTTATAAACATTTATAATTTTATTGACTATAGAGGTGCAACTCCTAAAAAGATCACTGAAGGAGTTCCTTTGGTTACAGCAAAAAATGTTAAATTAGGATATATTGATTATACTATAAAAGATTATATAAGTGAGGAAGAATACAAACAAAGACAAAGCAGGGGCATTTCCCACAAAGGAGATATTCTGTTTACAACAGAAGCGCCTTTAGGTAATGTTGCCATTGCTGACCTAGAAAGATTTAGTGCGGGGCAGCGATTAATAACTCTTCAAAAGTACAAAGATTCAAAACATGAAATAGATAACAGATTCTATTATTACTACATGTTAGGGCCTTTATTTCAGAAAAAAATTCAGAGTCTTGCAACTGGTGCTACAGCATTAGGTATTAAGGCTAAAATATTAAAGGAAGTAGAAGTCCCTTTACCAACTAATGAGGACCAGCAACGCATCATTGCCACACTCGACTCTCTCAAATCCAAGGTTGACCGCCTCCAAGCGAACTACGAGAAGATTTCCCAGGAGTGCGACGCATTGAAACAAGCAATATTACGGCAAATATTTGAATGAATAAAACAAGAAACAGTATGTTAGAAGGATATTTAAGAGATGACGAAGAGAGAAAAAGAATTGGCAACACCATTCAGGTTCTTCGTGTACAACAAGGTCTTACTGTTGAAGAATTAGCGCAAAAGGCAGGTGTGGGCAGTAGTCTGCTTGTACGTGTAGAGTTAGGTAAGTTTAACGTTAGACTTGATGTTCTTTCATCTGTTGCTGAGGCGTTGGGATATAAAGTGGACTTTGTGAAAAAAGATTAGAGAATTATATTAATATGAACGAAGCTCAGACACGATTCAACAAGATAGACCCTAAGCTAAGGGAAGCTGGTTGGGGTCTAGTTCCAGGGAGTAATATTCTTGTGGAGCAGAGTGCTTATATTGCGCCTGGTCGCATCACCTCTACTGGCAACAAGAATCCAAAGAAAGCAGATTATATTCTTGAATACAAGGGTATAAAACTTGCTGTGATAGAAGCCAAGAGTGATGAAAAAGACGTGTCTGAAGGCGTGGGCCAAGCAAAGCTCTATGCCGATGCCCTGAAGATTCGCTATACCTATAGCACCAATGGCGATGAAATATGGTTCATCGACATGGGAATCAAGGACAGCAAGGGAGAGTATATCATACCCAGCAAGGAATATGATATAAACCAATTCCCAACACCACAGGACTTGTGGCAGATGACATTCCCTGAAGAGAATCCTTGGCGAGACAAGTTCAACCTGTGTGCGCTCAATCGTAGTGGTGGTCGCCAGCCTCGTTACTATCAGGAGATAGCCATCAAAAATGTGTTGGAGGCTGTGGTTAAGCAGCGTAATCGTATCTTGCTGACAATGGCAACTGGTACAGGAAAGACTTATACGGCTTTTCAAATTTGTTGGAAATTGACGCAGACAAAATGGAACACCAAAGGAGTTGAGCGTGCGCCAAGAATCTTATTCATTGCAGATAGAAACATCCTTGCTAATCAAGCCATCAACGACTTTGATCAATTCCCTGAAGATGCAATGTGCCGCGTGACACCTAAGGAGTTGAAGAAGAATAACTACAAGGTTCCAACAGCCCGCAATCTTTACTTTACCATCTTCCAGACGATGATGACGTCGCCTAATGCTCAGAAAGCAGAGGAGCAAGGCATCACATTACCGGAAGGCTCCGACGACCAGCCATACTACATGCAGTATGAGCGTGACTTCTTCGATTTCATCATTATTGACGAGTGTCATAGAGGTGGTGCTAATGATGAAAGTGAGTGGCGAAAGCTGATGGAGTATTTTGACAGTGCTTATCAGCTTGGAATGACTGCCACGCCAAGAAGAAAGGTCAATGTTAATACTTATGCCTATTTTGGCAACCCCGTATATACCTATTCGCTGAAACAAGGTATCGAGGACGGTTTCCTTGTTCCGTTCCGTGTTGAAATCTCTACGAGCAACATTGACGACTATAAGTATCAAGAAGGCGACATCGTGAAGAGTGGAGAAATAGACTTTGAAAAGATTTACTCGGAGTCGGATTTCTATAATGGCAGAATACAGATTAAGGAGCGTGACGAACACCGTGTGCAAGAGTTTCTTAACAAGATTGACCCAGACGAAAAGACAATTATCTTCTGTGCTACCCAGAAGCACGCTATGATAGTTCGTGATATGGTGAACAAGCACAAGCAGCGTCCTGCCAGCAACTATTGTGAGCGCGTGACAGCTGATGACGGTGAAGTGGGAGAGGCTACGCTGAGAGCCTTCCAAGACAACGAGAAGATGCTACCTACTATCCTCACTACCTCATATAAGTTGAGTACTGGCGTTGATGCCCGTAATGTGCGCAACATCGTATTGATGCGACCTATTCAGAATATGGTGGAGTTTAAGCAGATCATCGGTCGAGGAACCCGCCTGTTCGACGGAAAGTATTATTTCACGATCTACGACTTTGTAGGTGCCAGCGAGATGTTCAAGGATCCTGACTGGGATGGAGATACATACTGCCCCGTATGCGGTAACTGGCCTTGTACCTGCATGAAGAAGGTTCCTGGTGAATTGCCAGATAGTCCTCATATCGTAAGCGAACCCTTGGTGTGCCCAGTATGTGGCAATCTGCCTTGTACTTGCGAAGGTCCGAAATCAAATACGGTAGAGATTAAGTTATCTACGGGAAGAAAGCTGTCGCTTGAAACGAACTGGGAGCAGAAGATATTCTTTGGCGACGAGTTCATCAGTCTTGAAGACTATGTGAAGAAGCTCTTTGGCAGGATTCCGGAATTCTTCTCTGACGCTGATGATCTCAGAGAAAAATGGTCAAATCCGGAAACCCGTGAGGAACTGCTGAAAACGCTGGACGAAGCTGGTTTTGCAGAAGACAAGTTGAATATGTTGAAGAACATGCTGAAGATGCAGAAGTGTGACTTGCTCGATGTGCTGGAGTATATCGCTTATAACTCAACGCCTATCGAAAGGGCGAAGCGAGTGGAGCTTGTGAAGCAACAGTATGTTGATGCCTTGAATAAAGAGCAGCGAGAGTTCGACGACCTCATACTGGAATACTATGCCAGCAACGGCTTCAAGGAACTTGGCACAGATAAGTTGAAGACCTTTATCAACATCAAGTTTAACTCGATGAGGGATGCTAAGGAAAGGTTGAACATGTCTGTCTCCGATATACGAAAGCATTATTTCGAATTGCAACGAAGATTGTATAGTGCTACTTAATTGGCTTAAAACATATCAATGATTACAGCAAACTTGTTGATCTGGAGGAAAAGGTACGGTTTTTTTGTGGATTGAGCAAATATTTACCAGTTTTATTTTGTTGTTTAAACACTTTTTGCTACTTTTGCACTCCAAAAAATTTATAATAATTAATAACCAGAACTTAATTTATTATGATAACCAAAAATTACAGTTTTTATCGTTGTTGCCTTGAAATGGGGATGGCGAGAGAAGGAGATCCGGGATGGTTAGCGGCAACGGAGGTTGTGCAGGCTGTATGCTCCGCAGGCTTCCGTGAAAATGGTTTCTTAATGAAAAGTTACCCTTTGATCCCTCAATACTATTTTAAATACGCCAAGACGCCCAGAGAGGGGATGTTTATGCTGAGAGTTGTGAAAAAGACTGATATGACTTCGCTGGATATCCTGATAGACACCCGAATATACCCCAACATGATTATGATGGAACAACACAAAGACTGGACGGAAGAGGCTGACGAGGTGAGAAATGCACTGGAGTGTTTCATCAACGACGCTGCAGAAAAACAGAAATGGCGCATTTGTCTGGAAGAGCACCGCCCTGGTGCAACCCAGAATCTGGCAGAGTTCCTGAGTGCCTTGAAATACTTGGAAAACGATGACGATATGACTGAAAAACATCATGGAGGTGTTCACATAGACCAGTTGATTAAGGTGAACGGCAACTATTACTACAACGACATCGTAAGGACTGCAGATGCTGAAAGCGGAGCGGACGAGACACAGCCTGCAGACAGGGATTCGGACCTGGTGGATGAACTGAAGCCGCTATTCTATAATAATATGGATAATGTAAGGCAATTCCTGAATGAGATCGACGGGATGACGCCTAACGACATTACCGACCTGGTGAACCAGTGGGTGAAGGACAAGCGGATATCGGACTACGGCAACAGCAGGAAGGGGGTGCTCTGGGACATTCTGAACAGGGCGGGACTATATACCAAGTCGCGACAGAATTGGAACAGGAGAGTGTATTAGGCTCTCCTTTTTTTGTGCCCTTTTTCGGCGGTACAGGTTTCCGAAGTTTCCGAAAAAGGTTTCTAAAAGTTTCCAAAGGTTTCTAAAGGTTTCCGACGCTTCGGAAACTGCATTTATTTTTCCCAAAAGACTTATGATCTCTATAACTTTGCACTCGCAAGCCCCGGGACGCCGGAATCAGGTTTGCAAGTGCTCTAGAGCTTCGCGCGAAAAAAAGGAAGTGATCTTTGACTTAGTGAAACATTTTTAAGGAAAAAAGTAATTAATCATTTAAAGGTCGCCTTAAAGGGGGCGACGTAAAACAACTCTGTGTTGGAAAAATAAAGAATAAAGGTTATATGGAAAAGACTGTAAGAATTTTGGAGCAGTCGGCACTTTCTACACGAAAGTACACCGACAAGAAAACTGGTCAGGAAAAGGTGATGAATGCCGTTACCTTCAAACTGACTGATGGTGTTGACACGTTCTTGGGCGAGGTGACGGGCGAACGCGCCGTTAACTGTCCAATCTACGACAAGAACTACTTCTACAGGGTGCAGTGCTCTATGGTGGTGAGAGACTGGCTGTCTCAGCAGACTGGAGAGCAGATGCAGGCTACGACAATCTACATTGATAAAATCAGTATTAAGTAGAAAGGGAGACAAGGAGTTCAAGGAGACAGGGAGTTCAAGACTAATGAAAAAACTCTGTACCTCTGTGACTCTGTGTTGAAATTTAATAATTATGACTTTAGAATATTTAGAACTTATGGAAGAAGTTAAGAGTGAAGAGTTAAGAGTTAAGAATGAAGCGACACGCAGGAAACTGGTGGAGAGTTATAAGTCGAACACGCGACGCTATGACGACGGGTCGATAGAGATTGCTCCACAAGAGAAGGGAGAGCCCAGTCAGAAGGACGTGAAGAAGGTGGGCAAGTCGAAGCGGTACGTTACCAACGGTAAGAATCCGCTGACGTGTGTGGAACTGAAGTGTCCCGAGGATGTGCCCGACAAGGCTGCCTACTTCCACAAGGAGTTGGCCAAGCTGACGAAGGACATGGAGATAGGGGAGCCGCAGATGCCGGAAGGGGAGTACCTGCTGAATGAGGACAACCTGAAGGTGCGCTTCGCACAGAAGGAGCACAAGGTGGTGGCCTGGCTCACATTCGAGGCTAAAGGACTGATAGACGTAAGGAGAGAGCTGTACAATCTGACAAGCAAGATTGACAAATGTTTTGTTATCAACGAAGCTTCGGTTTGCCAACTGAAGTAGTAACTCTGGAACAGTTTCGGGCGCTTATCACGGCGCCTGAAACTATTAGGAAAGTCAGGGAGGCCCGCGAGGCGCTGGCTCGTGGCGATAAGAAAAAATACGATGCCAAGAAGAAGGGTCTGCCGTTTGTGATCTTCATTGCCACCTACGACGAGAGCGAAAAGGAGTTTGAGAATAAGGATACTGGCGAGAAGACGAAGAAACGGGGGCATTGGCGCAATCAGAAGTATTGCCATCTGAACGGTTTATGCGTGATAGACTTCGACCACATCGACGGCAATGTTCGCCAGGTGTGGCAGGAGGCCTACGAGAAGCTTTCTGACGAGGATAAGCGTCGTATTCTCTTTGTGTTCGTAACGCCTTCGGGGCATGGATTGAAGGTGGTCTTTATGGCTGATGTCCATGTGGGAAATTTGATAGACAACCAGATTGTCTTTTCACGAAAACTGGGACTGAGCCCTGATGAGGCCTGTAAGGATGGCAGTCGCGGGGCTTTCCTGACTACGAGTGAAGACATTATTTTTATTGACGAAGAAAAACTGATTAATTATGAAAGTGAAGATTTTGGTAAGAAGTATGATGATAAGTATCATGCTGGTCATAGCCAGCCTACTATTGACGTTGCTAAGAGTGGTGCTGATAGCCCTCGTATGGCCTCTGTGGAAGGCGCTGGAGAAGACAGACCAGCCGTATCGGGAGGTGATGGAGGAGACCTGCGGACTGCTGAGTCTATGATGTATAACGGCGTGAGCTACGCCAAAATCATAGAGGCCTGGATGGAGGGCAGAAACCTCACTCATCATCGGCACGATACACTGGTGGAGCTGTCGGACCATCTTCGCTACCTGATAGGTAAGAATCCTACGAAGATTACCGAGGTGGTGATGACGCTGCCCTGGGTGAAAGACCTTGCCGCCGAGGGTGAGGACGTGGCAGGCACCGTGAGTTCGATTATGGGCTGGCGGTACAGGCAGAAGAAGCCTGACGAGGTTGTGGCGGCACTGAAGGCTGCCGGGGCTGACAAGGCCCAGGAGACGCAGACGACAGCCCCCGCACTTCAGCCCCCTGCCGACAACGACGTTTACGCCGTGCTTCCGCTGGATGACTGGGCAGAGGAGCTGCAGGAGATGGCGGGGTATTACCCCTGCCTGAAGGAGCTGTTTCTGAATGTGCATCCGCACAAGCTGCCTGCGGTGTTGTTTTCGTCGGCAGCCCTGTTCGGCACGCTGATGACACGGGCCTGGTATCACTTCTGGTTTGCCCCGAAGATTATCCGCCGACTGAACTACTGCATCTTCGTTATCGGCGACCCCGGTGCGGGAAAGCACCTGATAGAGGAGTTCTACAAGGTTATTGCCGACCCGATGATACAGGCCGACCAGTGCCTGATCGACGCGGTGAACCGCTACAAGGAGGGCAGGACGGAGCGAACCACCTCGTCGAAAGCCCAGAAGGGCGAGGCGCTGAAAAGGCCTGTGGTGGGCATCCGGGTGCACCCAGCCCGAACGGCTACGGGGGAGTTTATCCGCCACATGAATGCGGCTGTAGAGACGGTGCAGGGCCAGCCCCTGAACCTGCACATGTTCTCGTTTGACGCCGAACTCGACAACGTGACGAAGCAGAACAAGGGCGGCGACTGGAAAGACCGCGAGATACTGGAGCTGAAGGCCTTTCACAACGAGGAGGACGGACAGATGTATGCCAATCAGGAGAGCGTAACGGGTATGTTCAACGTGTTCTGGAACTTCATCTACACCGGTACGCCCTATGCCCTGCACCGCAAGGTGAACCAGAGGAACTTCGGTACGGGTATGAGTACCCGACTGGCGGTGATACCGCTGCCCGACAAGGGCACAGCCCTGCGTCATCAGGAGGTGATGGAAGGGGCCGAGGAAGCGCTGCGTGAGTGGGCTTACCGACTGGACAAGGTGGAGGGCGAACTGCCTATAGAGGCGCTGAACGACGAGACCTACGAGTGGCAGACCAGCCACATGGAGATCGCGGAGTTTAACGGCGACAAGGCCGACCGCACACTGCTGAAGCGAATCCCGTACTACGGCATCGGCATCTCGTTGCCCTTTATCCTGATGAGGCATTGGGAGGAGTGGCAGGAGAGGAAGACGCTGACGATGGACGACAGGGATCGCCGTCTGTGTAGGCTGGCGATGGAGATCCAGTACCGCTGCCAGCAGTTCTTCTTCGGCGAGATGGCGTTCAACTACTTCGCCGACCAGAACAAGGAGTTTGTTATCAGGAAACGCACCACCCGCTATGACAACTGCTTCCGTAAGTTGCCCGAGGAATTCAAGACGCAGCAGTTTATGGAGGTGTTTGGGTGCTCCCAGCCATCGGCATCGAAAGCCATCAATCGTTTCCAAAACGAGAAAGTCATTGAAAAAGTGAAATACGGACTGTATCGAAAACTGGTGCAGGAACTACCCTAACTTATAAAGTTATAACTTATTCACTTTGGACATTTATAAAATTGAATACTTATTTAAAATTGAAAATTATGGAACAGGTAGAAATTAACAAGGAAGCAAAGCTCAGCGAGCACTTTACGCTCGCTGAGCTGACGAAGACATCGGCAAGGACGGCGGATGGGAATATCCCTTCGCACGTGCATATTGAGAACCTGAGGAACCTCTGCGAGAACTGGTTGGAGGAACTGCGGTACAGCTATAACGTGCTGTACTGTCTGAAGCCGGGAGAGGACTATGAGACCTCTAGGAACGTGGAGCCGATCGTGATTAACTCGGGCTATCGCTCGGAGGCGGTGAACAGGGCCATCGGGGGCGTGAAGGGCTCGAACCACCTCTCGGGGTGCGCCGTGGATATCCGTTGCCTGGGTATTGAGCAGGCGATAAGGTATGCGGCCATCCTGCTGGATATTGCCGACGGGGCGCAGCGCGACTATGATGAGCTGCTGATAGAGCGGAGCCCGAAGGGTACGTACTGGATTCACTTCGCCGTGAGGCCCTCCGGTAACCGAGGGAAGGTGATGTTTCTGTCACCGAGCTAGCCAGAAGTCGAGGTACTGGCGGGCGACTTTGAGGTAGTCGTGGTGGCGGCGGACGTAGGCAACGCTTTGGCGCTTGAGTTCGGGGATGCGCTCGGGGTGGAGTACCAGCTGCTCAAGTTCGTCATAGACGCTCTGGTAGGTGGGCTCGACATTGATGATGGGGCGCAGTTCCGACTCGTGGATAATGTCGTAGTTCTCGGGTTCGCCGCCACCGATGCAGATGATGCCTTTCGACATGGCCAGCAGGGGGTTCATGGAGGGGGTGTAGGCATAGAGCTGGTCGAGAATGGCATCGGAACCCTCTATCATCTGCTGGTACTGGGCAAAGGGCACCGACTCGGCTTTCAGCAGCTCCATGCGGTCGGGGTATTTGTCTCGAACGGCTTCTGCGGCACGCAGCATGACGTCGGTGCCTTTATAGGCGGAGCGCTGGCGGTTGATGCCGATGAAGATGACCACCTTTGAGGGGTTGACTCTCGAGGTGGTGCTGGCAGGGGGCATCTTGACGGGATAGGGGATGAAGGTGGTCTTCGCGGGGAATGCGGGGTGATAGCAGGCCCAGTATTCGTAGAGTCCGGTGATGATGCCGTCGCAGTCGGCGGCTATATACTTGTTCAGCCGTTCCTTGGCGGTGCCCAGCCATTCGTGCCGGTAGCTGAGGGCCTCGGGATCGTTGCGCAGCTGCTGCCCGAAGTTGAAGTCGCTGTAGCGGAGGGGCTTCTCGTTGACGCAGGTGTTCACCCAGTACCAGTCCATGCCGAAGCCGCAGAGACAGACCTTCTGGTTATGACGGCGCAGATAGCGGTAGAAGAAGAACAGGCGTTCGGCCTTCAGCTCGAAGAACATGGGGTTGACGAGTTGCACGACATCGTAGCCCCGCAGGCGTGGCAACAGGCTGTAGAGTCTGGCTGTGAGCATGATGCCTCCCAGCTTGCCAGGGCGACGGCTCACGTCGATATCGCGGGGATAGTCTTTCCAGAAGTCGCCGTTGGAGACGACGGTCACCTCGTGGCCCAGTTGGCGCAGGCCTTCGGCCAGCGTGGCGTGGACATTGCTATATTCGCCTATCAGGAGTATTTTCATCGTTCTTTTTTCATGAGGGGTATGAGGCGCATGAGGAGGCTGAGACCTTTAGGACTGCCGGAGAGCCGACGGAACCAGGTGTATTTCCTGGTATAGTTGCGGTCGGGCAGGGGAAACAGGCCTTCCTGGCGCAGACCGTCCAACTTACGCTCGAGGTAGCGGCGCGACTGTGTCTGGCGGATGACGCTGTAGATGTAGTCCATCGTGAGCTGGGCCACACGGCGCTGCAGGGCGGCTCGCTCGTTGGCTGGCAGACGGTCGGCCTGGATATGAAGGCGGCTGATGATGGCTCGCGTGTCGCCCAGTTTCCTGAGTCTGTGGCGTATGTCGGGGGTGGTGATGATGGAGTTGGGGCGCTGCCGGTAGTGGTAGGCCTGGGCACTGGTAACGCAGATGGTGTCGGCACGCAACAGCAACAGCGGCGTGAACTCCTCGTCTTCGTTGTAGATGCCGGGAGAGAAGCGCAGGTTGCCCAGCGTGGACCGTTGGAAAAGATAACCGCAAGCCGTACCGCGGATATTGTGGTGGCGCATATACTCGCAACCGCTCAGGGCCTCGCTGTCGGTATAGGTGCTGGCGGCGGAGCCGGTGGTGGTGAAGTCGAAGACGACGATATGGGGATGCTTCTGCCGGGCGAGGTCGATGCAGTGTTCGTAGGGTGCCCTGATGAGCACATCGTCGCTATCGACAAACTGCAGATAGGTGCCTCTTGCCATCTGGATGCCTGTGTTGCGGGCTTCGCTGAGGCCGAGGTTTTTCTGACGGACATAGACGATGTCGTTGTCGTATTTTTTCAATTCGTCCACCGGACTCTGCTCCGAGCCGTCGTCGATGACAATGATCTCACGTTCGTCCCTGCCGAGTGACAGGGCAAGGATGCTGTCGATGCATTCGCAGAGCATCGGTACAGACAGGTTGAAGTAGGGCAGAATGAAACTGATCAGCGGTTTCTCCATATCTTATGAACGAACTTGTTGAGTGTGCATAACTTGTTTATTCCCAACGAATTCAGTAGTGATGCCTTGAGTTTCGGTACACCTGAGAAATAACTGGGATTCACTTTGACTTGAGTCAGGACGGGGGGCTCGCCTGTACGTTCGCAGACGTCCATCTGAATGTTGAGCACGTGGAGGTAATAGGTCTGGAAGACCTTGTCGCGCCGCTGTATCTGGGTGACGATGGCGGCATGCGGTTCGAGGAGCATACGGAGTGCCTGGCCGTCGGCTGTCTGCGTGATGCCCTGACTGTTGCTGCAATAGTAGTAGAGGCCCTGACTGGCTGTCAGGACGGTCCTGGCCTCCTTGAGCAGAATGGGGAGGGTAAGGGCGTCCTCGAACACCTTGCCCACAGGAAAGCGCAGGTGGTCGAAGAGCGACTTGCGGAAGATCTTGTTGCAGGCGTAAGTATGCTGGTAAGCCTGTCCGTCGAGCCAGTATGCCTCCATGTCGTGATAGACGGCTTCGGGTTGAAAGCCCACGATGTGCTGACGGGTGGATCCGTAATGAACGTAGATGGGGTATTCGAGTATGTCGATGTCGGGATTTTTGGTTATACGTTCCATGAGTGGCCGGTAGGTGCCTTTGCTGATAAAATCGTCGGAATCGACAAACGTGATATAGTCGCCCGAGGCGATGGAGATGCCTGCGTTGCGGGCATCGCTAAGTCCGCCATTCTCCTTGTGGACAACCCGGATGCGCGGGTCTTTGGCGGCCCACTCATCACAGAGAACGGGACTGCCGTCGGGCGATCCGTCATCAACGAGGATAACCTCCAGATGGGGGTAATCCTGGCTCAGCACACTCTGCACACAACGGTTGAGGGTGTACTCGGTACGATAGACGGGAATGACAACAGTCAGTTTCATGGGTACAAAGATAGTGTAAATCGAGTGAAATACCAAATTATTTTGGTAATTTGAAATAAAACGTGTAATTTTGCGTTTTATTATCGAAATATGGCGAAGGAAATCGACGAGAGCTACCGTCATGTGCTGAAATACACGGGCATTTTCGGTGGCGTGCAAGGCCTGAACATCGTGATGGGTCTTGTGCGGACGAAGTTGATTGCCATATTGCTCGGTCCGTCGGGAATGGGACTGGCTTCGCTGTTTAATACCACCGTCAACTTTGTATCGCAATCCACCAATCTGGGTGTGGCCTTCAGTGCCGTGCGCCATATATCGGAGTTGTACGACAAGGGCGACCGGGAGGCTCTGGAGCATTTCGTGAAGGTGGTCAGGGGCTGGAGTCTGCTGACGGCTCTGCTGGGTATGCTCGTGTGTATCGTGGTGGGTCCGTTCCTGAGCAGCACCACATTTGCGTGGGGTAACCACAGTCTCCACTTCATGCTCCTGGCGCCTGCAGTGGGAATGTTGGCAGTGACTGGCGGAGAGACGGCCATCCTGAAGGGCATGCGCAGTCTGGGGGCACTGGCTGGCATACAGGTACTGGCAGTTGTGGCTGCACTCGTCATCTCGATACCTATCTATTATTTCTTTGGCGAGGCCGGTATCGTGCCGGTGATTGTGCTGATGGCCCTGGCCACCCTTCTGCTGACGGTGAAGTACTCCTTCCGGCTGATGCCTTTCAACTTGTCGGGAGCCAAAGGTATCCTGGGAGAGGGCATGGAGATGGTAAGGCTCGGCGTGGCCTTTACGCTGGCGGCTGTCATAGGGAGTGCATCTGAGATGCTGATACGTTCTTATCTGAACGTGGTGGGCGATCTTGACATGCTGGGGCTCTATAATGCGGGTTATATGCTCACCATCACCTATGCGGGAATGGTGTTCTCGGCGATGGAGTCAGACTATTACCCGAGACTTTCGGGTGTGCAGAGCGACATTGAGGCCACCAACGAGTGCGTGAACCGGCAGATGGAGGTCTCGCTGCTGTTGCTCTCGCCTATGCTGGCGGGCTTGATCGTGGCGCTTCCCTTATTGATACCGTTGCTGTTTAGCTCGCAGTTCCTGCCTGTGGTGGAGATGGCTCAGGTGGCTACCCTGGCGATGTATCTGAAGGTGATGACCTTGCCAGTGGCCTACATCACTCTGGCGCGTGGCTACTCGCTGTCGTATCTCTTCCTGGAGACCTCCTATTTCGTGGCGTTTGTGCTCTTGTTCGTCATTGGATATAACCAGTGGGGACTCTACGGGACGGGTATCGCCATCACGTTGGCACATCTGTTTGAGTATCTGTTGGTCAATGGCTATGCCTATAAAAAATACGGTTACCGCTTTTCGGCAACCGTATCGGGTTATGCAATCGTACAGACGGGTATCGGACTGCTAGTGTTCCTGGTGACGCTGACTGCAGACGGTGTCCTATACTGGGCTGCAGGTGGACTGCTGGTAGCGCTCAGTCTGGGCTTGTCGCTCCATGTGCTGCGCCGTAAGACTCATCTGTGGCAGGCCTTGATACGCCGTTTCCGCAAGGGTTAGAAGCGGAAGTCGAGTTCTACGTCAACCAGATTATAGTTGTGCTTCTCCAGGTTGCGATCGTTGACGCGGGAGTATTCTGCATGAAGTTCGAGATTCTTGGAGAAGAAATAGTTCAGACCACATTCAATCTGATTGACTGACGAGCCCCATTCCTTCATGTTGCGATAGGTCTGGTAGCGTGCCTTGGCATGGAGCTTACCCTTGATGAGGGGTACGATGCCGAACACATACCAACCGTCGGCCTTGTCGCCCTTCGAGTAGTCGATCTCGCGTACGTTGTTGCCTGGAGAGGCTGCACCCCAGCCCTGGCTGTGGATATACTCTGCGCGGAAGGTGTATTCATCCTTGTCGTACTCGGCAGAGATGGCATAGCGGTTCTTCTCTATGCTTCGCTTCTCGCCTGTTACAGGGTCTAACATAGCACCACGGCTACCGGTCCATCCGAAGGCACCGATGCGGACACCCTTGATGGGCATCACCCAGATGCCGCCGATGAAGTCCTTGCGGTTGTCCATATCCTTCTGGTTCACGCCTTCACCGTTGTAGATACCTACCTGATAGTGGAACAGGCGGCGCCCATTGGCATTGGGGAAGAGATCGCCCGAGAACTGGATACCGATATCGCGGCCACCCGACGACTTCTCACCTGTGCGGTCGCCGAAGGCAGAGAGCTTGTTGACCACATCGGCATAGCTGCGCCAGCCCTGGGTGATGGGGTTGGTGGGGTTCTCGAAGGTGAAGGCACGCTTGAACTGACCGGCACGCACCTTGAACTCGGGGTATTTGCGCCATTCGGCATAGAGATCGACGAGCTGTACGGTGGGCTGACCAGGACCAGTGGCGTTGGTTCCCTGAATCTGGGCGCGCCAGTCGAAATCGCCAATCTTACCATCGAGGATGAAACGGGCCAGGCGCAGGTTGAACGTGTTGCTGTGTGACCCCTCCTTGTCTTCGCCCTGATACTGCAGCATGCCGTAGCCGCTGAACTTGATGTTCTTCACCCATGCAGGCACTTCAATAGAGGCCTTTTCCTGAGTGGACTGTACTTCTTCTACTTCTGCCAATGTCTCGGCATTGGCGGTGATGGCCATTGCCAATAGCAGCGCCATTCCTGAGAGTCTCTTCATTGTCATACGTTGTTCGATTTTAGTTATTGTTATGTATCTTTGGCGCAAAGATAAGAAAAAAAAACTAAAGTTCCAAATGTTAAGGCATCTTTTTGCGTTCCAGCAGAACGACATTCTCGACATGAGGGGTGTGCGGGAACATATCCACGGGCTGTACGGCAACCACTTTGTAGTCGATGTCGAGGTCGTGCAGGTCGCGGGCTTGGGTGGCCGGGTTGCACGACACATAGACAATGCGCTGCGGGGCTGCACGGAGGATGGTCTTTACCACGTCGGGATGCATGCCGGCACGAGGGGGGTCGGTGATGATGACATCGGGACGCCCATGGTCGGCGATAAACTCGTCGGTGAGGATGTCCTTCATATCTCCGGCAAAGAACAGGGTGTTGTCGATATGGTTGATTTCGGAATTGACTTTAGCGTCCTCAATAGCCTCGGGTACGTATTCTATGCCAACAACCCGACGGGCCTGACGGGCTACGAAATTGGCGATGGTGCCTGTGCCGGTATAGAGGTCGTAAACGGTCTCGCTGCCAGTAAGACCGGCAAACTGGCGGGCAACGGAGTAGAGGTGATAAGCCTGTTCGGTGTTGGTCTGATAGAACGACTTGGGACCAACCTTGAACTTCAGGTCTTCCATCAGCTCGAAGATGTGATCCTTACCCTTGAATGTCAGAATCTCCTGGTCGCCGATGGTGTCGTTGCACTTCTGGTTGTCCAAATAGAGTAGGGAAGTAATCTGCGGAAACTTGTCTGCAATATGCTGCATCAGCGCAAACGCTTTCTGCCCGTTCTCGTCGTCCCAGCTCCCCCTCTCTTTGGAAGGGGTTGGGGGGAGGCAGAACTGGAAAATGACCATCCACTCGCCACTGGCGCTGTTGCGGATGATGACATCGCGTAGCAAACCTGTCTGGGCGCGAAGATCGAAGAACGACAGATGGTGCTCCATGGCATAGTCGCGCACCTCGTTGCGGATCTGGTTGTGCAGATCGTCCATCAACCAACATTTCTCGATGGGGAGAATCTTGTCGAAAGCACCAGTGATGTGGAATCCGATGGCAGGAACGTCTTTAAGTGAAGAGTGAAGAGTGAAGGGTGAAGAATTATCGACCGCCTCAGAACTCCCCTCCTTTTTGGAGGGGGCAGGGGGGAGGCTCTGGATCTGTTCCTTCGTCAGATAACGCTTGTTGGCACATCCGTAATCGAGTTTGTTACGATAGGCTTGCGTGTGAACGGAACCGAGAATCGGACTGAATTCGGGCAACTCGATCTTCCCGATACGAGTGAGCTGGTCGAATACCTGCTGCTGCTTGAATTTCAACTGCTCCTCGTAGGGCAGATTCTGCCATTTGCAACCACCGCAGACACCAAAGTGCTGACAGAACGGCGTCGCGCGTACATTACTATATTCTATAAAGCGCACCACCTCGCCCTCGGCAAAGGAGTGCTTCTTGCGACGGATCTGAATGTCGCAAACGTCTCCGGGAACACAGAAGGGGACAAACACCACAAGGTCGTTCCAGTGGAAAAGACATTTCCCTTCAGCAGCAACTGCTTCTATCTTGATGCCCTCAAGGAGCGGTAATGGTTTCTTGTTTCTTGCCATCTTGTTTACAATTTGCCTGCAAAGGTACGAAATAATCGCTAAAAAACCAAAAATGTAAGGTTCGCATTGCAAATTTCCACTTATTTTTTTTGTAATCTCCCGAATTATGACTATCTTTGCGGAATTAAATAAAAAACAATTTATCACAAACAAATAAGTAATAAAACGTATGAGTCAAAAAAGAGTTTACCTCTTCGGTAACGGTAAGGCCGAAGGTAATGCAAAAATGCGTGAGGAACTCGGTGGTAAGGGTGCTAACCTTGCCGAGATGAACCTGCTTGGTGTTCCCGTTCCTCCAGGTTTCACAATCACAACCGATTGCTGTAACGAGTACTATCAGGTTGGTCAGCAAAAGATCATGGAGCTGCTGAATGACGATGTGATGGCAGCTGTTAAGCACATTGAGGTGCTGATGAACTCAAAGTTCGGCGACAAGGAGAATCCCCTGCTTGTCTCCGTTCGTTCTGGTGCCCGCGCTTCTATGCCTGGTATGATGGATACCATCCTGAACCTCGGTCTGAACGACGAGGTGGCTGAGGGTATGGTGAAGAAGACCCAGAATCCTCACTTCGTATATGACTCTTACCGTCGTTTCGTACAGATGTACGGTGACGTCGTGCTGGAGATGAAGCCCGTCAACAAGACCGACATCGACCCGTTCGAGGAGATCATCGAGAAGGTAAAGGCTGAGCGTGGCGTGAAGCTGGACAAGGACCTGAACGTCGACGAGCTGAAGAAGCTGGTTCAGTTGTTCAAGAAGGCTATTAAGGAGCGCACTGGTAAGGACTTCCCCAACGATCCTATCGAGCAGCTCTGGGGCGCTATCTGCGCTGTGTTCCGTTCTTGGATGAACGAGCGCGCTATCCTCTATCGTAAGATGGAAGGTATCCCCGACGAGTGGGGTACAGCTGTTAGCGTGATGGCAATGGTATTCGGTAACATGGGCGACACCTCTGCTACTGGTGTATGCTTCAGCCGTGATGCTGCTAATGGTGAGAACCTGTTCAACGGTGAGTATCTGGTGAACGCACAGGGTGAGGACGTTGTGGCTGGTATCCGTACCCCACAGCAGATCA
>CAMKUA010000040.1:0-20242 GCA_946415825.1 uncultured Prevotella sp. | reverse complement strand
GGTGCTGACGAGAACACGGTGATGAAGTCGGTCATCCAGCCTTTGGAAGAGGCCATCAATGGTGTGCCTGACATGACTTATATAACCTCTAAGGCATCCTCTAACGGTGATGTGGAGATCTCTGTCTATTTCAAGCAGGGTACCGACCCCGACATGGCGACAGTGAACGTACAGAACCGCGTAACCCGTGCTCAGGCCTTGCTGCCAGCCGACGTGAATAAGATCGGTGTGACGGTAGAGAAACGTCAGAATAACATCCTACAGATTTTTGCTGTGAGGAGTTCCGACGGCAAATATGACGAGGACTTCGTATCGAACTATGTCGATATCAACGTCAAGCCGCGTCTGATGCGTATTACAGGTGTGGGTAATGTGCAAAGCATGGGTAACACCTATGCCCTACGCATATGGTTAAAGCCTGACGTGATGGCCCAGTACGGTCTGACCCCCAATGAAATCTTTGCAGCTATCGGTGGACAGAGCTTTGTGGCAGCTGTGGGATCGCTGGGTGAACAGTCGGGTAACTCCTATCAGTACTCCATGCAGTACAAGGGTACACTGAAGAGTGTCGAGGAGTTCAATGAGATTGTATTGCGCACCAGCGGCGGTGGTATTTTGCACCTGAGCGATGTGGCTGAGGTGAAGATTGGTGCCATGAGTTACAACTTCACCTCGAATATCATGGACCGCCCTGGCGCCCTCTTCATGGTATTTGCTGCTCCAGGCGCCAACGCCACTGAGGTAAACGCCCGTATCAACAAGACGTTTGAGGAATTGAAATCAACGATGCCTGCCGGTCTGGAGTTTGTGACTATGATGACCAGTGACGACTTCTTGTTTGCCGCCATCCACAACGTTGTCGAGACGCTTGTTATCGCCATTATTCTCGTGGTGCTCGTCGTGTTCTTCTTCTTGCAGAACTTCAAGGCTACCATCATTCCCTCTATATCGATTATCGTGTCGCTACTGGGCACTTTTGCCATCGTCTCGTTGGCAGGCTTCTCGCTCAACATTCTGACGTTATTCGCCCTCGTGTTGGCCATAGGTACGGTGGTGGACGATGCCATTGTGGTGGTCGAAGCTGTCATGGCGAAGATGGAAAATGGTATCAGTGACGCCCGTGAAGCTACACGCCAGGCCATGAGTGAAGTATCGGTAGCAGTCGTATCGTGTACCTTGGTATTCATGGCTGTGTTTATCCCTGTTACGTTTATGCCAGGCACCTCCGGTACATTCTTTACCCAGTTTGGTGTGACGATTGCTTCCTCCGTCGGTCTGTCGTGTATATCGGCCTTGACGCTCTGTCCTGCCCTCTGTGCCATCATGATGCGTGTGACTGAAGGCAAGTCTGAAGGCAAGGGATTGATATACTACACGAAGAAAGCATACACGGTGAGTTACAACGCCATCTACAACAAATATAGCAAGAGTGTACAGAAATTCATCAAACGCCCCATTCTGGCATGGAGCTTGTTGGCACTGGCTGCCGTGCTGCTAGTGTTCTTCATGAAGAGTCTGCCATCGGGTCTCGTGCCACAGGAAGACCAGGGCGTGTTCCTCGTCGAGTTACAAGCACCGGAAGGTTCCACGCTGAAGCAAACCCGTGAGATGGTGAAGAAGGTGGAGGCTAAGGTGAAGAAGATTCCCGAATTGGAGAGCTTCGCTGTTGTATGTGGCTATGGTATGATATCGGGTGCCGGTTCTAATTACGGAACGATGGTTGTGCGTCTGAAGAACTGGGACGAACGTCCGGGCATGAACCATCTGCTAACCCTTGTCATGTACCGTTTCTACTTTGACTGCCAAGACATCAAAAACTTGGTGGTGATTCCTTTCGAGATGCCACAGATTCCTGGCTATGGTACCAGTAATGACGTGATGCTGATGGTTGAGGATCCCACCGATGGCAACCTGTCGGAGTTTGCCAAGCATACCGAGCATTTCCTGGCCAAACTGTCTGAGCGTCCAGAGATTGCCTCTGCTATGTCAACTTACTCAGAGCGCTTCCCGAAGTATCAGGTTGATGTCGATGCAGCCCAATGCGATCGTGCCGGTGTTTCACCAGCTGACGTGCTCAATACGCTTGGCTCTTTCTGCGGTGGAGCATATATCGGAAACTTTAACCAGTTTGGTAAGGTTTACCGCATCATGGCAGCTGCCTCACCCGAATACCGCCTCGATCCGCAGTCACTGCATAATATCTTTGTGCAGGTGAGAGATGGAAAGATGGCACCTATCGCTGAATTCGTCAGTCTGAAGGAAATAGTCGGTCCAGCCAATATCGAGCACTTCAACTTGTTCCAGAGCATCACTTGTATCGTGAAACCTGGTAGTGGCTATACCGAGGGTGATGCTCACAAGGTCATTGCTGAGGTGTTCAAGGAAGAGATGCCTTCTACCGCCACATTTGAGTATAGCGGTATGTCGCGTGAGTTGGAGGAGGCTTCCGGCTCTAATGCTACTGCTGTCATCTACATCATCTGCGCCATTCTGATTTACCTCATCCTGGCTTCACTTTACAACTCATGGTTCACCCCGTGGGCCGTGCTGTTCAGTGTGCCGTTCGGACTGATGGGTGCCTTTGTGTTTGCTTACCTTGGCTATACGCAGGGACTGCCTGGTATGGATAACAACATTTACTTGCAGACGGGTGTCATCATGCTGATAGGTCTGCTCTCAAAGACGGCTATCTTGATTACCGAGTTCGCTTCGGAGCGCCGTGCACAGGGCATGAGCATCGTCGATGCTGCCTTTGCTGCATGTAAGGAACGTTTGCGCCCCATCCTGATGACAGTCGCCACGATGATTATCGGTATGATTCCCCTCGTGATTGAGGGCGGAGCCGGTGCCAATGGTAACCGTGCCCTTGCCCTCGGTGTTATTGGTGGTATGAGCATCGGCACCATAGCTTTGCTCTTTGTCGTGCCAGCTTTCTTCATTGTGTTCCAGAGACTGCACGAGCGGTTCCAAGGGGGAAAAGAGGTAGAAGTTAAGAATTAAGTGTTAAGAGTTAAGAAAATATGACATATAAGAAAATCATTACAGTCGCTGCCGTGAGTCTCATGCTCACGGGTTGCGGCCTATACAATAAGTATGAGCAAAAGACTGAGGCTCCTGCCAACGCCTTCGGAACATCGCAGGACATTACTGCAGCCACTGATGGTGCTTCCATTGCTCAGTTGTCGTGGCGCGAGTTCTTCGCCGATCCCCTGCTTCAGCAACTCATCGAACAGGTGTTGGCCAACAACACAGACCTAAACTCTGCCCGCATCGCTGTGGAGAAGAGCGAGGCCTCTTTGAAGACCGCTCGTCTGGCCTATCTGCCGTCACTCTATTTCACTCCACAGGGCACCCTTGCCAAGTTTGATGACAACCCTTGGTCGAAGACCTATAACCTGCCTCTGCAACTGTCAATGGATATTGATCTCTTCGGATCGATTACCAACAAGAAGCGCGCAGCCAATGCTGTGCTCCTTCAGGCTCAGATGGGGGAAGAGGCCATTCGCGCCAACCTCATTTCCACCACTGCCCAGCAGTATTATCTGCTTCAGGTGCTCGACCGTCAGTTGGAAATTCTCATCCAGACCGATAGTCTTTGGAATGCCTCTCTTGAGACGCAGAAGTCGCTCTGGGAGAACGGTAAGGCTTATAGCACAGCCGTCAACCAGATGGAGTCCTCCTATCTCAACGTCAAGACACAAATCGTCGACACCCGTCGAAACATCCGTTCTGTTGAGAATGCTATCTGTCGATTGCTGGCAGTTGCGCCACAGCATATTGAGCGTCGGAAATGGGGCATTGAACCCTTGTATCATCCTGATGCACAAGGTGAAGTCGACGAACGAATGTTTGATACACAGTATTTGAAAGTTGGCATCCCCGCCTCGATGCTCGAACTGCGTCCCGACATCCGCATGGCCAATCACGCGATGGAGGAGGCTTTCTATAACACCCAGGCTGCCCGTGCCGCTTTCTTCCCAAACATTACACTCGATGGTATGGCTGGCTGGACTAATTCTGCCGGTGGTATTGTCATCGATCCAGGCAAACTGCTTCTCAGTTTAGTTGGCTCGCTCACACAGCCTATCTTCGCCCGTGGTCGTCTGACAGCCAACAAGAAGATTGCCCAACTGACCGAGGAAGATCTGAAGAAAAAATATGTGCAGACTGTCATCGATGCCGGCAATCAGGTCAACGAGGCTATGGCCGACTGTCAGGCTGCTCGTGACAAGCATTCGTACTATCATCGTCAGGTACAAGTGCTCCACGAGGCTTACTATGGTACCCATGAACTGATGGACAACGGCAAGGCCAGTTACCTCGAGGTGCTTACTGCTCAGGAGTCGCTACTTTCTGCCCAACTTAGTGAAGCCTATAATATGTACAATGGTGCTCAGGCCATTATATCACTCTATATTGCCCTTGGTGGTGGCACCAAATAGAAGGAATGAGTAGAATTAAGTTAGCGCGTCGTCTCACCTGGCACGTCATCTTGATCATGGCGGGCTTTAATTTGCTGATTATTGGAGCTATCTTATTCTCCAACTTTACTCTATCGGAATTAGAGAGCCAAGTTCGCGGACAGCATTTGATTGAAGGGGTGAGTGGTCAGATGGAATCTATGTTGAAGATTCTGGAGTTCTGTGCGACAAATAATGTGGCGGAAATTGAGGACAACCTGGACAACCCGGAGAAGGTTTATGGCGCCTTGGAACACGAACTGCGATTGAATAATCGTTATATGGGATGCGCTGTTGCTTTCGTTCCTGACTATTATCCAAGCGAGGGCCGATGGTTCGAACCATACGTGAGGATGATTGACAGCACGCATGTCGAGCGGCAGCAAAGAGGTTCGGAACAGAATGACTATTTTCATCAGGAGTGGTACACCAATGGACTGAACTTGGAGAGAGGAAAGGGCTACTTGTCGGATGTGATTCCTGACAAAAATGGTGGAGACGGCATGACATGTTTCTATGTGATGCCCATCTTTGATCGTCATGACCGAAAGGTGGGTGTATATGTCATTGATATTCATCTCGGAGCACTTGAGAAGAGCATTAATCTTGTAGAGGATAAGGTCAAGAAAATAGAAGACGTAGAGAATGATCCGGACGATCCTGATGATGACGATGTATTTTTTTTCATACAACTTATCGACAAAAAGGGTAAGAAAATTGCTGGTTCTGAAACCTTTGATGAAAAATCGCTCGAGACCATATTGGAGAAAGACAGCATACTTTTTGAGGAAACAATGATAAAAGATACCTCCTACGGTATTAGTTCTAAGCGGATAGCCAATACAGGTTGGACTCTTGTAGTGGCTCAACACGAAGGTCTTGTCTTTCTTAATGGCTATATCCTTGCCGTCTTCATCTTGTTTTTTATGACCATTGGTGGCATTGCCATTTTCTTTTTCATGAGACGTAGCATCCGGCGTTCCATTCAACCGCTGAGCTATCTTTCCAATTCTGCTCGCGAGGTGGCGCATGGCAACTTTGACACGCAGTTACCCACATTCAAGCATCACGATGAAATATCGGAACTGCGCGACTCGTTTGAATTCATGCAACACTCCCTGGTGGGTTATATCGATGAGTTGAAGGATACCACCAGTCAGAAAGAACGTATCGAGAGTGAACTCCGTATCGCCCATGACATACAAATGTCGATGGTGCCAGCCAAGTTCCCTAAATATGATGGACTCGATATGTATGCCATGATGGAGCCTGCCAAAGAAGTGGGTGGTGACCTATATGGCTATCTCCTTCAGGGCGACAATCTCTACTTCTGTGTAGGCGATGTCTCGGGTAAAGGTGTACCCGCTTCGCTGTTTATGGCACAAGTCACACGGTTATTCCGTACCCTGGCAGCCCAGAGTATGATGCCTGCTGAGATTGTCGCTCGCATCAACGACGCATTGTCGGGTGATGACAATAAGAAAGGCATGTTTGTTACGTTCTTCCTGGGCCTGCTCAACCTCACCACAGGTCATCTCGATTTCTGCAATGCTGGCCATAATGCCCCCGTCATTTGTGGTGACAACAATTGTGATTTCCTTAAGTTAATTCCTAATGTTCCTATTGGACTTATTCCAGGTTTTCAGTTTAAGGGTGAAGAGATAGGGACCATAAAAGGCAGGCCGATGTTTATTTATTCCGACGGTCTCAATGAGGCTGAAAATAAGGAGCGGCAGCAGTTTGGTAATGAGCGTATGCTTGACCTTCTCAGTAATACGAAAATTGAGAATGCCCGTCAGGCAATAGAATTACTGGTTGATCGTGTGAAGCAGTACCGAGATGGTGCTGAAGCCAACGACGATCTGACCATGATGGTAGTGTATTTAAAATGATAAACTTTATAAATTTTGACAACAATGAAGACAACAATTGAACAATCTAAGGGTAAGGCTCTTGTTACTTTTGAAGGTATGCTGGATTCCTACATTGCCGAGCAGGTGGGAACGGAGTTGGAACCTCTCTATGAACTCGAGAATACCGAGATCACCCTTGACTGTACTAAACTGGATTATATCGCCTCAAGTGGTCTGCGATTGTTCTTCGTGTTACTGAGAACCGTCAAGCCTAATGGGTGCGATGTTATCATCAAAGGTGCCAACAAAACCCTCATGGAGGTCTTTGAAGCAACTGGTTTTGTCAATATGTTCCAATTCGTTTGAACATTACAATAATCTAAAATAATCTATTGTCATATGGATAACGACAATCAAACGGGAATAACTAAGATAGCCCATTTTGTCTATACTCTTACCTTAGGCAAGGTCATCTCGACTTCGGAGCCGAAAGAAGATCTGGTATTGGAACAGGGCGTCCGCAAACTATTTGAAGATAAGGCGGAAAATGTTTCATACTACGTCACATTACACGGCGTGAAGGTGAACAAGAAAATCTATCAGCCTACAGAGATTGAGGCTGAACTGGATTTCATGATGAAAACTACTGATCGTGCGGGTGGTGAGGAGTTGAAGGCACCATCGTTTGAAGCGGTAACGGCAGTGTTCTCCAGAAGAGAGGTTAAGTTGGAGATTGCCCATGTTAAAAGGCAACAAGAAACCACCACCGACACTGGTAATACTTATACCGTAGCCGAGAAATGTTATGTGTACGAACTTGACCCGCAGCTGAGACGCGATAGTAACGGCATGAAGATGTACGTAAAACTGAACATCTTCAGTATGGACAAGTTGATGACGCTTAATAAATACTGTAAAGCCTATGTGGCCCGCAAACTCGGATCGGGTATTCTGAAGCCTGAGAGCATTACCTTCGGAAAGGAAACAGATGGGGAAACGCCCTTAATTAAAACCAATATCAGGGGATTGAGATTCCTGAAATACAATGAGGATGTTTCCTTTACCGATAAAGATGGCAAGAAAACTACAGCCTCCATTCCGTCGGAGTTCATCCAGCCTTATCTGGTGCAGTATAATGAATCATTCTATGATTTCCTCGTGCGTACTGCTAACCGTTGCGGCGAGTTCCTTTATTTCGAGGACGGTGCACTGACACTAGGTCTGGCCAATACAGGCGAACCTGTCGTGATCAATGACTTTGAGTCTGTCACCAAACCGAATATTTCGGCAGGACCTCTTTCTATTGAGGCCTATGCCCGTGATAGTGTCAAAGATGATTTTGGGGAGGTAAAGCATCTGAACCAGAGCGTCATTGACAAGCAGAAGACGGGTTACCCGAGGGATGCATTCCGGGATCATACGTCAAGCAATGCTGAACTGGCCAACGATGAGTATTTTTTCCCGCTTGTGAAAGATAAGTTCTCTGACGTAGGGCGTGAGACCTATTTGGACGGCACTAAGAGTCAGAATGCGATGGCCAGGGTGTTCCCGTTCCTCAAGATGATACTTGGAAACGAGACGGATGGTGGAGCAGGCGTTGGTGCAAATATCGGTAAGTTACTTTTTGTGGCTGAAGGTGCCATGGATCTTAAGAGTGTGTTTCAAAAGGGTACCACTAATGCTGAAGGTCAGAAGGCATATCTGGATCCATATGACGGAATCGTGGAGCAATACGACAAGAACAAGGTGGTACAGTTCTCTTCGTTGAAGGAAGAGGGTTGGACAACGCTTAAGTATTACAATGATATCCATAAACACGAAAGTGAGCAGCAGCGCCAGATTATCTGTATTAACATGGGCACTGACTATGCGAACGTAAAGCTGGGCCAGAAGATCAAGGTCGAGGGGTTAAAAGGTAGCTATGTGGTGATTCAGATGGTACAGGTTTCTGAAGAGATTTGGGACTATAACTACGACAAGTACGATACCGCAGCTTCTGACACCTATAATGGCACGCGATCTCAGAAGATTTATGCGATACCGGCCTACATGGATGCTGACGATGATAACAAGGAGAAATTCATTCCGCCTGTACAACCTGTGCCCGTGATAAGAAAGGCTGGCCCGCAGGTTGCGTTTGTCACGGCCAATGTCGATCCGAAGTTCCAAGGCCGAGTACGTGTGGCTTACCCATGGCAAGCTCTGGGTAGTGCCCTTCCTTCGCAGATGGCCTATCTGGAACAGCAACTGGCTGAAGCCAATGGCGAAAAAGACAGATTGGAAGAAGAAGGACTTCTGTTACCTGGTCGTATATTGGCTTTGGAGTCTCAGTTGAAAAGGCTGAAGAAATATGTCAATGCCACTAAAGAGCAACGACAGGAAATGCTCGGTGAGCAGGCCCTGAAGCGAGATGGTCTGGAGAAGGAAATCCAGGAACTGGAGGCATCACGTGCTGAGAAAGATCCACAATTGGTGAAGTTGGAAACTGATATTAAGGCGATGAAGTATGATCCTGAATCCCAGTCAGAAAAGGAACTGAAGCAAGTGGAGTTGGAGATGTATAAGCGTGACACCATGGCGGCTGAGATTAAGGCCATTGATGCTAAGATAGCCGACAAACGGAAGGAAATCGAGCAACTCGAAGCGGAGGATGAAGAGCTGATTGCTGCCGCCAAAGAGCACGATGAGAAGAAAGGCGTAGATGAGGGTTATCTGGACATAGAGACCGATAACACAGTCATTGTCAGGAAGAAACGAGCCTATAATAAGTCACAAAAAGATTATAAGGATCACCAACAGAAAGTGACAAATGTTGAGAAACTCGTTAAAGACAGGGAAACGCAAAAAGATAAGGTTAAGGAATATATCGACAAGGAGGCCCTAAGCATGTCAACGCCATGGATCCGGGTTGCCACCCCGATGGCCACCCCAGGCGGCGGTACGTTCTTCCGGCCGCGTGTAGGCGATGAGGTCCTGGTGAACTTCGATAATGACAACGTGGAGCGACCTTATGTAGTAGGTAGCCTATTTTCGAAGAATACATTGACGCCTGATGAAGGCCTGTATCGCAAGGCTGCTCCTGAAATACAATGGAAAAACATCTCCATGTCTATGATGTCGCCTAATGGTCATCATATTACCTTTACCGATCCCCCTGGTGGCGCCAGTTTCATCTCCAATGTCATATCACCGGGTATGGGATTCTATGCCTCTGTTTTACCAGGTCTGAGTACTTTGAACGGCATGGGTGAGAATTATAAGGATCTGAATGGTGGTATCCACATTGGTGACCGTTACGGTCTGTACGAGATTGAGATGAAGAGCCAGAAACGCAGCATCGATATCAGATCGCCTTTCGGAACGGTAAGTGTCAATGCTTTCTCTGGTATCACCATCAGTGCACCCAATGGTAACATCGCCATCAAGGGTAAGAATATCACACTCGAGGCTGGTAACAAGATTACCATGCTTTCAGGCAAGAATATCGCCGATCCGGATATCGGTGATCCAGAAGGCAAGTGGACCCAGAGGGGTAAGATGGCAGTGGGTATAGTCGGAGCCATTCTTGAAGCAGGTGTCGCCCCTGATTTCATTGAGGCTGTCGTCGATTTCTCGCTGATCCGTCACGTTGTCGAGGTGTTTGCACGTCCCGTTGACGGTACCCTGCTACTCAAGTCGAAGCGCTATCTGAAACTGGAGGCTGGCAATGGTAATGCCACCATCAAGCGTGACCGCTATGCTGACACGGTTACGACTAAGAAGGAAACGTCAGAGGAGTTCTATAAGACCATTCTGTTCTACGTTAATACAATCTGCAGCGTCATCGATAAATATTATCATGACTTTGCACTTTGCTGGCGTTACGGCACCAAGATGAGGAGGGCATACGAAGCACTGGCAGTGAAATATCTGAAAGACAAGAAAGATCCAGATGTCTTTACGCTTTTCTATGATTGGAATCAGCCGATTGAGAACGTCTTCAGTCCAGAAGATTTCAAAGGTAAGTATAAAGATAGTACATTACCTCACATCAATGAGGCATACGCTGATCTTACAAAAGCAGCAGAGGCATACGGACGAGCAATGATCAAAATGAGAAAGACGGCGGAGTCGTTTGATAACCTGTTCAGTGATATCGAGGACAAGTATGTTGGTTCAGATGTCTTGGGCGTTTCTATGTTGGCGATGCTGATAGCAGCGTTTAAGGATTTCAAGAAAACAGTCCTGAGGGGGAATCCCGTCAAAACGTGGAAGGATTTCTACTATACAAAAGGTTTTCTGTTTAATGACGAAATCTCCTATGAAATGGGTGCCAACACCTTGGTCACGGGTGGCGACAGCATGGTATTCAAGCGCAAGCTCATCCTTGCTTTCATCTGGCATGTGGCCAACTCAAGTGCCAATAAAACATTCAAGTACATTGAGACAGGCTACGATCTTAATTATATTCTGACCACCAGTACCTTCAGGCAAGAGTACTACTGGAAACGTCAGATTCTCAACATGGATCACTACTGGCAGAAGCATAAGTTCTGGAGGACGCTGATGGAGAATACGTATAACAAGTTTGTCGATAAATTCAAGAGCAACTTTGCTCCCTTCGACAAAGACATCTGGTCCGACAAGGCCGATGGTCAGATCCTGTTCTCTGATAATGAGGGATCCACGCTCAATTTCCAGGGAGAGGGCTTGCACGAGGAGAGCGATTCTAATATCGGAACGATGCAACATCTTAAGAAAGTGCTTATGGGTATAAAATAAGATAGGAGGTTAATGATGGATTATATATTCAGAGAATGGGAAAAAAGGCTTTCTGCGTTTGAGAACAGCGTTGAGAAAGACTTAGAAGAAATGCGAAAGTGTAAAGAGCAGATACAGCAGATGCAACTCAATTTGGTTGCAGAGATTAAGAAAGGTCGCTATATATACGATGAGCAGCGGCTGGTGCTCTCTGCACCAGAGATCATTATCGGACACGTTGATCGCAGTGGCAACCTCCTTGCAGGAGGCTCCTCCGTTGTTGTCAGGGGTGCAAATGTAGGATTG
Organism: uncultured Prevotella sp.; assembly: GCA_946415825.1. Lineage (GTDB taxonomy): Bacteria > Bacteroidota > Bacteroidia > Bacteroidales > Bacteroidaceae > Prevotella. Next base: position 8,883 of record CAMKUA010000040.1, on the reverse strand, counting down.
CAAGGTGCGGGAGATTCCGGACAGCTAGTATTTCGCGCTCCAAGTATTCAACAGATTGCCGAAGATCCAGGTATCGACGGAAATGAACATGTTGTGGGTTCAGTCTCCGAGGTGGTCAGTCAGGCACGTAACATCACCATCCAAAGTGATGATGTTGAGGGTGCTTTCTCTGCCCCCGCGGAGCCATCTGGTGGCAGTGGTGTCCGCATTCATGCTGACAAGACTATTGATATCCACGCTGCAATGACGGCAGAGAGTCGTGAAACCCAACTCGATGTCATCATCAAAGGCAAGGAGGAACAGCAGAAGAACCTCAAGGAACAGGCCTCCGACTGTAAGAGTTCCTTCAAAGAACTGTCAAAGGAGTTGGAGCAGCTTTTGAAAGACAAAGAGAAACTGGCCGCCGACGTAGATGATGTGCGCAGTAACTATGCTGATATTAAGGAACTGAGTGAGCAGATCGAGGCCTGTTCAACGGCTCTGACAGAACAGACCTATGCCTATGCTGAGGTGCTCTCGCTCTTGGCTGAGACCAATCGCCAGATTAAGTGCTTTAAAGACGAGAAGTCGAAGATCGTGAAGGGCGATGACTTTAAGCAGAATACCACTGGTGCCAAAGTTAACATTACAGGCGAAAATATCTCTCTGGTATCAGCCGATGGCGAAAACAATTTGCGTGACAATAAGAGCTCAGGCATCACGATGATGGCTAATAGTGTCGGCATATCATCTGTGGAGTACGACGGAAAACTAAAGGAGAAAGGACAAGTTCGTATTCAGGCAAAGAATGTAGAGGTGGCTACAGCCGGCATGGCGGATATGGAGTGTGATGGTGAAGACGCTATTGTTAAGGCTACCTATGCTGCGGAGGGCGACTTCATGCTGAGGTCCAAGAATATTACCATCGAGGGCGTCGATTACGAGATGGCCGATAAGAAACTGAAAGAAAAACAGCTAACGGCCGACAGTAAGATCAAACTCCGTGCTAAGACTGTCGAGGTAAGCACTGAAGGCTCTGCCAATGTGGAAGTGGATGAGGAAGGTAAACTTACCAAGGCAAACTACACTTCAGAGGGTGATGTCATCGTACGTTCAAAGACCGTTATGGTAGAGAGTACAGATACCGATATCGAAAACGGCGAAGCTAAGGAGAAGGCCCTCACTGCCGAAGGAAAGGTCTCTGTGCGTGCAGAAAAGATGGACTTCTCGGCCACCGACACTGAGGGTAAGGCTACTGGCAGCGTGAATGTCAACGCCAAGGCTGTCAGCGTGAAGTCGATGGATGTCGATAAGGATAGTCATGCCGATACGGCACTCTCCCAGGGTAGTACGATGGTTCTCGTCTCAGAAAAGATGTTCGTTGGTGCCAAGTCGAAGTCTGTCAAGAGTAAGAAAGTGCAGGCAGCCTCAGAGGAGGTCGGCATCTTTGCCGACAACACACTTGAGGCTCAGCAGGGCGACGGTAAGGCTGTAGTGCAGTTGGCCGACGGTAATGCTGCTGTTGGTGGCACTAAGACACAGGTCTATGGCGAGACAACCGTCAATGCCAATACCGAGGTCAAGGGTGAACTGAAGGCTCCGAAAGCCACCATTGACAGTGTGGAGGTCAAGACCGCCTTCAAGTCGCCGAATATTCAGGACGGAATGGCCGCAGGCGCACCTGGCGGCGGCGGTAGCCTGAGTGCCAAGTTAAAGGCCGAAGATGTCCCGCAAGAGTAAAAAGGTAAATTAGCAAAACAGTTATGAATAATTTTATAGCAATCGAACTGACTGAGTTCCAGAAGAAGGTGAATGGCTACCTGATGATGTTTAATTATCAGTTGACCAACTATTGTGTGAAGGCAGAGCCTACGGCCATGTTGCCTGTTACGGTCGTTTTGTCTGGTACGGAATATAATTTCGAGGAAGTGGCTTATGCCACCAAACCTGATGCCTATACCTTCGATGTCTATCCTAAGAATCAAAATAATCTCCAGGCAATCATTGACGGTGTCTTCAACATGCATCCAGAGTTTAAGATGGAAACGAAGACCGACAAGAATGCCAATGACGAGGAAGTGACTCATATCATCTATACGATGCCCGAGGTCGATAAAGAACGTCGCGACCTGCTTATAGACACCTCCAAGGCCTTCCACAAAGAGTGTGTGGCAAATTTGGATGCCTGTTATGCCAAGCAACAGGAAAAGATTGTCGAAGCTCTCTCGCAGATGAATGCCGTGGAAGTCAATGAGGCTAAAATAGGCTTTAAGAGCATCTATGACGAAGCCAAAAAACAAGCCGACGAACTATTGAGTTCGAAACTCTCCGAGATAGAAGATGGCTACCAGCGTTATCTCACCCAACAAGATGAAACTGGCAATGGTGAGTACGTTGACTACACCAAAGGTATGCGCTTGGATCAGATGGATGAATAACCCCAGGGAGATATTATACGATTATTATTTCTCCTTGTTGATGGTGTAGTCGAGGGCCGCACCAATGGCGGTACAGAATTCTGAGTATTTGGGAATGTGGAAATGTACGTTGTATAACTTCTCCAGCATGGGATAGACCTCTCTGCATTGCGGGTAGAGTGTGAGATTGCCAATCAGCACGAAGTCCTTGATGCCTGTGTTCAGGGCAGACAAGATGGCAGCTGAGCCGATGGACTGCAGCACCATGACAATGATGCCTAAGGCAATGTCTTCCTTTGGAGCGTCGTATTGTGCCTTTGAGAAGAGTGAGGCTGTGGCATCCATAGGCAGACCTGGCAGCGGATGGGTGGTAATGTCGCCAATCAGCAGATTGATGTTGTGGATGTTTCCCCGCATGGCAAGACTCTGAATCTGCTTCGGATCACGGGTGTTCAGCATCACACGGGCAAGTCCTTGCAGCGTACCGCCGCCAATACCGATACCTCCGATATGGCGGATGTCGTCGCCACAGCACTGCACAAAACTGGTTCCCGTTCCCATCGACACGACCATGGCTTTGTTCAGTCCGCTCTCAAAGCGGGCTCCTAGTCCGTCGGCAATAAACTCATCGGTCTTGCCCGTTGGCAATCCATAGACGGGCTCGTCGATATAGGCTGATCCGACACCAGTCAACATGACCTGCTCTACATCCTTCAGACTGATGTTGTTGTCGTGAAGATACTTGCCGAATGCGCCATAGAGTGAGGTGACGGGGTCGGTAGCCGTAATACGGATTGGGGCAGACACCTTCCCGTCTTTAATGCCAACAATCTTTGTAGTAGAAATACCTACATCGATACCAATGACTATTCCCATAATGCTGTTTGTTTAGGTTATAAAAAGAAACCCGGCCGCCATAACGCGAAACCGGGCTAATGAAAGGAGGAGTGGTACCTCCAGGAATCGAACCGGGGACACACGGATTTTCAGTCCGATGCTCTACCAACTGAGCTAAGGCACCATCATGTCAATTTGCAAATCCTTTCGTTTTGCGGGTGCAAAGGTACTAACTTTTTTTGAACCCACCAAATATTTGCCTGTTTTTTTTAGAAAAAAGTTTTTTATGACAGAGGATTCCACCCCTGCGCTTTGAGCTCAAACTCCTGATTGTCACGGGTTACGAGTACTTTGCCGAATTTCTCTTCGGTGATGTGCCCGATGAGCTTGACACCCTCGATTTGCTCGATTTTCTCATGATCGCCGATGGGAACGGTAAACAGCAACTCATAGTCTTCGCCACCGTTGAGGGCGCAGGTGGTGACGTTCATGTTCAGTTCTTCGGCCATGACCGCCGTCTGGTAGTCGATGGGGATATTCTTCTCGAAGATGCGGCAACCGACACCCGACTGCTTGCAGATGTGGAGCAGTTCGGAGGAGAGACCGTCGCTGATGTCCATCATGGCAGTGGGACGGATGCCCGCCTCGCGCAACTTCTGGATGATGTCGCCGCGGGCCTCGGTCTGGAGTTGGCGTTGCAACAGGTATTCCTTGCCACTGAAATCGGGCTGGAAGATGAACGTTGAGAGTTGGGACTGAAGTGATGAGAGTCTCTTCTCGTCACCAGCGGCCTTGGCTTCGGCGATTTTCTTCTGGAGGTCGTTGACCTGACCATAGTACACGCTCTTCTCGCGCTCCAGGAGTTGCAGACCCATATAGGCTGCACCGAGGTCGCCGCTGACGCAGACGAGGTCGGTATCCTTAGCACCGTTGCGATAGACGACATCCTCTTTACGGGCTTCGCCGATGCAGGTGATGGAGATGGCCAGACCAGTATAACTGGAGGTGGTATCGCCACCGACGATATCGACGTTCCACTTGTCGCAGGCTAAACGGAGTCCGGCATAGAACTCCTCCATGTCCTCGACCGTGAACCGTTTGCTGATAGCCAGTGACACCGTGATCTGACGGGGCGTGCCGTTCATGGCAAACACATCGCTGATGTTCACCATTGCACTCTTATAGCCGAGGTGCTTCAGGTCGATATAGGTGAGGTCGAAATGTACACCCTCCATGAGCAGATCGGTGGTGACGAGCACTTCCTTATCCGGGTAGGAGAGTACGGCACAATCGTCGCCAACACCATATTTGGTACTCTCGTTCTTGATCTCTATGTCTTTTGTGAGACGGTCGATCAGACCGAACTCACCCAGTTTTGCTATTTCCATTGATTAATTAGTACGTTTTATCATTTCTCGCATGATCTCCGTCATCAGGGGTTGGGCGGCATTGGCGGCTTGCTGTACCTCTTCGTGGCTCACCTCGACGGGCTCGTCGAAGCCCCCCAGATCGGTAATCACCGAGATGCCGAAAGTCCTGATGCCACAATGGTGGGCCACAATGACTTCGGGCACGGTTGACATGCCGACGGCATCGCCACCCAGCAGGTGGTACATCCGATACTCCGCAGGTGTCTCGAAGGTAGGACCTTGTACTCCGACATAGACACCATGCTGCACGGTGATGCCCTTCTCTGCTGCAATCTGATCGGCCAGTGCCACTAACGACAGGTCGTAAGGCTCGTGCATGTCGGGGAAACGAGGGCCTGTGGGGAAGTTCTTGCCGCGCAGTGGGTGCTCGGGGAAGAAATTGATGTGGTCGGTGATGATCATCAGGTCGCCAATCTTGAATGCCGGGTTCATGCCGCCAGACGCATTCGAGACGAAGAGCGTCTTGATGCCCAGTTCATACATGACGCGCACAGGGAAGGTGACCTCCTTCATCGAGTAACCCTCGTAGAAATGGAAACGCCCCTGCATGGCCATGATATCCACACCGCCAAGCTTGCCGAAGATGAGTTTGCCCGAATGGCCCTCAACCGTGGAAACGGGGAAGTTGGGAATGTCGTGATATGCGAATTCGTAGGTGTCAGTTATTTCTGAAGCTAATTGTCCGAGGCCTGTTCCCAGCACTATTGCTGTAGTTGGGAATGTGGTCATTCTTGCCTTTAGCCATGATGCTGTTTCTTGTATCCTTTCGTACATAGTCTAAGATCTTTTTGTTGAATAAGTCTTCCTGGTCCAGTAGCAGCTTAATGTGGATGGGCAGCACGTAGAGTCTCTGCCTGACCTCACTGCTCAAACCTTCCGTGATAGAGAGGCGCGAGGCGTCTTTCTCGGTCGTGATGATCAACTTGGGCGAGGGGAGGGCCTCGAAGGCCTCGTTGATGCACTCAATGTCTTTCTTCTTGAAATTGTGGTGATCGCTGAACGACAGGGGCTGGATATGGTCCGTATAAGTCTGCAGGTCCTGCAGCATCTGCTCGGGTGAGGCGATACCTGTTAACAAGAGAATGTTCTTTCCTTTGAGTGAATCGAGGGAAACGGGCTTCTCAGACTCCTCCGGGAAGAGGGGCTTGAGATCGTCGTACTCGTGGGTTGAGAAGAACAGTTGCTGATAAGGGTATAGTCTCATGGCCTTGGTGATGACACGGAACTCCATCGGCTTTAAGTCGGTGGGACATTTAGTGACGATCACGATGTCGGCCCTGTCCTTACTCTTGACCGGTTCGCGGAGTCGGCCCGAGGGCAGCAGCTCATCGTAGATGACCAGGCGGTGGTAATCGACGAGCAGGATGTTGATGCCCGGTTTGACGTACCGATGTTGGAAGGCATCGTCGAGCAGGACGACATCGATGCCCTCAACATATTTGCCGCTGATAAGTTTGTCGATGCCTCTGGTTCGCTTCTTATCTACTGCCACGGTGATGTGGGGGAACTTCTGCTTTATCTGGAAGGGCTCGTCACCGATGTCACGCATGGTGGTGTTGGCGTCGGCAATCACAAATCCATGGCTCTTGCGCTTGTACCCCCGGCTGAGTACGGCCACCTTCGACACGTCCTTCAACAGGCGGATCAGATACTCCACGTGGGGCGTCTTGCCTGTACCGCCTACAGTGATATTGCCTACTGAGATTACGGGGACATGAAAGGAACGGCTCTTTAAGATGCCCATCTCAAAGAGCATGTTCCTGAATCCGACGCCCAGTCCGTATAGCCAGCTCAGTGGCCGCAGTTTCCTATTAATATAGATAAGGTCGCCTTCCACGATTTACTTCACTCTGATGTCATCGAGCATCCTGGCCTGCATATGGCTGCCGTCCTTGACGGTCTGGCGAATTTCCATCAGCGGCTCGTAGAGATCGCCGAGGAATACCTTCAGCTCTTCCTGCAACTTACCGTCGAGATAAGTCCCCCTGTTCTCCTTCGGCATGAAGGTGTCTAGCCAACTGCCCTTGCCGGGGTAAGTCTCGGTGTAGTACTCCTTGAGCTTGGCCAGTTCGGCTGCCTTCTTAACGGCATCGTCGAGACTGCCGAGTTGGTCCACCAGTTTTATCTTCAGGGCATCGCTTGCCAGCCATACGCGCCCTTGGGCGATGGAGTCAACCTGTGCGGGCTTCATGCCGCGCCCCTCCGACACGATGTCGAGGAACTGCTGATAGCCATGGTCGATATAGGTCTGCACATGCTTCATGATCTCGGCATTATCCTTTCCAAGCATAAGGTCTGTCTCATAGTCGGTAAACTTGTTGGTGGTAACACCGTCGAAGGTGACACCGAGTTTGTCGGTAACGAGTCCGCTGAAGTTGGGAATCAGTCCGAAGATACCGATGCTACCAGTGATGGTGGTCGGCTCGGCAACGATGTAGTTGGCTGGTGAACTGATCCAGTAACCGCCTGATGCTGCTGCACCGCCCATTGACACCACGACGGGCTTCTTGGCCTTGAGCACTTTAATGGCGTGGCGGATCTGCTCGGAGGCTACAGCACTACCACCACCAGAGTTGACACGGAAGACAACGGCTTTCACATCGTCGTCCTCGGCAAGTTTGCGTAAGTCCTCGGCTGTGTTCTTGCCTACAATACTGTGACCGCCACCGCTCAGCAGGTTCATGGTCTCGCTATCAACGATGTCACCATAAGCATAGTAAACAGCCACCTTATCGCCGTCGTCCTTCTTGTCCGACTTCACGTTGCGCATGTCTGAGAGTGTCAGCTGCTGGATGTCGTCGTCCTTGTCAAGTTTCAGGCGACTCTTAATCTCTGTCTTGATCTCCTCGGGGAAGAGCACCTTGTCAATGAGTTTGGCTGTGACATAGTCCTTTGTGTCGGCAAAAGCCATGATGCTGTCGTTGGCCAACTGGTTCAGATTTTCAGCCTTGACTTTGCGAGACTCGGCGATCTCCTTCAGCCAGTAGTTCCAGATGCCGGTGAGATAGGCGGTGCGCTGCTCACGGTCGTACTCGCTCATGCCCGTCAGCGTGTTGCTCTCCACATAACTCTTGTATTTACCCACCTTGGCCACCTGGTACTTGATACCCAGTTTGTCGTACAATCCTTTGTAGTATTCGCCTTTGCCGCCAAGGCCCTTGAAGTCGATGGAGCCGTGGTCGTTCAGATAGATCTTGTCTGCCACAGAAGCTACATAATAAGCTGCCTGGTAGTACTGGTCGGCATAAGCCACAATCCATTTGCCGCTCTGCTTGAAGTCCTTCAGGGCGTCGCGCAACTGCTGGGCAGAAGCGGGCGCATCGAAACTGAGGATGCCACCCTCCAGGTAGATGCCCTTGATGTCATCGTTACTTTTGGCTTTGCGGATACTGGCAATCAGATCGTCAAGACCCATATTGCTCAGTTCACTTGCCCCCAGAAGACCGTTCAAAGGTGAATCTTCTTCTGAACGCTCCGAAACAATGCCGTTCATTTTGATAACAAACACAGAGTTTTCCTTGACTTTGGTTGATGCTGAATCGCTGGCCAGCATTCCTACTAACGAGATAACCAGGAAGAAACCGGTTATCAGCAAAAAGATAACGATACCACAGATGGTGGCAAATACCATTTTAAAGAATTGTTTCATACCTTAATTAGTTTATAATCGCCTACAAAGTTATGACTTTTTTTTCAATCCGAACTATAAAAGTCACAAAATCTTTGTAAAAGTATAAAATTAGGCAACTTTTTTTATTTCATGTTTCATTGTTTTGTAATGTTTTTTATTAATTGATTTATAATTGGTTAGGTGCCTCGTGTTTGCCGTTTTTGAGTCCAATTTTTTGCGCCCTAATTAGGAAAAAATTTTTTGTGCACTAGAAAAATAATTTTTCTAAGTTTGGGCGCGAATCCTTTTTCTCTTAACGCCAGTGCAAAGGTACAAAATTTTCAATTACCCTCCAATTTTTTCGAGAGTTTTTTTTCGATTTGTTTCAAATGTTAAAATTTGGCTAAATCGCTAATAGCGTCTTTGCGTCTTAGCGTTTCATTAGGAAAATGAAATGCGACGCAATGGAGGTTCTTATATTTATATATTAAATTTATATATATTATAATATATATAAATTATATAATACTACTATAATAAATTTCGTCGAAACTCAAAATTATTGCTGTCCGATAAAAATCGGAATTGATTAATGTTCGTTTGAGAATGC
>CAMKUA010000039.1:0-20411 GCA_946415825.1 uncultured Prevotella sp. | reverse complement strand
GTGGCCTCGCCTGCGCCAGTGATCGTCACTTCGCCCGTCGATTCATTGACGGTGACATTCGTGGCGGTAGTCGAGTATTTCACTGCGCCGTCGCCTGTATTCGTCAGCGTATTCGTAAACGCAGCATCGCCATAGGTCTTCGTGATCGTGGCTTCCTTGAAGCTGATGGTGGCGGCAGCCTGGGTGATCTCGACATCGGCACTGCCCGTTACGGTTTCGTATTTATCCTTCGTCACCTGGTAATACACGGTGTGCTTGCCGGCATCGGTGTAGGTGGGGTTCGAGGTCAGATTGTATTCGCCATCGGCCGTCGTCCTGTACTTGATGGTGGCGCCTGTGGCTGGCTCCGTCACAGTGACCGTGATGCCGTGGGCCTGGCCGTCGTAAGTACCTTTATATCCCGTGGCGCTGACAGTCAACTGCTCAGGCTCGGGGGCATTCACCATCATCGTGCTCTGGTAGTATTTGCCGGCCTCAAGGGTGACACCGGTCTTGGTACAGGTATATGTCTCTCCGTCTTTGATGAACTCGAAACTGAAGGTGGCATCCTTAGCGGGAGCCATGGCAATCCAATAGGTATTTTCAACAGTTTCATTCACCGTTGTCAGCACTTTGCTGTTGCCGTCTTTGATCGTTAACTGCGTTAGATAACAATACAGATCGCCACCGTCATTCCTAAAACTTAATTGCACGATGGCCAACTGGTTTTTGAGGCTTACGATGCCCTTCAGTGAGGCGGCTTCGCCCACCACCTGCAGTTTGGCACCGGTCGATTTGCGCAGGTCAAACTGTTGGGAGATGGTTTCTTTATCACCATCCTGCTCTTTGAGGAGATCGTCCTTCACGTCCAGGGTTTCTCCATCCACTGCCGAGGCGGGGTAGATCACTGTCACGTCGTCACCGTCCTGGGGATCGCCTGTGAGGTTGCCACTGATGGTGGCGGCGCCCGTCTCGTCATCCACGTCGGTGACCTCCATCACATCCATCACGCCGTCATGGATGAGGGCCACTTTCTCTTTTTTCTCCCAGTAGGTAACCAGCCTGTCATCTTCCTCCTCAATGGTGCGGGTGGTGGCAGTGCCGGCACTGAGCGTGGCGGTGAAGGGGATGACCCTACTGCCTTGCTGCTCAGGGGCTATGTCGCTGCTGCAGGCGGCCGTCAGCAGGGCCAGCACTGCGAGACTGAATATCTTGTTTGTCTTCATCACTTTATTTCCTTTCTTTATCCATTAGTCCGACATGTGTTACTCATCCCTATTAAACGGGTCACCGCCTTTTTCGTAGTCATCAGGATCACCGATGCCTGAGGGATCCGGTTCCGGCTCGGGCTCGGGTTCCGGCTTAACGACGGTCACGGTGCAGGTAGCGGTCTTTGTTTCGTAGTGGTAGTAGTCGGTATCTTCTTTGATGGTGGCGGTGATGGTGGCCTCGCCGATGCCCACGATCTTCACTAAGCCGTTCTTATCGACGGTGGCGACCGTCTCCTTGTCGGATGAATAGGTCACCTCGCCGTTGCCCACCTTCTCCAACGTGATGGTAAAGTCAGGGTCGCCCACCGTTCTCTTAACAGGCTCCTTAGGATAGCAGATGCTTCCTTCGGCCTTGTTTACCGTCAGGGTATAGCTTTTAGTAGCTAAATACATTCCATCGGTTTCCTTTAATACCGCCTTCACCACCACCTTGCCGGGCTTTTCGAACGTCACCTTGCCCGACTCGACGTCAATCTTTGCCCCGCAGGTGTTGTCGTCGTCTCCGGTGTAGTATGTCACGGTGCCCTTAACACCTTCTATTTGTAATTCCTGTTGATAGGTATTTTTACTGGCTGTGGGGCTCCAGGTTACGCTTGGATTTTCCTTTTCGAATTTAAATTCAGGCATCTTTAACGAACCATTCTCCACACCTTCCTTCACATTCTGTTTTAAGTTCTCGACCGCTACGCCAACGGCCTCTTTAGGCGTGATTTCCTGTGTGCCGGCTTTGGACATGATTTCAGGAATAGTCTGTAACTGTTGTTGGTTTGTATTATCGTTAACCGTTACAAACATCACTTTGCCTAAATCAGAACTTATGCCGTGAGTGGAACTCATAGTTTCTAATAAAAGGTCTCTTACCATGTCCATGGTCTTTTCCATGCTGGCATTCTCATTACTAACAGCTATTGCCGCCAGAAAGGTGTTAAAACTGAACGTTCTCTGAATCACATCGCCAGTAGAAGAGGCTACTTGGGCTGCTGATACAAGAGTCCCACTAATATTGACACCAAAAGATAAACTCTCTGGATCATTATATTCGACTGTACCACCAAGTCCCTTAATTGTGTAACTATCATCAAGAATCCAATCGGAACGCGTGGAAGCTTGGCTGCAGTTACCACCTTTCTGGAACACAAAGTCGTCGCCCACTTTCTTGAAGACGACGTTATAGAGATTACCCTCATAGTAAAACCAGAAGGCGATGGTGGCGCTCTCCTTCTGAGCATCTCTCAGCAGGTCGGTCGCCTTGACGACGGTTTCAGGCGCCGGTGTAGGTGTAGGTGTCGGTGTGGGGGTCGGAGTTGGTTCGACGGGATTGTCGGGGCTCACGATGTCACCACAACTCGTAAGGCTTGCGCCAACTGTCAGCACAAACGCCATCAATAGCATTCTTGTCAGTTTCTTCATAATTTTTAGGTTTTTGTTGATTATCTATGTGCAAATATACGAAGAAATTTGTTAATGGCAGTAATTCTCCCCCTTAAAGTATGTTAATCGGCGACAGGCGGCGAAATAAAATCGTATCTTTGCAGTGTTGTTCCAGATGAAATGATGAGGAAGCAGGAAATCTCCGTTCTGATACCTACCTACAATCATGTCTGCGTGGCGCTGGTGAAAGGACTGGCGCAGCAACTGGAGGCGGTGGGTGGCGACTACGAGATCATCGTGGCCGACGACGGCTCGACGGATGCCGCGACGGTGGCGGAGAACCAGGTCATCAACACCCTGCCCCACTGCCGTTATATCGTCAGAGAGGAGAACGTGGGCCGTGCCGCCATCCGAAACTTCCTCGTCAGGGAGGCGCAGCAGCCCTACGTGCTCTTCATCGACAGCGACATGACGCTGATCAGCGACGACTTTATCCGCCGCTACCTTGACAGCGACTGCGACACGGTGATCGACGGTGGTGTGGCCATCGGCGGGGATCCCAACACACTCAAGGGCAACCTGCGCTACTGTTATGAGAAGGCCGAGGAGGCCAGGCATACGGCCCCCGAGCGCCAGAAGTCGCCCTACCAGCACCTGCACACTGCCAACCTGTTCGTCAGCCGGGAACTGATGCTGGAGCACCCCTTCGACGAGCGGTTCCGACGCTATGGCTACGAAGACGTGCTGCTGGGGAAGGCCTTCCACCAGCACCATATCGCCATAGAGCACATCGACAATCCGCTGGGATTCTGCACCTTTGAGAGCAATGCCGATTTCGTGGCCAAGACGGAGGAAGGCCTGCGTACGCTTGGCCAGTTTAGCGAAGACCTGAGGGGCTATTCGCGACTGCTTACCTTTGTAAGCAACATACACTTCCCCACCATCAAGACGCTGATAAGACTCTGGCACCGCACCTTCGGACCACTGGAGCGGCGACTGCTGTGCGGGCGCAGGCCGAGCCTTACCGTCTTCAAACTTTACCGGCTGGGATACTTTTTATCTGTTCTTGTGACTGAGGAACCAGTTGTGGGTGAAGTGATAAAGCACTAAAGCACAGACAACCAGTACAAGGGCTGCCGACAGCACGGCATCGGTATCGCCCTGAAAGAGGGCCAGGCCGATACCCAGTCCCCAAGCAATACCACTCTCCCACCCCAACATGAAGGTGCTCTGCGACGTGCCTCGCTGACAATGACGGCTGAGCTTGATGAAGAAAAGCATGAACCGCGAGCCGATGATGCCAAGGCTGAAGCCCACAAACACCGGGGCAATATACCACACGACGGGTTGGGGGCGCGTGAGCAGCATCAGCAGGGCGGCTCCCATCAGGATCAGTCCCGACACCACCTCGCTCTTCACCTCGGCATCACGAAACACAAACCGCTGGGCCAGCAGGGCAAACAGGAAGCCCACCATCATCATGGCGTAGAAACGCTCGTGAAGGGGCAAACTGAACAGCAGGCCAACGGACAGCATGATGAGCTGGAGATTCAGGAATAGCGGGAAACCATTCGTCAGGAAGAAACGATCCATACTCGCCACGGGGATATCATCCTCGGGGGCCCTGAAGGGAAAATCGACCAGGAGGATAAGCAGAACCGAGACAACGGCAAGGCCGCAGGCTGCCAGGACGACACTGCCGAAGCCCGACAGACGACAGAGCAGCAGACCAGCCAGAGGGCCCAAGGATAGGGCAAAGCGCCCAAACCACGCTGCGGAGTGATTGGCCTCTGTGCGCTGGTAACTCTCGCAGGTGTCGATGACCAGCGTACTGGTGAGCACCATCTGGGCCAGGCCGAAGACGGCACCAAAGCCAAAGCGCTGGAGCACTACCAGCCAGAACTCGACAAACTCACAGCGCTGGGTCTCGATATAATAGAGCAGTCCTGTCAGCGCTCCCATGGCCAGTACCGACCAGATGCACACCACATTACGGCGATAGTGCTGAACGAGGAACGACACAAAGGCTCCGAACACGAACAGGCCGACACCAAACGCTGCCATCGCAACACCCGTCTCAAGCATCGACAGACCCTGCGTCTGCACGAGCCACTGGGGCAACGTGGGCACCAGGATATACACCGCTGCAGTGAGCAGCAGATTGGCTATAGCCATCAGCCAGAAGTCACGATGCCAAAGTCGGATATGTACAGGGGTATTCTGTGAATTCATAAAAACAATTCTTATTGATTGAGCAAAGACACCAGCCTCGAATAGCTCATGCCCTGATAGTCGGAGATCTGCAGGTCGGACAAGGGAGCGATGGATTCGGCTGTGTTGGTGGTGGCCAGTCCTACGACACACATCCGGGCTGCACGACCCGAACGAAGTCCGTTAAAGCTGTCTTCAAATACGATGCACTCATCCGTCTGGGCACCCAACCTTGCTGCCGCCTTCAGATAGCAGTCGGGATGGGGCTTGCTCTCGGCAAAGTCCTCGGAGGTGAGAATGGCATCAAACAGGCGCTTGAACGAGGGCTGATAACGATATACGCTCTCCATCTTGGGCACATTCGAACTGGTAACAACAGCGGTGAGCACTCCATGGCGATGCAGGTCATCGACCAGTGCCTCAAAGCCCGTCATGAAATCGTAATGCATCTGAGCCTCGTAGGCGTCGAGCCTGCGGGTGATGCTCTCCTGCTCGGATTTCAGATCGCCACTAAACCAGCGGTCATAGATCTGGGTGAGCGTCTGACCCTTGATCTCATGCTCCAAACCAGGGTGCTCGGGATGGTACTCCCGGCATATTCCTCCCCAGAAAACGGTGTACTGCGGTTCGGTGTCGAACACCACACCATCGAGGTCAAAAAGGGCTGCCTTCAGCGTTCTTTGCTTCATTTATCAAGATTTTGGCTGCAAAATTAATATTTTCCGACGAGAAATTTGCTTTTTTGCCAAATTAAGTATAATTTTGCCGATAAAATCAAACATAAGTCAAATGAACATTAAACATCTCTTTACCATTTCAGCTCTGGCCCTGCTGATGGCGGGATGTCATGGAGGCGACGAAAACATCGTGGAATTCGAGCCGGTTGTCACCGACAAGAAGGTTACGCTCTCCAATGAGGCAAACTCCCCCACCTGTACCGTTCACCTGGCACTGGAAGAAGCCACCAAAGAGAGTGCCCACCCCGGAGAACTGATCAACGCTGCAGTCATGAAGCGACTGCTCGACAGGGAGGAAAGTACGGTTAAGCTGGCTGCAGAGGCCTTTGCCAACAGTTATACCGACTCCTACAAGAGAACCATGCTACCCCTGTATAACCAGGACCGTGCCGACACCACCAAGCGAGCCTGGTATCAATACCACTATATCATCAACAGCAGCACGCAGAAAGGCAACAAGGGCACTGTGGTCTATCTGGCTAACATCGACTACTATGAAGGGGGTGCACACGGCATCAACCAGCTCATCACGATGAACTTCGAGTCGAAGACCGGTCGCCAGCTGACACTGCAGGACATCTTCGCCACAGGCTATGAGCAGCCGCTGAAGGATATACTCCTGAAAGCCCTGAAGGCCAAAACAGGCTGTAACACCCTGACTGCACTCCGCGACAAGGGCTATCTCTACTCGATGGACATATTCCCGTCGGAGAATTTCATTCTGGGCGAAGAGACGATTACCTTCGTGTATAACCCCTACGAGATTGCCCCGTATGCTGTGGGGAGTACGGAACTGATTATTCCCTACAGCGACGTTGACAAACTGCTGAAGAATTCATTCGAGTATTAAGGTATGGCAGCAGACATCATCTTCAAGTATTTCCCAGATCTTACAGAGACCCAGCAACGACAGTTCGAGATGCTCGATGCCCTCTATCGCGACTGGAACGCCAAGATCAACGTCATCTCGCGCAAGGATATCGACCAGCTCTACGAGCACCATGTGCTCCACTCGCTGGCCATCGCCAAGATGATCCGTTTCCGTCCTGGCACCACCATCCTCGACTTTGGCACTGGAGGCGGTTTCCCAGGCATCCCCCTCGCCATACTCTTCCCTGAGTGCCAGTTCAAACTCATCGACGGCACCGGCAAGAAGATCCGCGTAGCACAGGAGGTGGCCGATGCCATCGCACTGAAGAACTGCCAGCCGGAACACCTGCGCGGGGAAGAAGAGAAGGGGAAGTTCGACTTCGTGGTGAGCCGTGCCGTCATGCCACTACCCGACCTCGTCAAGATTGTCAAGAAGAATATCTCCAAGACTCAGCAGAACGCCCTGCCCAATGGCGTGATATGCCTGAAGGGAGGCGACCTGCAGGCGGAACTGAGGCCCTTCTATAAGATTGTGGAGACCACCGACATCAGCTCCTTCTTCAATGAAGAGTGGTTTAAGGAGAAGCATATCATCTACCTACCGGTATAATGATACTGCTCTCGCTAAATCGCAGCCTTCAATTTTCAATTTTCAATCTTCAATCCTTCAATCCTTCAATCCTTCAATTCTTCAATTCTCCATGCTTCACATAAAGTCTTTCATGTTCAACCTGCTTCAGGAGAACACATACGTGGTAAGCGACGATACCAAGGCGTGCGTCGTCATCGACTGCGGTGCCTACTACCAGGCAGAGCGCGATGCCCTCGTTAATTATATCAACGACAATGGTCTGCAACCTGTTCACCTGTTGGCCACACATGGTCACTTCGACCATAACTTCGGCATCGACACCATCTTCGACAACTATGGTCTGAAGGTAGAGATCTCAAACGACGACGACGATCTCATCAGCGACCTTCCCAACCAGTTCCAGTCTATGATCGGAGTGCCTCTACGACGACAGTATCCACCTGTGGGCCGATTTTTCGAGAACGACGAAGTCATCAGCTTTGGGCACCACCAGCTGAAGGTCTTGAAAACCCCCGGGCACACCCGTGGTGGGGTGAGTTTCTACTGCGAGGAAGAAAAGACCGTCTTCACAGGCGACACCCTTTTCAAGATGAGTGTAGGCCGCACCGATTTCGAGGGGGGCAGCTATGAGCAACTCATGGAAAGCCTTCACGACGTTCTGGGCCAGTTACCTGGTGAGACGGTGGTCTATAGCGGGCATGGTCCCAAAACCACCATCGCCGAGGAACTCCTGTATAACCCCTATCTGCAATAGCCGCTCAGCGACAACGGTCGTACCACTCCTTCAAAGCCCCTCTCGAGACACCATGAGCGACTGCCGCGTCGAGCGTCTCACGGGCTTCTTTTTTCCGTCCCAACCCTATCAGGATATCTGCCTTAGATACGGCATATTCTGCGTTCTCAGGATGACGGCGCAGGGCCTCGTCCCAATCGTAGAGTGCCACGTCGTAGTCTTTCTGCTCCGTCTCGTAGGCCGCTCTGGCGGCATAGGCCATCGCACTGTCGGGGAATTGCTGCACCATCAGGTTCAACTCGTCGAGGATATCAGCCTTGCGCCCCATCTTCTGAAGCACATGGGCACGTCCCAGATGGGCCTCGAAATGCTGGGGATGGATAGCCAGAAAAGCATCGTAATCAGCCCTGGCCATGTCGTAATGGCGCAACTGACTGTGGCAGTAGGCCCTGAAATAGAGGGCTGCCAGGTTACGCTCGTCGAGTCTGAGCACATTGCCATATTCCTCGATGGCGTATTCCCATTGCTGCAGGTTGATATTCGCCTCTGCCTTCTTCAGGCGCAGATCGGTACTCCTGGGGTTCTTGCGGATAGCCTCTATCAGGGTTGACACCGAGTCGCGCCACTCACGTGGTGTCTGCGCCTGAGCACTGAGCCCCGCGAGCAACGCTATCATTATTAACAGTTTACGCATTCTTGATGTAGTCAACAATCCACGCTCCTACCTCACGTGTGCCGTACTTGGCACCACCTTCCACCTGAATCTCTGGCGTACGCACGTTGGCATAGAGCGAAGCGTTTACAGCCTCACGCACCAGGGCACCCTCCTTCTCGAGTCCGAAATGCTCGAGCAACATAGCAGCCGACAGGATCTGTGCCAGGGGGTTGGCGATATTCTGTCCTGCTGCCTGAGGCCATGAGCCATGAACCGGCTCGAAGAGCGGTGTATGCTCGCCTAATGAAGCTGAGGGCTGCAGTCCCATCGATCCTGTGATGCAGGCGGTCTCGTCGGTAAGGATATCACCAAAGGTGTTCTCTGTGACAATCACGTCGAAGTACCGGGGTTCGGTTAGCACTCGCATCGAGGCGTTGTCTATAAACATATAGTCGGTCTTTACCTCCGGATACTGGGGTTCTATCTCCTTGGCTATCTGGCGCCACAGTCTTGAACTGGCCAGGATGTTGGCCTTATCTACGACGGTAAGGTGCCTATGACGCTTCATCGCCATCTCAAAACCTAACTTCACGATGCGCTCAATCTCAGGACGGGTATAGATATCGGTATCGTAGGCCTTGTCGTTGTCCTGATACTTCTCACCGAAATACATGCCTCCCGTCAGTTCGCGCAGCACCACGAAGTCGGCACCTCGTATGAGCTCATCCTTCAATGGCGACTTGTGGAGCAGACAGTCGAAGGTGGCCACAGGGCGCACGTTGGCAAACAGACCCAGTTTCTTTCGCATGGCCAGCAGCCCCACCTCAGGACGTATCTTTGCCGTGGGGTCGTGGTCGTATTTCAAGTCGCCCACAGCAGCGAACAGCACAGCGTCGGCCTTCATACACACCTCGTGGGTAGCATCGGGATAAGGATCGCCCACCTCGTCGATGGCATGAGCACCACAGATGGCTTCTTCGTATTCAAACTCGTGTCCGCACTTCTTGGCTATCGCGTCGAGCACAGCCACACCTTCTCTCATAATCTCGGGTCCAATACCATCGCCCGCCAAAATCGCAATCTTCAGTTTCATATCATTTCGTTTTTTGAATTTTCAATTTTCAATTATTCTACAACTCGTTGTTTTGTTCTTTCTCGTAGATGTTCAGCATTTTAAACGTAGCCTTGATAGCCGCTTCCGTCTGGTCGGCATCCAGACCACGAGTACGGAGTATCTTGCCATTGTCGTTCCAGGTAATCACCGTCTGCACCAAGGCATCGGTACGTCCACCGGGAGGGATGCTCACCTGATAGTTCTGCAAGATGGGGAACGTGCGGTCGAGATACTTCTTATAGATGTAGCGCAGCGACTTCACGAAGGCATCATACTGACCGTCGCCTGTGGCACTCGCCTCGTATTCCTTACCGTTAATCTCCACCTTAATATTTGCTCCAGGCTTCAGTCCATAAGCCGTTGATACCACATAGCTTACCAGCTTCACCCTATCCTCTGGCGCATCGTGTTTCAGCACATCGCTAACGATGAAGGGCAGATCCTCCTGCGTCACGATTTCCTTTTTGTCGCCCAGTTCGGTGATGCGCTGAGTGACACGTCTGGTCTGTTCTGGCGTCAGTTCCAGTCCCAGTTCCTCCAGGTTCTTGGCAATGTTAGCCCTTCCACTGTTCTTGCCCAGGGCATACTCCCTTTTCCTGCCAAACCGCTCAGGCACCAGTTCGTTCTGATAGAGTCCGTTTTTCTTGTCCCCGTCGGCATGCACACCAGCCACCTGCGTAAACACGTTGTCGCCGATAATCGGCTGATTGGGCGCCACAGCAATACCACTATAACTCTCCACCAGTCGCGAGATGTCGTTGAGTTTGTTCTCAATAATATTGGTCTTCGCATGGAACTGATCCTTCAGGATCACCTGCACACTCGACAGCGGGGCATTGCCACAGCGTTCACCCAGTCCGTTCACCGTCACATGGAGTCCCTTCGCCCCACTCAGCACAGCAGCCAGCGAGTTCGACACTGCCAGGTCGTAGTCGTTATGGGCATGGAAGTCAAAGTGGGTATCGGCATAGCGCTTGATCATCTTGCGGAAATACTCTATACACTGCAGGGGGTTCATGATGCCAAGCGTATCGGGGAGCATAAATCGACGAATACCGATGTCGCAGAGTTGGTCCATCAGGTCATAGACATACGAGGGCGAGTCTTTCATACCGTTACTCCAGTCCTCCAGATAGAGGTTCACGGTGAACCCCTTCTGTCGTGCATACCTCACCTCCTTGATGATGTCGTCAACGTGCTCCTGAGGTGTCTTGTGAAGTTGCTCCTTGCAGTGGCGAAGCGATCCCTTTGCCAGTAGGTTGATAGTCTTGCACCCACAACTCTCAGCCCAGTCCACACTCTGTCCGCCATCTACGAACCCCAGCACCTCTACCCTGTCGATCTTGTCGATCTCACGGGCATAACGGCATATCATACTTACAGCCTCTTTCTCACCCTCCGACACGCGTGCCGAAGCCACCTCTATACGATCTACGTTCAGATCACGCAACAGCATACGGGCAATGATCAACTTCTCGTGTGGCAGAAAACTCACACCACTGGTCTGCTCACCATCGCGCAGTGTGGAGTCCATAATCTCCACAAAGGGCTGTATGCGCTGGTACATGTTTATTTGTTCGCTTGTTCCCATTGTTCTGTCTTCTCTTTGTTCTGCACCAGGAAGTCTATATCGTCGAGCCCTTCCATCAGACAGTGTTTCTTATAGCCGTTGATGTCGAAGTGCTCCTGGCTTCCTGTAGTCTGGTTGGTCACTGTCTGGTTGGTCAGATCGACAGTTACCAGTGATTTCGGATTATCCTGAATAGTCTGGAAGAGTTCTGCGAGGAAATCCTCACTGACCTGTACGGGCAGCACGAAGTTGTTCAGTTCGTTGTTTTTGTGGATATCGGCAAAAAACGAACTGATTACCACCCTGAATCCGTAACCAGCGATGGCCCAGGCAGCGTGCTCACGACTCGAACCGCTTCCGAAGTTCTTGCCCGCCACGAGGATACAACCTGAGTAGGTAGGATCGTTTAGCACAAAGTCGGCATTCGGCATACCGTCGCTGTTGTAGCGCCAATCACGAAACAGGTTGTCGCCAAAGAATTTCTCTTCCCTCGTCGTAGCCTTGAGAAACCGTGCGGGTATAATCTGGTCGGTGTCCACATTCTCTATCGGCAGTGGCACACATGTTGATGTTATTATATCAAATTTCTGTTTCATTTTCTTATTTCTCTGTGTTTCTGTGTTTAAATGAATTCTCTCGGATCTGTAATATAGCCAGTGACAGCGGCAGCGGCAGCAGAGAGCGGCGAGGCAAGGACGGTGCGAGCACCTGGTCCCTGACGACCTTCAAAGTTGCGGTTAGACGTCGAGACACTCAGTTTACCGGCAGGTATCTTGTCGTCGTTCATCGCCAGACATGCCGAACAACCGGGCTGACGAATCTCGAAACCTGCTGCCTCGAGCACTTTGTCGAGCCCCTCCTCACGAATCTGCTTGTCAACAGCCCATGAGCCAGGCACCAGCCATGCCACCACGTCATCGGCCTTCTTGCGACCCTTCACTATAGAGGCAAAGGCACGGAAGTCCTCAATACGACCATTGGTACAAGCCCCGAGAAACACGTAATCCACCTTCGTTCCCAGCAGCTTCTGTCCGGGCTTGAATCCCATATACTGGAGCGCCTTTTCATAGCTCCCCCTCCCTTTGGAGGGGGCTGGGGGGAGGCTTTCCGTAATCCCAATTCCCATGCCTGGATTAGTTCCATAAGTGATTCGCGGCTCTATGTCAGTGGCGTCGAATACCAATTCCTTGTCAAACACGGCATCGTCGCCACTCTTCAGCGTCTTCCAGTAGGCCACGGCCTTGTCCCAGTCATCACCCTTAGGAGCAAACTCCCTTCCCTTCAGATACGCGAATGTCGTCTCGTCAGGGGCTATAAAACCGCCCCTTGCACCCATCTCTATCGAGAGGTTGCACAGCGTCAGCCTGCCCTCCATCGACAAGGCACTCACTACGTCGCCTGCATACTCCACGAAGTAACCCGTGGCCCCGCTGGTGGTGAGTTTCGCCATCAGGTACAGAGCCACGTCCTTGGCTGTCACACCCTTGCGTAACGTGCCGTTGATAGTAATGCGCATCGACTTCGGCTTCTGCTGCAGGATACACTGCGAGGCCATCACCATCTCCACCTCCGAGGTGCCGATGCCAAAAGCCACAGCTCCCATGGCCCCATGCGTCGAGGTGTGAGAGTCGCCACAGACGATGGTCATTCCTGGCAGACTCAACCCCTTTTCAGGACCCACCACATGGATAATACCATTATCCTTCGACATCATACCGTAATGCGTCAGTCCGAAATCGGCTGCGTTCTTGGCCAGCGCATCCACCTGCGCCTTAGATACCGGGTCCTCGATGGGCTTGTCCTGATCGTGCGTAGGGGTATTATGGTCTGGCATACAATAAATCTGCTGCGGACGGAAGCACTTCAGTCCACGAGCCCGCATTCCGTCGAACGCCTGCGGCGATGTTACCTCATGACAGTACAAACGGTCAATATACAGTTGTGTGGGGCCATCTTCCACTTGCTGCACCACGTGCTTATCCCATATCTTATCAAATAAAGTATTCATTCTTTCAATCTTCAATTTTCAATCTTCAATTCTCAACTTTGAACTTGTTGATACAATCGATATATGCTTCCACAGAGGCGGTCACGATATCCGTATTGGCACCAAAGCCGTAATACAGCGAACCGTCGTACTCCACCTGCATGTGCACCTTACCCACATCGTCAGAGCCCTTCGAGATAGCCTGAATGGTAAACTCCTTCAGGGTCATCTGCTTCATGATAATCTTCTTCAGCGCCTTGATAGCCGCATCCACCGGACCATTGCCCGAGGCAGCAGCCTCAAACTTCTGCCCACTGATGTCGAGGCCTATCGAGGCCACGCTCTTTACACCTTTACCAGTCGTAACCTGCAGGAAATCGAGCCTTACGGCGTGGGTATCGGCAGTGTCTGCTCCAGCCAGCATCAGCACGTCGGCATCGGTAACCTCCTTCTTCTGATCGGCCAATATCAGGAACTTCTCGTATATCTTGTCGAGTTTCTCCTCCGTCAGGTCCACACCGTTCACATGCAAACGATGCTTCAGCGCTGCGCGCCCTGAACGGGCCGTCAATACGATCGAGTTGTCGTCGATACCCACATCCTTCGGATCCATAATCTCATAGGTATGCACATTCTTCAGAACCCCGTCCTGATGGATACCACTCGAGTGGGCAAAGGCGTTGCGCCCCACCACTGCCTTATTCGGCTGTACAGGCATGTTCATCAAACTCGAAACCATCCTCGATGTCGGATAGATCTTCGTGGTGTTGATATTCGTGTCGATGCCCAACTGCTTGTGGCACTTCAGAATCATCGCAATCTCCTCGAGCGAAGTGTTGCCGGCACGTTCACCGATGCCGTTGATAGTCACCTCCACTTGCCGGGCTCCTGCCATCACCCCATTGAAGGTGTTGGCTGTCGCCATACCCAGGTCGTTATGGCAGTGCGTCGAGATGATGGCACGGTCGATGTTGTCCACATGCTCCTTCAGATACTTGATCTTATCGAAATACTCCTGGGGCAGACAGTAGCCCGTCGTGTCGGGGATGTTCACCACTGTGGCTCCAGCCTTGATGACAGCCTCAACCACCTGCGCCAGATACTCATTGTCGGTGCGCCCTGCGTCCTCACAATAAAACTCCACATCGTCAACAAACCGCTTGGCATACTTAGTAGCCGCTACAGCACGCTCCAGGATCTCCTCACGAGTGGAGTTAAACTTATACTGAATATGCTCGTCGCTCGTGCCGATACCTGTGTGGATACGCTTGTGCTTGGCATACTGCAGGGCCTCGAAAGCCACGTCGATGTCGCGCTCCACTGCCCTGGTCAGGGCACAGATCACAGGCCACGTCACCGCCTTTGAGATCTCAATCACACTGTTAAAGTCGCCTGGACTCGAAATGGGGAATCCTGCCTCGATTACATCCACACCCAACTGTTCTAGTGCCTTGGCCACCTGAATCTTCTCTACGGTGTTCAACTGGCATCCAGGCACCTGTTCACCGTCTCGGAGTGTTGTGTCGAAAACAAATAATCTGTCGTTCATTTTTTTCTATGTTTGTTTGTCTTGTTCCAAGAAAAAAGCCCTTCACACTCGGAAGTGAGAAAGGCTCGTTATCTTAATTTTCAACTTTCAATTTTTAAATTGTCAACTTACGTACACCTTGTCACTTCCGGCTGCCCTCTGCAGTCGAATAATAATAAGGCCGTTAAGTAGATTCATCTGCTTCATACTCGCATTTTACTGATTTCGGCTGCAAAATTACACATTTCCCTTGTAATAAGCAAATAAATTCTCACTTTTTTCACTATTTTAGTTACAATTCGTTATCTACCCGACCTTCCACCTTATATATTATTAGAAAACTCGATGTGGTTTATTCGCCATAGCCGGTATCACCACCTTGCAGATAGCCCTCGTCGTCGATGAGACCATGGTTATCGCCAAATTCGCCTGGAACAGCCTCGTCATTGGTATCACTGCTATAGTTGGAAGGTACAGGACTAAAACTGTTGTCGATGGATGCCTTTGCTTTCCGGTCGTTGACGGGCAGTTCCTGATCCTCGACAAGGGTGTCCTGGGTGGCTTTATCGCCATAGCCATACCCGTAATTGCCATAATAAAGGCCTTGACGCTGCTTGTTACCACAACTGAGCAACATCAACACTAACAGTATGATAATAGATGTATGTTTCATCGCTGCAGTAGTCAATTCTTATTACCTACGACCTGCGTATTACGAGTATGGTCATGTCTCTGTCTTGAGGTTCTCCGTCGATAAACCTGTCGATGGAAAGTTGGATATTCTCAACGAAAGGCTTGGGGGCTGTATTCAGTTTCATGGCCTGAAGAGCTGCACCATGCAGCATCTTGGTGCCATACTGCTTACCTGTGGCGTTATGGGCCAGTCCCAGACCACTGGTGTAGAAGAACAGCATGGAGCCCTTCTCGAGGGTGAGCTCTTGTTCCTCGAAATCATAGTTGCCCTCCAAACCCAATGGTGGGTTCCCGTCATCGGTCAACGGGGTTACCTCTCCATTTAGCAGCAAGGGCGTTCCGTGGCTCGCATTACAATATACGAGATGGCCCGTGGTCAGGTCGAGCATACCCACAAAGAGAGTCACACCAAACTGGCACTGACCATTCTTCATAAGGGCTGCGTTAATCTGGGTTGCAATGGCCTTGGGCGAATCAGCGTACACAGCCAAAGGACGGAACAGCGCCCAAGCCATTCCTGCCAGAACCGAAGTCTGGGCATCCATATTCACGGGATTCCCGATACAGAATACCAGTTTGTCACCACGTACGATGCAGTCGTAAAGGTCGCCACAGATGGCTGTGCTGGGCACCATCGAGGCATAGAGGCTGTAGCCCTTGCACTGTGGCAGCGCCTCGGGCACCAACTTCCGCTGTAGTCTCTGCGTAATGCTGTGCTCGGTATTGGCTCGCTCCTGATTGGCTGCTTCACGAGCCATAGATTGGTTGCTCTCGACCAGATTGCGATAGGTCTGTTTAAGTCGCTGATTGGCCTGACGACTATAGAGCAATATACCAAGGAAGGCCAATATCACCAAGCCCAGCACGCCCAGAGCACCATAAGCCTTCGTACGGTCGTCTTTCTCGCGCTCTGCGGTCATCTGGGCCACACGGTTCACGATAGTAGTCTGTTCTTCTTCGTCAATGAGTTTGGCCTGAGTGAAGGCATTGTCGAGGGCGTTGCTGATCTGCTGGCTCACGACGATGGCGGAGTCTCTGCGACCAGCCATCAGATTGGCCTGGTATTTCTTCACCATCAGGTCTTTGATATCGTCGAGCGAGTAGTTGTTCTGCTTACCCAACATGGCATCGAGGCTGCTGTAGTGGTCGGCTGCCTCTTCCCACCGCTTGGCTGCCATCAAGTAGTCAATGGCATTGATGCGCCCCTCTGGCGTATGGCTAAAGTCGGTGCCTTGATACTCCTCAAACACCTTGGCTGCCTCATCCTTCTTATCGAGACCTTCGAGGGCGATGGCCTTGTAGATGGCAAAGCGGGCCACCTGCTTGTCCACGTAGTCGCCATTGGTATTTGGTCGCTGTTCGTACTCGCCCAGCAACTCTCCAAACTTCTCTGTCCAAACGATGGCTTCCGAATAGTTCTTTGTCACATTACAAGCATAGGCAATGTTAATCAGTCCGGCTATCGCGTCTTTATAGGCCTCGTCGGTATGGTTTTTCTCAATTACCTCCAGATGTTTCTGGAAGGCACGGTCAAAACCGTCGGCTGTCGATTCGCCTGCCTGCCCTAATCCCGCCTGACAGCATCCGATATAGACAAGCAGGTTGATGTAGTCGCTGATAGTGTCGCATTCCAGCTTTTCAAGTCTGGATACCGCAGGCACTGCCAACTCCAGGGCATAATTGTAGTCGCCCCTGATACAGAGCATGTTAACCAGGCGACTGGCACTCATGGCATAAATACTGACATCCGCAGAGTTCGTGGCATCTTCAGTAGCCTCGAGCGAGGCGTTCCAGTAGAACTCTGCCATGCGCTTACGCTTCAGCCTGTCGCTGGCATATCCGCGCCAGTAGTTAGCCTTAGCCGACGAAATGCTGCCTTCATTCTCCAGACTGTCTGTCAACTGCAGAATATGGCTATAGTCTCTACTCTTGTGAGCCGATTCTATCAGATTGTCGGCCCTCTTCATTTGCTCTTCGCTCGCTGATTGTCCGCATCCGATAAGAAAGGCTGCAGTCAGTAGTAAGGAGATAATAGTTAGTTTATTCATAACGATTTTTGTATTGCTAATTTCCTTTTCTGATTGCAAAGATATAATAAAGTAATCAAAAAACCAAATTTATTCCACAAAAAAAGCTTCCCGATGGGGGGAAGCTTAGTGGAGTTATTTCTTTTCGTCTTTCTTCGTTGGCTCTTCTTTCTTGGCTGCAGGCTTGTAACGCTTGTTAAGACCGTTGATGACATCGTTAGTGATGTCGAACTTCTGATTAGCCATCAGGATATTATCGCCTGCCTTCGAGAGGATCAGGTCGTAATTCTTATCAGCATTGTATGCCTTGAGGAAGTTCTGCAGTGAGTCGCGAAGGGCTTCGTTGAACTTGGCAGTCTCTGTGGCAAGCTCGTTCTCAAGACGGGCCTGAAGCTCCTGCAGGTCGCGCTGCTGGCGCTCGATGGCAGCCTGCTGGGAAGCGGCCTGCTCACGACTGGTGAAACCATTGTTGTTGAGCTTCTGTTGGAAATTGTTGACTGCTGCCTGGAGGGCGTTACCTTTCTGTGTCAAGGTGTTGCGGGCATTGTTCGACTTCTTCTGAAGCGTCACGCTGTAGTCCTTGGCAAAATCGTACTGTGTCATCAGTGAATCAACCTCGACATAAGCGATCTTCATACCAGATGCTGATGATGTGTCAGCAGCAGGCTGCTCATCCATCTTGGAAGCGGCCTTGTTGCACGATACCATCATAGCAGCGATGGCGAGTGCAGGGAGAATGTACTTTTTCATTTTAATATTTAATTTTTTAATTCTTAAGTCCTTGAATTATTACATTTTTCATTGACTGCAAACCTGCTCTTCTGACGGAGTTCACGATCCTGATCCATCACGCAATGAATGCCACGCTCTTTCATAGCCACAGAGTCGTGAATATGTTGGGACGAGAACTTCCCATCCTTGCGGAAAATGAGTTTCACGCAGAAAAATGCCATTCCTATAGCAATTATTAACGTGCTGATGAGCAAAGTTTCAATCATTTTTTGTAATTTTGCGCATAATTTCGGCTGCAAAGGTACGAATAAGTGAGCAAAATACCAAATTTATTTGGATATTACATAAAAAAAATACATTGAAAATGAATAAAAATGATTTGAAACCCGCTATTGTCTTTGCAGAATTTGCGAAGATCAATGAAATTCCCCGTCCTTCGAAACGCGAAGAGAAAATGATTGAGTATCTGAAGAACTGGGGCAAAAGCCACGGACTGGAGACTAAAGTAGACGAAACGGGCAACGTACTGATTCGCAAGGGCGCCACCAAGGGCATGGAGAACCGACAGACAGTCATACTTCAGAGCCACATGGATATGGTGTGCGACAAACTGGTGGACGTGGAATTTGACTTCGACAAGGACGCTATCAAGACATATGTTGATGGCGAATGGCTGACAGCTGAGGGAACGACTCTGGGAGCTGACGATGGTATCGGATGTGCCATAGAACTGGCGATACTGGCTAGCGACAATATCGAGCATGGTCCTATCGAGTGCGTTTTTACGCGTGATGAGGAAACGGGACTTTCGGGTGCCGAGGGCATGAAGGCCGGCTTCATGACGGGCGACTACCTGATAAACCTCGACTCGGAGGACGAAGGGGAGATTTTCGTCAGCTGTGCAGGAGGGCGCAACACAACGGCTAAGTTCAACTTTGAGCGCACCGAAGCCCCCAAAGACAGTTTCTTCCTGAAGGGACAACTGAAAGGACTCGTGGGCGGTCACTCGGGTGACGACATCAACAAGAAGCGTGCCAATGCCATCAAGATTCTGGCACGATTCATCTTCCAGGAGATGAAACGCTACGAGGGCATCGCCCTGGCTCAGTTCCATAGTGGCAAGCTGCACAATGCCATCCCGCGCGACGGCTATTTCGTGATAGCTGTGCCCAACGAGTTGAAGGAGAATGTGAGAGCCGACTGGAACGTGTTTGCCTCGGAAGTGGAGGACGAATTCCACGTAACAGATACGCAGATGGTGTGGAATATGGAGAGTACGGAAGTTGAAAAGGTGATTGACCCGCAGGTAGCCAAGCGTTTTGTGTGGGCAGTACAGGCTGTGGACAACGGCATCTATGCCATCTGCCAGGACGAGGCCTTGGGTGGCATGGTGGAGACATCGAGCAACATCGCCAGCATACACACCTCGGAAACGACCATTGACATACTGAGTTCGCAGCGATCGAACGTAATGTCTAACCTCGACAATATGTGCGCCACAATTCAGGCCGTATTCGAACTGGCTGGCGCAGAGGCCAAGAGCAGCGACGGCTATCCTGCCTGGAAGATGAAGACCAACTCGAAATTACAGGAGATAGTAGTGGCATCATACAAGAAACTGTTTGGCGAGGCACCCGTGGTGCGTGGCATCCACGCAGGACTGGAGTGCGGACTCTTCTCGGAGCGTTATCCACAGCTCGACATGGTGAGTTTCGGCCCTACCCTTCGCTTTGTTCACACACCCGATGAGCGACTGCTCATACCCACGGTGCAGATGGTGTGGGACCACCTAATCGACGTGCTTAAAAACATTCCAACAAAATGAGTTCGCGCGCGTATATTATAATAGGTGGAATATCGGCCCTTTTGTTACTCGCCTCGTGCGGGCAACAGTATCATGCCGAGAAAACGGTGGAGGCTTTCGTAGAAGCCAACATGGAACAACCTGAGCAAATAGCCCATCGCGACTATGCCGATGTGGGTACCACACGCCATATTAACGACTCGCTGATAGCCATGATGCGCCAAAGAGGCGCTGACAGGTTTAAGAAGGGTATCAGTTATGGTAAAACGCCCGATGGCGAACTTTTCTACCTGAGAATGAGATATGTACACAACGGCGACACGTTGCAAAACACATTCTATCTGAATCAGGAACTGACGGAGGTAGTGGCTTTCAAATAACTTTTTCAAAAAAAAGTGGCTAAAAATTTGCAGGTTTGAAATAAAAGCAGTACCTTTGCACCCGCATTTGAGGAGATAACCCCAAGGTTTCTAGGCTCCGATGTCCTTTGGAAGGATGGGTGAGTGGCTGAAACCAGCAGTTTGCTAAACTGCCGTA
>CAMKUA010000038.1:0-21400 GCA_946415825.1 uncultured Prevotella sp. | reverse complement strand
GCTCTGGTAAGAGTACCTTATTGAATATATTAGGTATTCTCGACAACTACGACTCTGGCACCTACGAGTTGGCTGGCGTTCCCATCTGGGACCTCTCCGAGCGGAAGGCTGCGGAGTATCGCAACAAGATGATAGGTTTTATCTTCCAGTCGTTTAATCTCATCTCTTTCAAAACCGCCGTGGAAAACGTTGAGTTGCCATTGTTTTATCAGGGAGTGTCCAGAAAGAAGCGCCACCAGATGGCTCTGGAGTACCTGGAGCGTCTGGGACTTCTCGACTGGGCAGACCACTATCCCAATGAACTGTCGGGAGGACAGAAGCAACGCGTGGCAATAGCCAGAGCACTCATCACCCGTCCACAGATTATCCTGGCCGACGAACCTACGGGCGCACTCGACTCGAAGACCTCTGTGGAGGTGATGCAGCTGCTGAAACAGTTGAATCAGGACGAGGGCATGACCATCGTGGTGGTGACGCACGAGAGCGGTGTGGCGAATGAGACGAACAAGATAGTACACATCAAGGACGGCATCATCGGAGAAATCGAGGAGAACCTGAACCACGATGCCTCGCCCTTCGGCAGTGGAGGACTCATGAAGTAACGATTATGAGAGACATCTTTAGTGAAATATGGTCAACGGCTCAGAGGAATAAGCTCCGCACGACGCTCACAGGCTTCGCTGTGGCGTGGGGCATCTTCATGCTCATCGTATTGTTGGGTGCCGGCAACGGTCTCATCAATGCCAACATGAAGATGATGGACGACTTCCTCACCAGCTCCATAGAGGTGTATGGAGGTCAGACCTCGAAGGCCTATCAAGGTCTGAACGAGGGCCGTTATATCAGTCTGAACAAGCGCGACCTTTCTGATACAGAGTCGGGGTTTAAGGAAAACATCGACGAGGTGGGAGCCTGCTACTATACCAGTGCCACCGTCTCTAACGGCGATGAGTATATGAGTATGCAGATAGCAGGTGTATATCCTGTTCACACCCAGATTGTCAAGCATACCATGATTGAAGGCCGTTTTATCAATGACATCGACCTGAAGGAAAAGCGCAAGGTACTTGTCCTCACTGATAAACAGGCCAAGGAACTGGATCGCAGGGATTACAAGAAGCTTATTGGTAAACATGTGAAGGTGGGCAACATCGCCTTTAAGGTGGTGGGTATCTATAAGGGTCGTGACGATGGAGGTGGCAATGCTTACTCAGCCTATTCCACCATTAAGAGCATCTTTGCAGCCAATACGCCCTACATCGGAAACATCGAGTTTACCTTCCATGGTCTGAACACCACGAAAGAAAATGAGGCCTTCGAGAAAATCTATCGTCGTAAACTGAATGCCAACCATCAGGCCCATCCTGAAGACGAGCGCAGTATCTGGATATGGAACAATTACACCCAGAGCATGACGATGGAGTCGGCTATGAGCATTATCCGTACCTTCCTTTGGGTGGTGGGACTGTTCACGCTCCTCTCTGGTATTGTGGGTGTGTCGAACATCATGCTCATCACTGTGAAAGAGCGCACCCACGAGTTTGGAATCCGCAAGGCCATTGGCGCCAAACCCTGGAGTATCCTGAAACTGATCATTGTGGAGAGTGTGATCATCACTACGTTCTTTGGTTATTTAGGTATGCTGTTTGGTATTGCTGCCAACGAGTATATGGATGCCACGCTGGGACACCAGGTTACGGATCTGGGTGTAGAGAAGATTACCTTCTTCATCAATCCTACCGTCGGACTGGATGTATGTCTTGAGGCTACGATGGTGATGGTGATCGCTGGAACCATCGCAGGACTGATCCCAGCCTTTAAAGCAAGTAGAATTCGCCCCATTGAGGCCTTAAGAGCTGATTAAGATTATGAGACTGGATATAGATACATATAGAGAAATCCTCGACACGCTGACGCGTAATAAAGCGCGCTCGTTCCTCACTGGTTTTGGTGTGTTCTGGGGTGTGTTCATGCTCATTGGCCTCATGGGTGGTGGTCAGGCTATGAAGGAGATGCTCGACAAGAACTTCGAGGGCTTCGCTCAGAATACTGTCATGGTATGGGCCCAACAGACTACCAAGCCCTATAAGGGATTCCGTAAGGGCCGCTGGTGGGAAATGGACTATAAGGACGTTGAACGACTGAAGCAGCGTGTGCCAGAACTCGAGAACGTGGTTCCTGTCATCTTCTCGTCTTGGCGAGGTGGAAACACTGCCTATTATGGCGATCAGAAGACGACGCCCCGCATCCAGGGTACTATTCCTGAACTGGCTAACGTCATCCAACCCAAGATGTACTACGGGCGCTATCTCAACGAGATGGACATCCGTGAGCAGCGCAAGGTGTGTGTGATCGGAAAGAAGGTGTATAAAGACCTCTTCAAGGGTGGTGGTGACCCCTGTGGTAAGAAGATCCGTGTGGATTCTACCTATTTCGAAGTGGTAGGTGTGGATTACGCCACTGGTGGCATCAATATTAACGGACGTGCTGAAGAGAAGATCACCTTGCCTCTGACGCTGATGCAGGCCATGTTTAATCGTGGTAACCAGGTGGATCTGATTGCTGCAACAGGTCGTGGGGATGTCATCATGAGTAGGATTACGGATCGTATTCGAGAGACAGTGGCCAGAGCCCATTACGTGGATCCCACTGACGAGCAGGGAGCGATGGTGATGAATACGGAACTGATATTCCAGATGTTCGACAATCTGATGAAAGGAGTTAACTTCCTGATCTGGCTCGTAGGTCTTGGAACGCTCTTGGCTGGTGCGATTGGTGTGTCAAACATCATGATGGTCACTGTGCGTGAGCGAACCACAGAGATTGGTATCCGCAGAGCCATCGGCGCCACACCTAAGATGATCCTCTCACAGATTATATCCGAGAGTATCGTGCTAACACTGGTGGCAGGTATGAGTGGCATCCTATTTGGGGTGATGATACTCCAGATGCTGGAGATGAACAGTATGGAGGACGGTATCATAACCACCCACTTCCAGGTAAGTTTCTGGACAGCCATCCTCGCAGCCATCGTGGTGAGTGCCATGGGTGTGCTTGCAGGTCTTGCACCAGCTGCCAGAGCCATGAGTATTAAACCCGTCGACGCCATGAGGGATGAGTAAAGGTAAGAATTGAAGAATTGAAAAATTGAAGAATTGAAGGCTGCGATTAAGCGAGAGCAGTGTCAAGCTTGCTTGAACATTGCCGAGCGTGAGCAGGCTCGATGTGAAACATCAAGAATTGAAGGATTGAAAAATTGAAATAATTATGAAGAAGTACATCAAACTGATTATCGCAGCGATTATCGCGCTGATTTTCATCGGGACATTCGTGTTCCTGTGGCAGAAGAGCCAACCCAAGGAGATTGTCTATAACGAGTTTACTCCTATGACGGACACCATTCAGAAGACAACCATCATTACGGGTAAGATCGAACCTCGCAACGAGGTGAACGTGAAACCGCAGATCTCTGGTATCATCACCGATCTCTACAAGGAGCCGGGCGATGTGGTAAATGCTGGTGACGTGATTGCCAAGGTAAAGGTGATTCCCGACATGGGCTCGCTGTCGAGTGCCGAAAGTCGTGTACGTCTGTCAGAAATTAATCTTCAGCAGGCACAGGTCGATTACAATCGTATAGAGAATCTGCACAATCAGAAACTCGTCTCCGACGATGAGTACGACAAGAGCCGTCAGGCCCTGCGCCAGGCCAAGGAGGAGAAGGTCGCTGCCATCGATGCCCTGCAGGTGGTGCGTGACGGTGTGTCGCAGTCGAATGCCAAGGCCTCTTCAACCCTGATCCGTAGCACGATCTCCGGCATCATCCTCGACATCCCTGTGAAGGTGGGTAACTCGGTAATCCTCTCTAACACCTTCAACGACGGTACTACCATTGCTACCGTTGCCAATATGAACGACCTCATCTTCCGAGGCAACATCGATGAGACGGAAGTGGGACAACTTGTTGGAGGAATGCCTATGAAGATCACCATCGGCGCCCTGCAGGACCTGAAGTTCGATGCTTCTCTGGAGTATATCTCTCCGAAGGCTGTAGAGAGCAATGGCGCCAATCAGTTTGAGATCAAGGCTGCAGTGAAACTCTCTGAGGGTGGCAAGATCCGCGCTGGCTACAGTGCCAACGCAGAGATTGTGCTGGCTAAGGCTGAGAAAGTGCTCAGCATTCCTGAAAGTGCCATCGAGTTTAGTGGCGACACCACCTTTGTGTATGTGGTCAAGGGTGAGGGCAAGCAGAAAACCTACGAGCGCACGAAAGTGGAAACAGGTCTTTCCGACGGTGTGAACATCGAGATTAAGAAGGGTATCACCGCCAAGGACAAGGTGCGTGGTCCTGAGGTTGTGACAGACGATGATAAGTAAGATAGTGAAAGGAGTCATTATGAAGCATCTATTATCAATAAAGGTTCAGGGGTGGGTAAAGGTCTTACCAGTCTGCCTATTTACCCTCTTACCTTTAAATGCCGAGACGAAGCAGTGGAGTCTGCGCGAGTGCTGCGACTATGCCGTGACTCACAGTATCAGCATCAAGCAGAAAGAGAACCAATGCCGCAAACAGGAGATCCAACTCTCTACGGCCAGGAACTCCCGTCTTCCGGATCTTAGCGGAAACTTCAACCAGAACTTCTCGTTTGGTCGAGGTCTTACAGCTGCTAACACCTACTCAAATACCAATACCAGCAATTCATCGTTCGGTCTTAACACCAGCGTGCCCCTCTTTACAGGTTTTGAGATTCCCAACCAGATCAAGTTGGCCAAGTTGAACCTTGAGGGAGCTACCGCCGATCTTGAGAAGGCCAAGGACGATATCCGCCTGAGAGTGGCTGAGGCTTACGTTCAGATCCTTTATGACATGGAGATTGCTGATGTCGCCCGTCGCCAGATTGACATCGACTCTGCCCAGGTGGCTCGTCTGGATGCCTTCGTCAAGAACGGCAAGGCTGCCGAGGCAGAACTCTCCCAGCAGAAGGCCACCCTCGCCAATAGTCGTCTGACGGCTACCCAGGCAGAAAACAATTACCGTCTGGCTGTTCTCACGTTGACGCAGCTGCTCGAGCTCCCCTCACCGGAAGGGTTCACCGTTCTGCGTCCCACTCAGGAAGAGCTCGACGCCTTGGGACTGAGGGAGTTGTCGAGTCCTGACGCCATCTATGCCGAGGCTTTGGGCGTGAAGCCTGAGATCCTCTCGGAACAACTGAAGTTGAAAGGCACCGAGCATAGCATCAAGATCGCCCAGGCAGGTTATTATCCCACGCTCTCCCTCTCAGGAGGCATTGGCACCAACTATTACACCACGTCGGGCTTTAATTCGGACAGCTTTGGTACGCAGTTGAAAAACAACTTCAGTCAGTCGATAGGTCTCAACTTGAACATACCTATCTTCAACCGCTTCCAGACGCGAAATAATGTGCGTAGTGCCCGCATCGACCTCGAGAACCAGCAACTGCAACTCGACAACACCAAGAAGACACTCTATCAGGACATCCAGAAAGTATATTTCAATGCCCTGAATGCCCAGGAGAAGGAACGGTCGTCGGCAGAAGCCATGCAGAGTTCGAAAGACGCCTTCGCCCTGATGCAGGCCAAGTATGAGAATGGCAAGGCGACCATCACCGAGTTCAACGAGTCGAAGAACAACTACCTGAAGGCAGCGTCCGACCTTGTGCAGGCCCGTTATGAGAATCTCTACCAGCATGCACTTATAGAGTTCTATCGAGGCCACGACCTTGATTTCTGAACAGTCCCCATCATCATCCCCAGCCTCCTTATGGTTGGGGATTATGATTTTTTAACTCCCACTTGCGAGATATTTTTTTGTTTTTGTCGTATAACAAGTAGAAGTCGGAAGTCAGCTTGGTCAAAGTGAGAAATTTGACAGAACAGGAAATCGTGGAGGCTGTCCGTCAAGGACGGCATGAGGGACAGAACGCCATGCTCTGTCGCTATGCGGAGCGTGTCTTCGCCATGATCGTCAGACAGGTAAAGGACGTGCAGGACGCCCAGGAACTGACACAGGACACCTTTCTTCGCGCCTTCAGCCACATCGACAGCTATGACGCCAACAAGGCATCGCTCTCTACCTGGCTCTGTCGCATCGCCTACAGACTGGCACTCGACTTCCTGAAACGCCATCGCCCCATCATCGTATCGATAGAGGATACGCAGGTATGGCAGACAGACCTGACGAACGAGGAGCTTGAGGCAGAACTCAGCACAGGGCGCGAGGAGCGCATCGAACAGCTGCAAGAGATGATCGACGAACTGCCTGACGACGAACAGATGCTCCTGACGCTCTACTATTTCGAAGACCAGCCACTGGCGGACATCGCCTACATCACAGGCATCGACGCAAAGGTACTGGCCAACCGACTCTACAGGACAAGAAGAAAACTGTATGAGAGATTAAGGAAATGAGACATTCAGATAAAGAACAATTAAGAAGATGAAAGAACAATATAAGGACACCGATCTGCGCGAGGCTCTGAGGCGCAAGTACTCAGACACGCCCAAGCTGCCTGCCGACTTCATGGAGAAGATGGCCAGGCAGACGGCACCGAAGTCTCGTCACGTCATCAAGACGAGGCATGCGGTGATGGCAGTGCTCGCTGTCGCTGCCAGTATCCTGCTGGCCGTTCTCATCGTGCCCCGCCATCAGGCATCACCTGACATGTCCCTGGCTCCAACGACCCACGTGGCTCAAGGTCCCCGACCCACGTACCCCGACACCCCCGACCCACGTACCTCGGAGCCTTCGACCCACGTAGCCCCTACAGTCCGTACTGGTAAGACTGTGAGTCCGTCGCCTACGGACTCGGAGTTTGTACCCGACGGACCAAAAACCACGGTTGAAGAGAGTCGTCCTCAGACAGTAACACTTGCCCCTGTCGCAGATACCCATCTGCACTACGCCTCGCAGTCGCTGACAGACGACTCGACCTATCAGGCACCCAGTCGGATGAATGATTTTATCACCAAGATAGCCGAGTATAATAAGGTGAAGGCAGTGCCACTAAACTGTACCTCGGACAAGGGCGACAGTACCGTCGTGAACAAGGCCTATGTCTTCGAGGACACCGAGGAGCTCGACCTCTTTGCCCGGTTGCTGCAGGCCGCCTGCTGGTACGACAGCTCGACACCTGGCTATCTGCTGAACTTCTCGCACCAACAGTTCTTCTTCACCCTGAAGGATCTGCGCAAGGGCGAGAAATACCTCTGGATAGCAGAGCGCATCGACAGGCGCATCCTGCTCTTCAGTGCCCAGTCTCCGATAGAGACCAATGTCTCATCGGCCTGTTATCAGAATTATCGCGAACAGCTGACGCATATAAACATGAGTACATTAGATTTTTAAAACTACGAAGCCTTATGAAAAGATGGTTTTTGATAGGCCTTCTGGCGACGACAAGTCTCGCCCTGCAGGCACAACGGTATGGGGTGACGCTCACTTACAATCCCCAGTATGAAACGTCAGGAGTGAAAGAATATGCCAAGAGCGTGGGCATCTTTGTCGCACGTCCGAAAGTCAGTAAGGATGCACATGCCAGGCATTCCACTGCCGCATGGCACATGACGAATATGGAGTGGATCAAGGACTATTGCGAAGCCAAGAATGTGTCCATAGAGAAAGACTACCTGCGGATCTTCCCCGAGGTGGCCAACATGCCGCTCGACGACCAGCCTATGATCCCCATGAGTTGGCGACTGACGGAAGAAAGCAATGAAACAGTGCTCCACTGCTACTTCCGCATGCCTGCCGACGAGGTGACCAACCTGTGGCTGACCTCAGAGGAGACCTGTCTTGTGGATCAGGAGACGGGTGCACAATACCGCATCCGCCGTACGGAGCCCGACACCTATCGCAAGCACTTCACCGTCAAGGCGAAGAAGGGTGACGTGATAGACCTGAAGATATTCTTCGCACCACTGCCCGAGACAACCAAGGACATCAGGATCTACGGCATCCCCAACTGGGGCATGATGGGTATGCCTGTCACCATCCGTCAGCAGGTATTCGGCACGTGGCAGCCTCTGGACTACGACACCATCCCGCAGTTCCACAAGCCCCGTCTGCTCAAGGAGCACATGAGCGAGAACAAGCCCTACGACCGTCAGAACTGGAACACGTGGAAGGTGATGACAGACGCCCATCTCATCAAGCCACTCAAGGACGGCACGATGGCGCTATGGCGCACCCCCGAGGCCACCTACCTGGCCATCGGCTACGAGCAGAACTGGACCACCGAATACTGGAGTTTTGAGTACGACACCAAGTTGATTGACGAGACGGGGCATCAGTACAAGCTCAGGGAGATACAGGGACTCCCCATGGACGAACTGTTCTTCATGGAAGGTATGGCAGGCGACTACGTGGCCTATGTGCTCGTGTTCGACCCGTTACCCCTTGAACTCACAAAGTTCACCTATATCGCACCTGCCGGTGAGCCTTTCACCGCATGGGGTGCCAACTGGTCGGGCTGTGTGCTCCCATTGGATGTCCAGACACTACGCGACAACCAGTCTCTCTTCAATTATCAACCAAGATTAATTATAAAATAAAAGCTGATTTTGATTCACCCGGGTACCATCATAGGTCGCAGTGATGCGACCTATGATTTTGACAAACAAATGACAAGTGACTCTGTACACATAAAAAAACAAATATGAAAAAGATCATTCTAACCGTAACCCTTGCATTGGCAACCCTTGGTGTCGATGCGCAGTTCCTGTTCCGCATCAGTGGCAACAGTCTTCAAAAACCCTCGTACATCCTCGGCTCTGTCCATACGCTGCCAGGTTCTTTGCTGGATAGCATCCCGGCGTTTCTGGAGGCAGAGGCGTCATGCCAACAACTCTACGCAGAATATGACGTGAGCGATCAGCAGAAGATCAACGAGGTGGTGAGTGCAGGTCAGCAAGCCATCACCCTGCCTGATGGCAAGACCATCTTCGACGTGTTGAGCATGGAGCAGATGGACATGCTGAACTACCGGTTCAAGGAAGTGTTCAATGTGAACTTCACTGACTCGGTGATGAAGGCTACATGGAACTATCAGCCCGTGGTGCTCCTTAGCACCTTCAACCTGGTGTTCTCTACACAAGAGCTGCAGAAGCACCCGGAACTAGGCATGACAGGCACGCCTATCGACGTTGTCTGTCTCAACAGGGCGAAAGAGCGTAAGATGACAATCGGGCATCTTGACGAGATTCAGCCTCAGGACAGTCTGACGAAGATGCGCAATACGATGAATGAGCAACTCAGCGTTCAAGTGGATTCGCTGATGAGTTACCTCAACGACTTTGAGAATCGCAAGCAGAGGGCCATAGAGGAAATACAGGAGGCTGCGCAGTCTGCCCTGTATTGGAAGACGGGCGATTACGACGGTTTCGCCAACTCATCATACTGGGCCTCAGAGGTTGGCAAACAACCAGCCCTCTTCAAACTCCGCAATGAGCGATGGCTCCCCAAGATTCAGAGTGCGATGAACAATCTGCCCACCCTGTTCGTCTTTGGAGCAGGCCATCTGATAGGCTCCACTGGTATCCTGCAACTCCTCCGCAATGCAGGCTACAACGTGGAACAGATTAAGTAATCAGGAATTCTGGGGTGGCCCACTATCTGACGACCACCTTCTTTCCTTTGTGAAGCCAGATGCCCTTGGTGGTGGGCTTGCCCGTGAGTCGGCGCCCATCGAGGGCATACCAGGCGTCAGTCCGCTCTCCAGATGCAGAGACCGTGCGGATGCCTGTCTCGCCATCAAGAAAGGTCTTGAGCTCGTAGAAGGCAGGGAGCGCACGTCCCGTCTCGTTGTCGAATAGCGAGGCATTATACCAGCCCGTGGCAAGGTCGCCATTGCAACCCTTGGCATTGGCCTCGGCATACCACCATGAGAGACCGTTGACCCGTGGATGTTTCTTCAGCATGGTGATAAGGTCGGCAGTATATTTCTGCTGCCCTTCGTGGGTGTAGGGATAGGTAGAGGTGTAGTCGTAGGTAGTCCCCGGCACTTCCCACTTGGAGGGATAGCCCGTCTCTACAAGCTGTATCTCCTTGTCGGGAAAGTTTTTCTCCAACTCAGAGAGCCCCTTGTCGAGATTGGCGAGGGGACCCTTGAAGTAGGGGTAATACGAGGCACCGATGATGTCGTAGTCAACCTCGTATTGCTGGAGGTGCTTGAAGAAGGCCACGTCGAGCGTGGGGTTGTTGGCACACTGTTCGGTGTGGATGATGATCTTGGCCTCGGGGCACACCTCCCGACAAGCCTTGGAGGCCGACTTCAGCATGTTGGAGAAGTTGACCCAGTTCTTGTCGGTATAGTCTTTCCAGTCGTCGGTGGCTTGCAGATGGCCTCCGTCTGTATCGAATTCCTCGTAGTTTCCTCCCATATACGCGCCCCAGAGCATGCCAAAGCTGACCTCGTTGCCCGTCTGGATGAGATCGGGCGTGGCACCAGCCTGCACGAGGGCCTCCAGCCACTCCTTGGTGTATTTATAGACAGACTCATCGAGAGTCCAGCTCCAGATGAGCCACGACTCTGGTATGAGCTGTTGGC
The DNA here is from genome assembly GCA_946415825.1 of uncultured Prevotella sp. Lineage (GTDB taxonomy): Bacteria > Bacteroidota > Bacteroidia > Bacteroidales > Bacteroidaceae > Prevotella. The sequence continues at coordinate 10,835 of CAMKUA010000038.1, read as the reverse complement.
CAGGATCGGCCCAGGTATCGCTGTAGTGGATGTCGAGTATGAAGTAGAGTCCTGCCTCCTTGATGCGCTTGCCCAACCTGATGACATAGTCAGGATCCTGGCAAACGGCCTTGTCGTCTGATGAAGGATGGTCGAAGAGGCGCACGCGCACCGTATTCCAGCCTTGTTGTTTCACGAAACTGAGCACGTCGTCGATGCTGTTGCCCTCGAGGTCGAGGTAGGTGGCACCTTGTGCTTCGTACTTCAGGAGCATGGAGAGGTCGCCGCCTGCATATCGCTGGGCGTGAAGGCCACTGGCGAAGACGAGCACGACCATCAGGAGGATGTGTCTGTATGGTTTCATATCAATACGTGTTAATAGTTACTTTCCAAAGTGCAAAGATAGCTGTTTTCTTCGAGTTTTCCAAATAAAATGTAATTATTGTGCTAAAAATTTGCAGGTTACATTGAAATATACTATTTTTGCAGCAGCAATTTATGATGACTTTTGTACAACATCAAATCAAACTTGTTTTAACAGGCTTCTTGCTGTTCGCATTTGCAGGTTTCGCTTCCGCTGAGATTCAAGTCGAGGACTTGACGGAGGAAGACAGACAGCATTATGAATTATTCCAGCATCTGTTGGTGAAGGGCACGCCCGAAGAGTTCTACGGTTATGTGAAGGATTATGAGCCGGAGTTGAAGAAGAAGGGCTACATGTACCTCTACTACAAACTGAAGACCAACAAGGGCTTCTTCGCACTGGCCCACAATATGCTCTATCTGGCCATCCAGTATGCCGAACAACTCGACAAAGAGGTGAGAAAGGCTAACGACCAGGAATACTTCTACATGGCAACGGGCCTTTATGGCGATATCTATAAAACCGGTCACGATGCGCGCAAGGCCAAGGCCTTCTTCCTGCAGTCTATCGAGGAGGCAGGCAACAGAGACCCTAAGTTCACGATGCGCATGTATATGAATCTGGCCGAGATGATGAGTCTGAGAGATCCTGAAGAGGCCATGGGGTGGTTGGATAAGTACGTGAGTCTGGCCAAAGCGGAAAAGAGCATTGACCACCTCTCGATGTCGTTGGGCATGAAGGCCTACATCTGTCTGCTGAGGAACGACAAGAAGACCTTTGACTCGGTTTATCAGCAATATCAGGATCTGAAGAAACATCACGGGCAGGAAATCATGGGCCGTTATGACAACATTGTCGAAGTGGCCAAACAGGCTTTCGACGGCAACTACAGCAGGGCACTCTATCAGGTACATCAGGGTAATCTGGTGGTGGATAGTGCCCTCTGCCTGATCTGTATCCACCAGATGGAGGGCCACTTGAACGAGGGCTTCGACGCCTTGAAGAGGCATTATGTGGATATGGACTCCATCTACAGTCTGGTTCAGGCTGCCAACTTCAACCAGTTTGCCAGCGAGACCTCGCTGATGCGCTCGCAAGAGGAGACGATGGCCAACAAGCGTCTGACCAAGCAACTGATCAACTGGCTCATCGGAATGACCGTGGTGTTCCTGTTTGTTTACATCATGGGGCGCAGGCGACTGATGAAGAAGATATGGGCCCGCAGTGCCGAGCTGAAGAAGGCTCTGGCCCGTGCAGAGGAGTCGGACCGTATGAAGGCGGAGTTTATTCAGAGCATGTCACACGAGATACGTACACCGCTCAATGCCGTCGTTGGTTTCGCACAGGTACTGGGCAGTCCTCACTACCAGTTGACGGATGCGGAGAAGAAAGACATGTCGGAGCGTATCGACGAGAGTGTGGTGCAGGTCACCTCGATCGTCAACGAACTGTTGGAACTCTCGAAGAGTGAGAGCGAAGGCGTGACGCCGGAGGTTGATAAGGCCGACATCAAGTGTAACGACCTGTGCCGCTCAGTGCTGGAGTCGATGCAGGGCAGAGAGAAGCCTACGGTGGAGATGCGCTTTACGACCAACGTCGATGACGACTTCACCATCTTCTCGAATGTCTATAGGCTGAGGAGCATCCTGAACCACCTGATAGACAATGCCCAGAAGTTTACCGACATGGGGCACATCGACCTGCAGTTCGAGCATAAGGGCAACAAGGCCCTGTTTATCGTGACGGATACGGGTGTGGGTATCGACAAGAAGGATCGGGAGCGTATCTTCGAGACATTCGCCAAACTCGACGACTTTAAGGCGGGCATAGGACTTGGACTGACCATCTGCCGACGACTGGTGACCTCGCTTGGAGGAACGGTAGAACTGGATCCCGTCTATATCAACGGAAGCCGATTTGTGATTACCTTGCCTTTAGCTTAATATTATTTCCCCTTATGACGGTTGGCACGCTGCTGGCGGTACTTGGCCTTCTGACGGGCTGAGCCACTGCCATGAGCACCAGTGATATACTGCTTCTTCTTGGCCTTGGTCTTCACCTTGTCATCGTTCTTAGGCTTATCACCTCCACGTCCGAAGTTGATGCCGTTCTCAAGGATATGCTGGAAATCGTCCATATTAATGGTGGAATAAACGTACGCCTGTAAACGCCATGGCGATGCCATACTTGTCGCAGGTCATGATCACATGGTCGTCACGCACTGATCCGCCAGCTTGGGCGATGAATTCCACACCGCTCTTGTGGGCGCGCTCGATGTTGTCGCCAAAGGGGAAGAAGGCGTCGCTGCCAAGGGCCACCTTCGTGTTCTGGGCTATCCAGGCCTTCTTTTCCTCCATGGTCAGCACCTCGGGCTGGGTCTTGAAGAACTGCTGCCAGGCACCGTCGCGAAGCACGTCGTCGTGCTCGTCCTCCGAGATATACACATCGATGGTGTTGTCGCGGTCGGCCCTGCGGATGCCGTCAACGAAGGGCAGGTTCATCACCTTCGGATGCTGGCGCAGCCACCAGATGTCGGCCTTGTTGCCAGCCAGACGTGTACAGTGGATACGGCTCTGCTGACCGGCACCGATACCGATGGCCTGACCGTCCTTCACGTAGCAGACGGAGTTCGACTGGGTGTATTTCAGCGTGATGAGGGCGATCATCAGGTCGCGCTTAGCCTCTGGGGTGAACGTCTTGTTTTGCGTGGGGATATTCTCGAAGAGGGCATCGTCGTCGAGCTTGATCTCATTACGACCCTGCTCGAAGGTAATGCCGAACACCTGCTTGCGTTCGATGGGCTCAGGCTGGTAGTTGGCGTCGATCTTGATCACGTTGTAGGTGCCCTTGCGCTTGTCCTTCAGTATCTCGATGGCCTCAGGGGTATAGTCGGGGGCAATCACACCATCGCTCACCTCGCGCTTCAGGATCTTGGCCGTGGTAGCGTCGCAAGTATCAGAGAGAGCCACGAAGTCGCCATAGCTCGACATACGGTCGGCACCACGCGCCCTGGCATAGGCACAGGCGATGGGGCTCTCGTCGAGGCCAGCAATGTCGTCAACGAAGTAGATCTTCTTCAGGGTGTCGCTCAGGGGCAGACCTACGGCAGCACCGGCAGGACTGACGTGCTTGAACGAGGCAGCGGCGGGCATGCCTGTTGCCGCCTTCAGCTCTTTCACGAGTTGCCAGGCGTTGAAGGCGTCGAGGAAATTGATATAGCCGGGACGACCGTTGATCACTTCGATGGGTAACTCGCCCTCCTGCATGAAGATGCGTGAGGGCTTCTGGTTCGGATTGCATCCGTACTTGAGTGCTAATTCTTTCATTTTCGAGTAAATTTTCTGTATTTGGCTGCAAAATTAGTGCAAAATGAGCGAAAAGCCAAATTTTATTTGTAATTTTGCATCGATTATATATAAATAATATGGAGAAGAAACGTGTGGCCCTTCGCAAACTGCTGGAGGCAGTGGAAAAGGAAATACTGAGGAAACCCGACAAGAAAGCGCTCGACCGCCTGTCACTGTTCGTGGGGTTTCAGGATTGGGAGTCGTTCCAGGACGCCCTTCACGGCGATGCCAGTGCCGACGAAAACTATAAGTAGCGACCAATACCCCATGCCGGTATGGTCACAAAAAAAATATGAGGGCATGCAGCATGCTCTCATATTTCTTTTTAACTAATTTACTTTCCTTACTCGCCAACAATGTGACGCTTCTCCTTGATGCGGGCAGCCTTACCAGTGAGCTTGCGCAGATAGTAAAGCTTGGCGCGGCGAACCTTACCTACCTTGTTGATCTCGATGCTCTCGATGTTAGGCGACTCGATGGGGAAGATACGCTCCACACCCACGGTACCCGACATCTTACGAACAGTGAAGCGCTTCTTGTCACCATGGCCAGAGATCTTGATGACCACACCACGATAGAGCTGGATACGCTCCTTAGAGCCCTCGATAATTTTGTAAGCGACAGTGATGGTGTCTCCAGCCTTGAACTTGGGGTACTCCTTGCCGGTTGCAAATGCTTCTTCAGCAACTTTAATTAAATCCATCTTTTTTACAATTTTACTTTGTTTTGCTGTATCGTTCCAACGCAACATAGACGGGCAACTCGTGACTTCCCTCCATAGGTTACGCCGAAAAGCGGGTGCAAAGGTACACAATTTCCTTCAAACAAAGAAATTTTTCTGGAAAAAAATGCGTTTTTTCACCATAATAATATAAAAATAGGTGAAAACAAAAGGGGCGCTCCCTTTCGGAAGAGCCCCTTTTCTGTCTTATGTCCTCAGTGATTAGGGAAGGCTGATAGCCTCAGAAGGACAAACACTTGCGCATGTGCCGCACTCTGTGCAAGCATCAGCATCAATCACGTAGCGCTCTGCACCCTCAGAGATAGCCTCTACTGGGCACTCACCTGCACATGTTCCACAAGAAATGCAATCTTCACCAATTACGTATGCCATTTTCCTAACTTTTTAAGTTGTTAATAATGTTATTTACTCACTTTTTAGGATGCAAAGATACGACTTTTTTTCGAGAATATACCAAACTTTAGGTATGTTTTTTAGTTATTTATACGTTGTCGAAATAACCATTCATATAATATCCGGCCTTTTTCTGCGTTATTATCTACAGATGAAAAGAGTCATTATCATCACCGCATGCATGCTGTTCCTGGCCTTCTCTGGTCAGGCTCAGACGCGTACCATCCAGCATAAGCCCTATATCGACCTGCGCCCCATGCACTTCGGTATCCTGGTGGGCATGAACATGCAGGACATCGAGTTCCGTAATGTAGGTCCCCAGACCATCACCCTCGACGACGGCACCACCCAGGAGAAGACCATCCTCTGCGATGCCGACCGTTGGAATACCGGTTTCTCCGTAGGCGTGCTGGCCGACCTGCGCCTGAGCGACCATCTGAACGTGCGCTTCACGCCTACCATGCACTTTGGCGCCAAGCATCTCACCTTCCGCAACCTCACCGACCTGACGCCCGACGGCAAGCCCACCGAGGTGACGCAGGACATGAAGAACACCTACATCTCGTTCCCCCTCGACATCAAGTTCAGTGCCGAGCGATGGAACAACTACCGTCCTTACATGATGGCAGGCATCAACCCGATGGTCAACCTCACGAGCAAGAATCAGGAGTATGTCCAGCTGAAGCGCTCCGACCTTTTCTTTGAAGTCGGACTGGGCTGCGATCTCTATCTGCCCTTCTTCAAGCTCATCCCCGAGCTGAAGTTCTGCTACAGTCTTCGCGATGCCCTCGACAAGGACCATGCCGGCGAACTGAAGGACGCCAACCTGCGCCAATACACCAATGCCGTCACCAGCGGCCACAGCAAGATGATCGTCCTCACGTTCTATTTCGAGTAGAGAAAAAAGCACTCATTTTCTTGTTAGTTTACGATTTTCTTCATATCTTTGCATTCGTATAACTAAATACCAAGCAATGAATTTTACCAGCTTCTCTTGTGCTTTTACTTTAAGTGCCATAGTTGTAAATATTTTTGTTAAATGGTTAATAATAAGGTATGCTTCTCTTGTTTGCCGTTTTTGAGTCCAATTTTTTGCGCCCTAGTTAGGAAAAAATTTTTTGTGCACTAGAAAAATAATTTTTCTAAGTTTGGGAGCGAATCCTATTTTTTCTTAACGACAGTGCAAATGCACAAAATTTTCAAACTCAAAAATGGCCTTGACTTCGCCGCAACGCCGCAACATCAACCACTTTCGAATGTAGAGCAGAATGACGGTTAATAGTCTATATTTTATATATATTATAATATATATAAAATATAGAATATATATATTATAACCCTTCTGTCCTTGAGATATTGACACCCCTTCATGTTGCGGCGTTGCGGCGTGAGTACACTGACGTAACAATTAAAAGAGGTGCCCCTTCGTGAGGGCACCTCTTGGCATTGTATTGTTTTTAAAGGGGATTTACTTCAGATCGCGGATCTGCTGGGCAGGACCGTAGTCGGGGTCGATAGCCAGGATCTTGTCGGCATAGGCCTTGGCCTCTGACTTGTTCTTGCCAATCAGGAAGGCGTTCGACATGAGGTAGTGGTAGCTGTACTTCAGGATGGTGTTCTCGCTCTTGTCGCGGTCGGCCTTACCCTCAAGCAGTGAAACGACTTTCAGGTAGTCGGGACGTGCCAGGCTCTTGGCCATCGTGGGATCGAGCTTGTTGTTCATCGTAGCGCACTGATAGGCGGCATAGATGGCCTGGACGGGGAACTTCTCAGCCATCATGCGGTATGTTGCAACAGCTCTGCCGATCATCTCGGGCTTGCGGCTCTCGTCAACAGCATCAGCATACTTTGAGAAGATCTTGGCAAGTCCTTCGATATCATCTGAGTTCTGCTCGGGCTTTGCAGCCAGATAATCCTGATAGTATCTGATGGCCTGGTCGAAATTCTGATCCTTCAGATAGGAGTCGGATACGCTCTTCAGGATGGCGTGGCGCTTGATCATGGACTGATCGTTGACCAGTTCGAGGGCCTTGTCGTACTGTTCGTACATGTTCTCCTTGTCGTCGAGGGCCTGATAGATCAGGGCTGTGTAGAAGTGGTCGTACTCTGAGAAGTTGGCGCTATCGGTCTCGTTGAAATACTTGTGGATGTAGCTCTTGGCGGCATCATACTTCTTGAGCTCGTAGTTGGAGAACATGGCCAGACGGTTGAACGTCGGGTTGCGTGGCTCGAGCTTGATACCTGCCTCAGCAGCGCGGAGGGCATCCTCGAAGTGACCGGTGAAGTAGCTGCAACGTACGAACTCGTTGAGTCCTGCCTTGTCGAGCTTGTTGATGTCGGCCTTGGCATAGTTCTCATAGGCCTGCTTCTCGTCGCCTGCCAGCATATAGATGTGGGCGGTGATGGCGTCAACGTCCTCGTTGGGGCACATGGCCTTCATGTCCTGAAGTTTCTTGGCAGCCTGAGAGGGGCTGATCTTACGATACACCATAGCCCACTTCTTGTAACCCTCGGGGTTGGTGGGGGCGAAGTTGATAGCCTGGTTGTAGTAGCTGGCGGCCTTACCACCGTCGGTACCATAGGAGGCCTCGACATCGCCGAGGAGCAGATAGGCGGGGGCATACTGGTACTTGGGCTTACCTGCCTCGTTGGCATAGTTGGCGAACATGATGGCATTGGCAGTGTCTTTCTGCTCGAAGAAGGCACGACCGATCTGCACCAGGGCCTCGGCGTTTTTCTTGTTTTTCTTGTAAGCGGTTTTTGCTAACTCGGCTACGTTAGGAGCCTGTGACTTAATTCCCTCGAGAGCTGCGTTGAGCTCTGCTTCCTGTGCGATTGCGGTGGTGCTGAAACCTGCCAGCAACACACCCATTACTAGATATTTGATTGCTTTCATAATTCTATTGTTTTTAAGTTACACATTCTGTTCTTAGTCTCTCGATTCTATGACGTTTGAAACCCCGAAAGGTTTAATCACTGTTTCTTGACGATGACATCCCGCACGTTCATATTGGCCGACCGGGGGAGCAGACCGTAGCGGAGGATGATCTTCTGGCCCTTGGGCAACTGCACGAAATGGCAGAAGCCTGAGGGTACCCCGTTGCGCGTATCGTTTAGCAGGGCGTAGATGGTGCGACGAAGGGGGTAGTTGCCGTTGTATAGATAGTATTGATAGGGTTTCCAGCTGTTGTAGCTCTCGGCTGTCTGCATCTTGGAGACGCCCATCACGCTTATATTCTTCTTGAAGGTGACATTGGTGGTGTCGCGCTTGTCGTTGAGCCAGTTGCTGCCGATGATGCCGAGGGCATTCTCGTGCTTCTCGACATAGTCGATGACAGCGGCACTGGTCTGTACGGCTCCGATGTTCTTTGCACTGAACTGCTGGCCTCCGAGGATGGAGTCGACACACCAGCGTACCGTGCTCGACAAGGGATTGTCGAATACCACGTCGATTTCGCCAAGTTTGTTTTGTGGATAGAGTTCGCTCCACTTGCTGACCTCGCCCTTGAGTACGCGTGCAAAGTCGTTGACGGTGATGCACGAGTCGGGATTGGCATTGTTGACGATGATAGCCAGACCGTCGTAGGCGACGGGCACCGCTCTTGGCATGTACTTACGGTCGATCAGATTCTGGCGCTCTTTCTCGGTGAAGTCGCGGGTGGTGAAGGCCAGCCACGTCTCAAGCTTCATCAGCATCTTTACGGCATCCTGCTCGTTAATATAAAGAGGTGTGATGGAGTCGAGCGTCTGATTCTGGAAATAGTATAGCTCCTCGTCGATGATGGGGTAGAAGCTCTCGTCGGCTGCCAGTACGCTGGCGGCTTTCTGATAGGCCTCTTCCAATTCAGGATTAGGCTTGTTCCCACAAGCGAGGAACAAGCCTAATATCAGTGTTAATCCAACTAAATTTGTGAATTTGTTGAATGCGTTCATTTCAGATTGATCAGCGTTTACTGCAGACGGAAGGTTACAGGCACGGTGTACTTCACACGTACGGCCGAACCGTTCTGCTTACCAGGAATCCAGTGAGGCATGGACTTAACCACGCGCTGGGCCTCCTTGTCGAGTGACGGGTCAACGCTCTTGACAACCTTCACGTCGGTGATAGAACCATCACGCTCTACAACGAAGGTTACGATAACACGACCCTGTACACCGTTCTCCTCGGCTACTACCGGATACTTGATATTCTTCGACAGATATTCGAACAGAGCTGAAGGACCGCCGGGGAACTGAGGCATCTCCTCTACCACGTCGAAGACCTTGGTTTCCTCAACCTTCGGGGGCTCGGGTTCTGCAATCACTTCCTTAGCCTTGAGCACTTCACCACCGGCCTCGTCGTTACCCTCAACGTTGAAGGCACCGATGGCGGTGTTGGTCTCCTGGAGTTCCTCCTGAGACTTCATCTCCTGCTCTTCCTTAACCTCCTCGTCCTTCTTGATCTCAGGAACGGTGAAGGCTACAGAGCTCTTGACGCGCTCAATTTCAATCTTCTCGGGCTCGGGCTCGTCTTTCTTCTCAGCCTTTGCTTCCTTCTTCTCGGCCAGGCTTGCCAGCTCGACATCAGCCTCGATGGCAGCATTCTGTGATGCAATGTAGTTCTCGATAGATACCTTTGCATACACGATACCGGCGATAAGGAGACCGGCTAAAATCATGACGATGAGTGCCTTCAGGTTACGAATACCTGTGTTCTTACGCAATTGATAAGCTCCATAAGCCTGGTTCTTACCATCGAATACGAGGTCGACCCAGCTGTTGTCAATAAGATCTATTTTTGCCATAGTTCTTTCTACATTTTAGGGGTTAATCACTTGACGCCAGCCTTTGCGATGAGGTCCTTGTCTTCCTGGCTCATCTTGTCGACATTGTCAATGACGTACTTATCAATATTGCTAATCAGCATCTCATCGAGGGCTGCAACCATGTTCTCATAGGTAGCAGTGTTGAGAGGACGGATGATGACGGTCATCGTGGGAACCTTCTCGCCAGAGGGGAGTTCACCCTTCTTCAGCTTCTTGAGCTGTTCCTGATACTGCTCGTCGGTCATCTTTGAGCCATACTCGGCCTTCTTGGCATCGAGTTCCTTCTTGGCCAACTTGATCTTGGCAATCGGGTTGATACCTTCCTCTGTGGTATGCTCATTGAGCACCTTCTCAATACCGTCCTTACCATAGGAAGTCTCTTTCACGCATGAGGGATCGTCGTAGTTGGGCAGTCCAGCTATGTACCATACCTTGTCGTTGCTTCCCAGATAAAGGGTAATGGTGTGAGAGGCCTTCGTTACCTGCTTCTGCTCGTCGTTCAACTGTGATGTGTCGTCGTTTGACGGCATGGTCAGCTGCATAGCCTGCGGCTTGGCCAGTGTAGTACACAGCATGAAGAAGGTGATCAGAAGCATCATCATGTCTACCATCGGCGTGAAGTTCACGCGGGTATCCATCTTTTTCTGCTTGGATAGATTTTTCTTTGCCATAATACTACTCGTTTAAACGTTTAACATCGAGGTTTGTGATGAGCTGGAAACGGTTCTCGCTCATGTCCTGAAGCTCTGACATCAACAGCTTGATAGCTGAGTAAGGGGTCTTAGAGTCGCACTTGATGGCGAGCTTGATGTCAGGATTCGCATCGCGGGCCGCTGTGACCCACTCCTGGAATTCGCTCTTGCCTCCGTTGATACTATCGAGCGGAAGACCGAGCTTCTGGATTGCCTCGCCCATCTTCTCGGGGTCGAGGTTCAGGTAATTGCCAAGCTGTGACATGCTGGCGCCCACCATAGCATCCTCGCGGAAGTGCTTGATCTGCTCGGCGTTGAGCTGGATACCGAACTTGTCGGTCATCTGATCCAGCATGGCCTGCATGTTGTTCTTGTTTTCCGTACCGCAGAACACCTTGCCCTCTGGGGTTACCAGAATGTTCAGCACGTCCTGCTCCGGAATCTTCAGCTCTGACACAGAGTTAGGCGCGGTGACTGATACTGGTTCCGGTGTCAAGAATGTTGAGGTCAACA
>CAMKUA010000037.1:0-21804 GCA_946415825.1 uncultured Prevotella sp. | reverse complement strand
AGTTAATAAACAATAAATATTTTCCAATTATTTGGATAGCAACATAGAAGAATTTTATTTGATTTTGATATATCCTAGAAACGGTGTCTCACCGTGTATAGGTTGTGATTTGAATCAGATTCTCAGAATTGAGCTGAAAACTTAAAGATTTAACAGTTCTGCGGAGCATAGTTTGGATAATTCTTATTATCTTTGCAAGCGAATATAATCAGATGAAGATATGAAGAAGACCTTATTTCTTATTCCATTCCTGTTTCTGGCGGTTGTGGCTGGGGCACAGGACTTTGAGACAGAGATCGCATTGGTTGAAGCACTTGACTTCAACGGAAAGACGCTTGCGAAGGCTCCTGACGGCAAGGCTCGGACACTGCAGCTGGCTCGCACCAAGTTCTCTAAGCCTATGGAGAGTTACACGACGCTTGCACTGCCTTCGCTTAAACTGGGCAACATCATCGGACATCCTACCCTTGGGTGGGACGACACAGATTTCAAGATACCTGAGGGCGTACCTGCTGTCTATGAGGATAAATGGGTGTTGAACGATGTGTTTACCGATGGTGACTTTCCAGTGGCCATCTATGGTCGCACTCCCAGCGAGAAGCCCTTTCCCTGGGGAGAAAGTGAGAAGGATATCTCCTGTCGTGGCAGAGACCCGCATCTGATAATGCTCCTCGACCCCTCGAAGGAGGTGAAGAGGGTATATAACATCCGTAATCTCTCGATTACTCCCAAGGACAGTCTTTTTGAAAGTGTGGAATGGGCAGTGGTGAAGGATGGCGTGTTGTACTTCTCTGTGTGTCTCATAACGGCACCTGACAAGGACTCTCAAGGCAACTATCTCGTGGCCGTTGATATCCATACCGACAAGACGCTCTGGATGAGCAAGCCGCGTACCATTAATTCCTCCAACTTCCTGATTGTTGGCAATTCCATCATCTGTGGTCATGGAGGTTCGGGCATTACAGACTATATCCATGTGTTGAACCGCCACACGGGTGTCAAGACTCGTGAGTACTGGATACCCACCGCTGCCTCCTGGTTTGCTATAGGGGAGGACAACATGCTTTATGCCACCCTCTACGACAAGCACGTGGCCTTCAAGATTACAAAATAAAAGTAGGGCGGTTTAGTAGCCGAAATCTTCGCCTACAAGGATGACGGTATGCTTGCCATGAGGGGAGTTGCGCAGGAAGTGCACGTAGTTGCAGATGCTCTCGGGTGAGTTGCAGTTATGGCATACGCCATCCACCTGACAAGGTGTCTTGATGTCGAATCGGGCGGCATTGATGGGTGAGGCTGTGCTACGGGCTCTGGCCAGAGCAGCCTCTACATTCTGGGCCACCTTGTTCAGTCCTATCACGAAGATCACCTTCTTGGGTCCCCAGGTGATAGCAGCCACACGGTTGCCATTGCCATCGATGTTCACGATGACACCGTCTTCCGAGATGGCATTGGCGCTCGAGAGATAGACATCGGTGGTAAAGGCGCGTACATACATCTGTACTTTCTCTTCGGCTCCTTCCACGAGGTCGCGGTCGAGTACCTGGAGCGTGCCTCTGTCTCTGAGGGCCTGAGGGATGCCCATATCCCGGATGGTCATCGACCCTCCCCACGTCACACTACTGCCATCTGGTATCAGTTCTGATACTTTCTTCACGGCTTCAGTTGCTGTGGGACAATAGAAGGCTTGCATATTACGCTGTTTCAGGGCCTTGATCATGCGCTCTGCCAGTCGCTGGTTTCTCGTTTCTTTAGGTGTCATAATCGTTTCAATTTTGTGGTTCTGTGTGCAAAGATACGAAGAATAATACAAATTTCTATTTTTTTGCTGTTTTTTCTCTCGTTTTGCGAATTATTTCGTACTTTTGCATGCAAATTAAAGATCAATGTACATGAGAAAGCTGACATTCTTACTCTTCTTATCGGTGTCGTTGGTTGTTTGTGGACAAGGTCTGCCTACAGACGGACCACTGACTATACGTCCGATGCTCCAGCAGCTGGGCGAGCGGTTGCTGAAGGGTAAGACGGGCAGCATCGTGGCCATCAATCCTGCCAACGGCGAGATTCTGTGTCTGGCTACGAACACCCCTCAAGGCAGTGATGTGCGCCAGGCTATCGGAAAGCCTCAGGCTCCTGGTTCTACCTTCAAGACGGCTCAGGCCCTGACCTTGCTCTCTGAGGGTATCATCACCCCAGAGACCACCGTGGAGTGTAACAACGGCATTACGGATGGTAACATCAAGGTGGGATGCCATAAGCACCGTTCGCCCCTGGCTCTCAAGGATGCCATCGCCCAGAGTTGTAACACCTGGTTTCTGATGACCTTTGCCTCGATGATCAACGACGACTTTATGTACGAGTCGCATGATGAGGCTATCACCACCTGGCGCAGCTATATGCAGTCGATGGGGCTCGGAGGTCCCATGCATATAGATATACAAGGTGAACAGGGAGGACTCTTGGCTGGTGCCGACTATCTGAACCGTCGTTATAAGGACGGGTGGGACGGAAAGACCATCTGGTGGGCAGGCATGGGGCAGGGTGATGTGACCTGTACCCCTTTGCAACTCTGCAATCTGGCTGTTACGATAGCCAATCGTGGTTGGTACTATGTGCCTCATATCCATAAAGATACCAAGAATCAGCGCTATCTCACCAAGCGTCAGACGAAGGTGGCGAAGGAGGCTTATGGACCCGTGGTGGAAGGTATGCGTATGGCCGTAGAGAAAGGTACGGCCACGAGTATCAAGACCACTTATCCCATCTGTGGGAAGACGGGCACTATCGAGAATCCTGGTGAGGACCATTCTGCCTTCATCGCCTTTGCGCCGATGAACGATCCGAAGATTGCCATTGCCGTGTATGTGGAGCATGGAGGGTTTGGTGCTGACATGGCTGCCCCGATGGCAGGACTCATCATCGAGAAATATCTGAAGGGAAAACTCTCAGATGCTTCAGAAAACAAGGCCAAGCAACTGGAAAGTAAGAAAATCAACAAGTAGGAATAAGTTTTTTACCGATTATTTTGTCTATTTGCAAGAATTGTTGTACTTTTGCCGACGCAAGAACTAAAATTCAATTGTAAACAATGACAAAATGAAACGTAAAACTTGCAAAATGAGGACACTGGCAGTGATGATGGCAGTGTTGAGCAGCGTTGCCGCCATGGGGCAACAGAAAAAAGACGGTGAAATTGACTGGATGAAGGATTTCACAAGTAGAATCACTCTTAATGGTTATGCACAGGGAGGCTGGAGCTATCAGAATCCCAATGGTAAGGCCACCAACGCTTACAACCTTAAACGTACCCTGCTATGGGCCAAGGCACGCATCACTGACCGCTGGTCGTTTATGTTTATGCACGACTTCTCGAGTGTGGTTCAGGAGTATTACACCGATTTCAGAATCTCTAACGACAATTCGCTGACCGTTCGCTTCGGACAGTTCAAGCACTCGTACTCGATGGAGAACCCTCTTTCTCCCACCCAGCTCGAGCTGATCGATGTCTATTCGCAGGCCGTGCTCTATCTGGCTGGTGAAGGACCTGATCCGCTGAATGGTGTGAACTATGGTCGTGATATGGGTCTGGATATCTATGGCGACCTGTTTGATGGATTCCTACACTATGATCTCGCCCTGATGAGTGGTCAAGGTATCAACCGTAAGGACCAGAACAACCAGAAAGACTTTATCGCCAAACTCGAGGTGCGCCCCATGAGCGGACTCCGACTGGTGGCCTCGGGCTATCTGGGCACGGGCTGTGCTGTGGGTACAGCAGCGTGGAACCCTGATATCCAGGTGGGCGACAACTATACGCGCAATCGTTACAGTGTGGGTGGCGAGTATAAGACAGTTCCCTACTCACCTGCCAAATACAAGGAGGCCCGTCCTGCCAGCATCCGTGCAGAGTGGCTGGGAGGTAAGGATGGCGACGTAAACAGCCGTGGTGGATATGTGACCACTACGATCCCCGTGGTGGATGCCCTCGATATTGTGGCCAGTGGTGAGACCTTCGACCGCAATACGAAGGTGGATGGATGGGATCAGACCAACCTGACACTGGGTGTGCAATATTGGTTTTACAAGAAGTGCCGTGTGCAGTTGCAGTACACTCGTTGCCTCTGTGGCGAGAATATCAGTTCAAAGGATTATGATTGGCTTCAGGCCCAAGTTCAAGTAGCGTTTTAATTATGATTTTCAAAGTTGTATTAACCCTTATTTTCCTGGCAGTGATGATTGGCGTGGGTGTGTATTCACGCAAGCAGGCCAGTAGTGTTGATGGTTTTGTATTAGGCGGACGTGCCGTAGGTCCCTGGCTCACAGCCTTTGCCTTTGGTACCAGTTATTTCTCAGCAGTGGTCTTTGTGGGCTATGCCGGACAGTTCGGATGGCGTTATGGATTGTCGAGTGCCTGGATCGGTATCGGCAATGCCGTCATCGGTTCGCTTCTGGCCTGGATTATCCTGGGGCGTCGCACCAAGTTGATGACACAGCATATTGAGAGTCGTACGATGCCCGATTTCTTTGGTACGCGTTTCAGTGATCAGGGTCTGCGTGTAGCAGCCTCTATCATCGCCTTCGTCTTTCTGATTCCCTATACGGCAGGTGTCTATAGTGGTATCTCCCGTCTGTTTGAGATGGGTTTCGACATCCCTTACGAGTATTGTGTCATCATCATGTCGATCCTGACTGCTGTCTATGTCATCATTGGCGGTTATAAGGCTACGGCCATGAACGACTTTATACAGGGTATCATCATGCTGTTCGGCATCGTGGCCGTTATTCTCGCAGTACTGAATGCGCAGGGTGGTCTGGCAACAGCTGTCGAGAAGCTGTCTGCCATCCCTTCTGATGCCGATCCTACTGTGAATGGCGGCTTTGCCTCCTGGTTCGGGCCCGATCCCTGGGGACTCTTAGGCGTGGTAATCCTGACATCGTTGGGTACGATGGGACTGCCTCAGATGGTGGGTAAGTTCTACTCGATTACCGACGAGAGTGCCATCAAGCGTGGTACCGTTATCTCGACCATCTTTGCCTTTATCGTGGCTGGTGGTTGCTATTTCCTGGGAGGTTTCGGACGCCTGTATGAGCCTGTCATCAACGAGGCAACGGGTAAGATTGCCTTCGACTCGATTGTTCCTGCCATGCTCGTCACCCTGCCCGATGTGCTGATTGCCCTCGTGGTACTGTTGGTGCTCAGTGCGTCGATGTCAACACTGGCTTCGCTGGTGCTCACTTCTTCTTCGACGATGACACTCGACCTGATCTATCGTGATAAGAAATCGCTGCCTGGTGAGGTGGAGGACGGTACCATCGACGATATCGTGGCTGAGAAGATTGAACGTCGTAAGGTGGTGGTGATGCGTGTGCTCATCATGTTCTTCATCGTCATCTCTCTGCTCATCGCCCTGAATCCGCCTACCTTCATCGCTCAGCTGATGGGTATCTCGTGGGGTGCTCTGGCAGGAGCTTTCCTGGCTCCGTTTATGCTCGGCCTCTACTGGAAGAAGGTTACAACGGCCTCTGTTTGGGCTTGCTTCATCTGGGGCGTAGGTCTGACGGTTATTAATATGTTGGCTGGTAATCCCATTAACCCGATTAACTGTGGTGCCATCGCTATGGTGGGCGGCTTCCCAGTGGTTTGGATCGTCAGCCTTTTCACCAAGAAACTGCCTCAGCAGATGGTTGACAACATCTTCGAATGTTACAAATAATCTTAAAATCCCCGAACTGTTTGCGAGTTCGGGGATTTTTGTTTATCTTTGCGCCCATAACTAATTATAGACATTTATGAAAAAAGTTTTTTTAATCCTCGTATTGCTTTCTGCGACCATCTCGCTGGTAGCTTCTTGTGCCAATCGACCCAAGGCTGTTGCGACAGCAACGGCTGAAGTCACTGAAGCCCAACAGGCTGATGCTGCCGACTTGGCGCCCGATTTCGAATTGCCCGACCTGCAGGGTAATCCCCTGAAGCTTTCTTCCCTTCGTGGAAAATATGTGGTGCTCGACTTCTGGGGCTCCTGGTGCATCTGGTGCATCCGAGGCATTCCCAGTATGAAGGAGGTCTATGCGAAGTACAAGGACAAGATGGAGATTCTGGGTGTGGATTGCCGCGATCAGGAGGCGAAGTGGAAAGCTGCCGTTGACGAGCACCAGTTGCCCTGGTTGCAGGTGCGCTGTCCTGACGACAAACTTCAGTCGCTTGCCGAGAAGTATCAGATTGAGGGTTTCCCCACTAAGGTGGTCATCGATCCTGAGGGTAAAATCGTGAAGGTCATCGTGGGTGAGGATCCTGCATTCTACACCTTCCTCGACCAACTTTTCGCCAAATAAGCCGCTTTGCAACCCAGTTGCAGTGAATGTGCCGTATCTTTGCAGCGTGAAATCAAAACAACTGTAAAGATATGGCACATCATCATTGTGAAAACTGCTCACATGAGCATCACCACGAACACGAGTCTCACGAGCATCATCATGAGCATGAGCACAGCCTGAAGCAGCAGCTCTGGCTCATTGGTATTACCATCGTATTATTAATCGCCGCCTTTTTGGTGGAGAGGCATCTGAACCTCTCCACCTGGCAGTTATTGCTTGTTTATCTCGTACCTTATTTATTAATAGGGCACGATACGCTGAAAGAAGCTGTGGAGGGCGTTCTTCATGGCGACGCTTTCAATGAGCATTTCCTCATGTCGGTGGCCACTATTGGCGCACTCTGTATTGGTTTCCTGCCTGGGGCAGAGACGGAGTTCCCTGAGGCGGTCTTCGTCATGCTATTCTTCCAGGTGGGCGAACTTTTCGAGGGCTATGCTGAAGGGAAAAGTCGTGCGAGCATCGCCCATCTGATGAATATCCGTCCTGATGTGGCGAATGTAGAGCGTGAAGGTCAGACGCAGGGTGTTAGTCCTGAAGAGGTGAGGGTGGGTGAGATCATCGTCGTTCGCCCAGGTGAGAAGGTCCCTTTGGATGGTGTGGTCGTCGAAGGCTCCACAGCTCTGAATACGGTTGCCCTGACGGGTGAGACACTGCCTCGCGAGGTCAACGAGGGCGACGAGATCATCTCGGGTTGTGTGAATCTCTCTGGGGTTGTCAGGGTGCGCACCACCAAACCTTTTGGGGAGAGTACGGTATCAAAGATCATACGTCTGGTGGAGAATGCTGGTGAGAACAAGTCGAAGAGCGAGACCTTCATCACTCGATTCGCCAGAGTATATACGCCTGTCGTGGTATTCCTGGCCATCGCATTGGCAATTGTCCCTACCTTGTTGGGAGGTGATTTCGCTACCTGGCTCTATAGAGCCCTGATGTTCCTGGTCGTCTCTTGTCCTTGTGCACTGGTCATCAGCGTGCCCCTTACCTTCTTTGGTGGTATTGGTGGAGCCTCGCGCAATGGTATTCTGGTAAAGGGCTCCAACTATATGGATGTGTTGGCAAAGGTGGGAACGGTGGTCTTCGACAAGACGGGAACACTCACGCATGGTCAGTTTGCTGTCTCTGCGGTACATCCTGACACCTGCGATGAACATCAGCTTCTTCATCTTGCTGCCCATGTCGAACATTTCTCCACTCATCCTATTGGAGCGGCCTTGCGCGATGCCTTCCCCGATGAGGCTACAGATGGTTGTAAGGTGAGCGATGTAGAAGAGGTCGCAGGTCATGGCATCCGTGCCAAGGTAGGTGAGGATGTGGTCTGTGTGGGCAATACGAAGATGATGGATGCAGTAGGTGCCAAATGGCACGATTGCCATCATGTGGGCACGATTATCCATGTGGCAATCAATGGCCGATATGCTGGTCATATCGTTATCAATGATAAGATCAAGGACGATAGTAGTGAGGCTGTATCCCGTCTGACGAATCTTGGTGTTGCCAAGACGGTGATGCTTACAGGTGATCGTAAGGAGGTAGGCGAACTCGTAGCTCATACGCTTGGTCTCTCAGAATACCATGCCGAACTCCTGCCTGCTGATAAAGTCTCCCATGTGGAGCGCCTGCTTTCAGAGAAGTCTGAAGGTAGCTATCTGGCCTTTGTGGGCGATGGCATCAACGATGCCCCTGTGTTGGCTCGTGCTGATGTAGGTATCGCCATGGGAGGTCTTGGGTCGGATGCTGCCATCGAGGCTGCTGACGTGGTGCTTATGGACGACAAACCCTCGAAAATAGCCCTTGCCATCAGCATTGCCCGTCGCACCCTTGCCATCGCTCGTCAGAACGTCTGGTTTGCCATTGATGTCAAGGTGGCCGTACTGATCCTTGCTGCCTTAGGTATCGCCACCATGTGGCTGGCTGTCTTTGCTGATGTGGGTGTCACCGTCCTTGCCGTCCTCAATGCCATGCGTGCGCTGAGGGTGTCATCGTCTCACGAACTTGGCTGAGTGGCGCTTCCCTTGGTGCTCCCAGACGACGAAGTATAGACCATGAGGTAACTGGTCTGTCTTAACCCGATTGCCTGTAGTTGAGCAAAGCACCTCTCTACCTGTGTGGTCGTATAGTCTGATATGATAGTCTGCCTGATCGAAGTCAGGATATTCAGTCTCGATGGTGTGGATAGAGGTGTCGATTAAACTGTTGATATCCACCGGCTCATCCTGGCGCTGGGCGAAGGCTTCGAGAAGGGCTTGTACACGTTCTTTTATAAATGCTCGCAGGTCGTCAACATATTCTTCATAGGAAGAGAAGAGCACGACTTCTGTCATGGTACGTTGGTCGATACTCCAATATTGGTAGTTCAGTTGCTGTGATGGCTCGAGATGCTGGCTCAGACTGTCGATCTTATTCAGCAGCTTGCTCTCCAGTCCGTTGTTGTAGAGAGTCACGTAGTGACGTAGTATCAACTTCTGGAACCACTTGTCTTGCCACATACGCTTGATCCACTCGCCAGTACCAACATTGGTGAATCCGATGTCGGCCATCAGTTGTCGTCGTGGATCATACCCCATGTCCTCCATGCGCCTATCGTTGTCGAAGGCGATGTCGTAGTCCCATAACGGTCCGAAGTGGAGTCGTTGGTCGTCTTGCTCCTTGTAAAAGTACATGCTCCACAAGTAGTCGATGTTGGCAGTGATCTCAGAGGCAATATACCAACTGGCCAGTGAGGTGCTGTCCACATAGTGGCGATACCCCTCAGAACTGTTAAAGTCAAGATCGAACAGACGGTATTCGAAAAGCGTCACGAAGTCTCGGATATACGATAGCTGTTGGTTGTCGATCTCGTCTTTGTCAGGATAATGGATATTCACAGGCACACCCCTGGGAGTCCAAAAGCCTGTGTAGCCGGCGTTAAAGTCAATCGTTCCGTCAGCCTCCATCAGGTAACCTCCTGTGATGTTGCTCTCTTCTGTAAGTGGATAGTCTTGTTTGGCGATGTCAACACGATGTTTGCGTACTTCAATCTGATCGGATATTTGGTAAATACCTCGATAGTTTCCGTTCAGTGTCAGGTCGATAAACTTGGCTGATGGTGTGAACGGTTGTCCACACAGGTCTCCGATGTAGGCTGCCAGGGCATTGCGCATCAGCGATTTGTCACCATGATTGGCCAGCAGTGTCCATTTCCTGGCATTGGCATGATCATCGCCCAAAAGACGCGTCTTCTGGGCAAATTTGATACGGTAGGGCTTCTTCTTCTTGAGATCCCAGGTGGCGTTACCTCGTCCCCGAATCATGACAGAGTCGTAGAATATTTCTTGGTCCTGTTCGTCAACGTACCACAATTTGGCCAGAACCTGTGTATCCTTGCTGGTGATATCTTCACCAGTAAACGTGTTGATAAACATGTGAGGCAGGTTAGTAAGCCGATGGTGCTCCTGAGCAGTTGCTGTGCACCATGACAGCACGACAAGTAACAGCCAGATAAGGCTCCGCAGATGCCTGCGGAGCCTTTGTTCCTTAATATGCATGATCGGTTTCGATCTCCTCCCTAGTGAGTTTCTTTTTGTCGATGGCGCGCCAGCAGTAGATGATATAAGCCAGCACGAAGGGCACAAGCAGCGATACGTAGAACATCGTTGTCAACGTGAACTCACTGGAGCAGGAGTTCTCGAGCGTCAGCGACGACTGTAAGTCTGCTGTCGATGGATAGTAAGCTGTATGGTTCCATGCACTGCAAAGCAACAGGGCGAGCACAGTGAGTACGGTGCCAATGCCGGCAGGCCAGATACCTCCTACATAATCCTTCGAGAAAATGGTTTTACCAATGCCATAGAGCACCAGTATCACACCAATGAGCAGTGTCACGAGCAGATACCACATCTCGATAAAGTTGTTGAAATACTTGTATGGTTCCATGTAGATGCGTCCGAAATCATCTACGGCAAAGCCCTCCTTCAGCATCAGGTGGACGAGATACGCCACGAAGAGCACCAGGAAAGGCACTGCAGCCCCAACCAATCGCACACTGCCACGTGAACGGATATTCTCGTCGTCCACATTGTTCATGACATAGAGGATGCCCAATACTCTGGCTAGGAACACCACGGCAAAACCAAACACAAGTACCCAGGGATTGAGCAGGGCATCGAGACCATGCGAGGCATTAGCCCACCGCGAGATAATCGGGGTGATGGCTGTGACATCTACCAGATTGTTCTTCTCGATAATGAAGTTCGAGCCCTCGAAGAAGGTGGCTACGGCACCTCCTAAGAGTAATGGACCTAAGATACCATTAAGTGTCAGGAAAAACTGGAATGTCCTTGGACCGAGAATGTTGCCAATCTTATTCTGGAACTCATAGCTGACGGCCTGTAACACGAACGTGAAGAGGATGATCATCCAAAGCCAGTAGGCACCACCAAACGAGGTGGAGTAGAAGAGTGGGAACGAAGCGAAGAAGGCTCCTCCAAAGGTAACGAGGGTGGTAAATGTGAACTCCCACTTACGGCCTGTAGAGTTATACACAAGTCTGCGACCCTCCTCTGTGTAGCCAAGTGAACGGGCTACAGAGTTGGCACCCTGCACAAACAACAGAAATACCAAGAGTGCTCCCAACAACGAGACAATGAAGCACCAATAATGCTGTAAAAATTCGTATGTCATAATTCCGGTCCTTTCTTAATTTGTTTGAGCATAATGTTAATCTCCACTGCAAGCATGGTTGTAAAGAGTATCAGGAAGAGGAAGAACGTGAGGGCGACGCTCGACGACTGGAGGTCGCTGACTGCTGCCCATGTGGGCAACATGTCCTGAATGGTCCAGGGCTGACGTCCGAACTCAGCCACTAGCCAACCACTCTCAGAACCGATATATCCCAGTGGGATGAGCAAGATGGCTATCCAGTAGTGCCAGGCAGGTAGGGCAGTGATATCCCGTTTCGCCCATAATTTCTTTGGGAAACCGTAGGCGCCAGCAAGCACCACGGCAAAGAAAAGTATA
The DNA here is from genome assembly GCA_946415825.1 of uncultured Prevotella sp. Taxonomy (GTDB): domain Bacteria; phylum Bacteroidota; class Bacteroidia; order Bacteroidales; family Bacteroidaceae; genus Prevotella. The sequence continues at coordinate 10,434 of CAMKUA010000037.1, read as the reverse complement.
AACAGGCAGCCCACACCCACCATCACGCGGAAAGCCCAGAAATTAATGGGCACGGGTGGCACAACGTCGTTTTTGTCCTTGATATAGCCATAGCCGAAGTAAGGCATGTTCTCTTTCAGTATATTCAGATTGTAGGCAACGGCCGAGTCGTCACCACTTGAACTGAACTTTGCCTGACGATAGTTGGCAAGGGCGGTGATGGCCTTCTTACCCCGTTCTATCTTCTCTTCCACAGAGAGTTCCACCTTACCGTCGGGTGTGGTGTAACCATTCAGGATGTCGTTGATGCCAGGCACGTAGCCATGGAAATCGTTTGTGGCCATAAACGAGAGGGCATTGGGTACCTCGATACCTTCTATAACCTTCAGTCCGATATCGGTTCCACCGTCATAGAGGGCTTCCATGGCAGCGAGCTTCATAGGCTGCACGGCAGCTACATCCTGTGCCGACTTATGACCTGTAGCAGCAGCCAGCAGCGAGGCTACCAATCCTACGGCAGCACCGATCTTCATGCTTTCAATAGCGAATTTTGTATCACGCTTCTTCATCAGATACCAGCAGCAGACGCCTACGCAGAAGATGGCGCCTATGATCCAGGCAGAAGTGACTGTGTGACAGAACTTGCTCACAGCAAACGGTGAGAGGGCCACTTCGGCAAAGCTCACCATCTCATTGCGCATGGTGTCGGGATTGAACTCACACCCTACAGGATACTGCATCCAAGCATTGGCTACGAGGATCCACCAGGCAGAAATCGTTGCTCCCAGACCAGTGAGCCATGTTGAGGCAAGGTGGAATCCTGGCGATACCTTCTTCCAGCCAAAGTACATCACAGCCACGAAGGTACTCTCCATAAAGAAAGCCACAATACCTTCTACAGCCAGTGGCGCACCAAAGATGTCGCCCACAAACCAGGAGTAGTTACTCCAGTTGGTGCCAAACTCAAATTCCAGGATGATACCAGTAGCAACACCCATGGCAAAGTTGATGCCAAAGAGTTTCTGCCAGAATTTGGCCGTCTTTTTCCAGAATTCATCCTTCGTTCGATAGTACTTGGTCTCTGCGATGCCCATGATGATCGCCAGACCCAGCGTCAAGGGCACGAAGAGCCAGTGATAGATTGCCGTGAGGGCGAATTGCGCTCTCGACCAGTCGATGGTCCCGGCATCAATGTCTAAGAATACGTTGTTAAACATAATTATTGAGTTTTATGGATTGGCTCGTTCTGTTAGTTCAGTCGCCACGAAGTCCGCCTCGTCGCCGTTGGCATGCTGTTTCAGGAAGTTGGGGAAGAAAAACACCTTGAGCACTGCAAAGATAATAAACAATTTTATCAGAATAATCGCCCAAAGCGTCTTGCCAAGGCGCATATTCCTGAAACCGTCGTAATAGAGGTCAAAGATCCTGTAAAGGTATCCGTTTCTATTCATAAAGGTGATGTAAAATGATGTTGCAAATATACATCTTTTATTAATAAGTTCCAAATGTTTTGTGTTTTTTCTTTGTTATTTCGTAGGAATTGTCTATTTTTGCACCCGAAAAAGAAATGTGGTTTTTTATGAATAAGAAAATTATCGTTCCACTAATTATCGTGATTCTGGCCTTGTTGGCTGGTGTTGCGTGGCTCTTTTTGAACCTGGAGGAACAGAAGCAGGCCAATAAGGATATGCAGGAATTGGCTGCTCTCGATAAGCAGGAGATGGAGAACGAGTACGAGCGTTTTGCCTTGCAATATAGTGAGATGAAGACACAGATCAACAACGACTCCATCGTGGCTCAGCTTACTCAGGAACAGATGCGCACCCAGCAGTTGCTCGAAGAGTTGAAACGTGTGAAGGATACTGATGCCCGTGAGATAGCCCGTCTGAAGAAAGAACTTGCCACTGTGCGTGCCGTGCTTCGCGACTATGTGATGCAGATCGACTCTCTGAATCGTCTGAACGAGAACCTGAAGGCTGAGAACTCCCGTGTGAGTGCCGAACTTGAACAGCGTACAGCCCAGGTGGCTGGTCTGAGCCACGAGAAGGCTTCGCTCTCAGAGAAGGTGGCCATTGCAGCCCAGCTCGATGCGACGAACATTCAGTTGCAGGCCCTCAATAAGCATGGCAAGGATGCCAAGAAACTGAAGGATTGTACGCAGATGAAGGTCAACTTCGTCATTACCAAGAATGTGACAGCCTCGAATGGCAATCGCACCATCTATGTGCGTATTCAGAACCCTGGCGGCAATACGCTGAAGGGTGGGGGAACCTTCGCCTATGAGAATCGCAGTCTGGAGTGCTCTGCCAAGAAGACCATTGAATATACGGGTGAGGAAACACCTGTAATCGTCTATTGGAATGTCTCTCAGATGCTCGAGGCAGGCGACTATCGCGTTAGCATCTTTGCCGATGGCAATATGATCGGATCAAGAATATTTAGTTTTAAATAAATTTAAGAATATAATAAGAATAGAGATGAATAGGAAAGGATTAAGGATGGTTAAAGGCTGGGTAAAATGGTTTTTGCCTTTTTATCTTTTTACCTTTTTACCTTTCTCTGCGGGTGCTCAGAGGGTGCTGAGTCTCGACAGTTGTCGCCAGATGGCCCTGCGCAATAATAAGCAGTTGGGTGTTTCCAAGTTGAAACAGGAGGTGGCTGCCAATCTCCGTAAGTCGGCTCGCACTAAGTATCTGCCTCATGTCAATGCCATCGGTACCTATCAGTACACCAGCAAGCCAATATCCTTGCTGAGCGACGCACAAAAGCAGAGTCTGCCACATATCGGTACTGCGGTGGTGGGTAACATGCAGCCTTCGATGGCTGGCATCGAGACCTCGATGACACAGTTGGGGGCAGCCTTCATGAAGTTGGGCGTGCCTCCTTCCGAGGTTCTGCAGATGTTAGGTGGATTGCAGACCAGTCTGCAGGGTGGCATGCAAGGCATGGAGGCCACACTTAATGCCCTGGGCCAGCAGATTGTCGATGCCTTCGACACTGATACCCGTAACCTCTTCGCAGGTTCTGTCATGCTTACACAGCCCATCTTTATGGGTGGAAGCATTATTGCCATGAATAAGATGGCCGACCTAAGCGAAGACATGGCCGAAAATTCGTTGAATGCCCGTCGCCAGGCCACCATCTATAGAATCGATCAGGCTTATTGGCAGGTCGTGTCGCTCCATCATAAGAAGGAACTTGCAGAGAGTTTTCTTGACCTTGTGAAGAAGTTTGATACCGATGTTCACAAGATGATCGACGAAGGTGTTGCCACCAGGAGCGATGGTCTGAGTGTCGATGTCAAGGTCAACGAGGCCGAGATGATGCTTACTAAGGTCAACGATGGTCTGGTGCTCTCGCGCATGCTGTTAAATCAGCTCTGCGGTCTTCCCCTCGACGAAGTGGTAACCCTTGCCGACGAGATGGCTGAGAACATTGCCGTGGTGGAATTTGCCCCGCAGTTGAATGTCGAGTTGGCCGTCGAAAACCGTCCTGAACTCAGGATGCTGCAGAACTCCATCGATATCTCCAAACAGGCCACCAATATCCTTCGTGCAGGTAATCTGCCACAGGTGGCTTTGACGGGAGGCTATTCCGTCAGCAACCCAAACACGTTCAATGGCTTTGAGAGAAAGTTTGGTGGCTTCTGGAACGTAGGTGTGCTGGTGCGTGTACCCATTTGGAACTGGGGCGACGTGATGTATAAAGTACGTGCCTCAAAGGGTGCTACCAGTATTGCAAACCTCGAACTGGCTGAGGCTCGTGAACTCGTAGAGCTGCAGGTCAACCAATCTGCTTTCAGGGTAGATGAGGCTAACAAGACACTCACGATGGCGCAGTCTAATATCCAGCGTGCCGAAGAAAATCTCCGCATTGCCAATCTCGGCTTCAGCGAGGGTGTCATCACCCCCTCAGCAGTCATGGAGGCGCAGACGGCATGGCTGCAGGCCCAGTCGCAGAAAATCGACGCAGAGATCGATGTAAAACTCAGTCAGGTTGATCTGCAGAAAGCCCTTGGAACATTGGAATAATTTATTGTCAAATAGTAGTCAAATAGTCAAATTTATCTATGTCAGCAAAGAGTCAACATAACAATATCCTGCTTGCTATAGCAGGTTTTGTGGGGGTAGTGATTATCGTAGCTATCATTGGTTTCCTGGTGCTCGATCGTGATCCTGATATCATCCAAGGTCAGGTCGAAGTGTCCGAGTATCGTGTGTCCAGCAAGGTGCCAGGGCGCATTCTTGAACTCCGGGTGAAGGAGGGCGACTATGTCAAGGTGGGTGATACCCTCGCTATCCTCGACGCTCCCGAGGTGCGTGCCAAGATGGAACAGGCACAGAGTGCCCAGAGTGCTGCAGCTGCCCTCGAACTGAAGGCCCAGAATGGTGCCCGTAAGGAGCAGATCCAGGGTGCTTTCTCCGTTCTCCAGCAAGCCAAGGCTGGTTTTGAGATTGCAGAAAAGTCTTACAACCGTGTACAACGCCTTTACGACGAGGGTGTGATGAGTGCCCAGAAGCGCGATGAGGCCTATGCTAATTATAAGGCGATGGAAGCTCAGGTAAAGGCAGCCCAGAGTCAATACGACATGGCTGTCAATGGTGCCCGTATGGAGGATAAGCTAGCAGCAGCAGCTCAGGTAGGGCGTGCCAAGGGTGCCGTCAATGAGGTGAACAGTTATATCCACGAGACCGTTCAGGTGGCTCAGATGGAAGGTGAGGTCAGCGATGTCTATCCCAAGGTAGGCGAACTTGTTGGCACGGGATCTCCCATCATGTCTATCTCCGTGATGCAGGATATGTGGGGCACATTCAATGTCCGTGAAGATCAACTTAACGGTATGCAGGTGGGTACTGAGTTCACTGTTTTCGTTCCCGCTTTCAATAAGGATATCAAGATGAAGGTGTATTACCTCAAGGACCAGGGCTCGTATGCCGTGTGGAAAGCCACAAAGGCCAATGGCCAGTACGATCTGAAGACCTTCGAGGTCAAGGCCCGTCCCGTCGAAAAGTTTGAAGGCCTTCGTCCCGGTATGTCACTGATTATTAAGAAATAGGTGAATACACTTCGACTGATATGGCAGGTTGCAAGGCGTGAGTGCAAGATTCTCTTTGTGAATCGCATTTACTTCTTCAGCATGGTGGCTTTCCCCTTGCTGGCGATGGTGTTCTTCACCTCGCTCATGGACGAGGGCCTGCCAGAAGATATGCCAGTGGGTATTGTCGATCTCGACAATACATCCACCTCGCGCGGTCTCATTCGTCGTCTCGATGCCTTCCAGAGTTCGAAGGTGGTGGCTCGTTATCCCAGTGTGGCCGATGCTCGTCGAGCCATTCAGGAGAATCAGATCTACGCTTTTCTCTATATCCCCAAGGGCACTACCGATGCTCTGCTGTCGTCGCGCCGGCCTAAGATATCCTATTATTATAACATGGCGTCGGTTATGTCAGGTTCGTTGCTTATGCGCGACCTGAAGACCATCTCCAACCTCGGTTCCGCAGCCGTTGGTCAGGCCACGATGCGTGCCAAGGGTTATACCCCCGAGCAGATTGCCACCTTTCTGCAGCCCATTCGTGTCGATCTCCATCAGGTGGCTAATCCCTGGACGAATTATAACTCTTACCTTTCCACGGTACTCGTGCCTGGTGTCATGATGCTGTTTATATTTCTCATCTCTGCCTATTCGTTGGGCATGGAGTTGAAGTTCGGACGTGGCAAGGAGTGGGTAAAACTCGCCGACAATCGCATCGTCGTTGCCATTCTCGGTAAGTTCCTGCCCCAGTCGCTTATCTTCTTGGCACTCATACTCTTTTATCAGTTCTATATCTACGGTATCCTCCACTTCCCCCATCAGGGTGATTTCTGGGACATCCTGCTATTGTCGCTGCTCGAGGTGTTTGGCTCTATCGGTTTCGGCGTCTTCGCCTTCGGCTTATTCCCCTCGCTTCGCATGTCGATGAGTGTCTGTTCGCTGTGGGCCGTGCTCAGTTTCTCCCTTGCAGGTTCTGCCTTCCCGGTGATGGGCATGGATACGCCCATTCAGGCGCTTACGTGGCTCTTCCCGCTGCGCCATTATTATATGCTCTACCAGATTACGGTGTTCAATGGCTTCCCGCTTATCAATGCGTGGTTCCATCTGGTGGCCCTTGTGGGCTTTGTGCTATTGCCGTGGTTCGTGGTCATGAAAATCAAAAACGCCATGCTTCATTATGTCTATATTCCATAAGATTATACATTGGTTCGACGATGCCTGCTATATCTGGCGTCAGGAGATCAAGCAGGTCTTCCGCGATGAGGGCGTGCTTATCTTCTGTATCATCGTGCCGCTGGCTTATCCCCTGCTGTATTCATGGATATATAACAACGAGGTGGTTCACGAGGTGCCCGTGGTGGTAGTCGATCAGTCCCACACCCAACTCTCGCGCCAGTTTGTGCGCATGGCCGATGCCTCGCCCGATGTGAAGATAGTCTCCTATGCAGAGGATCTTGATGATGCCCAGTCGCTCGTCAGCCGTCAGATTGTCAAGGGTGTCTATCTCATACCCTCCGATTTCGCCACGAAGATCAACCGTATGGAGCAGGCCACAATCAGCGTCTATTGCGACATGTCGCTCATGCTTACCTACAAGGCCATCTATATGACATCGGTGCAGGTCACTCAGGCTATGGGAGCCGAGATTCAGAAGAAGGTGTCGGGCAATTATACCGACCGTGAGGATGCCATCACCACTCGTCCGCTCGATTTCGAAGATGTGCCTCTCTTCAATCCCGGAGCCGGTTATGGCAACTTTATCATTCCCGGTGTGCTTATGCTCATTCTTCAACAGACGCTGGTGCTGGGCATCGGTCTGGCGGCAGGTACGGCCCGCGAGCGCAACCGTTATAGTGACCTGGTACCCATCAACCGCTGCTATTCGGGTATCTATCGCATCATCTGTGGCAAGGCCCTCTGTTATCTCATGGTCTATGCCGTCATGTCTGTCTGGCTCACAATGGTGGTGCCCCGTCTCTTCTCGTTTATTGCCCTCGTCCATTGGCAGGATCTGTTAGCCCTCATGGTGCCATATCTGTTGGCTTGTACCTTCTTTGGCATGACCGTATCCTGTCTGGTGCATTACCGCGAGAATGTCATGCTGCTCATGGTGTTTATCTCGCTACCCCTGCTGTTCCTCAGTGGTGTGTCGTGGCCTCAGTCCAGCATCCCCGGAGCCTGGCAGGGCATCTCCTGGCTTTTTCCCAGCACTTTCGGCGTGCGGGCCTTTATGCGTATGAATACGATGGGAGGCGTGTTGAGTGATGTGGTAGGTGAAATACGTTGTCTATGGATCCTTGCTGCAGCCTACTTCGGTTTTGCCTGCGTTGTCTATGGTGTTGAGAAGCGACGCACCTATCGTCATGCCCACGAGCGCCTTGAAGTGCTTCGTAAGAAGCGCGAGATTCGCCTACAACTCAAGCAGAAAGGTGAGCGCCCATGACCAACGACGAACTCCAGTCCCAAACCATCAGTTACCTGCGATTCCCGCTCACGTTGGGCATTATCTTCATTCATTTTGACCTCATTGAGCATGCCTTTATCTATCAGGGTGTGCATTATGGGCTTAACCCTCCTGCCTGGTTTGTGCTTCTTGTCAATTTCTTCAGCGAGGTGTTACCCCAGATAGGCGTTCCGCTCTTCTTCATCATCTCCGGCTACCTCTTTTTCTTCCGAGGTCAGTTCGATGGCAGCATCTATAAGCAGAAGCTCCTCAAACGTGCCCGTACGCTCCTTATTCCCTATCTCTTGTGGAACCTCTTAGCTGCCTTGCTCCACGATGCATATATCCTTTTCTCTGGAGCCGCCCAGACGCTTATTATTACCTCGCCTCTCCGCCTATTCCACGATGCCAACGGCACGGGCTTTCCTTATCCCATCAACCTGCCTATGTGGTACGTGCGCGATCTCATGATTATGGTTGTACTCTCACCTGTCATCTTCTTGCTATTGAATCGTATGGGCAAGTGGCTGGTGATATTGTTGGGCATCTTTTTTTTCCTTTATCAACCCCTATTTGCACCCGATGGCAATTGGTGTGTTCTTTTAAGCCAGGCATCCTTCTTCTTCTGTTTGGGGGCCTATTATGGTATTCGGAAAGAGAACTTTGTTGATCGTTTCAGATGCTATCCATACATACCATTGGTGTACTTACCTATTGCGATAGCTGATGCATTAACAAGAGGCACCAGTTATAATCTCATGATTCATCAGACGGGTGTTTTTTTAGGAACCATTTCTGCCTTTATTATTGTTGCTTATCTTTTAGAACGGGGTAGGGTGCATGTCAATTCCACACTGGCTGGCAGCAGTTTTTTTGTCTATGCCCTCCACACGTCCGTCCTTTTCGAGGTGTCGAAGGTTGTCTTCATCGTGTTCTGTCTGGGCGACAATGTCTGGTCGATGCTCTTCCTCTATTTCGCCACGCCTCTCTTTACCGCTGCTCTATGTGTGGCTCTCTATCTCTTTCTTAAGCGTTTCTTTCCCTCTTTCTGCAACCTCCTCACTGGTGGCCGTTAGCCGCTCTCAGTTTCATTCCTACTTTACCTCTCCCGGCCTTTGATCCTTGAGCGCATGCTGCGGACGGAGGTGCGTTTCACATTGAGGGCGGCAGCGATGGCTTCGTCGTCGAAGTGAAGGTCATCCTGCATGATGAGGAAGATGTACTGCGCGGTGGAGAGTCCGCTGTACTTGCGCTCCCACTCCTGCCAGCGCTTCGGACGCAACTGGGCGAAATAGTCCACCAGGCACTGCTGTTCCTTGGCAGTAGCTTCGGCGATGCACTGGCGCTGCTGCAACTGGCTGTACATCTGTGTCCCAATCAGTAATGTGCCTGATATGCGCTCCATGCGGTTTTCCAGTTCCTCTTTCAGCCGTGCCATTTCCTGACTGTTCTCGGCTCCGCTCTTCTCCTGCAACTCTATATTCGTTCGTAATTCAGAGATGCGTCTTGCGTCCTCATCCAGCCGGAAACTCAGCCGGCGCACCTTCCTATGGTGCCACCACATACCGGTTCCGATGGCGAGAACAGTCACCACAATCAGGGCGATAATCAGTCTCTGCATCCAAGTCATACGACCGTAAAAGTCCTTGCTATGCTGTATCTCGTCAAACTTTTGTTGCCAGTCAACCATCTGCATAGCCTGAATGGTGTATTTCATATCGTCATACTCACCTATCATCATCCTTGTTTCTGAAGCCTGCTCTTGATTGCCCGTCAATTCATATAGTTCGGACAGAAGTACCAGACATTTTCTGCGAGTTCTCTGGTCACTATCTTCAAGACCCATCTTTGCCAGTTGGATAGCCTTCTCATATTCTCCTTGGGCCTTTCTTATGTAAGCCGGTATCAGATACCATGTGGTGTGGGTGGCGTGGGTGCCGTCCAATTGTTTCCATTCTTGCAAGTATTCTTCTGCCTTGATGGCTTCACCCTTCTCCGCATATAACTCTGAAACTAAACTATAGATATCTGACAACATGGACATGTTTGCATGTTTCTCCATCTCAACACCTTTCATAATATAGGTAAAAGCACTGTCCAACTGATCCATGTCAGCATGAGCGGTTGCACACATGAGCAGGCTTTTTACCATCATCGTACTGTCGTTGAGTTCGATGCTACTGTCCAGCAACTTATGCGAATACTTTAGAATAGATGGCTGATTCCTGAAATAGTAGTTGACGTGAGCCAACAATTGATAGACTTGGCTTTTCAATTCTTCGTCATCATTTTTCTCCGAGATGTACTCTGCCACCTTGAAATCCTTGACGGCATCAATAATATTACCAAATCGGTACATTCTTACAATTCCACGGTATAAATAGGCTCGACTGCGGAGCCAGTCGTCGCCATAACGATTGTAGTAGTCAATACTGGCGGATATGAGTGAGTCATTTTCCAGTTTTCTATGCATCTTATAGGCCACTATCGTTTTCAGCAGACCGTATTCAGCCTTGCCACTCTCCGTCAGGGCGTTTGTGTTTACCTTAGCCAAAATGACTCTTGCCTCCTCAGGTTTATTAATCTTTTTCCAGACCTGTACAAACTGAGGAGGGTGTTGTTCGGCGCAACCTATTATGATGGCCATGACTGCCAGTATGATGAATAGTTTCTTCATATCGATTGCAATTTGCCTGCAAAATTACGGCTATTTCATCATACTAGCAAGTCTTTTTCATGGTTTTTGCCTTCACTGCCCGTTCCTCTCAGCCACTTTTTTCTCTGTCCGTTTTTACTTATATATCTTATTACCAATCAATTAACTTCAAAAAACATGCAACACCCCCGATGGCGATTTCCCTTTTAAAACCTTGCGCGGTTCACATATTCATCTTAATTTTGCCATCGCATTAAGTCAATCAAATCATTAAATAACGAAACGATTATGAAGAAGAAAAGTATCTTATTTCTGTGTCTGATC